>CAIQIR010000132.1 GCA_903871875.1 uncultured Schlesneria sp.
GCCTCAAGAGAAACCTGACAAACCCAGCAAGTGAGAGATCATCATCTTTCACTCGGAATTCCGAGAAGAAAATGTTCGCCGAGTTTTTCAAGTTGCTGGCCGATTGGGATTCGCTCGACACGCGGATTGTGATCACGGGCGCGTTGGCGGCCATGTCGTGTGCCCTGCCCGGTGCATGGTTGTTGTTGCGACGACAAAGTCTTTTAGGTGACGCGCTCAGCCATTCAATTTTGCCGGGGATCGTTCTGGCCTACCTTGCACTGCACGGCATGGAGGCAACTGGCTGGGTGCCGCGGGACTGGGGTGGTCGGCACCTAGTCCTGTTTCTGGGCGCAGCGGCATCAGGTGTTCTTTCGGCCGTCGTGACAGAGCTGATTCAACAATGGGGGCGAATGGATCGCGGCGCGGCGATTGGTGTCGTCTTCACCACCATGTTTGCTTTCGGACTACTACTGATTCGCATGTTCGCCGACAAAACACACGTCGATCCCGACTGTGTGTTGTATGGCAGTCTCGAATCTTCTGCCTGGATGGTCATTTCTGACAGAATTCCCGTGTCACCCTCAGCCGTGGTCAATGGCACGATGTTGGTCATCAGCGGATTCCTGGTCATCGCGTTCTTTAAGGAACTGCGGCTAAGCACTTTTGATCCGGGGCTCGCCGGGGCTGTGGGTCTCAATGCCCGAGGCATCCAACTTGCTCTGATGGGGATGACGGCGGCCACACTTGTGGCCGCGTTTGAAAGCGTCGGAGCCATCCTGGTGATCGCCATGTTGATCGTTCCCGCCGCCACGGCACGATTGCTTACGGATCGGTTGGCAACAATGTTGCTACTCAGTCTGCTGATGGCAGCACTCAGTGCGTTACTCGGGCATGTCGGTGCCCTGACTTTGCCGCCGATGCTGTTTTCACGATTGGGTTATGCAGATGTTCACGGTGCGAGTACGACCGGGATGATGGCGATGGCGTCAGGATGCTTGTTTGCACTTGCCGTTTGCGGCAGCCCCCGACACGGAATCATCCGGCGCATTGTGAATCGAATTCGTTTGCAAATTCGCATCGCCAGTGAAGACCGACTGGGCGTGCTATACCGCCAAGATGAGGGGCGTTCAGTAGAGAAGACGTCGACCAACTCGGGACCGACCGCGATCGTCCCGTTCGGAACGGTGCTCGAATGGCTGGTACAAAGGCACTTGTTTCGACATGGCCTGATTACGATGCCATCGACGACAGCTCGATTGACCGACAGGGGACGGGAGCTTGCGCGAAACCTTGTTCGGTCGCACCGTCTCTGGGAAGCATACATGGCTCGCCATTTCGATCTTCCCGGCGATCATCTGCACGCGACGGCCGAAGAGGTCGAGCACTTCTTAAGTCCAGAACTTCAAACCGAACTGGCTGCGGAACTGAATCAACCCAATCTGGATCCGCACGGAAAATTGATTCCATAGTCCGTCTGAGCGGAGAATACTTGAATCGTTCGGGATCGCCGTCAACGGGACGTGATCTCAATAGCGAGGTACGGACGAATCGATTTGTTGAGACCATTCGTCGATCCCGCCCGCCATGTTTGTCGTATTGGCGAATCCCTGTTGTCTTAGCCAATTCGTTACTCGCATGCTTCGGCCACCGTGGTGGCAATGGACAACGATGGCGCTATTGCGATGCGGTTCCAGTTCCGTGACCCGCTGGGTCAACTCGCTCATTGGAATGAGCTTGGTGCCGTCGATTTTTGCCGCGGCGTATTCGTCCTGTTCGCGACAATCGAGGAACAGAAACGGCTCGCCCGCATCGAGTTTTGCTTTGACGGCGCGGCAATCCATTTCGAGCGGTGCGGTCATCAATCGGTCCTATCGAGAAATCTGATCGCGTGCGAACTGCCGGGCCATCTTGTAAGCGTGGCGCAAGGCAAAGACACGGGTTTCCATCTGTTCTTCCGTGTAATACTTACCGATGTCGCTGGTTGGCAGGCCGGCAAGGGCAATCGTCAAAGGCATCAGATCGAGAAACTCCCGGTAGCGACGTTGTTGATCGGCAACGGACGGGTCGGCACTCGACATTGTATCACTCCTGAAACGAAGACCGAATTGATTCCTCTCGTGGCTGCGATCAACGACGTACTTCGTGTCGTTTTTGAATCTCAGCAACAGACCATCATCAATGTGACATCAACCGCACTTTGGACAAGATCGAATCCACAAATCGACCAACATACCGTTTCAGCTGCGACGATTCATGTACTGCTTGATGATATCAGCCGCCGTCGTCGACGGCTTCTCTTCCTTTTTCGGAGCTGGTGTGCCGGCGGGGGCTGGAGCTGCAGGTGCGGGGGCTTTGACTCCGGTCTCTTCGGGATTGGGCAGTCTCACTGCCATCGGTGCGGCGGCAGCTGGCGCCGGTTCTGTCACCTCTGGTTCCGCAACTGCGGCAGGTGCGGCGGCGACCGCAGCGCCGGGAAAGCCTTGCTGCATCGGCATCATTTGCGGATACCCCATGGGATATCCCATGGGCTGACCATAGGCTGGTGCGCCATAGCCGGGCGGCTGCCCGTAAGCGGGCGGGAATTGAGGATACTGTGGCGGCGGCATATACCCCCCTGGCATTGGATAACCAGGTGGCATCATCTGAGGATAGCTGGGGGACGGATATCCGGGAGCGCCCGCTTGGGGGTAGCCTGCGGGAAAAGTGCCGATAATTGCCGTGTCAGCAGGAGCCGTTGCGGACCCCGTATCGGCGGGCGTGGCCGCGTTGGGCGTAAATGCAGCCAGATCGTAGCTGGTGTCGACGTCCTCGGACTGCGTCGAAATCTCGGAAGTTGTCAAAACCGGTGAAGATTTGGTCGGCGGTGGCGGGGTGGTGCCGGAAGCCAATCGCGCTGATTGACGAATGTTCACTTCCAATTCCAATTTGCCGATCGTGACACGGTCACCCGATTTGAGCAGAATCTCACCGCGCACATTCTCGCCGTTAACCAATGTGCCGTTGGTGCTTCCCAAATCGCGAAGTCGAACCGCGTAGTCATCGACCGAGAACACACAATGGTGTCGGCTCACGAGGTCGCTGTTCGGCCGCAGATGACAATCTTGCTCACGTCCGACAAGAAACTTCTTCGTGTTGAGAGAGATCAGTTTTCCCTGATGCCTTCCACCGAGGATTTTCAATTCAGCCTGCAACATATGTCAGGCGCTCCCTTGATCTAGAGGTCCATATAGATGGGGGGAAGAGTCTTTGCGATTCCGAATGGGGCCGCATATCAACGTCTCTGGAGTGAGACAACCGACTCAAGAGCAGTGCGCAGAGGGAAACGGTGAATAAGGGTAATGGACCACCCAAACGCCTCAGCTCTTGAAAAATGATTGTTTCGTCTACGCTACCACCCGGTCTCTCGACTGTCAACGAGCAACAGTTCGACGACGTGGAAATCCACAATCGTCTGGCTACTCACGATTTCTATCTGAGGAACCACAATAAGATTAGAGTGAATGAGAATTTTTATTCATCTATCGGGCTCGAAGATTGGCGATACTTTGATCACACAGTTTTCTCGCCATTTCGATTTCCGCTTCGGTCAAACTTTCGAATGTCCAAGATTCGGCAATCGCCGCTCCCACCTGGCTGGTCAAAATGTCTGTCAAATTGTCAGGGATTTTCACGGGGCACAAATCGGTCAGGCCTGGAATTTGTTTCGCCAAGGGTGACGCTCGTCGAATCAGGCTTCCGTGCTCCATTATAGCGCCGCGTCGACGTCGTTGTGCACTGCCCAGAACTTTGTAACCGCTTAAAGTCACGTCATGTTCATCCTGGCGGTGAAAGCAGAGCAACGGTTCATCAGTTCGCTTCAGTGTTTTTCCTCGAAAGGTGACCGGAAAACCCAACTGTCGCAATCCCAACGCTACACCCTGATGGACGATGTCGTACAAGTCGTGCGGTTGTTCGAACAACGTTTGGGTCACGGGCAGGCTGACGCTGTGAGTGAGCTCATCGTCGTGAAGGATGGCTCCTCCGCCCGTCAGCCGGCGAACCACCGGCAACCGCGCGAGCGTGGCATCATTGTTTAGATCGGCAGATTTCTGGAAGTAACCCAATGAAACCGTCGGCTCACGCCACTGATACCAGCGAAGAGTCGCGACCTCGGTTGAAATGGCCGTTTCCAGCAGAGCTTCGTCTACGGCCATATTCCACTCGCCCGAATGGGGTTCCGTCTCAACGATCACTCTTAAGTGAGGAATTCGCGGCATTGTCGAGCTTTGGAAAGAACGTTGATGAGGCCAGGTCAGACAAAGGCCCATTATACACGTGACCGCCAATCCTGCCGGGGTCAATTTTCCGGTACAAAGTCATCCATTGAGCATTCGAGTGAAATGGAGATCTGTTCGGTGAGTTACCTGCCGCGGGATCGTTCTTGCTCGCGAAGTTGTTTTTTGAACTCTCGTTTTTGCCGCTTACTCATTCCTTTCATTTGCTCGATCATGGCCGCCGAGTCGCCCTGAGATTGACCGTCGTCGTCGTTGTCGTCACTCACCTCTGCAGATTGACGTGCGGATTCGTCCTCTTCGTTAGATTCCTCTTCCCAAGAGGGTGTCTGACGGCGCGAATGAGGAGCTGGTGTTGATGAATTATGAGAATTGTGGACTTCTGTGAAGCGGCCGTTGCCTTTCGAAACTGCTCGCACAGGCGGCTGTTCAACAGGCTCTTCTTCCCATTGATCCTCCTGTTCATTTGCTGCCGAATTCGATTCGGATGAAGACGTCTCGAAATCACTGCTTGAATCTGATTCCTCACCAACTGTTTCATCGCTGGATTCGGTCGCGACTTCGTCTTCGGTCGATTTGGTGCGAGTACGCGTCCGAGCCGTTGCGCGTTTCGCGGGCGTTTTTCGTTTGCGTTTGGTACCAACTTCCTCAGCTTCGGCCTTCTTGCGACGCCGTTTGGGCTTCGTATCGTCCTCGGCGCTGGCCTCTCGGCGACGCCAAAACATCAGTGAACCGCCAATCCAGGCGCACGCGGCCAAAAGATGTGACCAGGCGCTGCGTTCATCCAGTTCCGGAGGATCAGGACAGACATAGGCGACAACTCGGGCATGTAGCCACAAACCGACAAACAGCGTCGCGCTCGCGAAAATCGGTAGCACAAGGTACGTGAAATTGAACCAAGGTTGCGACTGCAATTCGGGTTGATACAGTTCGAACCACGCTTCAGCTAACCACAGGATTCCTGACAGCCGCAATGTCCACAGACTTGAGCGGCTATTGCGCATATCCCGATCCAGAAACAGCGAAATCGGCAACGCCGCCAGGCAGCAGGGCAGTAGCCAGGCGACAGTGACGCCACGCCAAGGGAACCAGTCGTATTTCCCCACCAGTTGACCGAGAGCCCGGTGGGTACCGGTGCCGAAACAAAAAGCTGCTATCCCGAAAAGTGCCACGGCCCAAGGCCAGACTCGGTAGCGGCCGCCAAAATCGAGTTTGCAGCGGGCTCGATACCATCCAATGAGCAGTCCCAGCTGAGCCGACAGCGTGAGAAATGCGACTTCGGTAAAAACGGCCGCGACCGGAGTTGAACCCACGAACAGGTGATCGGTCAGAGGAATCAGCTGCACGTGGAAGAAATTCGGTCGGGCCAGAGCAAACGTCAACCCCGCCAGAAACATGCCAATTAGCGTCGCGTAAATCCAGATCCGCAACTCGGTCACGGGAACCCAGGGGCCCGCCGCTTCGGAAGCCACCAACTGAGACTCAATTTCCGCCCCGTCTCGATCCAAGTGGGTCGTGTCAATGCCGGCACCGTCCCCATTGGCGACGAGCCTTCGTCGTCGACGGTCGCCTGTCGAACTTGATCCAGCAAACTGTACGGCCATCGCTTCAATTCTTCTCGCGGCCATCCCGACGACGTCATCGAGGGTCGGTTTTATGTCTCATCCAGACTGGAACATCACCATCAATGCGTCGTGAATACGAAGCTCGCCAGCAAGGCGACCTGGTTTCGAACCTCTCGCCGATCGACCTGTGCGACATCAGACACGTCGATGATCGGATCGCCAATCGCGACACGAGCGCATTTTGACCGTGATTCTGTCCGCCTTTCGTCAATCATCGGTGTGGGCCGTAACGAGAAATCATCTGAAGTCTGAGCTAGTGCTTGGCTCACCTGAATTGCCTAGACGGAAAAGATAGCGCCATTACAAATCGGCAAAATTGACTGGTCCCCATGACGACGGTGACCGACAAGGACGAGAGGATCGGATTTGGCGATCCAATCGTTCTGCCGGCGATCGCCATTCCGCGACGATCATCGGAACGCCCGAAGCCACTTTGTTAATGGAAGGACATCAATTTCTGAGCAATAACTCGATCACGTGATTCCGCTACGGCAAGCTGCTAAGTTGTCACTGTTGCGGCGTTATTTAGCCGGTGATTCCGGTTCGCAGAAGTTGCGAATTCGCCAGCAATCTCGTAATTCCCTTGTCGCTCGCAACCACGATCAGTCGGGCGATCCGAAAGAACTTGATGTCAGATTCTGCCGAACCGAAACCTCCATCACCTGGTCTCGATCAAAGACGGCGACTGTTACGACTCTCACGAGTCATCGCGATTGTTGCCAGCTCCGTGCTTTTTGCGTGTGCCGGTTGTAGCTTCCTGACGTCGTTCCTCACACGGTCTGAAATCAGCCCCGGTCCAGAAGGGGCCGCCCAGATTGCGGCGAACATCACAGACTGGACGCTTCCCCCCGGTTTTTCGGGAAAATATGGTTCCACGAATGATGTTCGATTCTGGCGGATCGAGATTGCCAATTTCCAGAATCAAAAAGGCCGCGGCTTCTTGGTGATTGGGCAGTTGCGTTCGAATGTCTGGCTGTCCCCTGATTCGTTGGCCCTCGCGCGGGTGATGATTGACCGGGAAACGCCTGAGTTGAGAAAGATCAACCTTCGCGAAACTGAAACGCGAATTCTGACCGTCCGAGGTCTTCCTGCGACGTTTGAGATCGGCCATGGAGAAGACCGTGCTTCGATCACCAAATACTGCCAGGTTGTCGGTCATTTTCGAGGTAAGGCCGACGATGCCGTTTTGATTCTGCAATGCGAAGAAGGAGTCCTGAGCAACGAAGAGATCGACGCGTTTCTGAAATCGATCAAGTAATAGCGAGGGATCTCAACGATTGCCGATGGACATAAACAATCGAGCGGGGCTGTAATCGGGTAGACAATCGCGAATTGCGTCGTAAGGAACTCGCACGGTGTAAATGCCCTCGGCATAGCATCCGACTTGATACGGCGAGAAGAAAAAAGTGATCCCTGCGGGAGAGAGGGTAAACGATGTCAAATTGTCGACCGTATAGGTTGTCGATTCAGGATCTTCCACGACAACGTCAGAAACGTGTGATGCCCCTTGGCTGTGCAGATCTTTCAGACAATACGCTATCAGTCGTCGCGCCCAATCGCTCGACGGATCAAACAAATCGGCAAGTTCCAATTGCGTGATCTTTCCGTCTGTGTCGACAAAGCACCGTCCTGTAATAACCGTGTTGCCATGGGCACCTCCGGTGTATTCCCAATGAAACTCCAGCACGCTCGCCGACTGAGTGGACAAGTGAACGACGTCGATCCCAATTGAACCTTCCCAATGCTGTAAATAGGGTTGCGGATCCCGCAATCCATCCAGCACGAGCGACCAATCCATCGCGGTGAATTCGACGGCCGCCTGTTCGTATTCCTGGCGGAGTTGCTGATTCAGCCGCTGCGGGAATGACGATCTATCGAGGAACTCAGGGATTTGAGCGACAAACAAGGCACTATGGCCTCGACCGAAGAAGCTCAATCCGGATCGTCGAGTGAAAACGTAGTTTTTCGCGATCAGTGTCGCAGAAATCGGTTGCGTGCGGGGCTTGTCGGTTTTCTCTTGCTCGTCATCTTCTGTGACACGCGTTGGATAGTTGTCTGCCATCTCGACGTCGGATGTCAGGCTCATTTCACCTTCGAGTGAGAGGGTCGCGTGGTTCTGCGAATAGAACACGGACAACGCGATCATCAGGAACACGATGGGAATGGCCGAGGGCAATATTCTGATACTGTTTCTCAGAACCCAACGCATCGCCACAACCCTTCCCTGGCGTGAAAATCCAACGGTTTACGCAACGTTATTGTGCAATCAAATCTGCTGCGGAAGGTGTCACACTACTGATCGGAGTTCCACCTAAGGGCATCTCGGCCTGAGCAGCCGAGATGCCCGACATCAGGGTGATTCCCAATAGAATCGAGACAATTGCGGAATGTCCTTCCATGATGTGGCACTGACATCGCGTACGAAGTGACCTCGAGCGAAAATTGGATTCGGTTTAGTAGGCCCTCGGTCGGACGCGACCTTGGACGCGACCCGGCAATCCCATCAGACGCAGGAAACCTTCTGCATCGGTTTGGTTGTATGAGCCACCGGCCTCCATGCTGGCGATCTTGTCATCGTAAAGACTGTTCGGGCTGGTGCGACTGCAGATGGTGATGTTCCCTTTGTAAAGGCCCAATTTCACCTCGCCCGTTACCACCGATTGCGTTTGTTTATTAAACGCCATCAGGGAATCCATCTTCGCCGTGTACCAGAATCCGTAATAGACCATCTCGGCGATTTCGGGTGACAGGCGGTCCCGCAGGTGCAGCAGATCACGATCCAGCGTCAGTTGTTCCACGTAGCGATGGGCTTCGTAAAGCAGCGTCATGCCTGGCGCTTCATAGACCCCGCGGCTTTTCATTCCGACGAACCGATTTTCGATCATGTCCAATCGACCAACGCCGTTTCGGCCGCCGATCTTATTCAGTTCCAACACCATGGTCAGCGCGCTGACTTTCTTGCCATTCAGCGTGACTGGCACGCCTTGCTCGAAGCCGATGGTCACCTCTTCGGTTTTGTCAGGGGCCTCTTTCGGCGAAACGGTCATGCCATAATCCGGAACGTCCACGCCCGTCACTTTCGGGTCTTCGAGCACGCCTGCTTCGTAGCTGATGTGCAAACAGTTTTCGTCCGAGCTATAGGGCTTCGCAACGGAAGCCTTCACGGGAATCCCCTTCTGCTGGCAGAAAGCGATCATTTCCGTACGGCCGGGAAATTTGTTTCGATATTTTTCAATTCGCCAGGGCGCAATGATTTTCACCCCTGGTTCCAATGCTTCAGCTGCCAGCTGAAAGCGACATTGGTCGTTTCCTTTGCCTGTGGCCCCGTGGGCGTACGCATCGGCTCCGACTTCGCGAGCGACCTGCAAACAGATCTTCGAAATCAATGGTCGGGCAATCGACGTCCCTAACAGGTAAACGCCTTCATACCGAGCCTGCCATTGCATGACGGGGAATGCGAAATCGCGACACAGCTCTTCTTGGGCATCGACGATCCGCGCCGATTTGGCTCCGCAGGCATGGGCTTTTTTCAAAACCGCTTCACGATCTTCGCCCGGTTGCCCTAGATCGACGTAAACGCAGTGAACGTCATATCCCTCGTCCTGCAACCAGCCGAGAATTACCGACGTATCCAAACCGCCCGAGTAAGCGAGCACACAACTAGGCATAACCGATTTTCCAAAAAAGTAACGACCTGGGAATTGCCATTCCGATCAAAGCCAAAATCCGCACCAATGTTCGCCGTCGATACAACGACAGCTTTCATTTTGAGACGGAATTTGACCAGACTGGCTTCTGATTCTTTCCACGACTTAGGATTATAAGCGGGAATGAGACTCTGTGGCAGCCTGCGGGAAAAACGACGAGGACAAATTCGATGACTACCGTTCGCGATGTCTGTGACTATCTCAAGCTGATTGCACCGCTCCATTTGGCGGAAGACTGGGACAATGTGGGGCTGCTACTCGGCGACGATACCACCGAGATCAAGCGAGCCATCACCTGTTTGACCCTGACTAACGACGTTGCAGCTGAGGCCGTCGCGATCGGCGCCGGGATGATTGTGACTCATCATCCTGTCTTGTTCAAACCGGTGAAGAAGATCACGGTCGAGAATGCGGAAGGGCGAATGTTGCTCAACCTGCTGCGTCACGGGATCGCCGTCTACAGTCCCCATACAGCGTGGGACAATTCCGCAGTGGGCATCAATCAGCAACTGGCCGAATTGCTGGAATTACGTGAAATCGCACCGTTGCGGACCAAAGCGACGGCCGACCATGTCAAACTGGTCACGTTCGTTCCCGAGGCTCAACTCGACCAAGTCCGTACGGCCTTGTGGGACGCGGGAGCGGGTGTCATCGGAAATTATCAAAAGTGCAGTTTCAACCTGCACGGGACGGGAACATTCTTCGGAACGGAAGGGACCAACCCGGCCATCGGACAGCCGGGACAACTCGAACAAGTCGACGAGGTACGTTTGGAAGTGGTCTGTACCGCCAAACGGTTGGAGCGAGCGTTGAATGCCTTGCGATCGGCCCACCCTTACGAAGAGCCGGCTGTGGACATCTTTTCGGTCAAAACGTTGACGAGTGGTATCGGCGCGGGACGAACGGGATATCTGGCTCAGCCAATGAGGCTGGACGCATTGACGCGTCTGGTTGGCGAACGATTGCGTCAGCCTCATCTCCAGTTTGTCGGCGATCCCACCCAAATCGTGCGTCGACTGGGGGTTGCCTGCGGTGCTGCCGCGGAGTTTCTGCGTGACGCTCATCATATCGGCTGTCAGGCGTTGATCACGGGTGAAGCGCGGTTTCATGCCTGTCTTGAGGCCGAGGATTTTGCTCTGGGAATGATTTTGCCAGGTCACTACGCCACCGAACGATTTGCCATGGAAGTCCTCGCCCAGCGGCTGAATAGCCAGTTTTCACCGGTCACTGTCACGGCGAGCGAACGAGAACGAGATCCTGTTCAAGCGATCTGAAATTGATTGTCCGCCTATGGTCAGCGGAACGACGCCCGATCGAGCGGCTTGTTTGACCTGTCAGGAAACACGCGCGTGAAGCCCCGTCTGTTTTTCGGCAACTTCGAGTTCGAACATCGATTGGCGGACCCCACGCATCAACTGTCGGCGAAGCTGAAACAATTGAATGCCGAATTGGCTCCGGCCTGGCTGGCGATCGCTGAAGACGGAGATTGGATCTGGACACCGTCGCCGATCGATCCCGAATTCTTTCACAAGCTGCGAAGTGCGGGGTTGCCCCAGGTCAATCCGGTGACTTCGCTGTCTGAAGTTCCGTACGACGTCGAATTCGTCCCTTGGGGTTGGTCGGCCGAAGTCCGGGAATTTGCCGAGCGGTTCCGTGGAAATGCGATCTCACCGACAGAATCCGCGGTAAAGATCGGCAATTCACGGGCGACGTCAGAAGAACTCGAACGCAACTGGGGCGTGGGATTGCCACACGCCCGACGGATCGAATCGCTCGTTGAGTTAAAGAACGCCATTTCGTCGTTGCCAGGCTCCGGTTGCCGCTGGGTGGTGAAGGCCGAATTCGGCATGTCGGCTCGCGAACGGATTCTCGGGCACGGCTCACTGAAAGTCGCCGACGAGAATTGGATCAAGCGACGCCTGGATGCTCATGGCGTTGTCTTTTTTGAACCGTGGGTCGAGCGAATGGAAGAATTGGGTGTTCAAATCGAGGTACCTGCTACCGGTGAACCTCAATTGGTGGGCCTGACGCCCATGCTGGTCGATAATCGTGGTCAATATGCCGGCAGTTGGTTTGCCTATCACGATTCACGATTCGATGGCCACCGGGCGCTCTGGCAGCAAGCGACCGAGGCAGGCCTGCGTGCGGCGAGGTACCTGCAGTCAATCGGTTACTTTGGTCCATTGGGTATTGATGCCATGATCTACCGGGACGCACAGGGATCGCCGCGACTTCGACCTTTGCAAGACATCAATGCGCGCTGGACGATGGGTCGTGTGAGCCTGGGCTGGCGGCGATTGCTCGAGCCGGGTGACGAAGCCTATTGGCAGCACGGCCCGCGGGACGAAGTCACCCTACCGGCGAATTTTGATCTGTCACGTACGGTGACGACCGGTCCTGAACAGATCGCAGGCATTCCTTGTCTGCATCGATCGCAGGTCTTGATCGGACGGACGAATGTTTGACGTGCAGCGGACTATTGTCCGGCATGAAGGCGATTATTGGACTGCAACAAACTCGGCAAATAAAGGAATGGCCGCCCATTCACGGAACCAACTTTGCAGATCCGTAGCGAGGGAAGCGAGATCCCTGTTCGATCCAGCCACAAGCGTCTCCAGAGACTGTCCGACAGTGTCTTGACGGCAAAGTGACGAGAGCAGTTCGAACTGCTCTCGGGTTACCTCAAAGCGTCGAACGACATAGTTTCGGCGGGTGACGACCAGATGCACAGGTCGGGCGACCGGCGGTGTGGCCTCGATTCCTTGTCGAATCGCGCTGGCATATTCATGGACGGGAAAGCGGAATTCCAATAATCGCACGCAGGCGTGAGGAACCAACCGACAACCGGCGAAATTGTCGGCCGACAATCCATCGAAATCCGCAGGCTCCAGCGAACGGGACATTTCGGGCCCTCGACCGTTGAAGACGTCACTATAGATCCGTTCGAGTTGCGCGAGCTCGATCAGAAAATCTGCAAAATCAGGTTGGTCCTCCTGAGACGGATCTAATCGCGGCGGCCGAGTTGCGACAAGAAACGCATCGAACGAATGCCCCAGAAGATCGAGCGAATAATTCGTGGACGGGTTTTGGACCAGAAACCCGTAAGCGAGGCCATCGAATGCCTCGTTCCCGACGGCTGCGCGAACGGCCGGAAACTGGGCTCTCAGACATTCGATCAAGCGACCGAAATAGGCTCGAGCGTAGATTTGCAGTCGATCAACACTGCTCATTTCATTCGAGGGCAGGATCACTTGTTCGATCTGGCCGACGGATACGTCCAGAAATCTGGTGGCATCGGCCGACGCGATCCCCGGACCAATGCCGTCTGGATGCGTAATGACCGCCTGCATCCACCGTTGGACATGATTGAGCGGATGAGACGAAGCCATGATCGGACCACAATTTTGCATTATCGAGCTGGTCATCTCGCTGCAAGATGACGACTAAATTCACTTCGAAGGAAATTTCGCGACACAAAATCGGATATTCGATCGTTGCCGCATGATAGCCAGTCTTAGCGCGACTCGCGAAACGGTGACGCGTCAAGACTCATCGCGACGTTCATTGTGGTCTCTACTCGATCTGCGCCGTCACAAAGACGGCGGGATGTGGCACGGTTTCATGGTCGTCGGTCGCGCGAGACTCATCAACAGTCGATTCGTTTTCTGTCGAGAACTGGGCGGCCAGAACCTTTTTGGCTTTGAGAATTTCGCGATGAACAACGGGGAATTCGGGAATACGAGCGTCCCATTCAAGCAGCGTCGAGACGCCGCTGGTGAATCCGTGGGCCAGGCGAAACAATTCCCATACGGGGTTGATGACCGGTCCGTCATGCGTATCAATCAAATGTGTGCCGCAGTTGGTATGCCCTGCCAGATGCATTTGAACGATCCGTTCATGAGGCATCATTCGCAGATATTCGACCGCATCGAAGTCGTGATTTCGTGCCGACACAAAAACGTTGTTGACGTCGAGTAACAGGCCGCAGTCGGCGTCTTCGGCCAGACGAGACATGAATTCGGCTTCACTCATCGTCGAATCTTTAAACGTGACATAGCTGCTGGGGTTTTCCAGCACGAGCGGCCGTTCCAGCAGATCCTGAACGATGCGAACACGATCGACAACATGCCGCAACGATTCTTCATTGTACGGCAACGGCAGTAAGTCGTGCGTATTGACGCCCGCGACACCCGTCCAGCAAACATGGTCAGAAATCCACCGTGCCCCAATATCGGCGGCCAGTTGTTTCAACTTCCGCAGATATTCGAAATCGAGCGGTGCGGTGCTGCCGATTGACAGCGACACGCCGTGCATGACGACGGGATACCGCTCGGCAATCTGTTCCAGGACATAGCGTGGACGCCCCCACGAGTCCATGAAGTTTTCCGAGATGATCTCGAACCAGTCGACGGCAGGCTCGTTCTTCAGGATATGATCGAAATGGACGGTCCGCAGGCCGATACCAAGACCCAGGTTGGCATATCCCAGTCGATTCGGCCGCTGGGAACCTTCCGATATCGCTTGTATTGTCAAATTTACGGACCTGATCTGTCAGATTCTGATGGGCGCCCCGCCCGGGTGGTCGTGATCAAGACAAAGGCGCGGCCCGCTTCGTCTTGCCAAAGTTCTTGTGTCAGTCGTTGCGGGACGATCATCCGACTGAGAGCGATACTCCAATTCGTGGTCTTACGAGGAAACGAGACCTTGATCTTTTCCAGATCGATTTTCTTGGCATCTAACTCGGCATAGTCGATCAGGATTGGGGTTTCCGAGGCCTTCGAGATGCCATTGATCACGTCTGAGAGCTCGACATCCGACAGCACAATCGGCACCATCACGAAGAATTTCGGTGCGGCTTTCACGTTCTGACGCTGCAGCGGCCAGCCGATCGGCCAAGGCTCTTGTTTCGAATTGCGAGGCTCCACCAGCAATTCAATCTCACCACTGGGCGTGCGATTGGGGCGGAAGCCCAGGCGGAGATCATTCAACACGACAGCCAATGCGGTTGCCGTGGAAAATCCCTTCAACTGCTGTCGGACTTTTGTTCGATCGCCGAGTCGAGCCAGTTCCGCTGTGGCATCGGCGCTCCAGCGGAGTGGGTATTGGGGCGGTAAAGACAGGTTAGCCACCATCTGGCGCAGCGGCATCTCTTCCGTGTCAAATTCAACCGGCTTGATCAGGCCATCATAGATCAGCGTGAACTGTTCTCTGGTCAGACCCCAAAGTGGCCGTCCGGTCGGTGTCCCCCGCACACCGTAGGTTCGCAGTTCGGTGACCCATTCTTTCAGTTTGACAGAATCGCTCAGCGTAAACGATCGATCGGGGAACGAGATTTGGCCCGAACGATCCAGCAGTCCGACCGCCGTTACGTAGCGTAAATTGCCCGCTTCACGTTCTTTCAATTCCGGCTTATCGTCCAAGAGCGGACGATGGATTCGTAGCGACACATCCAGCGGCCCCAGCACCTTCGACCAGGTTTGTGCGTGCATGCCGCCTCCGTCAGACGACTGCAGCAGTTCAAATTCAATGATTGTCGTTTTGGGAGTTGTTTTTTTCGCCGGAACTGATTTCAAGGGGGAAAAGTCTTCGCCTTTCGGCGTCGTGACTGGTCCCTGTCCCCAAGCGGTGCTGCCAGTGAACAGCAATCCAACGACGATGATCGTCTCGAATCCCGCAATCAACGGTCGCATGATTCCTCCGACGGAAAACTCGCCCTGGTTTCTCGCCGGTCATCGTAGACAAGCAGGAATAGTGATCACAAGACGAGTTGCGCGGGCCGCGCGATCATGCCTCGCTGTCGTATTGTAGCAGACTGAAAAGATCGCGACCTTTGAATCGATCACGCCCTTTGAGGAACGTTAGTTCGATCAAGAAGGCACAACCAATCACTTCGGCTTTGCTCTCTTCCGCCAATTTGATACACGCTTCAATCGTGCCACCCGTGGCCAGCAAGTCATCGACCAGCAGCACTCGGCTACCCGGTTGGACGGCATCGACGTGCATCTCGAGCGCATCGCTGCCGTATTCCAGATCGTATCGAAACTTGTGAGTTTCAAAGGGCAGCTTGCCCGGTTTACGTACTGGGACGAACGCGGCACCCAGTTCGATGGCGAGCGGCGCGGCAAAGATGAATCCACGCGATTCCGCCGCCAGAATGGCCGTGGGCTTCGACGACCGATAATGGTCGGCAAATTGGCGAATGGCGAATCGAAAGGCCTCGGGTGCCGAGAGCAGCGGAGTGATGTCGCGAAACATGATTCCGGGCTTGGGGAAATCCGGCACATTCCGAATGTAATCCTTCAGGTTCACGAACGGCTTCCTTCTCTCAAGGGGCGTCACGGTCACTTCAGATCCATTATGACCGAAGCTCAAAAGCAAGACTCTGCGGAAATCCCCTAGGAAATGCAACCGAAACTGCGATTCACCCCGGCAGACGACTTCCTGTTCGTCGACATCTGGACAATCGATTGAACCGAACACCTGGCGAGATCGGATTCCTTTGATTTGCTACCTCAATTCGCTCCATGTCGGACCGCGTTTGGCGTCTCTCAAAATGTTTTCGTCTTTGCATGAAGTCCCTCGATCAAATCGATTAAACTCGGACGATGACTTCTGAACCGACAACTCCTGAACAACCGTTGCCCGATCCACCGTCAGTTCCCTTGTTGGACATTCTGCTGGATGACGGGCCCTTGATTGCGTTGAACAAGCCCGCCGGTCTTTTGACACAAGGCGTGCCCCAAGCTCAGCCGTCGCTCGAAAGTCAGGTCAAAGCCTATCTGAAGGCGGAAATGGGCAAGCCGGGGAACGTCTATCTGGGCGTCCCCCATCGTCTGGATCGGCCCGTTTCGGGCATCGTCATTTTTGCCAAGAATTCAAAAGCCGCTGCGCGATTGGCCGAACAATTTCGCCAACGTTCGGTCAGCAAGATCTATCTCGCCGTGACCGAAGGTGTTCCGGATCCCTCGGAAGGAACACTCGTTGACTGGCTGCTGAAAGATGCCGAAAACGCGCATGTCACCGTTGTCCCTCCGCAGACGACCAACGCCCGGCAGGCGATCCTGGACTATGAAGTTCTGGCAGTGAAGGATCAACGAGCTCTGATTCAAATTACCCTTCACACCGGACGCATGCATCAGATCCGGGTTCAATTCGCTTCGCGAGGCTGGCCGATTGTCGGCGATCGACAGTATGGCGCCACGATCTCGACCGAAAGCTCTGCCGGCCACGATCTTCGCTTGTCGCCGATCGCCCTGCATGCGTGGCGGCTACGACTGAAGCATCCGATTCGTTACGACACGGTCCAGTTGGAGGCTCCGCTGCCGAAGGACTGGTTGCAATATGGGTTCATTTTGCCGAAAGGACTCTGACCCCGTTTTCGGGGCCGACGTCCTTCGCTCGACTTTGTGCCGGGCTTCCGCTTGAATGTGAGGCGCTCGCCGTGTCGTGACACATTAATCGAGAGCTCCTGTGAATCGCTTGCTGCTGAAAATTGCCACTATTCTCTGCGTCTTCTGTTGGATGGCCGCTCCTGGTGTCCTGGCTGCTGATGCCCCCCCGGGTACCCCGGTGGTGGAGAAGCTGGGCGACCATTTGAACGTCGTGTCGGTGGCTCCCTTCACGCTGCTCCTCCTGTGCATCGCCTTGTTCCCCCTGCTGAATCCGCATTGGTGGGAACATAACCGGAACAAAGGAATTATTGTGGCAGTGCTGGGCATCCCGGTACTCGCCTATCTGTCCCTGTTCGGTCACCACGGGCTGGAAGCGATGGAGCACGCAGGCAAGGAATATGTTTCGTTTCTTCTGCTGTTGGGGTCGCTGTTTGTGATCAGCGGTGGAATTTTTGTTCGAGGTGCTCTGCGTGGTTCACCCATGGTGAATACGCTGTTTTTGGGATTGGGAGCCTGCATCGCCAGTTTCATCGGAACGACGGGTGCGTCCATGCTGCTGATTCGTCCGTTGCTGCGAGCAAATGGGCATCGGGCCAAGGTGGCCCACATTGTCGTTTTCTTTATCTTTGTTGTGTCGAACTGCGGTGGGCTGCTGACACCGCTCGGCGATCCCCCGTTGTTTCTGGGTTTTCTCAAAGGGGTGCCATTCGAATGGACGTTTCAACTGTACCCGCAATGGGCGTTTGTGAACGGCATTCTTCTCGCAGTGTTCTTCATTTGGGATTGGATTGCCGTTCATCGCGAAGCATCGACGCCGGAAGAAGAAGCCGTGCTGGAAGAACCCCTCTCGACGGAACCGTTCGGGATTGAAGGACGCCATAACTTCGTCGGTCTCGCCGCGATTGTGGCGATCATTTATAGCTGTGGTCAGGGCTACGGAAACGACTTCTTCCAGAAGTTTCTGCCCGGCCATGACGAAACCTGGCCGTTCGGAGTTCAAGAATCGTTGATGGCCCTGACGGCCCTCCTGTGCTTCCTGTTTACCTCCAGGGCAACCCGCGAAAAGAACCGCTTCGGATTTGGTCCGATCATTGAAGTCGCAGTCCTGTTTGCCGGTATCTTCATCACGATGATTCCCGCGTTGGCCATCTTGAACGTCAACGGCAAACGACTGGGAGTCGACGAACCGGCCGAGTTCTTCTGGGCCGCCGGGATTCTTTCCAGCTTCCTCGATAATGCACCCACGTACCTGACGTTCGCCGTGACGGCTTGTGGCATGCACGGGGTGAATGCCGAGGAAGGTCGTTACCTGCATCATTTCCTGAACCTGCCGGAAGCGGCGGCGACCGCTCGAATTCTGGCGGCGATTTCCTGTGGCGCTGTTTTCATGGGAGCCAACACCTATATCGGCAACGGGCCCAATTTCATGGTGAAGGCGATTGCCGAAGAGAACAACGTCAAGATGCCCGGCTTCTTCGGGTATATGGCTTATTCCGGTTGCATCTTGATTCCGATCTTCATCGGAGTGACATTCCTCTTTTTCCGCTGATCTCTCACCTGTAACGATACTAACATGCGCGCTATTCAACTCGAAAAACCTCTGCAGTTTCGCCTGATCGATATTCCCGAGCCCGACGAACCACTGGCTGGCGAGGCGATCGTTCGCGTGCATCGCATTGGTATTTGCGGCACCGACCTCAGCGGGTATCTCGGCAAGATGCCCTTCTTTTCGTATCCGCGAATTCCTGGTCATGAGCTGGGAGTCGAAGTCGTTGCCGTCGGGCCCGGCGTGACCAACGTAAAGCCCGGCGATTCTTGTTCGGTCGAACCCTATATGAACAATCCCAACAGTTTCGCCAGTCAGCGAGGACGCGGAAATTGTTGCGAAGACCTGCAGGTGTTGGGTGTTCACACCGACGGAGGCATGCGGCCGCTGTTCAAGCTGCCGGCCCGCAAGCTGCACAAAGCGACCAAATTGTCGATGGAACAGTTGGCGCTTGTCGAGACACTGGCCATCGGTTGCCACGCGGTTGTTCGTTGCGCACCTCAATCGGGTGAAAACGTGCTCGTGATTGGCGCGGGCCCGATTGGGCTGAGTGTCATCGAATTTGTGAAGCTGACGGGAGCCAATCTGATTGTGATGGACATGGTCGCCAGCCGTCTGGAATTCTGCCGCAGCAAGATGGGTGTGAAGCACACCGTACTGGCGGGCGACGGCAATGAAGAGCAGGCCTTGCGCGATCTGACGGATGGTCACCTGCCGACGATCGTGGTCGACGCCACCGGCAGTTCCAAGTCGATGTCGCATGCCCTGAACTATGTCGGCCACACTGGCAAACTGGTGTTTGTCGGCATCACGACCGAGAACGTATCATTTCCACATCCTTTGATGCACCGGCGCGAGTTGACGTTGTTCGCCAGCAGAAATGCGATGCCGGAAGATTTTGGACGCATCATCAATCTGATCGAAACCGGACAGATTGATACCCGGCCGTGGATCACTCATCGAACCGGTTTCGATGATTTGATCGGCCAGTTTCCCAGCTTTACGAAACCGGAAACAGGTGTGATCAAGGCGATCGTCGAAGTTCCCGCGTCGTAGGCCAATTTCGGGCTCGTGTTTTGTCATCGCCTTATGTTGGGATTGTGGCGCTGCTTCGCAGTCTTCGGAGAAGCAGTATTGTTCTCGTTGAGTGCCGAAGACAAGAGCATTGCTTGACCCACAGCGGTCAGACAGTGGCATCCCTGTCTGTAAGTTTGACAACCATGGGGTCCGTGTTTCTGCCAGTCAATATCCGATATCGCACCACGGGGAGGCTTTGGGAATGCTCACGAACCGTGAACGCAAATTCCTCGATATATATCGGCGGAATCACAATGATCCCCCCACGTTCTTGGGCATGGTGGGTCGCCTGTTCTTTCGGTCGCCATATTTGCTCGCTCAGTCACTCCTTTGGGGCACTGCGTATCTTTTCGATGCCGTTGATCCACGAACTGCGGGGATCGTCGTGGGGATTTCGCTGGGAATTCTCATTCGAGATTTAGCACAGTTTGTCAGGTTCGTTCATATCTGGCCGCTGATCGATTCCATGATCGATTGGACCAAAGTTGACGAGTTGTCCCAATTAGGCAGCTTGTCTGAAGCAAATGGACCGACGCCTTGATCATCCCGCTCGGCGAATCAGCGACTTTCTGTGGACTTCATCGCGGTCCTGCTGGCGACTTCTTCCGTCGGACGATTTTCACGCCATCCGTGTCACGATCATCAAATCCTCCACACTTCCTGACGCGGGATGACGAGTCCTGCGCGTTGAGTCATTTATGACCGTCGAATCGTTAGGCCGTGCACTGGTCCACCGCAACTATCGCCTGTTTCTGCTGGGCCAGGGAATTTCGTTGATTGGAACCTGGATGCAACAGGTGGCGATGTCCTGGTTCTTGTACCGCTTGACTGCTTCGCCGTTTCTGCTTGGACTGATTGGTTTCTCGAACCAAATTCCGAGCCTGATTCTGTCGCCGCTGGCGGGAGTGGCCGCCGATCGTTGGAATCGACATCGCGCTCTGCTGGTCACGCAATGTCTGGCGATGATCCAAGCGTTTCTGGTGTTGATCGTGGTCCAGTTTTCGGGTGACGTCGTCTGGCCGCTGATGGGTTTGGGATTCTTTCTCGGGGTCGTCAACGCATTCGATATGCCGCTACGGCAATCGTTTCTGGTGGAGATGGTGCCAGATCGGGAACATCTGAGTAATGCGATCGCACTCAATTCTTCGATTGTGAATGGAGCTCGATTGATCGGGCCGTCACTCGCCGGATTGGTCATCGCCGCGTGGGGAGAATCGGTGTGCTTTCTGCTGAATGCATTCAGTTATTTTGCCGTACTGTGGGCATTGTTGAGTATGCGCAATCTTCCCGTGCGCGTGAAAAAATCCGAAGGCCGAATTCTGGAACGATTGAGAGAGGGGCTGGTCTACGCTTTCGGATTTCCTCCTTTACGAGCGTTGTTGTTATTGTTGGCGGCCATCAGTTTCATGTCGATGACCACCAGCGTCTTGATGCCGGTCTTTGCCAAGGATGTACTGAAAGGTGACGCTCACACGCAAGGTTTTCTGATGGGAGCGATGGGAGTCGGAGCGCTGACCGCCGCACTCTATCTGGCTTCCAGAAAATCGGTGCTGGGCTTGGGGCGAGCGATCGTTTTCGCCGCGATCTTCTTCGGTGTCGGGCAGATCACGTTCTCGTATTCAACGCGATTGTGGATCTCGTTACCGGTTTTGGTTGTGACCGGCGGGTGCATGATGTTGAATATGGCGGCCGTCAACACATTGATTCAAACGATTGTTGAAGAAGACAAGCGGGGACGTGTCATGAGCCTGTACTCGATGGCCTTTCTCGGCGTGGCACCGATCGGCAGTCTCGTCGGGGGAATTCTGGCCGCGAGATTAGGTGCGCCGGCCACGGTTCGTATTTCCGGAGGATTCTGTATCGTGGCGGGATTGCTTTTCGGCCTGAACCTTCCCCGTCTGCGTGCGCTTGTCCGCCCGATTTATGAACGAGCGGGAATTCTGCCTCCGCGAAATCCTGAGGCGACATACCAAATCCACGACTCGATCTCTGACCGTTAATCGAGGGCTTTTCATCGCCACGACGATTCGTTCTTGATTTTGCCGTGGCGGAAAAATGAAATTCAATTCGCTCGGAACTGGATCGCAAATAAATCCGCTTCCTGCATCACGAACCGCAATCGCACTGTCTGGCCCGCGAGAGCAGAGACATCGCTGCCATTCGACCAGCGGACTGTCTGCTCGATGGCGTCACCGACCAGGGAAGGGCAATCGGCAAGCGTAAAACCGGGCAGCGGCTTGCCAGCAGCATCTTGAAGTTCGACCCGCACATTGCCACCCGCGCTGGTGGAATAGTTGATCAGTAATTCGTTCCCGGTGAATCGCAACGGTGGGCTCAGCATCTCGCCGGGATCCGCTCCGGCATGAACCGATGCGAAGCCGTCCAGGCGAAGTACGAAGCGGCGGAAAGGCGTCGTGTAAATCGACATCTCGTTCTGCCCGGTTTGCACGACATTCAATGCAGCATAGTTCGACCGATTACCCCATCGCTCCAGATCAAGACCCGGACGGATGAACGCTTCGCGGAAGGTCCGATCGTAAGGACCAGCTCCGCGAATGGTCATAAACAAAATATCGGTACTTTCGCCTCGTCCCGGATGAAATCGCGTCGGCGTGGCGACGGCAATGTGCGGAGCCCGAAAGTAAGGATGAGTCTGCGTTGTGTAAAGATGCTCGCCGGGGAAATTGGGTTTCAGCGGAACGGCTTCGGACCAGTTCACGAAATCTGTCGAGGTCGTACGGCAAACGGATCGCAACTGCCGATCGAGAAAATGCCGGAAGTAACAGACGTAACACTGTTCGGCCTCAGACCAGAACGAGACATTCTGCGAATCGAACGCATGTTCCTTGGTGTAGGTGATCACAGGTTCGCGTCGCAATTTTTGCCAATGAATTCCATCTGACGAGACGAAGGCGACCAGTCCGCTTTTCACCGTACCAGCCAGTGCCTTGAACCGTTCTTTCGGAGGAATGCCCGGACGCGTATCGAGTAGCGGCGAAAAGTTATGACAGAAGGGGGGCTCGTGAAGGATGACATTGTTTTCCTTGCTGCCATCAATCTCGAACAGACCCAATTTCGGCTTCGTCCAATGAATACCATCAGAGCTCTCACAGTACCGGGTCACTTCCGATGGCTCGCCGTCAGCCTTCGCTCCTCGTCCGTCGCGCGTATAAAGTCGAAACAGATCGCCGTCCTTGATCACGGTCCCGTATTCCAATTTGTCGGCCGGTTCGGTCATCGGTGTGGTTAACTGCGGTTCGTGCAGTTGCAGCGACACATTGTCCAGTCGTTCGATTAGGAATCGATCAACAAACAGCTCGCGTCGCGAAGCGATGTCGCGCACAGGATTCGCTGTTGTTGCCGTCGGTTGGGCCGATTCCTCGGCAAAGATCAATCCGCTGACAGATGCCATCACCAGGTAAAGCAAATGATATTTGACGAGACCGCTTCCAGAATCAGCCACAGAGATTTCCTTCAGGATGCGAGATTCGACACACGGATGTTGTGTCAGGGAATTGAGAGTAAGCGGGTGATCAGGCGTCGTCGACTCACCCGCTCACGAAGTTTTGCTCAATAACCTCCGACCGAGGCACATACGTTTCCAGTTCATTTGATTTCTGTTCGCAGAGGCGAGATCGTATTGGTCGCACTTGCAATACGCCACACCCCTCGCTCGTGTTCGGATGTTCCGTCGCACGCTTCATACAGGATGCGATAACGAGGAACTGATCCCTCGCGTTGAGGCAAAAGGATCACACACATCTCCGAACATTTGACGGCGTCCCAACCGCCGGGACCGGGTGAAATGACCGGTTCGGCCTCTCGAATCCATGTCAGGCCGTCGTCAGAAACGGCTCTTAAAATTTGGGCGCGATTCGATTGGCTGTATCCGGCGTAGTACATCACATACTTCGCATTCGCGACACGAAAGAGTTCCGGAGCGAACGCGGCGTGCGAATCGTATTTTCCTGTTTGGGCCACTCGCACACCCGGCTCGGGAACGAATTTCAGACCGTCGTCAGAGACCGCGCTGACAATTCCGTGGCCACGATCGCAGTAATACATTCGGCATCGTCCATTGCCAAGAAAAATGACTCGCGGCGCTGAGTAATTGCGACCAGCGGATTCGATTCGGGATCCTGGTTCCGTTGTCCACTCCAATCCGCCATCAGTCGAAAGTGCGCTGCGGATCGAGTTCGTAATGGATTGCGAGCCAGCGCAGCACTCGTAATACATTCGCAAAGCAGACCCGTTACTGGCGGGCACAACTTCCGAAGAGACGACACGAAAGTCGCCCGCCCCGCCTTGCTGCGGCGACAACCGGACGCCTGGTTCAGGAGTCCACGTTTCGCCGTCAGCGGAAAAGGCACTCAGGATACGTGACGTGCAGTTTTCGTAGTCGTTCGCCCCAGCGGGAAAACCAGGACGTGGCAGCAGCTGCGAGTAATACAATCGAAAACCGCCGGACGGCAAGGCAATCACTCGTGGGCTGACGGCGCCGCAGATGCCGCTTCGTCGCGACTTTGTCGGCCAGGTCGATTCCGGCCGTGAATTGATGTCCTCGTCCGGCGGCGCGTCGATCGCCAGGGGCATCTCTTTCGTCCAGGATCGACCAGGGTCGGTCGGAAAACAACGAACTTGCGGCGCGGCCGATGTCGAAGGCGAAGAAACCATGTCGTCTCCACAACATCCAGATCCGTCAGCTGACAAGATCGCGATTTCCAGCAGAATCACTAATGAAAGGTCTCGCATCAATCTCTCTCCGACGAACGTCCAGAGTTGAGATTGTCGCCATGTCGTCGATTAACAATCAAGTCGCCGGGAATGAACGGCCTTCCGCCAGAAGCGATTTGCGCTGGCCGTCCGGCGTCCCAAAGCCAGAGAAGAAACGTGAATTTGCTCGAACTTAGCGATGCTCGAATGAACCACTGTAAGGGGCTAGGCCGAATTGGTCGCGGGTTCCAAATTACCAGGCGTAGGTCACGCCGCCGGAACCCGTCTCCGTGGTGATCCGGCCACCCGTCATCAGGTCAAGGTTCGCATAAAGCGACCATTGATTGTTCAATTGAACTTGCAGACCCTTGCTCAGGATGAAATAGTTCTGTCCCAGACGCGTGCCATGCGTGGTGAACGCCCCACCAATCGGAGCACCACTGAACGACGCATTCACGATCCGGTCGTTGTCCAATAACTCTGAAACCCAGCGACCTTGCCAATAAGGTGTCCAAAGGGCACCCATGGGACCAACTAGTTGATCAACCACGATTCGGCCACCCAGATTCGCCCGCAACGAATTCGCCTGACTGGCCGATACGTCGAGTGCTGCCGAGCCACCGGATTCGTCGAACCCTTGTTGCGCGAGATACAGATATTGCAGACCGACCAGTGGCTGCAGGTGAACCCAGCGGGCATGCAGTTTTAAGCCCGATTCCGCGTAGGCACCCAATTGATGACCAGCATAGTTGCCGCGCAGTGTCTGATTGAAACCGCCCACATCAACGTTTCGATTGGAACCGAAGGTGTCATAGCCATAATTCGTCGAACCTAACACGTAGGCCGCGTCATTCTGTTTGAGCGCATAAAGGCCAACTTGGTACGATGTCAGTGTGCCACCCGCACTGAATCCGTCGTGATATCCGACATACGAATTTCCGCCTGCAATCCCGATGACGCCCGTTTCGTCTGCACCCCAATCCATGCCGTAGACGGCCCCCCCTTGGCTGTAGCTGACACCTGCTCCGCTACCATCGCTGCGAAGATTGCCGCCGACTCCATATCCTTGGACCCAGCCGTTCGTCGATTGCGATGGTGATTGGCCTCGCACATCAGTGTTACTTGACTCGGTGTTACTCGACGAAGTGTCGTCCGGCTGACCCGCGAGAAATTTTCCGTTATTGATCAATCGACTGGTGATTCTCTGCTGGAACTGATCCCCGACTTGAAGGCCGATCGTCTGTGTGTTGCCAAACAGTTCACCACTCAATTGGTTCAGCGATGTTCGTTGCTGGGCTGCGGTTTCGGCACCCAATGTATTAATCATCGAGAACAGTCCGCCCGACGATGACAGAGCGATGCTGTCCAGTGCGGAACCCACTGCGAATTGGTTTGATGTCGCCGCAATCTGATGCAAGCTGGACGTCTGTTGAAGTTGAATGGTCACATCATTCGCGTCGTAGGTCACGGCAACGCCGAACATCGACAAATTGTCGTTGACCTGAGCGTACTGGCCAAAAACGCCGCCGGTGGCGTTTAAGATTGTGTAATGGGTGGTCGTGTTAAACGTTCCGCCACCCACGGCCAGGACATCCAGCGTGCCGCCCAGATTCGCCTGGCCGCTGACACTCAGGTGGTCGTTGTTGACGCCCGGAGTATTGCCGGCCGTATTGATTTCGATTTCGGTCTTTCCACCGGGTTGTTGCGTGAAGTCTCCGTTTACGGTGAGGTTGCCAATACCAGAATTTCCCGGACTGACATACCCATCGTTCGTCACGCTGCCGACGCTTCCCGAGCCTGACAATGTGGCGAGAAAGCTGCTGATCTGGACATCGCTGGTCAGCGAACCGCGAACTTGCAGTTCGCCCATGTTGATGGTGGTGGTACCTGCGTAGCTGTCGGTTCCATTGAAAATCAAGGTGCCCGATCCGGTCTTGGTCAGGTCGCCGGAACCGGTGATATTGCCATCGTAATGATCGTTCCAGGTTTGGTTGAAGACCACGGTGCCGTTATTCAGGATGTTCCCATACAGGCTATTCGTGTCGCCTTGCAACGTTCCCTGACTGACAGTCGTTCCACCGGTGTAGCTGTTGAATCCGCCCAGGACCAAAGTCCCCGCTCCGGTCTTAGTCAAATGGCTGGGTGCGGCTTCGTCGATCGTTCCGCTTAACGTGGCGACGCCGCTATCCACGTTTGTCGTGAAGTTGTTTCCCAGGTAAATGTGATTACCGAGATTCACTCCGCTGGCCAGATCGAGCGTCAATGCGCCCGAAACGGTCAACTTACCCGTACCGAGCGCCGCATTGTTCTCTGCGCGGATCGTGCTGTCGTTACCGACGTAAACGCCGCCCGAGAAGGTGTTCGCACCGCTGAGAATGAGTGTTCCGGTACCAGTTGTGTCCAGGCCGTAAGATCCCCCGGATTCGCTGATGATACCGCCCAATTTGCTGGTCGCACCTGCTCCCGTGTTGATCACCAATCCCGAAAACAGCGAGATGTTATTATTCAGTTGGACGCCATTCGCCAGATCGAGAGCCAAGCTGCCGACGAGATTGTGAACGGCGAGCGCTCCCGATCCCAGCGCGCTGCTGTTCGAAATATTGAGGGCTCCACCGTCGAGGGTCGTTCCGCCGGAATAGGTGTTGGTTCCCGAAAGGGCCAACGTTCCGACCCCGGTTTTGATCAGGCTGCCGGTTGAGCCTCCATCTGACAAAATGCCGTTCAGGTTCAACGTTCCTGCCCAGTCAACGGTCACCGGTTGGGCCAGAGTGAACGCATGAGCGTCGGTCAGCGCCAAGGAGGATGTTGCCAGCAGCGTGACCGGCTGAGTAAAGTTCAGTGCTGCCCCATTGGTGAGTGTCGATGGGCTGGTCAACGAATCAAACACCAGCCTGTCACCGGAATTGGCTACGGACAATCCCTGACGAAACGAACCGGCTCCCGAGTCGTTAGTCGTTGAGACGGCAATGTCGGCGGCCATCAAAGATGACGACAAGATGCCGGCCAGGCACGCAGTTCGCGCGCTCCAGCGTAACAAACGCGACCGCAATAGAATTCCGATTCGCATCCTCATCTCGTCTCACTTGCGGGCCGTTTCCCGTTCGTCGTCTCGCCGGACTGATTGGGGGCTGTCTCGATTCGATGTGCAATGGACATCGAATCGGTGTTGGCAGGTTCGACCTGACCAACGACAATTCGGCGGGCGAACTTTCCGGCACATATTGCGACTTAACGGCCGAACAGGTCGTGCGTCCCGGTGCGAATTAGTTCATCGAGTGAGAGCCGACAAGAAATTGTGGCTTCGCGCGTACGCTCGGCAAGAACCTACCGGATTCTTCAGCTGGGACGTTACAGATTGAATGTTGGTTGGCGCTATCGGCAGAAAATGCCGATGTGCGTGGGAATTAACTTCTGATCGTGATTCCGATCCCGCAGGGCATTTGCCCGAACGCCGATCCCGTTCAGCCCGATTCCATATGAAAGCCATTCACGCGGGCCACTGTCAGCAGACAGACCGCGAACTGAATCGCCAACAGCGCGATGGTCGTCCGCTGTCGACCGTCAGTAGTGGGGATCGCGGCCATCTGAGAATCGATTTCGAAGCTGGCCAACCAGATCAACCAGGGTAGGAAGAGAATCCATAACCGCGCGGCCTCGCCCGAGTTTTTGCCGGTTAACCAGAGCATTCCCCAAACGAACAAGACGCCGCCGACGACTGACAGGAATTGCGTGCGTTCAATGGAGTCACCTCGGTGACGGAAGCGGCTCAATGTCTGCCAGCAGGTCACGAGAGCCAGTAAACTGATTGGCCAGCCCGCGGCGAATGACAGTTCCAGCGGATTCACCAGCAGCCACTTCCAATAGGTCCGGGCATACTGGTGATAGAAACCCGCATGATTTCGGTAATTCAGCCACCAGACATTCAGCATGTTCAGCTGCGTATAATGCCAGAGTGCCCAGGTCGGGATCGCAAAACCAAGACCGGCGACGACGAGACACATCGCGCGACGTACGTCGATCAAAGAGGACGAATTCGGTGGTGAACCGTTGCTCGCAGTCGTGCCTCCTGGTTTGATTCGACACAGTAGAGCCCAGCCCACCGTCAGTATTCCGCCCAACAGGACGATCGGAAGAAAAGCCAGACTGCACATCAAACCGCACCAGGTCAATAGGCCCGTCACGAAGGCCCGAATCAGCGAACGGCCGTCCCAAGCCACCAGCCAAAGCCATAACAGCGTCACACCAATCAGTGGAAAGACCGCATCCGACTTCGGAATAAAAATCGCCACAGCCGGCGTCGCGGGCCAAAGCACGGCAGCAGTCCAGGCGTTGGCCATTGAAGTACTGCGACGTAACAAACCGTACAGCGGAACGACGGTCAATGACGCCGAGAGCATGGCCAGCAAAGTGGCCAGCCAGAGGACGCGGCGGTCCAGCGGAAGCAATTGTCGCGGCATGCTTCCTCGCGGTGCGTTGGACGCGATCACATCACATGCTTCCCGAAACGAACTGGACTGCGTGGCATCGAGCACGCTCGACAGTTGTGGCGAGGCATCGCAGGCGGCGATCAATGCTTGAAAGACCAGAAACAAACCCGGTGGATGAGTGCCGGTGTGCAGGACATCACCTTCACGCATCAGGTTTTCGTATCCCGCAAGCAGCGCGCTTGTCCGAGGCTCGTCATAACGCGCTCGGGTGAAATATCCGGACGAACTGGGGTAGTAGAGCACGAAAGCGGATTTGCCGAGCCGATTCTTGATCGGGGATATTTCCTGGACGATCCACAGCCATACGAAGCTGAACGCGACCAGTCCTGCCAACCAAATGGCTAACTCGCCGGGGTACCGCTTTGCGTTAGACTCATTTTCGAAACGCCGCCGACCCTGCAGGATAAAGCCAATGAACAAACTAGCTGCGACAGCGCCCCCGCACAGGTTCCAGAACGCATCCGGTTCGGCTGCGGACCGTTCCCACGTCCATTCGCCGGGAATACCCAGCGGCAGCGTCGAATACCAAAGTACGGCGAGCGAAACCGCCGAACCGAACACAATTGCCAGCCACTTTGTCACGACCCAGCCACCTGAAGATTTCCCAAACGGATGTTTGATAGCGCGAACGCTCATCGTCAGCAAAATCGTCCGACAAGGGAAGTCGCAGGACCGGTCAATTCTGTTCGGTCACATTTTCTAACGGAACCTGCAGATCACGGTTCGTTGGCGGGAACGATCTCAATCCGTTCGAAACGATCTTTCGGGCTCGGTTCCCCAAACAGCAAGAACCCGCCTCCACGAGGCGCCTGTGGCCGACCGAAATCTTCGGATTCAGCGTCCAGGATCTGCTTAATGCGTAGCTTGGCATCCAGCAGATGTGCTCGCGAATAGTCGTCGAGCTTCAGGTCCGCTTTGGCGAGAGTCGCTTCAACTCGAGCCGCCAATTCGGTTAAGTGCATCCGGGCCAAGACCCGCGCGTCTTCCGGCATTCTCAATTGAGAAAACGTTTCGGTGGGTGTCTTGCGCACCATGTCACTCAACTGCCTCAAGGCGCCACGCTGCGTATTGCGGCGGAAGCTCGAGATGAATTGGTTGCGGTTGGTGAACTCGCCAGCGGGAGGCGCCATGATTTCCGAAAAGACCCCTTCGACGACGGTCTTCAGATGTTCCGCCAGCGTGTAGGCATCTTCACCGGTGGGCGTCTTCAGTTCACCGTCCTGCAGTCGCGAAAGCACCTGAGCACCGAAACATTGGTTCAGCATCCCCATGGTGCCGGATTGATAGTCGGCAATCAAAGCGTGGATGGGATAGTCAATTCGACGAACCTCGGGCGAACCCCAGTGCATCCAGCGAGTCGCGGCGAGTGAATTCAGCAGCGTCGGTTCGAACTTGTGCGAGACCAGGCCCTGTTCGAGTAACAGCTTGGTAGCGGCGCGCTGCTGTGCCGGTTCCACCAGCTTGAACGGCGTGTGGGCTTGAGCGTCGCCTTTGTGATCGCGATACACGTAGACGCCGCCAATGAGTTTCGTGGCGATTTGGATCGTGCGATAGTGTTCGCGCAATAAGATGCCGAATGCTTGACGGGCTCGTTGGAAACCTTCGCCTGGTTCCACGGTTCGTTCCAACAGTTTGGGCAGGATCGCATTAACCGTGGCGACCTGCCGTTGGGCGTAGGCCACAGGATCTTTACCCAAATCAAATCGGATCGATTGAGGATCAGGATCATTCGGTTCCGTGTCTTCGTCGGTGCCATAATCGAGACCCGGTTCGCCGCTTCGCGTGGCGATCTTTGACAGTTCAGCGTTTTCATCACCGCTAATCGTCTTATAGCCGTACTCGATGGCCCAGTAATCGTAGGGGCCGATTGTCGTGGTGTAATAGGACGGCTGTTTCACCCCGGCCGGCACGATGTTGACTGGAGAGTAGTCCATCACGCTGGCGACAATGGGTTCGTTGGCTTTCGTGGGATCTTCCATCTCGGGCAACGTTTTCCAGGCGCTCGCTTTGAAGTTGTGACGCAGTCCCAGCGTATGACCGACTTCGTGCATCACAACTTCTTTCAGCGCCTGTGCGACATACTCTTCCGGCAATTCGCCTCGTTTTTCGGTCAGTCCGAGTCCCGCGAAAATTGCTGCGGCAAAGCTGGTTTGTTGCTGCATTCCCTGGCTGAGCTGGCAATCGAGATGTCGACGGCTTCCGGGAATGCCGTGAGGTTTGGAGCCGCCGGGGGCGAAATCGTCACCAAACAGCGAACTCCCTGTCGAAGGGGAGAAGTTTTCGTAGGACCGTCGCCACGCCTGAAGGAAGGCGGCGTTGAAGATAATGTCGGCGTCCAGAATCTGACCGGTCAAGGGATTCACGCGTGAGGGGCCCATGGCGCCAAATTCGGTTTCGGCCGTAATCCAGCGAAACGTGTTGTGCTGCACATCTTCCGGATCCCAGGTGTCGTCGTCGCGCTGTTGTCGCACTTCGATCGCATTATCGAATCCCAGTTTCGCAAAGGCTTTGTTCCAATCTTCGATGCCCGCGCGAACGATCGGTCGCAGATGGACCGGTACAGTCCGTTCCAGATAGAAGACGATGGGGTCTTTGGGGGGCGACAGCTTAGCCGAAGGATCCAGCTTCTGCAGATCCCAACGGTTGATGTAGCGGACGAAATTCTGCTCGTCGGTGACGTCACTCAGATCTTTCGTCACGGTCAGAAAATAACCGATCCGGTCGTCAGCTTTGCGTGAACGATAACCGGTTTGAGGCAATTGGCTGATGCTGTAGTGCACCATCACCTGCATCCCGCGGGCGTCGGGAACGGCATCCGATTCGTTGCTCGGATCTCGCGAATAAACGGCGGCAATATCAATCTCGACGTTCTTGGGGAACGCTTTGACGTTGGCGATCGTACTGCGATCAGACACAAATGACGCTCTGAGCATTCGGCCCACTAACTCGTCGTCGCTCAGGAAAATGCGCGTCATATCGACCAGGTGGCCGCCCTGGGTTTCGGTCAGGATGGGCAATGCGTACAACACGGCATCGCTGTAGGCAAATTTGACCGCGGTCGCTTCCGGAGTACCTGGTTTCGCCTTGAACTTGACGTTGCGGCGCAACACATGAATCTTGTCGCCCACCTTGCGAAACGACCACAAGACATCGTCACCCCAAGTCATTCCTCCCAGAACCAATTCCTGACTGGCACCGCGAGCAATCGCACTCAGCATCAGAAAGTCTTGGCCCAATTGTTGTTGCTTGAGATCCACCAGAATCTGCTGGTCTTTCGAGTAGACCGTCAGCAGACCTTCGACTTTTTTCATCCCGGTGGTCAGCGTTTCAAATTTGGAGGGCGTCGCGGCGGCCTGCTGTGCCATGATCGAAGCGGGAAAAAGACATGCTGTCATCGCCAGGGTGGCAAAAAAGCAAGCGGATCGAGGCATGAGAGAAGTTCCTGCGCTGATGTATATTGTGATGGAGCGAGCCGGATATTTAACGCAATCTTCCTAATCTTACCATGATTATGTCATGAGTTAAGTGGCGGATGCACGTCGGAAGGAGGGAAAAATCTCCGGATTCGCCGTTTAAAGACGTAAACAACGGCGGATGGACTGACGGATATCCGGTGAAAACCTCATACAACGACGTTTCGGCCCATTCGGAATGAAATGGCCGGGCGCGTGAGGCCAGAAAAATCCGATAAAGAGGTCAGTCGTATTCAGGACGATGCTGCCGATGTCAGGGGATACTCGCTCTCAAATCGCCCTGGAATGCTGCGATCGAAAAGATGTCCAAGTGGTCGTTGGTACGCAACCTGAATTCCCCATGAAGGTGGGAAAGGGAGGTCGCGTCACATGAGATGAGGGAATAGCCTAAGTGAAAAAATGGCGACGAAGTCGCCCAGAAAATCGCTTTCCAAAGTAGCCCTCTCTCCGCGAGAGGAAAGCCGAAGCATCGCAAGCCCTGATTGCCACATTGGCTTGGTGAATTCAACAAGTTCTGCGGCAATTTGGCCGTCCTCTCACGGTGCGAGAGAGCAACCTTGAAGAGCCAAGTTCACCACGCGAATCACTGCGATAAATCGACTTGAAGGACAAGTCATGGCCGATCTGTTGGCTCTCAGTTGGGATCGACGTCGACTGACCGGGATTGAGTTCTCACCCGGTACGGCGGGGCCGCGCGTCTTGGGCGGGTTCGGTGTCGATTGGCCCGAACAACCTCCGACGGCTGCCTGGTTGCGCGAGACGCTACGTCGGTTTGGTGTGAATGCCCGGCAGGTGGCCGTCGCACTGCCACGCGAAGATGCGGTGTTGCGGTTGCTCGAATTGCCGAATGTCGCGGACGACGAAATGCCGACGCTGGTCCGGTTCCAGGCGGCGGCTCGCTCGGCTCAATCGATTGACCAACTCTTACTCGACTATCTTCCTCTGCCGCTACGAGAAGGCGTCGCTCAGAAGGAAGTCTGGCTGGCAACGACGCTCTTGACGACGGTCGATCCGATCCGAGCGTTGCTGACGGAAGTGGGCCTGGATCTCGTGCAAGTGACATTGAGTTCTCTTTGTCTGGCCGAGTTGATCGTGCGGGGCGAAGTCCGCCAGTCGTTGGATGCGGTCGGAGCGAGCCTGGTTGTGCTGCGCGAAGGTTCCCGCATGGAATTGGCGGTCGTCTGCCAGCAACAATTGATCGCCGCCCACGCGGTGAAATGGTCGTCCGCGCACGAGACACCGCCGGTCGTGAAAATGCTGGCTGAGGTCTCGCGCGTGTTGGTCCAAGTCCAGGCCTGGCTGCCCGCAGGAACTTTACAACGGATTTGGGTGATTGGCGAAGACGCGGACGTCGGCGAATTGCCCGACGCACTCGGACGTCGTTGGAATTGTCCCGTTCAGCGGTTCGATCCTTGGCGTGATAGTCATCTTTCACCGGGCTCGGCCGACCTGGAAGGACCGCCGTCCGAATACGCTACTGCGGCCGGTCTGGCATTCGTTCTGAGCAGCTCGCTGACCCCCAAGCTTGATTTGCTGCATCCACGACAACCCCCGCCGAAGCGAGATCCCCGCAAACCGTACATCGCCGCCGCCGCGGCAGCCGGGTTGCTGGCGGTCGCGCTGGGAACGGCCGTCATTCAGCAAAGCTTGGCCAGTTACGACCGGAGCATCGAGAAATATCGCTCTGACGATCTCACGTTGACTCAAAAGCTGAAGCAGGGACAACCGACCTTCGATTCGGCGAGTGCCATCGAGGATTGGCAATCTCGTAGCGTTAACCAACTGCAACAGATGGCGGAACTCTATCAGGTCATGGACGGGACACAGCGACTGGTGATCGGTGATTACCGTTTCAGTCCCGCGACGGGGGCGTCAATCGCCAAGCTGAAGACGATGGGCAATGCGCGAACTCGCGAGAACGCTGTTCAACTGAGTCAGAATCTGGCGGACCTTAACAAGTTCAAGCTGCGACCCAGTTCCGTCACGCCGACCAGCCGCGATCCGGATTACGCGAACCGCTTTGATTTTGAAATGGACCTGGTATCCGTCAGCGGCAAATCGTCGACGCCGCCCAAACCGGGATCGGCACCGCCGCGACCGGCAACCAACAACGGCAAATAGTTTCGCCCCCGTCCTGCGGAATGGAATGATGCAACGTCGCGAACAATACCTGCTGGGTCTCTTACTGACCGCTGTCGTCATCTGGCAGGCGGGCGGTTGGGTCACGTCGGCCTTGTTCGGTCCCTTTGAGACGCGCCGCACCGAACTGACTTCATTGCAGAAGACCGTGACCGAAAAGGAAGACAAGATGCTGATGCTGGCTCGGGCGAATAAATCGCTACGAGACTGGCAGGCCAGCAGTCTTCCACCTGACGATACGGCCAAATCCAAGCAACCCAGCGCGCTCAATGCCCAGCGATTGTACCTGCAATGGTTGACCGACCTGTCACATCTGTGTGGCTTTGAATCGTTGAAAGTGACGCCCGGTGGCGAAGCTCGCAAAGGAAATGTGTACATCTCGGTTGTGGTGAAGATCGAGGCCGAGGCGCGCTACGAACAACTCGTCCGGTTTCTGGATCTGTTCTATCGCACGAATCTTTTGCACCGTGTGAGTTCCCTGCACGTCTCGACAAAAGTGTTCGAAGGCGATCCCACCTTGATGATCGCACTCGACGCGGAAGGTCTCGCGCTGCTGGATGCCGCGCCACGTCGCACATTATTTCCACAGACGAAGTTGAGCGAGCCGCTCTCAGAAGAGGGAACGACATTACAGGTTGTCGAGTCTGACAGTTTCCCGCAGGAGCCGGATTTCCGCATCCAGATCAAACATGAATTTCTCAAAGTCACGGGCATGAATGGCAACAAGTGGACGGTCGAACGAGGCGTCGAACGAACCACTCCCGCGTCCTCGTCGGAAGAGTCCTTGGTGGAATTGGTGCGGCTGAAACCAGGGCAGTCCGAACGGACCCTGGAGGAATTCCGCGAACTGATCGCGAAAAATATTTTCGTCAAACCACCGCCACCCTACAAAATGAAGCTGGTTCCGCTGGGGGAAAAAGCCTTCGTTCGAGGTCGCGCGATCGACTTCACCATTGCCGCGACGAACTACGACACGTTGTTGGGAAAGCCTGAATTCGAGCTGGTCGGTTCGCCCCCGCAAGGGCTGAAGCTCGATCGATCTGGCAAGGTGACCTGGAGGCCGGCGGATGATCTCCCGTCAGGCAAGTACGAGGTGCAAATCGAGGTCCGGCATCCATCGGCACCGCAGGGCGTTCTGTCGGAAACGTTTGCCATCCGTCTACGCGATCCCAAGGCGCCGCCAAAATTTTCGGCCACGAAGCCACCCAAAGTGTTTCTCAATCGGGAATGGAAATATCGCCCCGAGCTGGTGACGTCGGATTCGACTCCGGCGAAATTCATTTGGAAACTGGGCGATCGGCCACCTGCTGGTCTGACGATCAACGCACAATCGGGCGAGTTGACTTGGATGCCGGGTGACGATGTCCCGATTGGCGAGATGGCGGTTCCCATCGTCGTCACGGACAGTGATATCCTTCCGCAGTCGACAACGCTGTCATTGAAAGTGGATGTTCAAGACGATGCGGCCCAGTTCACTCGATTGACGGGCATTTTCGCTGTCGGCGACAATAAACGCGTCTTCTTGACAGATCAGTCGACGGACAGGAAAACCGAGTTGCACGAAGGAGACGCGTTCGCCATTTCGGATCTCCGAGGCACCATCAAACAAATCGGTCGAAAATACGTCATCATGACGTTGGGACAACGCGATATTCGTTGGGACGTCGGTCAGTCGCTACGTGAAGCCCAAGCCGGAATCAAGGACAACTAGGAATGAGCAGTTGGTGGATCACGACCGAATCAGATGAATTTGGCGGATTCCAGCGAGACTGGTATGGCCCTGTTGCCGCGAAAAGTGATGCTGAGAGAATCGCGTTAACCATATCGAAGCAAGCTCGAGAGCTGGTCGCGGGAACGGCCTTCGGAGCCGTCGGACGCGAAGGAACGCGGTTCGCCGAATTTGTGACCGAACAACGATTCGCATTCGGCGCCAGCGGTTGGTTCGCGGTCAAGCCCTCAACCGCCGTCACCGTTTCTGCTTCGGCGAAAGGGCATTATCTCGCGTTTTGATTTGACGGACGAAAATGCGCCGCCCGAACTTTCCCTAGATCATACGATCGATCCATGCCGGACAAAAACGACAATTCACCGATGGAATCACCACTGCAAAACGGTCGCGGCCGCGCTGCCGGTGAGGCCGTCGAGCATGCGGATTTGGTCGATCGCATCCTGAGCGGTGATCGCGAGGCATTGGGAGAACTTTTTGCCATCTACAGACCCCGTTTGTGGCGGATGGTAACGTTTCGACTTCATCCCAGTTTGCAGGGGCGAATTGATGCAGATGATGTGCTGCAAGATGCCTGGCTAAGAGCCATCGAACGGATCGAACATTTCTACGAGGGGCAGGGGGCGTCGTCGTTTCTCTGGTTCCGCAGTATCGTGATTCAAACCCTGCTGGATTTGCATCGGTTCCATCTGGGGGCTCAAAAACGGTCCGCCGGTCGAGAACTGTCCATTGATAGTGGATGGGCGGCCGGATCGACTTCGTCGTGCCTGGCGTTCCATCTCTCCGATTCGGCTCGATCGCCCAGCAGCAATGCCTCACATGCCGAATTGACGAAGCAACTCGACTCGGTCCTGTTGGGCATGAATGACGTCGATCGTGAAGTGCTGGCCCTGCGGCATTTCGAGGCTCTCAGTAACAGCGAAGTGGCCAAACTTCTCAACCTGACCGAACAGGCGGCCAGCGTTCGTTATGTTCGAGCTCTTGGTCGCCTGAAGCAGATTCTCGAACTGGTCGTTCCCGACGCTTTCGGCGATCAAGGCAAAGGATGAAAGCGGTCGGTTGAACGTGGAATCAAATCACCGCCCGTCTTCACCTGTTCGTTTCTGTGTCTTGCTTCCGCCCAATTCCCTTCTCAATGTTGGATCTGATGAATTCCGAACAGGGAACGCCGCCAAATGCGGATGACGATTTGCCCGAGGTCGCCGACGGCTCCGTGCGCGATCCCCTGGAAGTTGCCCTGACCGAATTCACTGACGAGAAACGACGGGGAAAAGCCCCCTCGATCGACGACTTCGTCCAGCGTTACCCCGACCTGGCAGACCAGATTCGCGAACTGTTTCCACTGGTCGACAATCTCGAACGCTGGAAAGACGAAAAGGAAGTTGAATGCCTGCGACGAAACGTGCCCAAAGAATTTTCGTTCGACAAACTGGGTGAATACCAGCTGGTCCGTGAACTGGGACGCGGAGGCATGGGGGTGGTGTTTCATGCCGTCCACGAGACGTCGCACCGGCCCGTGGCGATCAAACTGCTCCCCTGGCGGTTTGCAGCCGACATGACGGTCTGGAAAGATCGTCTGCGGCGGGAAGCGATGACGATTGCCGCCCTCAAGCATCCCAACATCGTGCAGATCTATTCCTTCTCCCAGGACCAGGGCTACTACTATTACGTCATGCAGTTCATCGACGGAGTCGGTCTCGACAAGATTATTCAACAACTGAAGCAGCAGCGGGGTTTACGGCGATCCTCAAGAAAATTCTTCCCCACCGAAGCCTCCAGGGAACTTGGTTTGACGTACGATGCCTGGCGAGGATTTGCCAAACTGGGCGAACAGATTGCGCTCGCACTCGACTGTGCTCACAAGCACGACGTGCTGCACAATGACATCAAACCGTCTAATTTGCTGGTGCGATCCAACGGACAGGTCATCGTGACCGATTTTGGGATCGGTGGCCCTCGCGAAAGCGAACTGGCCGACGCCGATGATCATTCGGTCGGTACGCTCATGTATTTGGCGCCCGAACGCTGGAATGGAAATGGCAGCCCGAAAAGCGACATTTATTCGCTGGGGGCGACCTTATACGAACTGGCGACCCAGTCACCGATCTTCGACTGTCGGAAGCGGTCTCAATTGATCGATGCGATCCTGAATCGGGAACCGACCGGCCCGCGTCGTCTGGTGGCAGAAATTCCTGTCCCGTTAGAGCGGATCATTCTCAAGGCGATGGCCAAAGATCCGCAGGAACGCTATGCCTCGGCTCATGCGATGGCCCAGGACTTGCGACGGTTCGTCAATCGCCAACCGATCGAGGCGACCGAACAGAAAATCTGGCAACGCGCGGCCGGTTGGCTGCAGGGATGGTTTCGCAGCGGGCCAAAAAAATCACGCTGACGGCACCTTGTGCGATCGCAGGCGTCACTTGGCGATCGTGACCTTGTCCAGCAACGTCGTGATTCGGTCAGAAAACTCACTCGGCAGGTGCCCGTACTGCAAACTGGCGAGTTGTGACTGCCCTTCGGTGGTGGCCCATCGCAAGAATCGCACCAGCTCGGCTCCTCGTTCGCCGGTTTGATCCGTGCGAATGACGGCCCAACAGGTACCGATGATCGGGTACGAACCCGCACCGGGCGCGTCGGTCAGCGAATAGCGAAGATCCGCGGGAATTCCTCGCAGCGACGCCGCGGCGACGGCAGAAATTCCGTCGACCGCTGGTTCGACGAACGAACCCGATTGGTTTTTAACCAGGCCCACCGACAGACCATTCGCCAGTGCATAGCTCAATTCCACATACCCAATGGCCCCGACCGTACGGCTGACCGTATCAGCGATGCCGTCATTCTTTTCCGCCGCGATGCCAACCGGCCACGAGACAGTATTCCCCGCCCCAATTTGACTTTTCCAAGTCGAGCTGGCCTTGCTCAGATAGTCCGTCCAGATCGCCGTGGTCCCACTGCCGTCCTTGCGATAAACGACCGTGATCTCTAAATCCGGCAAGTCGCGACCGGGGTTGCTGACGGCGATGCCGGGATCATTCCATCTTTTGATCTTTCCCAGATAAATGTTGGCGAGTACCGCTCCGGTAAATCGAATCGAAAGCGGTTCGTCACGTTCATTGGTCACGTTGTACGTGGGTACCACGGCGCCCATGGCCAGTGGGATATGGATGATGTTGGAATCCGCGGCCTGCAGTTGTTCGTCCGAAAGAAACGCGTCGGTACAACCGAAGTCGAGGAAGTTCGAGACCAGCCCGTCGACGCCTTTGGTGGAACCGACGGCGGAATATTCGATTTTGATACCGGTCTGCGCCTCATAGATCTTGGACCAGTGTTCGATGGCAGGGCGGATAAATGTGGAACCCCCGCCGCGTAGAACGATTCCCGTCGAGGCCACCGCAGCCTGATCCGAATCGGTGGCGACGGTGTTGCTGGTCGAAGGGGTCCGAGAATTGGGGCGTTGATTTGATCTGGGCGGCGTCACGCCCGAATTCAGGGGATTTAAGATCGCTCGTCCACCAAACCACCACTGCGTGAACAGACCGCCAATCCCGAACGCCAGCACGAGGGACAGCATCGGCAGCAGCTTGCGTCGAGTGAATCCTTCGGCACTTTTCGTTGATTGCGCTAAACCGCGAATGTACGACGAACCCGATGTCGACACCGTTTCGCTAGAGGCCGACATGACTTCATTTGTCCGGGCCGATCGAATCGTCACACCCGTGGGAACGACGGCTTCGGAACCCAGCGGGGTCGAATATCCGATGACCGATCCCGAACTGTTTGGCGCAACGGCAGCAATGTCGCTCGTCGATTCCGGCCGGATGGCCGACGAACCCTTGTTCGTTTTTGATGGCGAAGAGGTCTTTGCGGTCGAAGTGGAAGATGTTGAGCCGGTGAACTGCACGCTGTCGGGCGGTGGGCACAATCCCAGCCGATAGTCGCTGGACCGGGTGCGAGGCATTTCTTCGCTGGTCGGTGCATCGATCGGGGTCTTTGTCCACGGCATTAATGCGGCGATGACATCCAGTGGCGTTTGATACCGCTCGTCCGGACTCTTCTTGATCATCCGTTCCAGCACCGCCGCCAATTCCTCGGGGATCTCGCTGCGAAGATTGCGAACCGGTTCCGGTTCACGCGTTTGATGCCACAGTAACTTGCGCATGACCGGAATGTCGCCCGCCGGCAGCGTCCGCGTCAGCAGAAAGTACATCGTGTAACCGAGGCTGTAGATGTCGGCGCGGATGTCGGCCGAACTCGAATCCATCACCTGTTCCGGGGCAATATAGTCGGCCGTTCCAATGATGCATGAGGCGTCAATTTGTTGAGTCAGATTGTCCGATCGAGTCGGATCAAAGAATCGGGCCAGGCCCAGATCCAGCAGTTTGATCGTCCCGCTGCGATCGAGCATCAGGTTGGCTGGTTTGACGTCGCGATGAACCAATCCCGCCTGATGAGCCTGCTGCAAGCCGGTCGCGGCCTGACTGATGTAGTGTGCGACGCGATTGATATCCAGCAGATTGTGCTTCACCGCCAATTCGTGCAGATTGGTACCGTCGACATACTCCATCACGATGCAAGGACCGAGACCCGTTCGATCGACGTCGAAGACGCGAGCGATATTCGGATGGTCCATCGAGGCCGATGCGCGGGCTTCACGCAGAAACCGTTCGGCCGCACCCGGAAACTTATCCAGCGATTTGTTCAGAATTTTGACCGCAACCAGTCGCTGCAGCATCAGATGCTCACACAGCAATACTCGGCTCATCCCTCCCTGACCCAGGAAGTCGAGAATCTTGTATTTGTCGGACAGGAAGAATCCGCGATGGCGGCGTTCACTGAGCTGCTTCGCCTGAAACGGAGTAACGAGATGCTCGGCGAGCATCTGGCTGAGAATCGCTTTGGGGGAATCGGCCTGAAAGCGTTGCTTCTGCGTTTCAAACAGACTCTGATCCAGCAATCCACTGCGCGCCAGTAGCTTGAAGAAGTCTTCGGTGGTGAATGATGTCGTCGATTCAGTCATCCGCTCGTTCCGTACCATCCATTCACAGTGAACGGGCCCAGTTCACGATAAGCTCAAAGTCCCCGAAGCGATTGACGATTCGCGTGACCTTGAAAGATGACCACCTCGTCAAAAATTCCTCCCAGAACGCCGCAAGATCGCCATGCTCCCATGCCCCTCGGGAACATTCAACCGAAGAATCCGTCGAAAGGGCGGATTTCGACGGATCTTTCGGATGTCGAAGCGGTCAAAATCCCCTGTCATTTTCTATCACACTACCAATTTCGTTCCGGATAGACCTGACAGGATCGATACTCCCCCCTTTTCGCGGGGGGCGCGGTCTGACAGAACTCAGAACTTCGTTGACAGGCGCTCTCAGACATCGTTACGACATTTAGTCCTGGGGAACCAAAAATATGACAAAGAATCACATGCGATTGTTCTTTTGCTGCCTGGTGGGTGCGATGTTCAGTCAATCCATTTCCCCGACGTTGGCCGACGAGCCGTTGATCTTCATCTCGTCGTTCGCCGCCGGGCAAGACGGATCGATTCACGCGTACAACCTGGTACCGGCGACGGGGGTGCTGAAACCAATTCAGCAAACGCCGGGCGTCGAACACGCCTTCTTCATGGCGATCTCGCCGGATCAAAAGTACCTCTATTCGATTCACGCCCAGACGTTTAGCGGATCCGAGCCTGAACAGGTCGCCGCTTATGCGCTCGAAGGTCGCACCGGCCGCCTGAAATTGCTCAACCGTCAGTCGACGCGAGGAACAGCCAGTTGTTATCTGGAAGTCGACGCGAAGGGCAAAACGGTTCTGGTCGCCAACTATACGACCGGCAATGTCGCCTCGTTCCCGGTGAAAGAAGATGGCTCGCTGGCAGAAGCGGCATCGTTCTTTCAACATCGCGGTTCCAGCATCGATCCCGCTCGCCAGAAAGGGCCTAATGCCCACTGCATCGTGGTCAGCCCGGATAATCGTTTCGCGTTCGCCGCGGATTTGGGCATCGATCAAATCGTCAGTTATCGATTGGACGCAGCAACAGCGAAGCTTTCTGTCAATCAACCACCCTACGTGAAAACCGGAGCGGGATTCGGACCACGGCATTTGACATTTTCGCCGAATGGCAAACGCGTCTACGTCATCAACGAATTGAAAAGTTCGATCACGATGTTCGACTATGACGCCGCCGCGGGTGTGCTGACCGAACGGCAAACGATTTCGACACTGCCGGCTGAATTCACCGGAACCAGCCATTGCGCCGATCTGAAGTTCACTCCGGACGGCCGTTTTCTTTACGGTACGAACCGTGGCCACGACAGTATTGCGGCGTACCGCGTGGCGGACGACGGTCGGCTGACATTGATTGACATCGAACCCAGCCTGGGCAAAGGTCCGCAAAACCTGGCCATCGCGGCGAACGGAACGTTGTTGCTGTGCGCGAATATGCCTGGCAACAATGCCGCCATCTTTCGCATCGACGGAAAAACCGGCCGCCTGACATCCGTCGGAGACCCGCATCCGCAGCTCAGTCCAGCATGTATCAAAGTGTTGCCCTAAGTCGTTCGATCCCCCCTCCGAAATGTGCACTGCTGTTCTCTCGGCAGATCCTGTTTCCCAGGTATCGGTGCTGTTTCCCAAGCATCCGAAAAGAAGAACACGACTTGACCCAAAACGATCAAGCCGTGTCATCCCCGTCGTTCCGTTGAACCCACGCTAATAATGCGTCAGAGCCAACCAGACGATTCCCAGCAACACCGTCAGGATTGTGATCGGAATACCCACTTTCAGATATTCCACAAAGCTCACTTCAATCCCTTCCCGCCGCGCGTTTTCGACAACGATCAGGTTCGCCACCGATCCTAACAACGTCAGGTTTCCGGCAAAGGTGCTCGACATGGCCAGCGCCAGCCAGGCTTGTTCGGGATCGCTCGTCATGGGGACGACTGGCTTAAACAGCAGTACTGCCGGCACGTTGGACACCAGATTCGAAAGCACCACGGAAAGTCCGCTCAAGACCACCACGGGCGACTGCGTCAGGATCTGCCAGTCTTCGATCGACCAGGTACGAACGACATGTGTGTCGAACGTGTTCACCAGGACAAAGAGGCCCATGAACATCACCAGCAACGGCCAGTCCACGCGGCGATATATGTCCTGCGGACGGACGGTGTCGAGCATCATGATGGCCGCGGCACCCAAGGCGACTGTCGCAATTGGGCAACCGGCGAAGAACAACACGACCACTCCGATCGTCACGGCCGTGCCCTTGATCAGCAGTCGATGGTTCACGTTCCGATCGTCGTCGGTTTCCTCAGAATCGTCAGCAGCCGTCTCACGGGCCGCCGACAGTAAATGTCGGTAGACCAGGGCGACGATTAGGAAATTGATCACCAGGCCGATGATGGCAATCGGGGCCAGTCGCCAGGCAAATCGCAGATAACTGATTTCGGACAACGAGCCGATGATCACGTTCTGCGGGTTTCCGGTGATTGTGGCCACCGAGCCGATATTTGAAGCCGTGGCCAATCCAATCAGATGAGGCATCGCAGGCTGCTTGGTTCGACGACAGACATTCAGCATTAGCGGCGTCAGGGCGACACACACGACGTCGTTGACCAGAAAGGCCGATAGGACGCCGGACAGGCCCATCGTCATCGCCAGCAATCCATAAGGCCCCAGACGGCAACGGACGACCAACCCCGTGGCCACTTGAAAGAAACCGGCGATTTGCAAATATCCGACCAGCACCATCATGCCGAACAGCAGCGCGATGGTCTCCATGTCGATGGACTCGGCAGCAGCCTTCAGATCAATCAGTCCCGTGCACAACATGGCCACCGCGCCGATCAATGCGATTCCTGCGCGATCGACCTGCAGGCCGGGAATCTTTCCGCAGGCCAACCCGAGATAGGTCACCCCGAAAATGAGTGATGTCAGCCGGATGTCGAAGATCGAGTTCGTCATATTGAGAATTTCTGCGAGGAAGACTTTGAAACCGTGTTACATCACAGTCGGGCGGCCCTGGTCGATGTTGTCCAGCGAGTGAATAACGTTCTGGTCGGCGGACAGCAATCGACCACGAGGCAGTGACTCAGGCACAAACAGGACGATGATCGCCGTCGCGATCGTCCCGACCGTGCCAAGGCAGGCGAAAAGAGCACGATAGCCAAGCTGGTCGACGAACATCGCCGAGATCGCCGGACCAACGGCTGATCCGAACACCAGGGCGGTTCCGACCAAGGCTTGTGCCTCGCCACTGCGGCGGACGTCGGCCATTCGGTCAGTCACCCAGGTCGCGGCGAGCACCGCAAACAGCCCATTAGCCGCACCATCCAAAAATTGGTTAGCGACAATCTCCAAGGGGGACGTGGCTACCGAAACGATGAACAATCGCAGGGACATCACGGCCCAGGCGACAATTAACAGTGGTCGTCGGCCCATCCGGTCGGCGATCCGGCCGGCCGGCCAGACGGTCAGCATCCAGCCCAGCATGCTGCACACAAACGAATAGGCCAACCAGGAATCGGCGACATCCATCTGGCGCTTCAATAACAACCCCAGATAAATTCCACCCGGCGCATTGGCGGCGTGAAACATGACCATCGCGACGATGAAGAACCACAGCGATCGATTAGAGAAATGTGAGGTCCTGGTTGGCGGAGAATCGCGATTCACTTGCAACGTCGCCACCGGGACGGTCGACAGGTTGTGCGGTTCGTGAATCAGCCAGGCCGCCATAAACCCGATCAACTGAATGACGGTAATCGGAAACAGGATCGCTTCGATTCCGAATCGGGAGGCCCACCAGCTGCCGACAAGGGCCACCGCGATAATGCCAATCGGCTTCCAGGTTCGCAGTCGTCCTAACGCGGCAGCCACTTCGGTCGGTGCCGCCAGCGCGGTCACTTCGGCACCGGTCAGGCTTTCGATCATCGCCCGGCAGATCCCATTTTCGGCGAACAGAACCACCAGCAATCCGATCCACAGCACGCCGTGAGCCCCCTGCAACAGTGCTGCCGAAAGCGTTAACAGGCCGAGTGCCGCCAGCAGGAACGACTTGCGAGTTCCCACGCGATCCGACCAAAGTCCCAGTGGAAATTGAGCCAGCCCCGAAAGAGCCGCACAGGTCGACACCCAACCGATGGTGCGGTCCGACAGTCCTTCCTGGCTCAGATAGAGCGGCAGGAACGGTAGTGTAAAGCCGATTCCTGCCGTACCGCAAAGATAGCAGCCATACACACCCACGCGATTTCGCCAGTTCATGATGTCAGTACTCCGTGAATGTTCGCGGGCTGTTTTGGGAAGCCGATCTGACAGACCGGCCGACCGGGGATATTTTGCAGGCGATCCATTGGCATCCTCGAACTTTCTTTCGACCGGCAGGAACCAAGGTGTCTTCACGTCAACAAAAGGCCGTCGTCCGAACGACCGGTGACGACTGAGGGACCGCCGTGAAGCGGCATGTCACGTCGACAAAAAAATTGAGCTGTCCCCGGCATCGCTGCCCGTCGATCAGATCGGCATGGACGGTCACCTGATGCTCGCCTTTACTCAGCTGATTGGCATCAACTGGTCCGGACCAACTCTGGTCCTCGTTCTGTGACAGTTCAAACGGATGCTTCTGATCAATCAATGCGATCACGGTATTGACGGGGGTGCAGGTCCAGATCCGGACGCGAACTTCGTCCGACTCGGACACGATGTGCCGTTCGTCGGTGGCCAGTAACAAGTCGCGCGGATGAGTGATCAGCAAACAGGGGCCGATGTCGTTGATCGTCCGATATGTCACGGCTAGGTCATCACCGTCGAGATGCACAATCAGATATCCCGGCGCCCCACCTTCGGGATCGCCGATCGACCGCACACACAGGGCGACATTGCGTCCATCATTGGCGATCTGGCCGTAATGAGTGTGTCCGCAGATCACCGCCGTCGGGCGATGACGGGCGACCAGTTCTCGCCAGCGGTCGATTCCTGGTCCCGCAAATTGCTCGCACACCTTATAGGGGTAGTGATGCTGAAAAATGATCGTGTGTTCGCGTTGCTTTTCAGCCAACTGAAACTCGGTACTCAGCCAGTCCAGCTGCTCGGGAGCAAAGCCCAGACGAGGGCGTTCCAGCGTATTCAACCGTAGAAAGCGAAAACCGCGCAGGGTCGTACTGCCATAGTGATCGCCAATCCAGCGGCGAAAGGCCGTCGCGGCGGGATCGCCCACCACATCATGATCGCCGACCAGCGCTTCATAAGGAACGGAAAGTCGCTCTCGGAGTTCTTCAAATAGCATGAACTGTTCGTCCTGTGCGTCTTGCACGTTGTCGCCGATGAACTGAACAAAGTCGGGTTTGATCAATTCGGAGATTTCGCGAAGAAGTTTCGTGGCGATTTGGAAGTTCACTTGGTCCCGATTCGTCAGATGCAAATCGCCGGGTACCACGACGGTGACCGGATCATTGCGGGTACTCATACCGATCTCCTCGTTGAGTGGTGGCTGGGCATGCACATTTCCGGGTTGGAAGGTGCCTGAACCCGTCCAGAGGCAAACCGCGCGCCGTGACGGCGACCCGTTCGGAATTGAGAGATCGAAATGGCATTGCCAGGAGCCGTTCCACCTGTTGCCTCCCGGATTTTCATCGCAGATCGCTCCGGCCAGGCCAGCGATATCTCTGATGTTGGGCAAGATCCCCCCACCAGCGCCGGGGGGGATCTTGCCCAATTCGCGTTGTATTGACGTTGAGTCTTTTTCGTCGTCGGACGGCAGTGGGACTTTCTCGAAATTCCTGCGCGCCCCGACGATTTCACGCACCGTCTGATGCAGACACTGCCGCTCATTGACGTTGTGGTCCGAAAGCCATCTCAGAAATGTCTCGGATTCTTCGACGTGACATCGCCAAGGGTGAGGTTTCACCGCGAACGGCACCCGCGTTGCGTTGGAAAGATCATTGAGCTGCGAGCTAACGATCAGACAACGGTTGTCGGGTCGGAAACGTTTTTTCGGAAGAAAACACGAAGCTCGCGGCACGAGACGCAGAAGGAGATTCAACATGAAGACAATTTTCGGAAAGCGATTTTGGCGAGGAAGAATGGGTCGATCGCTGGTCGCCGCTGGGAGTGTGGGTGCCTTGATCCTCGGGTGTGCCCGTTGTGACGCACAGGGGATTGACCGAACCGCGACACAGTCTGTCGAAGGAAATGTGCAACGACTGACGACGGCACCCAAAGGCGAAATCGATGGGGCGGTTTTGGATAACGGAACGTGGCTTCACTGGCCGCCGCATCGTCAGGATCAGTTTTCGCGGGCCTTGAAAATCGGAGATCCTGTGCGAGCGACCGGTCGCTCGGAATCAGGACCTGCCGGCGACGAACATTTCGAAGTGGATACCATCGTCAATTCTCGCACCAATCAGACGATCGAGAATCCGGATTTTGCCATCGGTCCTCCTCCCCCTCCAGCTCGCCGTGGACGTGGTCCGGGGCGTCGACCCGTTCCGCCAGCTGGACCGGGCCGCCCGCCAGTGAGAGATGCGGAGCCGGCCACAGAGGTCCAAGGCCGCGTGACACGAACGACGTCAGCACCGCGTGGTGAGACGGACGGTGTGATGTTGGACAATGGTACATGGCTGCATTGGCCGCCTCATCTGGAAGGCCTGTTTGTCCCGTTGACCAAGGTCGGTGAAAACGTTCGGGCCAGGGGACGAACCGAGATCGGTCCCCGTGGTGATCAGCACTTTGAAATCATCTCCCTGACCAATCTGCGTTCGAACGCCACGGCCGAGAATCCCGATGGTGACTTTGGCCCTGGCGCCGGTCCGCGTGGTCCGGGGCGACGATTGCCTCCTCGGTTCGTGGCTAATGAACGGCCACCGCTTTCCACCCCAGCTACTCAGAATGCGGGTGAGCATGAAGGGAACGTGACGCGTTTGACGATGGCACCTCGCGGCGAAGTCGATGGGGCGATGCTGGATGACGGGACCGCGCTGCATTGGCCACCTCATCTGGCCGACCGATTTGCCGACGTGGTGAAAGTCGGTGAACGTGTACGTGCGACGGGTGAACAGGAAACCGGTCCAGCCGGCGATGCCCATTTCGAGGTGAGCCTCGTGACGAATCTGCGGACCAATCGCAGCGTTCAGAATCCTGATGCGGTGGATACGCGAAGCGTCGCAACCGAGGGATCGGTTTCGGCTGACCTGGCCACCCGAGACAGTCGCTTGCGAGACCTGGAGCAACAGATTGAGCAATTGCGGCGCGAGATCCAGCGCTTGCGCCAAGAAAAGTAGTCGATGGCTGGCGAGCCGCACCGATGTTGTTTGCCAGTGAATTGAGGGACGTTCCGAGACGTATCAGTGCGTCGGTGCTGATACGTCTCGCGGCATGTTGCCAATTCGGTCCGGTGTTAGTCGCGAGGTGAAGGGAACGCGTTGATCATGTCCGTCTCTTGCCAGAATCCGTCGCAGCCGATTCCCGATCAGAGTCCGGTGACGACCCATGACACTCCGTCCGCCCGCAGTTGGTTTGGTTTGTGCGCGACCAGTTTTTTCCTGGCCGACGCCAACGGCGTGACGATGCCGTTTGTCAGTACCTATCTGATTGATTGTGGATGGACTTACCAATCCATCGGTCTGGTGGTCTCGGCGGCGGCGATGATCAGTTGGTTGATCCAGCTACCGGCGGGACTACTGATCGATGTGACATTTGGCTACCACAAGATGCTGCTGGCCGCGGCGTCTTTGCTGGTGGGGACATGCATGGGTTTGTTGCCAATCGTGTCCGCGTCCGCCCAGACGGTGGGATTTCTGCTGATCGCGGCCGCGATCGGTCTGCCATTTTTCGGACCTCTGACGAATGCCGTGATGTTACAACTGATTGGCCATCGGCAGCTGGGTCCGGCCGCGGGCGTTCAGCAAAGCGCGAATCATTTGGGCAACATTGCCGCCGCCGCGACTGCGATGTTGCTCGTTCAATATTTTTCCGTTGGCGCAGTTTTTTTCTGTGTCGCTGCGATCTCGTTATTGGCCGCCGTGTCGGTGACCTTGATCCGGTCTCTCGATTTGCATCAACAACAGGCCACCAATGGCTCAGTACCGGCCGCTGCATCGCCTGCGGGATTCCTCCAGTTGATTCGCAGTCGGGGTGTGCTGCCGCTACTGATTGCTGCCGTGCTATTTCATTTGGCCAATGCACCGGTGATGCCGCTGGTCGCTCAAAGAATCAGAGCGGTCGGGGGCACGCACTCGCAGGTCGCCGCAGTGGTGCTGATCGCGCAATTCGTGATGGTCCCCGTCGCATTGATGGCGGGTGCCTGGGGATCGAGGTTCGGACAAAAGCGGACCCTGGCCATCGGCTTTCTTGTGCTGCCGATTCGGATCGCTCTGTATACGCTGACCGACAACCCTGCTTGTCTGGTCGCGCTGCAAGCGCTGGATGGCGTGGGGGCCGGAATCATTGACGTGAGTGTCATTGCCTACTGCGCGGCGATGACCCGCGATCGCGGGTATTTCAATTCCCTCTTGGGTGCGTTGGGTACGGCGGTCGGCGTGGGCGGGGTCCTGGGGCCATTGCTTTCAGGGACCGTTGTGCAACACTTGGGCTTTTCGGCAGCCTTTCTGATCTTTGCCGCGATCGCCATGCTGGCGGCAGCGGTATTCATCGGCTGGATGCCGGTGATGTACGGGAATCCTCGCGTCTGACACTGGCGCCGGTCGAGACGGAAATCGAACCGGTCGCCTGGTGGCCGATCGAGGGCGGGTCCATTTGTCGCAGAGGAGACGGTTGATGTCTGGTTGGATGCTATTCGCGATTAGTTCCGCGTTTTTCGCTGGATTGACCGCCCTGCTGGGGAAGATCGGTGTCGCTCAAATCAATTCGAATCTGGCGACCCTGATTCGTACCGTCGTCATTCTGGCGCTCACCGCAGCCATTGTGACGTGGCGAAATGAATGGGAACCGCTCGAGAAACTCTCGTTGCGGTCTGTCGTCTTTCTCTGCTTGTCGGGGGTGGCCACCGGTCTATCATGGCTGTGTTATTACCGAGCCCTGCAATTGGGACCCGCGTCACTGGTCGCCCCGATTGATAAGCTGAGCCTGGTGTTTGTCATCCTTTTGGCGTGGCTGTTTTTGGGCGAAACACTGACCTGGAAGTCGGCGGCGGGTGCGACGATGGTCGTGGCGGGTGTCTTCACACTGGCCACCAAATGAGCACCCTTGTCGATCGGCACTCAGGAAGATGAGGCCGTCAGGAATTCGTCGTGGACTACAAATTTGGCACGTTTTGGCAATCGCTGCTGGTGTGGGTGCTGTTTTTGGCATCGATTGCCGCGCTGTTCATCAATAGTGTGACGGCCTTCTTTTTGCCGGCGCAGGAACAGCGGATTCGTGAATCGCTGCGCGCCGCCTGTCTCAACCTGGTCGAGGCTGCCACCGACCAGGATCAGCAAATTCCCTCGGATGCCAACGCGCTGCCGGTCGAAATCCACCAGAGCCTGGAAAAATTGACGCGGCAAGTTTTAGGCCAATATCCCGGAGTCGAAGGCGGCTTTTATGTGAATCATCAACACGATGATTTCGCGGGCTACGCGTTCCCCACCGAGCCCCTGCACGGTCCTCACCGCGAAGTTCGCCGCGAACCACCCCCGCGTGAAGAACCCTATATTCGCCTGCAAGCCAGACAATCGGCCCAGCAGGACGACAGCGAACCACTGATTCAATCGCGTGATGTCGGGCCCAGCCGCGTCATCGTGGCGACCGCCCCCGTGTCCCGCCAACGCCCGGCTCGGTTGGTCGTCTGGATGATGTTTCGCGTCACCGGACCCGCGCAGCACCGGGCGCAGATGGTCTGGTACCAGTTTTCGACATTTCTGGCCCTGGGCGGGATTGTGGCCGCCTTGCTGCTGACCCTGAATCTCCGGCGAACGTTGTCCAAAGCACGTCAGTCACAAGACCGCTTGCGCGAGGAACTCAGACGGTCCGAACATCTGGCATCGCTGGGATTGCTGTTGGCACAGGTCGCTCACGAAATTCGTAATCCGCTGGCCGGCATCTCGTCGACCGTGCAACTTTGGGAGCGATTGCCGGCCGAGTCCCGAACACCCGAATCGCTGCGGTCCGTCAAAAATGCGGTCGACCGTCTGAATTCGCTGTTGTCGCATCTGCTCTATTTCTCGCGAACAGAAACCGCCGAACGACAGTCTGTCGATTTGAACTCGATCGTGCGGGAAACCGGAGAATTGATTCGTGCCCAGGCATTACAGCAGCACGTCGATCTGGAACTGGATCTCGATTCGCAGTTGCCGGCGATCATGGGGTCCGCCGCGGCGCTACGCCAGGTGGTGCTCAACCTCAGCACAAATGCTTTGCAAGCGATGCCCAATTCAGGCCAGCTGACCTGTCGTACGCGAACCTCACCGGAATCCGGCTCTGTGCTGCTTGAGATCATCGATACGGGGCCGGGCATCGATCCCACGTTACGTTCACGTCTATTTGAACCGTTCTTTACGACCCGGCCGCATGGAACGGGCCTGGGGCTGGCGCTTTGTCGAGAAATCGTTTTGCAGCATGGCGGTCAGATCGATTTACAACCGGTCGTACCGCATGGCACGCTCTGTCGCGTGGAACTGCCGACCCGAACCGCTCAACCGGAACGGAACGTGGACAAATCGTTAGACGCTCCCCGCAGTGAGGTGCATCGATGACTCGTGACCGAGACAGGCCCGTGATTCTGGTCGCGGATGATGACGCGACGATTCGCGGCAACCTCGCGCTGCTATTAAAGTCGGAAGGCTTCGCCGTGCGCGAAGCGGTCGACGGTCTTGAGGCGATGAAACAATTTGTCGATCCGACGATCAATCTCGTTCTGCTGGATCTGAACATGCCCGGACACAACGGCATGGAAATCCTGCGCGAACACAGCGACCTGTTGGAGCAGTTGCCCGTGATCGTGATCACCGCTTACGGCGGAAGCAGTGCGGCGATCGAAGCGATGAAGCTGGGGGCCTTCGATTATCTCTCCAAACCGTTTGATCTGGACGAGGTCCTGTTTACCATCCGCCGCGCATTGAAACAGCAGTCGCTGGTGGCCCAGGTGCAATCGATGTCGCCGGTCGCCGAGTCCGCATCCTCGGCGGATGAATTCATCGGCCGCACACCGGCCATGCTGCGTGTCTTCAAACTGATCGGCCGTGTCGCCGCGACGCAGGAACCCGTGCTGATTATCGGCGAGAGCGGCACAGGCAAAGAACTGGTTGCCAGTGCCATCCACAAAAGTTCAACGCGGGCCGACAAGCCATTCGTGAAAGTGAACAGCGCGGCGCTCAGTTCGTCGCTGCTGGAAAGCGAGATGTTCGGACACGAACGCGGCGCATTTACGGGCGCAGTTGCTCAACGCGTCGGCCGCTTTGAACAGGCCGATGGTGGAACGCTGTTTCTGGATGAAATCGGCGACATGGATATCGAGCTGCAGGCGAAACTGCTGCGAGTCCTGCAATACGGTCAGTTCGAACGGGTCGGTGGTCAGCAGACGATTCAAACCGATGTCCGCATCATTTCGGCGACGAACCGTGATTTACCGGCGCGCATCGTCGATGGTTCGTTTCGAGAAGACCTACTCTATCGCTTGAATGTTGTGACGATCGAATTGCCGCCCCTGCGAGAGCGGCGCGACGATATCCCACTCATCGCGCAACACATCGTGCAGCGGTTGGCACAGAAATACGATTGGCCTCAGCTGGCATTAACACAGGAAGCGCTGGATCATCTCGTTCACCAACCCTGGCCCGGTAATGTCCGCGAATTACAGAACGTATTGGCCCGAGCGGCGATTCTGTCCTGCGGCCGCGGCATGCAAGTGGGTGATCTGCAAGCAACATCGCACCCATCGGAGTCTGCGACAGCCGCACATTCGCCCGCCGTCCCCACCGGCTCGCTCAATCTGCACGAAATCATGGCTGCCACGGAACGACGGGTGATCGCTCAGGCATTGGAACAGGAAGGCTGGAATCGCACCAAAGCCGCACAGGTGCTTGGTATCAGCCGCCGGCAACTCTTCGACAAGATTCAGCTCTACGGTCTGGAACGTCGGTCGTAGTCCGTTGGATAGAAGAGGGTGTTCTGCTTTTTAGGACAGTACTATTCGATCGCACCAAAAGCGTCGAAGTCATCTTCTTGATGAAAAACGTCTCCGCGTCCATTTCCTCGGTGAAGGACGTGGTCGACAAATCCACTTCGCGAAGCCCGTGCGTTTCGCGCCATCGCCACGCGTTACACTGTTGGCCGTAACCGGTAGAATAAGTCACCCGCTTTTCTGATTCCACCGAGTTTTATGATGGACCGCGATGTCTTCAACACTTGGCTCGTTGCGATTCTGTCGGCTGTTCTCACTGGGATTGCAATTGCCTCATGGGTTGTCGTGAGGAGGCGTGGTCGGTTCCTCGTCGAGAGGCGGAATTTGCCAGCGGCAACTTCTCCCGATCAGTTGATTGGTTCCTCAATCGCTAAAGTGGTCCGAGAATTTTCGGACCGTGCTGTAACGGTTCAGACGAAAGTATTCCGCAATCGCTCGGATGATTTCCTCGAGGTTCTGTTTCTTGTTGATAATGAAACGGAACGAAAGCCGAATTTTGCGAGCCTCTGCGAGGAATTTGACGAAGCATTTCGGCGCGAGCTGTTATTGTCGGGTTATTTCTGTAACAGAAAAGAAACCGTCTGGGTGACAACAATGTCAATACGGGGTTATGACGAATACATCAAATCGCATCCGCTGGAATAGCAGACTCGCGCTAAATACGCTCGACAACAGTCATGGTCCTTCGCCGGAACCCTTTTCAAGCATGAGGCCCCCCTTGTTCCGACGTCTTCTTGTCTGGTCCTTCCTGGTCGCTGTGGGTGGTGTCTGGTCCGAAGATAGCTGGGCGCAGCCGGCGCAGGTCTTGTCGGAAATTCAGCGACAGGATTTCGAACGAACCGCGAATCAGTTGCACGTGTTGGTTGATGAGCAGTCTGCGCGGGACGCTCGTGAAGGGGTTGACGCCGCCATCTTTGCGAAGGGGCTGACCTGGGCTTTGCGTTACGACCGGGAATTCTCTCCGGCGGATGTCGATTTGCTGGATCAGGCGATCCGACGCTGTCGGGAACGCCTGGCGGCATTGGCTGATAGCAAGCGCCCTTGGACTGCTCGAACAGGAAAGATCGCTCTGGGCTATGTGTCTGACGTCGATGGTTCCGTGCAGCCGTATGGCGTCATCCTGCCGAAAGGCTACGACGGCAAGACGCCGCTGCGTTTGGATGTCGTGCTGCATGGGAGCACTCGACCCGTGGGGATCAGCGAACTGAGGTTCATCGCACGGTTCGACGAAGGGGATCACGAAAATCCCCTGCCGCCCGATCAACCGTTCATCGAACTGCACCCGTTGGGGCGAGTCGAAAACTGCTATCGCTGGTCGGGGGAAACCGATGTCTTCGAGGCCATTGAAGATGTCTGCCGCCGCTACAACATCGACCGCGACCGGATCGTGTTGCGAGGGATGTCGATGGGCGCTTCGGGGACGTGGCATCTGGGCCTCAAGCATCCCGACCGGTTCGTCGCACTCGGACCTTATTGTGGCTATGTCGACACTCACCGCTTTTCGGAAACTCCGCTGCCGAATTTCGTGCGTGTTGGACCCTTGCCGGAAATCCAGGAACTGGGCCTGCACATGCTGGATTCCGTCGACTACGCCGCCAACGCGGGTGTCGTCCCGGTCATCGCCTGCATGGGCGAGAAAGACATCTTCTTTCCCGCGCATGTGCTGATGGACGAGGCGATGCAGCGTGAGGGATTGTCGCTGACCAACCTGATCTCGCCAGGCACCGGGCATGTGATCGACCCCGTCACGCACGCCGAGCAATTGCGGCGCATTGCAGAATACGTTTCCGCCGGACGCCGCCATCCACGGGATCTGCGATTCGTGACCTGGACGCTCAAATACAACCGTTGCCACTGGTTGGAAGTACTCGGTCTGGAACGTCATTACGCTCGGGCCGAATTGTCCGCCAGGATCAGGGACGATCTTCTGATATTTGAGGAACCTCGCAATGTGACTCGCTTCGCCGTTATCGAATCCCAGCTTCCGACCAGGCCAACGACCCTGCGAATCGGAACATCCGAGATGTCTTGGCCGCAGACATCCAACGGAACGAACGGCCGCATCATTGTGGTTCGTGAAGACGGACGATGGAAGATCGAACAGGGGATCACCCCGGCATTTCGAACCGGCAAGCGTCCCGGTTTGCAAGGGCCGATCGACGATGCGTTGACGTCCCCGTTCCTGTGCGTCAACGGAACGGGCCAACCCTGGAATGCGGCGGCGCAGACCTATGCCCAAGCCAGCCTGCGTCGGTTTGCCGAAGAGTGGCGGCACTATTTCCGAGGCGAACTTCCCATCAAAGACGATGTCGACGTGACGGAGGCGGATCTGCGAACGCGAAACCTGATTCTGTTTGGCGACCCAGGCAGCAATTTGTGGATCGCGAAAGTGCTCCCGCAGTTGCCGCTGACCTGGTCCCGGGAATCACTGCAACTGGGCGGCGAACGGCTCTCGTCGGCCGATCACATTCCGGCCTTGATTGCCCCCAACCCGTTGCCGGGAGCCGGCGACCACTATGTGGTCCTGAACAGCGGACACACCTTTCGCGAGTCGGAACTCGCGAAGCTCAACTATCTGTTGTTCCCGCGCTGGGGCGATTGGGCCGTGCTGAAGCTGAACCTCGCGCGGCCGGATGCCGAGCCCCTGGAAGACAACGTTTTGCACGCCGGTTATTTCGATGAACAGTGGCAGTTTTCGAATTCTGCTCGTGCAGAGTGACGCGGAACATCAGAGCCCACGGGGCGCTCATTTGTCGGTGATGCGGTCAAGAATGTCGATTTCACGCGGAGCGTCCAACGATCCAATCAAATCTCGCCGGCGCGGATGGCACCACTCAGGCCGGACTGCGGCATGATGCGGAAGTCACCAACAAGGGGTAAATTTGTTTGCCGGTCCGCATCGTGCGACCCTCTCAAAAATTGTGCTTGACAAGCGACAGTAAAAACTGTAGTATAATTAGTGTAAACAAAGAAAATGTGTGTAGGCGTCTTGTGTTGCAGTCGCGTTGGTTCGCCGAACGGAATGGAGGGGGCAATGAAAAGTCGGGTGAATCAAGTTGTCCGCGAAAGCGGATTGTTTACGGCGACGGTGGCAGGGCAGGACCGGGGTACGGGCGGGCGGTGAGGGTGTCGGTGCGGACAGTGGATAGCTGCCCATCCTCGGAAAACAGCGCCGTGGCCACCTGTTTAGAACAGTGCGAGTATGGCGAAACGCGACAAAAACGCGGAAGAAGATGTCCAAGATGTTCAACTTGAACACCTTGGACACCTTCTTCAAACGCCACGAAACAGGGAAGATGCTCAACATGTCCAAGATGTCCATGCGGATTTACGACACTGAGAGAATCGGTGTGAATACGAATTCCTTTCCAGTTGGACGTGGATCGATGTTTGGCTGAAGTCGAAAGTCCGCCATCGATCAACAGAAATCGAAATCACCGATTCTGCGAAAAACCGTGTGCGGAAAAACGGAAAGCCGCAGTGAGCGGGGCGGCGGTTGGCGTTGGTTCGAGGCCGTGGCTAACATCCCTGCTGCGTCTCAGTCGGAAAAGGTTCTTTGGTCGGGGAAAACGGATGAAACTGTTTCCTGGTTTGGCACCCTTGTTCGTGGGAGTTGTGTTGATGTCCGTTCCTCATTCATCGCTGGCGGGTGAAATTGTCACCATTGCCGGGACCGGTGCCAATGATTTCTCGGGCGATGGTGGTCCGGCACTCAAGGCGGCACTCAGCCAGCCGTTCGGTATCGAAATCGGCCCCGATGGAATGCTGTACTTCTGTGACTTCTCGAACAACGCCGTTCGCCGGATCGATCTGAAGACCGGTCTCATTGCGACGGTCGCGGGAACAGGAGGGAAATTGGGGTTCGCCGGCGATGGCGGGCCGGCCACGCAGGCCTTATTTCATGAACCGCACGAGGTGCGGTTTGATCGCGCCGGAAACTACTATATCTCGGATACGAAGTCTCATCATGTTCGACGAATTGACGCGAAGACCAATGTGATCACGACCGTGGCGGGAACGGGCGAGGCCGGTTTCGCTGGCGATGGCGGTCCCGCTGCCAAGTCGGTCCTCAACCTGCCGATCGCCGTGTCGCTGGACGGCGACTCCGGTCTGTTCATCTGTGACATCAAGAACAATCGCGTTCGTCGCATCGATCTCTCTACGGGAATGATCTCGACGTTCGCGGGAACGGGTGAATCGAAAGCCGCGACCGATGGTGCCGCGCTACTCAGTACTGCCATTCATGGACCTCGTTCCTTGGCCGTGGATGCCAATCAGGATCTGGTGCTCGTTCTGCGTGAAGGGAACGCGGCTTATCGAATCCATCGGAAAACGATGACGTTGCATCATCTGGCCGGGACAGGCCAGCAGGGTTATGCGGGGGACGGCGGCGATGCTCGTCACGCGCTGTTTGCCGGGCCGAAGGGGATTGCCGTGGATGGTGACGGGAATGTTTTGCTGTGCGATACCGAGAATCATGTCATTCGCATCATTCATAAATCGACCGGAATCATCGATACGCTGGTGGGCGATGGCCAGCCGGGTGACGGTCCTGACGGCGAACTGCGGAAGTGTCGCCTGAAACGTCCGCACGGGATCTTCGTGGCCCGTGACGGCGCCATCTATATCGGAGACAGTGGCAACAACAAGATTCGCAAGATCGTGCGGTAATCAAGCTTGAGGAAACGGAAGCCGTCGAGTGGGACAAAATCCTCGTGGGCATCGTTTGTCTTAGTGGTGGTCGTAGTTCAGCCAATGCAGGAACGGAAAACGCGGGTGTTAGTCGTGAATCTCGGTTCGTCGCCCGCAGGCGACTGCCGAGGTTCCGTTTTGATTTGAGACGATTGCCATGGACACATCTTTGCTCAGCGGGACTCGATCCGTTCGCGCACTTTCGACGCCGCTCGTCGTGGTGTCGTTGTTCGTTGGCCGAGTTTGGGCCGATGAACAATTGCCTTCGATGTCCCATCGCGAAATCTCCAGTTCGTCCTCACAGCCGTCGGTTTTAGAACGCGGAATTCAATTCTCCTGGGACAGGTTTTCGCGTGGCAAGGCATTTTCGAAATGGGAACTGCCTCCCGCACCGCGGGTCAGTCGATCACATCGACCGCTACGGCGAATCACTTTGGTGGGCGGCGACCGGTTCGTTGCCGAATGCCTGGAATGGGCCCAAGACTCCGCGACGTTTCGGTTGCAGGGCGGTCGTACCATTCGCGTGCCGCTGGTGGCGCTGGCCGCCTGGGCCAACCCTCCGACCGAAATGGATCTGTTGCAAGAATCGTTCGAAGACGGGGCAGCGAAAGTTGCAGGCCAATGGGACTCGTTACAGGACGCGATGTTCGACGAAACTCAGGCGGTTGACGGGCGTCATTCGCTGCGCTTCGATTCGTCGTCAACCGCGTCGCGATGCACCTTCGCGCCGCAGGCCGCTGCGCGAATCGAATTCTCGTTCCGGGTTCAAACCGATTTCTCTTCCGCGAAGGTCGGCGAATGGCAACTGGAATGGAATGACAGCGAAGTTCGACAACCGCCGATCATCGTTTCGATTGGTTCGGATCAGCGCATCGATGTGACGAATCTTCCCCAGGGTGCTGATACGTCATTACAGCCGTTAACCCTGACCGACGGGTGGCATTCGTTCATTGCCGTGGTGACCCCGGAGCGGACTCGATTGATAGTCGACAATGCGATCCTCGCGTCTTTTCCGACGCCACGAGCGTCGATCCACGCAATTCAATTCCGATCGGTAAAGCCGCCGTCAAAAAATGTCCTGTGGATCGATGCGTTTCAAGTTCGTCGTCTGGCCGCAGCCGAACGGCGAGACCGGCTGCGGGATGAATCGTTCGATAGCGATCTGGTTCGACTGGTCACGGGCGACGACTTGTTTGGTCGGCTGATGGAGGTCACTCCTCAAGAGGTTGTCTTCGAAGCATTCGAACAGCGTCAATTGCGAACCTGGCCTGAAGTGGCGGGGCTGATCTGGCGGCGTCCGTCGATACCCGTGCAACAACGCGAGCACGTCGTCACGGGGATCGTCTCTTCGATCGAACTGCAACCATTCGTCGATCGTCCCGATTGCGAACCCGAGCGCTGGACGGCGACGATCGTCCGTATCGATGCGGATCGGCTGGTCGCCCGTCATCCGCTGGTCGGTGAGTTGGTCCTTCGTTGGTCGGAAATTCGTCGCGTCGACCCCTTATTTTTCGGTGCGACCGTGTTACTGGATGCCCGTCGGTTCCATTTAGGCAACTCCATCCGGTCGGACTTTCATCGGCATTTGCCCGATGGCACGGAACTTCGCGGCGATTTTCGCCTGCCGTCCGTTCCCGCAGGTCAGCCGACGTTGTCATTGGACGTGGCAGAGATTGAAGCGGCTGGTCCGGACGCCCCGCCCGCCAGTCCGTTTCTGACCGAATTGCGCGCGGGCGAATTGCTGACGGAAGTCTTCGTCAATGATCAGCGAATTGGCAATCTGAATTCGCTGCTGCGATTCAAATCGCATATCGCCACGCCCGATCGTCTGCGGTTGGCGATCCCTCGCGGCGTTTTGAAAGAGGGAACCAATTCGTTTCGAGTAACACAAAAGCCGCTCAAACCAGCAGGCCACGAATTCGACGATGGCGAAGTGGGAAATCTCCGGCTCGAGTTTGAGAAAACCGAGTAGAGGAATGCGATGAGGTTTCCGTATTCAGAGTGAAGTGATCGAGAGCCAGAGGCAGAGGGACAGGGACAAAACTGATGAGCATCCATTATACGACTCGTTTACATCAAGCGATCAAAGCGAAGGGCACACCCGTTCTCGTGGGGCTCGACCCGCGCTTTGATCAACTTCCGCCCGATGTGTTGGCGCATGCGCGCGAGTTACACGACGACCCGGTCGCGGTGGCGGCGTCGGCGTTTGAGGAATTCTGTGTCCGCTTGATCGACGTCGTGGCGCCACTGGTCCCGGCGGTCAAACCGCAGGCGGCCTTTTTTGAGGAATGGGGGCCTGACGGTTGCCTGGCCTTGGCGCGCGTCATTCGTTACGCCAGGAAGCAAGGCCTGATCGTGATTTGCGATGGCAAGCGTGGCGATATCGGTACGACGGCGGAAGCGTATGCCCGCGCCTATCTGGCGGGCGCCGATCCCCTGGCGGCGGCCTGGCAATCGGACGCCTTGACGGTCAATCCGTATCTCGGACGTGATACGCTTGAGCCGTTCGTGCGGGTGGCCAAAGAACGGGGAGCGGGAATTTATGTGCTGGTGAAAACCAGTAATCCCGGGTCGGCGTCGTTTCAAGATCGCAAATCCGATGGAACAACCATCTATCGGCATGTGGCCCAGGTGGTCGAAGAATTGGCCGTGGAAACCGACGAGCAGGGTTACGGCCTCGTGGGCGCCGTTGTCGGTGCGACCTATCCGCAGGAACTATTGGAACTGCGCGCCGCGATGCCGCATGTTCCGCTACTCGTCCCTGGCTACGGCAGTCAAGGCGGCGCGGCGGCCGATGTGGCCCCCGCGTTCCAGCAGGATGGACTAGGGGCCCTGATCAATAATTCGCGTGGGATCAACTTCGCTTTCAAAGCCAAGCCCTACGATGAACAGTTTGGTCCTCGGCGCTGGGAAGCTGCTGCGGAAGCGGCGACGAAGCAGATGATCGCCGATCTGGCGGCGCACACCTCGGCGAGCCAATTGATTCATCCCGCCGGTTAAGGAGAATTCTACGATGCCCGCCGTTCGCGGAATCATCTTCGACATGGATGGCACGCTGGTCGATTCGCGATTGGACTACGACGCGATGCGGCGCGAGATGGGATTGCCGTCGGGCGTTCCCATTTTGGAAGCACTGGCGGCTGCTCCGGAAGGGCCGGCACGGGATCAGATGTTGTCGACCATGCGCCGGCACGAACTGCAGGGCGCGGACGAAGCGGTGTTGTTTGAAGGCGTGGTCGAATTTCTGAGCCACGTCAAAGACCGCGGAATTTCCGCGGCCATCCTGACCAGAAACTCGCGCGAATCGACCGATCGCACGCTGGCTCGTTTGAATCTGTCATTCTCACCCGTGATCACGCGTGAGGACGCGCCGCCCAAACCCGATCCCGCCGGTGTGCGGATGATCGCCGCCTCGTGGGGGTTGCCCGCGCACGAGGTCATCGTCATCGGTGACTATCTGTTCGATCTGCAGGCCGGACGAGGAGCCGGAATGCGCAGCATTCTGTTCGCACCGGGTGAGCTTCCTCATTTTGTGCACGAAGCCGATTTCGTCTTGCGCCATTTTGGTGAAGCGGTGTCACTGCTGAATGTTTTGCATGAGAGTGGCACATGATTCCCGACCATGATTTTGACGACTATCGCAATCGTCGTGTCCTGGTGATGGGCCTGGGATCGTTCGGCGGCGGGATTGGTGCCGTCAAATTCCTGGTCGCTCGAGGCGCGATTGTCACGGTGACCGATCTGCGACCGGTCGAGAAGCTGGCCGACTCGCTCGCCGAATTACGTGAGACTCCTCCCGCGCGGTTGGTGCTGGGTGGCCATCAGAAGTCCGACTTTCGTGCGGCAGAACTGGTGGTTGTGAATCCGGCCGTGAAACGAGATTGCCCCTATTTAAATGCCGCCATCGATGCCGGTGTGCCGATCACCAGCGAGATGAATTTATTCTGGAAATGGAACCGCGCGCCAGTGATTGCCGTGACGGGCAGCAACGGCAAATCGACCACGACGGCGATGACATATGCCATCGTGGAACGGCTTGTTCAACGTCAACCGGGCCGCCGCGCCTGGCTGGGCGGCAATATCGGAACCAGCCTGTTGCCGCAGGTGGACCAGATTCAATCTCACGATCTGGTCGTCCTGGAACTCAGCAGTTTTCAGCTCGTCGATCTCGATCGATTGCAGGCCAGTCCTCATGTGGCCGTGGTGACCAATTTCGCGCCCAATCATCTCGATTGGCATCCGCATCTCGAACATTATCGCGAAGCCAAACAGGCCCTGTTGCGGTGGCAGATTGCCGGTGATGTGGCCGTGCTGAATGACGACGATGACGATGTGCGATGCTGGCCTGTGAAAGCAGACCGGCTGGGATTTGGTCTGCAGGACACAGGCGGGCTGGGTGTCTTTTACGCCAACGGCGATGCGGTCGTGCGACGGAAAACGGACGAACAGCGCTGGCCGCTGCGTGATTGGCTGAAGTTGCCCGGCCGACACAATATCGCCAATGCCCTCGCGGCCCTCGCGGCGACGGTGTCTGTCGGAGCGGATGCCGCGTGCGTCCAGGCCGCGATTGAGAATTACCAGCCATTACCACATCGTCTGCAGTTCGTGGGCGAAGTCGCCGGGCGTCGTTTTTATAACGATTCGCTGGCCACGACTCCCGAATCGACCGAAGTGGCGCTGGCGGCGTTCGAAGCGCCGATCGTGCTGTTGGCCGGTGGCTACGACAAGCACGTCGATCTCGGCCGGATGGCCAACCAGATTGCGCTCAAGGCCAAGGCCGTCTCGCTCATGGGTCAGACGGCTGCCGCGCTGCGCGAACTGATCACGACCTGCGATCAACAGACCTGCGAGGCGTCGCAGCCACAACCGTCGTTCACGGCTGCCTTCGAATGGGCGTTGGCGCATTCGGCCGCCGGCGATGTGGTCCTGCTCTCGCCCGGCTGTGCCAGCTACGACTGGTTCCGCAACTTTGCCGATCGTGGCCAGCAGTTCACAGAACTGGTTCTTCGTCAGAGAGAGGCCTCACAAAAATAGTTACCCGTATTGTTGCCCTGATCGTTGTCAGTGAAGAACAGGAAGCCCTTCGCTGTGACCGCTGGAAGAGATTGCCCGTGCTGCCGTTCATTGTGCTTTGCCCTCAAAGCAGCGGTACACTAAAGGACCTGCCGAACCCGCCCACAGGAATGCCATGATGCGGTATTGTTTTATTAACCGTCAATTCGCCCGTTCCCCGCTGACGATCATGGTCGTGCTCTTGTTCGAGATGTTCGCCGGGGCACGCTGCGCGACGGCGGCCGAACCACTGCGGTTCAATCGGGACATTCGACCGATTCTGTCGCAACATTGTTACCAGTGTCATGGGCCCGACTCACAGGCTCGTCGCGGCGGATTGCGATTGGATCGGCGTGAAGCCGCAATCGTCGCTTTGGAATCGAATGACATTGCCATCGTGCCAGGCCAGCCTCAGGCCAGTCAGTTGATCAAACGCATCTGGTCAGATGATGCCGATTCCATCATGCCGCCTCCGGCCGCCAACAAACCGTTAACACGCCAACAAAAAGAACTGCTGCAGCGGTGGATCGAGGAAGGGGCTCAATATGAATCGCATTGGTCATTGCTGACTCCACAGCGACCCGCCTTGCCGACGGTGAATCGAACCCCATCGCCGCACAACGAAATCGATCATTTCATTTTGGCTCGGCTGGAACGTGAAGGCTTACCACCTTCGCCGCCCGCCGAATCGACGACGTTGATTCGTCGCTTGTCCCTGGATTTGACGGGGCTGCCGCCCACGCCGGTCGAGGTCGAAGCGTTCGTCAAAGAATTGAGTGAGGCGACGCAGGTCGATCTCTCGGGCGAATCGACGACAACATCCGCTGCTGATGCCGCCTATTTGCGCTGGGTCGATCATTATCTCGATTCACCTCACTACGGCGAACGGATGGCCGTTGATTGGCTGGACGCCGCTCGTTATGCCGACACGAATGGTTATCAGGTGGACCGAGATCGCGAAATGTTCGCCTGGCGCGACTGGGTGATCGGCGCCTTCAATTCCAATCTGCCGTTTGACCGGTTCACCATCGAACAGATCGCCGGAGATCTGCTGCCCGAGGCCACGCTGTCTCAGAAGATCGCCACTGGATTCCATCGGAATCACATGCTGAACGAAGAGGGTGGGATCATTCCGGAAGAATTCCTCGCGGAATATTGTGCGGACCGAGTCGAAACGACGGCGGCCATCTGGTTGGGACTGACCTTCAACTGCACCCGTTGCCACGACCACAAATTCGACGCGTTGACCCAGCGCGATTTCTATGGCCTGTACGCCTTCTTCCATAATGTGTCTGAACGAGGTGTCGGAAACTATGGATCGCACATACGTCGTAATGCACCGCCCTTTGTGAAATTGCCGGCCCCGGAACTCGAAGCGAAGCTTGCGACACTTCGCCCGGAACAGGCCGAGGCGCAGCAGGCGCTCTCGGCGATGGATGCGCAATTGCTGGCCGGTCAACCGCTGTGGGAAGAACAGCTACGAAACACGCTGGCCGATCCCGCCGCCAAAACGTCAGAGACACCCGCGCCGGCTCTCGACGAGGCGATCGTCGCCATTTTGATGAAAGCCGACGCCGATCGATCCGACGCCGAGAAAAAGAAACTGCAGGAACACCATCAGTTGACTCATGTCGAACGCAAGATGCTGGCCGATCGACTGGCCGCTTTGACAAAACAGATCGACGAATCCGAAATGCAGATTCCCACGGCGCTCGTCATGGACGAACTGCCAGAACCGCGGGTGACTCACATTTTGATGCGGGGTGTCTACGACAAACTGGGCGAGGTCGTTCAGGCGAACACACCGGCGGCTCTGCCACCCATGTCGCCTGATCTGCCCCGCAATCGGTTGGGGTTGGCACGCTGGCTGGTGGATCCAGCCAATCCGTTAACGGCTCGCGTCACGATGAACCGTCTGTGGCAGTCGCTGTTTGGCGTCGGGCTGGTACGGACCTCGGAAGATTTTGGAACGCAGGGCGAGCCGCCGGTTCATCCGGAATTACTGGACTGGCTGGCCGATGAATTTGTCCGTAGTGGCTGGGACATTAAGCACATGCTGCGGATCCTGGTCACGAGTGCCACCTATCGTCAGGATTCGCGGGTCACGCGGGAACTTCGCGAGCGTGATCCCGACAACCGATTGCTGGCGCGGGGGCCGCGATTCCGCCTGCAGTCCGAATTTCTGCGAGACCAGGCGCTGGCGGCCAGTGAATTACTCGTCACGAAGATTGGTGGACCGTCGGTCAAGCCGTATCACCCTGCGGGCTTGTATGAGCAGATCACGGCGGGTAGCGGGACGAATTCCTATGTCGAGGGAACGGGTCAGGATCTGTATCGACGTAGCCTCTATACCTATTGGAAACGGTCTGTTCCGAATCCCGCCATGCTCGCGTTTGACGCGCCGTTTCGTGAAGCCTGTGCCCTGCGACGACCGCGGACGAATACGCCTCTGCAGGCACTCAACCTGATGAATGATCCCACGTATGTTGAAGCCGCGCGGTTTCTCGCCGTGCGGATGCTGACTGACGCCGGGACTGATCTGAAATCGCAGTTGGAATATGGCTTCCGTCTGATTCTGGCACGTTCGCCGCAACCCGCGGAGTTGGCGGTCTTGTCGGCCGCCTTTCAGCGAGCTCAGGCTGATTTTGCCGCCGACACCAAGGCCGCCGCCGAACTACTGCAGGTCGGTGCACGCCGATCGCCTGAACAACTCGACCCCGTGGCATTGGCCGCGATGAGTCTGGTGGCCAGCACCATTTTGAATGGCGACGAAGCCGTTACGAAAGAATAGCACGCATATGAATTCCGAATTTCATTCTCACATTTCGCGCCGGCAGTTTGTGGGTCGTGCGGGGATCGGCATCGGTACCGCGGCACTCGCGACGTTACTCGCTGGCGAGGCAAGGGCCAGTGGCCGACCGTTGGGTGTGCCGCATCAACGGCCTAAAGCCCGGCGCGTCATCTGGCTGACACAAGCCGGAGCGCCTTCCCAGTTAGAGTTGTTCGACTACAAGCCGCAATTGGCCGATCAGTTCGACAAGGACCTACCCGACTCGATTCGACAAGGACAGCGGCTGACCGGGATGACCGCTTCGCAGACGCGGTTTCCGGTTTGTCCCTCCGTCTATCGGTTTGCTCAGCAGGGGCAAGCGGGAATTTGGCTCAGTGAAATTCTGCCGCATACGTCGCGGATCGCCGATCGCCTGTGCGTGATTCGCTCGTTACACACCGAGGCGATCAATCACGATCCGGCCATGACGTTATTGCAGACGGGACACCAGATTGCCGGGCGTCCGTCAGTGGGGGCTTGGCTTTCGTATGGTCTCGGTTCCGAGAACGAAAATCTGCCGGCGTTTGTGGTGATGATTTCGCGGCCCAGCGGACCCACGAATGCGCAGCCGCTGCACGAACGGATGTGGGGTGCCGGATTTTTGCCGCCTCGCTATCAAGGAGTTCGATTTAGCCCGGGCAAAGACCCGGTGTTGTATTTGTCGAATCCCCCAGGTGTCACTTCGCCGCGTCGTCGGGCAATGATCGACGACGTCGCGGCGCTGAACCAGTTGAAGCTGGCGGAAAATCACGACTCCGAAATCCAGGCGCGCATTGATCAATACGAGATGGCGTTTCGGATGCAGCAATCGGTACCGGAATTGACCGATCTGGCGAGCGAGCCGAAATCGGTGTTCGAGGCCTACGGACCTGAATCACAAAAGCCGGGAACGTTTGCCGCCAACTGCATTCTCGCGCGGCGACTGGCCGAACGGGGTGTGCGTTTTGTGCAACTCTATCATCGCGGCTGGGACCAGCACGCGAGTCTTCCCAGCGGCATCAAGAGTCAATGTTACGACACCGATCAACCTTCGGCCGCACTGATCGAAGATCTGGAACAACGAGGATTGCTCGACGACACGCTGGTGGTGTGGGGCGGAGAATTTGGCCGTACGGTTTATTCACAAGGGAAAATGACCGCGGCGGAATATGGTCGCGACCATCACCCGCGTTGTTTTTCGATGTGGATGGCCGGTGCCGGTGTCAAAGGGGGGATGACCTATGGAGAGACCGACGACTATTCCTACAACATCGTGCAAGACCCCGTGCATATTCACGATTTAAATGCGACTGTCCTGCATCTACTGGGAATCAATCACAAAGAGTTGACTCATTCGTTTCAGGGACGCGATTACCGTTTGACGGACGTGCACGGCAACGTCATTCAGCCAATCCTGGCTTAGCGTCTCTGGCCGTTTGACCGTCAACCGGAAAGTCTGTGTCGCCACGACACGGCCTCTCGGGTTGATTCAGGAATGATCTACAGGCCGATTTTCAGCGGTAAAGGAGCATGTGACATGCTGCGACAATCTCGATCGGATTGGTCAGTCGTCCGGGGCGCTCATTTGGTTTTCAAATCAATCTCTTCGAGTTCGAGGGGCTTGCCTTTTTCGACAGTGAATTTCAGCGGCGACTTTTCCACTTCGCCGTATTTGCCGTTCAATCGATCGTTGGACAGAGTGCCTTTTCCCGAAGACTTTGTCAGGCTGACCGGTGGTGGCCAATTGAAGGTGAGTGCATATTCGCCTGGGGGAAGGCCGTCGCCCGCCTCGTAGGTACTGAGTTTGAATTTTCCGGCTTCATCAGTTCTGCCACCGAGAGATTTTTCATATTCCTTCACTTCAAAGGACCCCTGCGGAATGCACCGTACGACAACACCCATTTCTGGATTTCCGTCGATGGTGACTGTTCCTTGCACGGGAACCACGGGGACTTTTTTGATTTTCGGTCCGGACGGTTCGCTGCAAGACGTCAAACAGCAGAGGACACCCGCGAAAGCAAAACAACAGAAACTTTGCAGCCGCATAAAACGATTCCTTTCGCAGGACGAACTTGTTTCTCGAAATCCGCGACCAGCGGCGGAACGATTCTGCTGTAACAAACAGATAACTCCGGCATGCCGCACAAGGGGCATGCCGGAGCATTCTTGTCAGATCAGGCCGTACGGGGTAATCCGCAGAATTCACCCCAGATCGAATCCGCTGTTAGAAGTTCAGGTTAGCTGATTCGCCGCCCGCTTCGGTGCAGGCCGCACCAAAAGTAATGGCATCCACATTGCTACTAATGAAATGCACTGTTCCGTCGGCAAACAGAGCGTGTCCACCACCGGCATGGAAGGCATAGATGCCCGATTCCGAAGTATTCGAGCAGTTGACGACGCAGGGGCCGCCGGCGTTGGTACCAAGATCAACCCCATTGGGAGGAACTCCACCCAACCATTCGAAATTCAAGAAATCACCCCAACCACCTCCGGCGGTCATCGAGTCAACGAACACAGATCCTCCGATGCCACCTACGCCGGGCAAGGTACTCGATGCTTGCTGAATTTGACCCAGAATCCAGACGTTGTTGCGACCGGCCTTTTCATAAAGTGCGATCGTGTTGGACAGACCGTCCGTGACTCTGGCAATCGTAGCGTCGATTTGGACGGGCCCGAACGCGGCGAGCAGGGCCGCTGCTGTAATCGGGTCGGCTCCCGATGCGTTAACATCGTAAAAAATTCCGCCGTTGCTGCCATTGTACCCTATTTTACTATTGGACAACCCGTTTTCCAAATAGTCCTGACGTGTACCGTCGACCCAGATGTAATCTGCAATTCCCCCATTCCAAGCGATGTTGCTGGTTGCCGGTGGCAGACCTGGTTGAATCGAAATGCTGTTAGGAATTACGATGTTATTGTAGTCGGCACTCGTGCTTGCCACGGGAGTACCACCAGCCAACATCACGGGCGCGGCACACGTGGGATTTCCCCCGGTCGCGGAAGGGCAGCGCCAGGCAGCAATGTTCTTTTGCATCAGCGAGGCATTATTAATGGGGGTGGTCGACGTGTCCCACTGAGGAAGATTGAAATTCCATTGATTGTAAATGTTCCCCTGATCGATGTAGGGCAGCAGTGCACATCCCCCCGAAGTGGTTGTAAAGACTTGAGTCGACCCGGAGGCGATCGAAATCTTGACGAACGAATTCACTGGGAATTGACCATAAGTGCTTTCGTAGTTGTAAAGACCCAGTCCGATTTGTTTCAGGTTGTTTTTGCACTGCGTACGACGTGCTGCCTCACGAGCTTGTTGGACCGCGGGTAACAGCAAAGCGATCAAGACGGCAATGATCGCAATTACGACCAGCAGCTCAATTAGTGTGAATCCTCGTTGTCGGACCGAACGACATTGTCTCTGCATTGTCAGTACTCCAGAAAAGGAATCTCATAACTTAAAGGCCAAAGCAACTATTCGGAGCGAAGCATGAAATCGGAGCGGTGAAAAATAATGCGGCAACGATCACGAATGTGTCGCAGAAGCCTTCAATCATGATGGCAGGTGATTTGGTCGGCGCCAAGAATCGAATTAAGACATAACATGAAATGTAGATGAAATGTTGAGCCGCAAGTTATTGATCAGATAGTCAGTTATGGCCAGTAAAGAAGATAAATTGATATTAGGCGGTCGTTGTTGCGATGATTCCGCTGATTAAGTTGCACCGATTGCCTGATCGTGACTGTATTTTTTCGTTCTTCGAAATGGTGAATTGAGGTGTGTCGTCTCGCCGTTATTGGCAGCGAAAGAGTGAAGTAGGGGCCTGATTTCGATGGCCAGGTTCGGTCGACAAACTTTCGTTTTGCCGAAGGTTTGCCAACGGGTTAAAAAGATCCCGTTTCACCCCAACGGCAGCCGGCCGAGCGGTTGAATGGAGTGTGGATGATCGTGGCGTGTAGAGCGGAACAATCGAAATCTATCGGTTGAGTTCCGCTCGCAGAAAGGCGGGGCGGTCTGTGGTAATCGAATCGACACCCAGTTGTTGAAAGTGGCGGGCATCGGCGGGATCGTTCACTGTCCAGATATGAAATTCGAGCTGGACGTCACGGAGTCGTTTGACGAAATCGGCAGTCACGATTTCTCGATGGGCCTGGACGTCCAGCCCTTGAGCGTGAGTTTCGCGGAGTGTCTGGAACAGTGAATCGACGGTCGGTTCGTAGGCCTTTGTGTCCTTGTTTTGGTTAAAACCACTTAGCCAAAACGCCTTGATATGAGGAAGTTTTTCACGCGTGGCGGCAATCACTTGAGCATTGAAGCTGATCACGATCGTCTGCTCGGGACGAAGGCCAGATCCTTTGAGGACCGGTACCAGGTGAGGCACGATTTCGGGGCCGCTTTTGATTTCGATGTAGATCTGTTTTCCGTCAGGAACGACCTGTAGGACTTCGGCGAGTGTAGGAATTTTTTCCCCTTTGAAACGAGGGGCTTTCCACACACCCACATCCAGGCCGCGGAGTTCTTCCAAAGTGGACGCAGCAACGAGATGCTCCTCGCCGGAAGTTCGTTTCGTCTTGGCATCGTGAATGCAAACGATTTGTTCATCCTTAGTCAGAAAGAAATCCCCTTCGATGGCATCGGCATGTTGTTCGAAGGCGAGCCGGAAGGAGGCCAGCGTGTTTTCCGGAGCGTCGAGCGAAGCGCCGCGGTGGGCTACGATTTTTTGAGCTGAAGCCAATGAGGGAGAAAGCATGACAACGCCAACTGTCATTAAAGTGATGAAAGAGAATCGTTGCATCGAGGATCGTTCCGATACCGTCAGTGATAGTAAATCGCAATACAAGCGGACCCAAGGATCGCACCTGGGTAGATCGATCTTACGGATTTCTTCGATGAACCCAAATCATCACCGATGGCACAAAAAAGTCCACCAATCGTTGCTGTCGTTTTATCGTCAGGCGTTGATCACAACTCGATTACGAGACGTGCGGAATCACCGACAGCTGAAGTTTGATCTACCGCTTCATCAGGGGGTCCCAACAGCTTGCATTTGTATTCATTGTCGTGATCGGCGCCAGTTCTCGCCATGTCGTTTCACGCCAGATTCTGCAAGAATGGGAACGGTACGATTGAATTAAATAATGTTCAACACGCACAACAGCATCATACCCGCTTGCTTGTACCAAGTGGCTGATAGGAGCAGAGTCGATCCATGAAATATCGCCGGTTGGGACGCACGAATTGGCTGGTCAGCGAAGTCGGATACGGGATGTGGGGGATGGCCGGCTGGACCGGTTCTGACCTGGACGAAGTGAATCGAGCCTTGCGGCGTGCCGTCGCGCTGGGCTGCAACTTCTTCGACACGGCCTGGGGTTATGGAGCCGGTAAAAGTGAAGCCCTGCTTGGTGATTTGATTCGTGATTGCCCCCGTCAAAAGCTTTATACGGCAACCAAGATCCCCCCCAAGAATTGGAAGTGGCCCAGCCGGCGAGAATTCACACTCGGCGACTGTTTCCCCCCCGATCACATCGAAGAATATGTCACGGCCAGTCTGCACAATGCGGGCTTGTCATCATTCGACCTGATGCAGTTTCACACGTGGGAAGACTCGTGGTTAAAGGACGATCGGTGGTTTCACAAGATGTCCGACCTCAAGTCACAGGGGTTATTTACCGCCATTGGCATCAGTCAAAATCGCTGGGAACCGTGGAATGGGATGGGAGCGGTCAAAAGCGGACTGATTGATTGCGTGCAGGTTATCTACAATATCTTTGATCAGAACCCGGAAGACGAATTGTTTCCGGCCTGTCGGAAACATGATGTGGGCGTCATCGCGCGAGTGCCTTTCGATGAAGGAACGTTGACGGGGACGTTAACAAAATCATCGACGTGGCCTGAAGGCGATTGGCGTAACAGTTATTTCGTGCCAGAGAATTTGAACGCCAGCGTCGATCGGGCGGAAGCACTTCGACCGCTGGTCCCTGCCGGGATGACAATGGCCGAGATGGCCTTGCGGTTCACGTTATCTGAATCGACTGTCGGCACGGTGATTCCTGGGATGAGATCGATACGAAATGTTGACGCCAACATGAATGCCAGTGAGGCAGGGCCACTGTCTGCTGACTTGCTGCGACAACTGGCAGGTCATCGCTGGATCCGTCAGCCCACGGAATGGTCGCAGTAGTCAATCGGGAATGCCCATTGGCGTTTGGTGAGTGGCGTTGCCGGGTAGAAATGTGGACCGCTGCGTCGGTCTGGATGAATGGCCGAAAGCCTGAATTCCTCTGCACGGAATTTCCGAACTTTGCAACAACGCGCTGGCACGCAGTCGGAATTCTCGATACAACGAAAGAGGTTGATCCCTCCGTGATTTAGTGCTGTTGGCACTCCCTCCTGAACTACCTCGGTCTGACAAACGTATGTTCCCACCGCGCTTCCTGCTGGTGTCTCTGGTTCCAACGGTGCTTGTGTTCGCCGGGATGGGGTGGCGACCGGAGTCGGCCGAAGCGCAGGATTCATCGCCGCTCGCGAAGCGGTTCGCGGAAGAGGGCGTGACGTTCGTCAACACGCACTGCGTCGCCTGCCACGGCGTGACCGAGCCAAAAGCCGATCTCAATCTTCTCTCTGACAAAAATCCGGCTGCGGTGACCAAGCATCGCGTGACGTGGGAAAACGTGATCGAGATGGTTTCGAGCGGCCAGATGCCACCTGAGGATAAGCCTCGTCCCGAGCAAGTCGAGATCGACAAGTTTGTCGCGATCATTAATGAGCTTTTCGATGAAGCGGATCTGCACGCGAAGCCGGACCCCGGACGAGTGACCGTTCGGCGGTTGAATCGCACCGAGTACAACAACACCGTGCGTGATTTGATGTATATCGATTTCAATGCGGCGGAAGATTTCCCCTCGGACGACATCGGTCACGGTTTTGACAACATTGGCGATGTGCTAACGATGTCGCCCGTGTTGATGGAACGCTATCTGGCAGCGGCCGAGACGATTGTGCAAAAAGCCATCCTGGTCGGCCCTCCACCTCCACCGCCTCAAAGACGTGTGGTCGCGACATTCCTTCGCACCACCAACAAGGACGAAGCGTTCGAGGTTCCGGTCCGGTGTCTCAAGGCCAACGGTAAATTGACGACAACTCACAAGCTAGTCGTCGATGGTGACTACAAGTTTCGCTTTCATGGCTGGGGCTGTCAGGTGGGTGACGAACCGGTGAAGGTGGCGCTGCAGATTGACGACAACCCGCCGGAGACTGTTGAGTTCAAAGCCACGAGCCAAGCCAAATTGATGCACGAGTTGCAGCCGGTCCATCTGGGACCCGGTGAACACCGTCTGTCCGTTTCGTTCCTTAACGAATTCACTGACCCGGCAGCTGAAAAGCCCGAGGAGGCTCAACGAGCCCTGTATGTCGAATTCTTCGAATTGGAAGGGCCACTCGACATGGTGCCGCCGTCGCACAAGCGACTCTTGGCCTGTCGAGCAGAACATTCGAAGTCAGATCAGGCCCGCGAAATTTTCAGCCGTTTCTTGGCTCGAGCGTATCGCCGGCCGGCGACGACGGAAGAAGTTGAGCGACTGGTGGCCCTGACAACGCGGGTTCAGGAAGAGGGGCAGAGTTGGGAGGCGGCGATGCAGCGGGCGATGCTCGTCACGCTGGTTTCACCGAAGTTTCTCTTTCGACTCGAACTTGATGATCGCCCCGAGAGTTCCGAATCGCGTGTCCTGAATGATTTCCAACTCGCCTCCCGGATGTCGTATTTCCTATGGAGTACGATGCCGGACGAAGAACTCTTTACTCTCGCCAGCAACGGGGAATTGACGAAGAATCTCGAGGTGCAGGTGCGCCGCATGCTGACCGACCCCAAATCGAATTCGCTGGTCGAAAACTTTGCCCTGCAATGGCTGCAGTTGAAACGACTGAAGGTGGTCTCGCCCGACGCGGGGGCTTTTCCTTCATTCAACGAATCGTTACGCACGGCGATGCTCAAAGAAACGGAGCTCTTCTTCCAGGCCATCATTCATGAAGATCGCAGCATCCTGGATTTGATCGACGCCGATTTTACGTTCGTGAATAAGCCGCTTGCCCAGCACTATGGTCTCGAAGCGGAACTGTCCAAGGCGACCAAGAATGAGCATCAAGACAAGCAGTCGGATCCCAACCAAGTCTTTGTGCGTGTGGCGTTGCCTGACAAATTGCGCGGCGGATTGCTGACTCAAGCGAGCATCCTCACGGTCACGTCGAATCCCACGCGTACGTCACCGGTCAAGCGAGGGCGCTGGATCCTCGAGCAGATTCTGGGTGCTCCACCGCCTCCCCCACCTCCCAATGTTCCTGAACTGGCCGAGGGAGAGAAGGCTCAATTGACCGGTTCGTTGCGGCAGCGAATGGAACAGCATCGCGCCAATCCCGCCTGTGCGAATTGTCATGCCAAGATGGACCCCTTGGGATTCGCCTTCGAAAATTACAATGCGATCGGCGGATTCCGGCAGAAGGACGGGGATTTTTCGATTGAAACGGGGGGCGTGTTGCCGGGTGGCAGGACTTTTCAAGGTCCGGTTGAGTTAAAGTCGATCTTGATGGAGCAGCGTGCGAAAATTGGTCGCAATCTGACCCAGAAGCTGATGACCTTCGGTTTGGGCCGAGGTCTAGAGTACTATGACCGGCGTTCGATCATGAAAATTCAAGAAGCACTCGAAAAGGACGATTTCAAATTCTCGACCCTGGCGATCGAGATTGTGAAGAGCGATCCATTCCGAATGCGTCGAGGAAGCGAATAGAGGTTTGACAGGACGAGTTAGCGGGATCGTTTTCGATTTGACTGGTACATAATAAGGTGAGGATACGGTCTTCACGGGTCGCTATCGGCAGTGAGGACAGACTGGATTTTCCCGCGATTGTGGAATCTGACAAAGGGCAGACGAGATGAAGCGAGACCACATTTCCCGACGGACCGTATTGAAGGGGTTGAGCACGGCCATCGCGTTGCCCTGGCTGGAAGCAATGGGGCCAGTGGCCTCGTGGGCGGCTGACGTTTCGCCAACGAAAACTGCTCCGAACCGGATGGCATTTCTGTACGTGCCCAACGGCAAAAACATGGCTGACTGGACGCCGACGACAGAGGGATCTGGGTTCGAACTGACGCCGATTCTGGAACCGCTTGCTCCTGTCAAAGATCAGGTTCTTGTCTTGTCGGGACTGACTGCGGATGGTGCTCGACCGCACGGTGACGGCGGGGGCGATCATGCGCGAGCCCTGGCGTCGTTCCTGACCGGTGCCCATCCGGTCAAGACCGACGGGACAGATATTCGTAACGGGATTTCGGTCGATCAGGTGGCAGCCGCTCGTGTCGGTGATCAAACTCGGCTGCCATCGCTCGAAATCGGTTGCGAATCGGGAGCGATGGCGGGCAACTGTGACTCGGGTTATAGCTGCGTCTATTCGTCAACCATGTCTTGGCGCTCGGCGACACAGCCGTTGCCCAAAGAAGTAAATCCCAAGCTGGTCTTTGAACGACTGTTCGGTGCGGGCTCTGGCGGTGATCGAGCTCGGCGTGACCAGCTTCGTCAAAGCGTGCTCGATTTTGTCCGAGAAGACACTCGTGATCTGACCGGACGACTCGGCAAGAACGACCAGCACAAGCTGGACGAGTATTTCAGTTCGATCCGTGACATTGAACATCGCATCGCACGCGCCGCGGCGCTGCCCGAGGTGAAGGTGCCCGATTACCCTGTTCCGGCAGGAGTCCCGACCGATTTTCAAGAGCATATTCGCCTGATGTGCGACTTGATGGTGCTGGCGTTTCAAACGGATATGACTCGCGTCTGCTCGTTCGTGTTGACGAATGAAGGCAGCAATCGATCGTATCCCATCATTGGTGTGTCCGAAGGACATCATGAACTTTCGCATCACGGCAATGATGCGAAGAAGAAAGAAAAGATTCGCGACATTAACAAGTTCCATGTCACGCAGCTGTCCTATCTGGCTCAGAAGTTGAAGGCCATTCCGGAAGGGGAGGGCACGCTACTGGATAACTGCATGATTGCGTATGGCAGCGCGAACTCGGACGGCAACGCTCATAACCACGATGATTTGCCCGTACTGCTCTTGGGACAGGGTGGTGGCACGATCCAATCGGGGCGTCATCTTCGCTATGCCAAAGAAACACCGATCAGCAATCTGTGGATGTCGATGCTGGAACGAATGGACGTGAAGATTCCGTTCCTGGGCGACAGCACGGGGGCGTTGGCCGGTTTAGTGGGCTGAGAACGTGACCCGACGGCGAGCAGGCTGTCGGTCAGGGTGCGGCGACGATCGGAACGTTCTCGAATTTGAACGGGACAAGCACTGTCTTCATATTCGTATAGACGGTGAATTCGACGGTCAGCTTGTCGGGAAGCTTGCCATCGGCGAGCGAGATTGCCTGATAGGGCGAGCCGTTCTGATCGCCATACGAGTAGACCAGACCGGGGATCAATTGCCCTTCAGTATCGAACGCACGCAACTTGCCCAATTGAAACTTGGCGTGCGTGAAGAACGCCACTTCTTTTCCCTGCTTGAGCGTCTTCACGCGGAATCCCGCATTCCACAGATCGTTGTCGGAAGTGGGCATGTCGATCAGCGACCGCACGTCTTCCAGTTTCCGCTGAATCGAGACTTCGGAAGTTCGCAGCTGCACTGTTCCCTCTAACGTTCGAAGGTTATCCAGCGGCAATGTCGGGCGTTCCAGGAAACCATGCAGTCGAAGTCCACCGGCGGGCTGATCGCCAACGGCCACGTCACGATCAATGGGGATTACCTGCTGTGTCAGGTTGTGCCGTTGCCGGCCGGGGCGTGGCGGAGGAGTCACAACACGTAAGTTGTGTCCTTTGTGATTGGTCCCCGCCGAAATTTCGCCGACCGCCTGCGTGATTTTAAACATCCCATACGAGACGGCATTCGTCGCGACGCCGGTCACGTCCAAACGAATCTCCAGCGGGTTTGGGTCCTTCTTTTTTTCCTCGGCATTGGGGGCTGGCGGGGGAAGCAAAGCTTGAGCCCGCAGGACCAGTCCCTCCGGGATTCCGGTGGTGGTCGAAGGGGGCGTACCCTGATCGACTGAGGGCTCAGCAGGAGTTGTGACTGCCGGGACCGTAACCATGGCGGTCTGTTCGGGATTTGGAGAATGAAACTGTTGCATGGCGGCTTTGACCATGGCCAGATCGCCAACCATCACAAGGTGCCGGAACGAATACTCACCGGGTGCGATTCCCCGTTCGTGATCGGTGATCCGAAAGACGCTATTCCATTTCACGACCTTCGCATCGGGAAAGGCGAAGCGGCCGTAACCGACCGGCCCCGCACCATGAGCGGTCTGCGGAGGACAATAAATGCCCATGGCGTGCGAGCCATCTTCGGTGGCCAGGACAACCGGAAACGATTGTTCTCCGGGGCCCGGCGACAGCGGCTCCAGATCTTGTGTGGCGGGATTGAAGGCCCAGAACTTCTGGAAGTCTTGTGGCATATAGCCGGTGAGAGATTCAAAGACGGCCTCTTTAAGTGGTTCGCCGATCGGCAAGGAAAAGGTGACGTCATAGCGTACGACATGGGTTAGTCCAGGAATTCCGATCTCCACCCGTTTGGTCAGCAAGTGATCGGACAGCACCTTGGTATTCTTCGCCGGATGTCCACCTGATTTTTGACCGGGTTCAAGCCAGAAGGCCATTTGCGATGTTGTCTGCAGCGCCGTTTCCGTCGCCACCAAATGGAGCAAACGACTGCTTGAAGTGGGGCCGCTGGCGTCCTTCGAAGAACCGGCTTCGGTCGGATTATAGGTCTCGTCGGTCTTCGGAGATCCGGCATCGAAGTTGGACGCGGATTGCAGTTGTCGGCCGTGATCAAAACTATCGATGAATTCTTTGCCATCCCAAGTCAGCGAATGAATTGCACCGGCCAGGCGAGGTGTGGTCGTGATCACAATTTCGGATTTACCGGCCGGACCACGGATCACGGCCTGGCCATCGGGAAGAGGTCCCTCGGCCAGTAGGCTCACTGCGGAATGGCTGCAGACACCAAAGACAAGGATGAGCACAGCAAGACATCGACGCGGGGGAATGAGGTAGAGCATGCGAGGATCTCGGCAGGCAGCACATCGGACGGCAGGAATCGCGAAGCGACGGATTCGGCTGCAATCAATCGCGCTTCATCATGGCAGGAACCAAGATCATGCGCGTTCCGAGAATTTTTTTCCACCGCATCCGTGTCCGGCAGGGGTGGGAGATCATGGCGGTCGTCTGTTAACGGTGCGCGATTTCCTGCCCGGCGCGACGGTGACGTGCTGTCCTTCGGTTGAGCGAAATCTGCGTCCGTGTGGGTCTATTCCGTCGGGACTTCGCCGTGGACCGGACGGGAGGGGAATAGCTGCTTGAAGAGCAGTCCGATGATCCAGTTCATGATGCCGTTGCTGCCACGAACGTAAATTGACCGTCGTGATTGCAGCGCGCCAAACTTGATGCGTTTGACTTCTTCCGAGTTCTGGCCGATCTCGACATGCGTGGCACTGTGACGAGCAGCGTCCTCGATCCCTCGCAATGACAAGTTGAAGTAAAGATGGGTGTCTGAATTAATGGATTCGTCAAACCCCATATACAGCCCGCAGTAGTCGTGTCCGCTATGCAGGGCGATGGAAAATCCCCGGACGCGTTCCGCCTCCATTGCAAAGGTCAATTCGCAGCAGTCGGGTAGCTGACGTGGCATCTCTGTGAAGAAAGACAGCGGCAGGTGTTCAAACTTGGTCTTTGAGCGAAGAAAGACCGATTCGTAAAGTTCATAGACCTCGGGCGTCATCAACCGTTCGATTGTTTCGATGTCCGACGTCGTCATGAACTGCAGACCGCTGGCGGCAAATTTCTTCATCGACCGTTTGATGCTGTGGCGACTGTTCTGCCCCAGGCTGCGCAGGTATTCGTCGAACGAGTCGCTACGAAGATGAACGATGTGCGTCGGCAAGCTGTCGGCCTTCCGATAGCCCAGGTTCTCGAGCGTTTTCAGCGGCGGCATTTCGTGATCAGCGAATTCTTTCAAGACGATAATCTTGGACTTGTCTTGCCGAGCCACTCGACGCAGCGTTTGATCGAGCAAGTTCATCACGCCGGCAGTATCGGCCTCGGGCGTAAAACGCAAACTGCTTTGCCCGGCGGACAGGGGCAGACCGCAAAAGAGGATGCGATAATCGACCAATTGACGCGAGATTTTGCCCAGACGACTGAGAGCCCATTGCGACCATGCGTCCTCGGCCAGGATGCCGATATCGATCGTGAAGGTGCAAAGAACGGCAATCGCAACCGGTTTTGTTGATGCATCACGATAGATCACAAAGCGAAACCGACAACTGTCGGCCATGCTGATTTCGAGCGCCTTCAATAATCGAAGGTCCATGAAGTAATCAGAACTGGGACGAACCTGTTCCCATGCGTCCAGATCCACGTCAGCGACTGCGCGTTGAATCTCTTCGGTCAACCCGCGTCTCGGCGACTGCGTCGCGGACCGAGGTCTTTCCGAGACCATGGTCCCATTGTCATTGTTCATATCGGTGTCAAACTCCGTTTAAACATCTGGTTCGACCGCCAGTGCCGAGACCTCTTTATCGAAGCGTACGGGCATCTGCCTTGAGTGTGGTTCGGCGGGCGTGATTTCACCGGCGTGACAACTTCTCGGGGGACCGCAGTGTAGACGTGGCTGGAACGATGGCAAATACCAGCTCTGGATAGCAAATCAGGGAATCAGCGGAATCTGCAAGATTTCGGTACGAAAGATCGCGCTGGTCATGCCGAAGTCATGAGTCGCGGCAGCCTTTGCCGATTCCTCTTTTCCGAGTGGAATCACGATTTGGCCGCGGCCGGAGTAGAACGAAAGCTGATGGCTAGGCGGTTGTAGGCATTCATCAGACTGATGGCGATGGTCAGATCTGCCAGTTCCTTTTCCGTGAAATGCGCTGCCACGATTTGAAAATCGGTATCGGGGACGTTGGTCTGGGCCACGCGTGTGACCGTTTCCGCCCAGGCCAGTGCTGCTTTTTCCTGTTCCGAAAATAGATCGCCGGCTTCGTGCCAGACTGGCACCAGGACCAGCTTCTCAATCGCCAATCCTCCCTTGATCAGATCGCGCGAATGCAGGTCGATGCAGTAGGCACAGCCGTTGATTTGGGACACGCGGAGATAAACCAGATCGATCAGGGATTTGGACAGTCCGCATTGATTGAGATAGACATGAACTCCACCAAGTGCCTTCATACCGCCCGCAGCAATTTGAGAATAATCGAGACGTTGAGTCATGGTTTGCCCTCAGCTGATTTTCGAAGTCCTGGTGACCACGACGTGGTGGCCGCCTGCTATTTGACCAACATCTCAATTCGAGATCGATCGTTTTAGCGGCTATTTCCGCATTGCGACTATTGGAAACATCCAACATAATTGATGCGTGGTGACTGATTCCTTCCGCATGCGGCCCGCCATGAAATTGTCTGTACTTCAATCTCTTGCATTTAGCCTGGCCCTGTTCGGCGCCGTTGCTGCTCACGCGGCCGACGTGAACGGCGAACTTTTGTTTGAGACGCATGTCCGGCCGATTCTCAAAGCGAATTGTTTCCACTGTCATGGCGAAGAGGAAAAGGTCGAAGGCAAGCTCGACTTGCGGTTGGCTCGATTGATGATCCGCGGTGGAGACAATGGTCCGTCGATCGTTGCGAACGAGCCGGATCAAAGTCAGTTGATCCAGCGGATCGTGACGGGCGAAATGCCGCCGGGTGAGAAGAAACTGACAGCCGCGCAGATCGATATCATTCGCCGTTGGGTGGCAAGTGGCGCGAAGACGATCAGGTCCGAACCCGAGACTCCGCCCGCCGGTAATTTTACGGATGAAGAGCGGGCGTTCTGGTCGTTTCAGCCGGTTCGCAATCCTGATGTTCCGGGCGTCACCCAAGTCGACCAGGTTCGTTCGCCCGTCGATCAATTCCTGTTAGCGAAGCTGGAAGATCGGCAAGTCAATTTCTCGGCCGAGGCCGATCGCATCACGTTGATTCGCCGTCTGACATTTGATTTGCATGGTCTTCCTCCGACACCAGATGCCATTGAACAGTTCGTTCGTGATCCGGCTCCTGATGCTTATGAACGGTTGCTCGATGAACTGTTGGCCTCGCCGCACTATGGCGAGCGGTGGGGGCGACATTGGCTGGATGTCGCGGGATATGCCGACAGCGATGGCTATACCGAGACCGATCCGGTGCGAACTTATGCTTACAAGTTTCGCGACTATGTGATTCGCGCGTTCAATGCGGACATGCCATTTGATCATTTCATCGTGGAGCAATTGGCGGGCGATGAACTGGTGCCGTTGCCGTATGAGAACCTTTCCGCGGATGCGGCAGACAAGCTGGCGGCGACGGGCTTTTTGCGGATGGTTCCTGACGGCTCTGGCAGCGGCGGTGTCGATGCGAATATCGCTCGCAACGATGTCCTGACCGAAACAATCAAGGTGGTTTCGACTTCGCTATTGGGTCTCACCGTCGGATGTGCTCAATGTCACAATCACCGCTACGATCCGATTGCACAGACCGATTACTACAGCTTTCGTGCGCTGTTCGAACCCGCTTACGATTGGAAAAACTGGCGGGCTCCTCAAGCCCGATTGATTTCGTTGTGGTCTGCCGAACAGCTCAATCGGGCGCAGCAGGTGGATGCGCAGATCAAAGAACAAACGGAAGTGCGAAACAAAGAGCTGGACGTCATCGTTCAAGAGATCTTTGATCGCGAAGTGGAAAAACTTCCGGAAGACCAACGCGAGTTGGCTCGGATGGCTCGTGTCACGGCGGCCGATCAGCGGACCGCCGAGCAGGCCCAGATTCTTAAAGACCATCCCAGTCTGAACGTGGATCGCGGTAGTGCCTATCTATACGACGGGGCCAAGGTCAACCAATTCAACCAAAGCTGGGACAAGCGAATTGCCGAGATCCGGGCGACGCGCCCCAAGGACGATTACGTGCCTTGCTTGACTGAGATGCCGGGACAAATTCCTCCGACACATGTTTTCTATCGCGGTGAGATCACCCAACCGAAGCAGACCGTGGGTCCCAGTGAATTATCCGTGCTGAAATTGTCGCAGGTAGTGGAGATCTCCGCAGACGATCCACAATTGCCCACGAGCGGTCGACGTCTGGCTTATGCACGGCATTTGACCGATGGACATCATCCGCTGCTTGGTCGAGTTTTGGTCAATCGATTCTGGCTGCATCATTTCGGTAAGGGCCTTGTGGCGACACCCGGCGATTTTGGATTCCTGGGAGAAAAGCCCAGTCATCCCGAACTACTGGACTGGTTAGCGACTCGATTTGTCGTGGACGGTTGGCAGTTGAAACGCTTCCACCGGTTACTGGTCGGATCGACTGCTTATCGCCAGCAATCGGTTCGTCGGTCGGAAGTCGATACGATCGATCCCGAGAACCGCCTCTTGGGGCGGATGACAGTTCGGCGGTTAGAAGCTGAGGCGATTCGCGATGCCGTGCTCGCGTGTTCTGGAGCGATCAGCGACAAGATGCTGGGTGAGCCGGCGCCGGTCACTGTGGATGATGTTGGCCAGGTCGTCGTGGGGATCGATACTCGCGATTCTGCCGGAAGACCGACAGACAAATCAATTTCGATTGGCGAAGACGAATTCCGGCGCAGCGTCTATGTGCAGGTTCGACGATCGTTGCCGCTGGGGATGTTGGAACCGTTCGATATGGCCACGCTGTCGCCGAATTGCGAACTGCGCGCGGTCTCGACGGTTGCTCCGCAATCGCTGTTGATGATGAACAACGAATTGGTCATTCGCGAGGCCGCGCGGTTTGCCGATCGGATTCAATTAATGGTGGGTGACGATCCGGGGGCGCAAGTCACCAGGGCGTGGTGGACGGCATTTGGGCGAGCACCCACGGCGACTCAATTGGCGGCGGGCGTGGCGTTCCTGGCCGATCAGACCCAGCAGATCGCCGCGAGGATCCCGCAAGACCAGATCACCAAACAACGACCCGCGACTCAACAGGCTCTGGCCAGTTTTTGTCAGGCGTTATTCAGTGCGAATGCGTTTTTGTACGTCGATTGAAAGGAACTGTGGTGAAAGTTTCTGGCGAAGAAATGATCACCGCTTGCGATACCGAGTGGCTCGTCCAGGCCAATGGCCGCGCCTTCGATTAAACGCTTTGTGAATGTTCGAAAGCTCTTCGCCGCATTGAACCCAAGAGATGGCTATCCGATGTTTGCCTACGATCACACTCGTCGTCACTTTTTCGCCCGATCGGGATTTGGGCTTTCGGGACTGGCACTGACTTACTTGCTGCAAGCCGAGGCGAAGGCAGCGCCGGCCAAACCGAATCTCGAACGGCCCACATTTGATTTGCTGCCCAAGCCGACCGTGCAGGAACCGCAGGCGACGGCGATGATTTCGCTGTTCATGCAAGGCGGGCCAAGCCACATCGACTTGTTCGAACCGAAGCCGGAACTCGACAAGCGGCATCTGCAGAATTTCTCGGGAAAAATTCAGTACGACAACGCGGCGGAAGCGAGCGCCAAATTGTTCGCCTCGCCCTGGACGTTTTCGAAGCACGGTGAATGCGGTACAGAACTGAGCGAATTGCTGCCGCATCTGGGCGACGTGGTCGATGACATCTGCCTGATTCGTTCGATGAAAACGGGAGTCAACAATCATGGTCAGTCGATCAATGCGTTGAACAACGGCCGCGTGCTGGGAGGACGACCGGCACTAGGGTCGTGGCTGGCCTATGGCCTGGGTACGGAAAATCGCAATCTGCCCGCGTTCGTCATTCTGACCGATCCCAAGGGGTTGCCGGTTTTGGGAGTTGAAAACTGGAACAACGGTTGGTTGCCGTCGCTCTATCAGGGAACAGTGATTCGGCCCAAAGAACCACGCATTCTGAATCTCGATCCTCCGCCCCAATTTCAGGGAGACGTACAGCAGCGGTTTCTGGGATATCTGCAACAGCTCAACCAGGATCATTTGTCACAGCATCCCGGCGAGCATGATCTGGCGGCGAGAATCTCGAGCTATGAACTGGCGGCCCGGATGCAGACGGCCGCGAAAGAAGCGTTGGATCTCTCGCAGGAAACGGCGGAAACACAGCAACTGTATGGGCTGGACAATCCGAAGTGTGCTGAATACGGCACGCGCTGTCTGATTGCTCGGCGGCTGATCGAACGAGGGGTTCGCTTCGTACAGATCCACACCGGCAATCAGCATTGGGACCATCACGGTGGCATCTTGACGGGGTTACCCAACATGTGTCAGGCGACGGATCAGCCGTCGGCTGCGCTGGTGAAAGATTTAAAACGTCGCGGGTTGCTTGAGACAACGCTCGTCCATTGGGGCGGAGAAATGGGACGCTTGCCCGTCATCCAGAACGAAAAAAATATCGGTCGTGATCACAACACCCACGGCTTCAGCATGTGGCTGGCCGGCGGTGGCGTCAAAGGCGGACTGGCTTACGGCGCGACCGATGAGTTCGGTCATCAGGCGGTCGAAAAGATCGTCAATCATTTCGACTATCATGCGACACTAATGCATTTGTTCGGTCTCGATCCGCAGAAGTTGACATTCCCACGACCCGGCGGCGTGGGGTCACTGCTGGACGGTCAAGACGGCAAGGTCGTTTGGGACATTTTGCAGCGAGGTCCGGCGGTCGCGTAACGCGGCTGGAAAACCGTGACGTTGCTGCCGAGAGATCATTGAGCAAGGACGCGTGTGTTTGTCCTTGCGCTGGTGGTCGAAAAGATTTCGACCATCCCGGCTGCGTCGACGCTATCGTTCTTTCGAACTCAACCATTCGGCAAGGCGTTTGAGTCCCTCTTCAACCGTGACTTGTGGCGTGTAGCAGAAGTCTCGTCGAGCGGCATCCAGTCGGAACCAGTGGGCCGTCGACAATTGCCTGGCAACGAAGCGAGTCATGGGTGGTTCGTCGGTGCGCCTCGTTAAGCTGTAGGCAAATTCTAATCCGGCTCCAATCAGGTAAGCAGTTCTTGCCGAGATCCCGCGGGAGACCGGTGGTATTTGGGCGCAAGCCAGCATTCGATCGATCAGGTTCCACAGCGGAACGGGTTCGCCATTGGAAATGAAATACACCTTGCCGGCCACCGCCGAGCCGGGGACGAGCAGTTTGGCGGCGAGCAGATGAGCGTCGGCCGCGTTGTCGATGTAGGTGGTATCGACCAGATTGTTACCGCTGCCAACGCGTCGTAGTTTCCCTGCGCGAGCCCGCTGGATCAGCCGAGGCACGAGATGGTTGTCTCCCGGTCCCCAGATTAGATGCGGGCGAAGCGAGACTGTGGTCAATGAGGGACCGTTCGCGGCCCGCACCAATTGTTCGGCCAGTGCCTTCGTGCGCGGATAAGGGGTTAAATACCGATCTGGGTAGGGGGCAGATTCATCAATCCCCGCTTCATCTTGGCCATTGAAGACCACGCTCGGCGAACTGGTGTAGACCAGTTTGCTGATCCCCTGGGACCGGCAGGCCGTCAAAACGTTTTCGGTACCGACGACATTGGCGCGATGAAACGATTCGTAGGGACCCCAGACACCCGCCTTGGCGGCGACGTGATAGATCAAATCGCAGCCCGTCGCGGCGCGCTGGATAGTATCCGTGTCGGCAATGTCGCCTTGAATGCATTCGACACCCATTGCGGCCAGTTTGGGCGTTGGGCTGCGTTGTACGCTCCGCACCAGATCACCCTGGGAGATTAACCGTCGGACGATGGCTGTTCCAAGAAATCCACCACCGCCCGTGACCAGTACTCGCATTTGCAATTTCTTTCAGAGGATCGCGTGTCTCGTCTTTCAGAAACGCACGACTGACAAAACTATGGTCGCGATCAAAACCAGAATGATGACGACGACCCACCAGGGATAGCGTTTGGCAGGAGTGTCTTCGCTGGTGATCCAGCGCTCGCAGGCCGGACAATAATCAGCCGCTTCCAGCATCGTCCCGCCGCAGTACGGGCAGGGGATGTAGCCGTCGTCATCCTCTTCATCGTCCCACGGTTCGTCCTCATCGTCATCGCGTGATGCGGGCATTTGATTCCTCTCGCGATTGTGGACGAGGTTTGTTCGTCTCTTTGTCTGTCATCCTCATTCCGTGGCTGTGCCGTTTATGAATTTCTGCTGACGAGGTGTCTGGGTTTTCAGGAGGTCGCGAATTTCCCTTGGAACAACCCACACAATCGGTCCATTTCTCGTGATCGTTTGTCGCAGGGCGATAACTCTTCGTCAATCGGCAAAGATTGCCGAGTCGATTGGGCGATAGAAAGGGGGCGTGAGATCAACAACTGGCGCTCCGCTGACACGCGAGGGATGAATTTCTGGTCCAGGATGACTCGTTCATATGAATTTCCCCGTGAAACACGGGATGAGGAGACTTAGACATGTTTACATCCGAACCCTCCAGAACGCGAACGATCGAAAATCAATTGGCCGAGCAGCTTAAGCAAGCCTGGCTGATGTTATTTATGGGTGTGATGATCGGGTTTGTCGGGCTCTATTTGCTCGTGACTCGTCCGATGGTGGGTGAGATTTCCCTGCTGAAACAATCGTTGACGACCGTCGAAGAACGGATGCAGGAACTGGTGGCCGCTCGTGACAACGTCTGGGAAGCGAATAGCCTGCTGTCCAGCCTGCGAGCTCAGCAGGGCCAGGTGGCCGACGCCCGCATCGCTCTGCAAGCGATGCGCGAGCTTCGTGGTGAGTTGCTGGAAGTGGCTTCACAAAATGCCGCCATTTCCCACGCGATCACTGGCGTGAACGAGCTGCAGGCCCGGTTAATTGACCAGGGGGCAGCGACAGAAGATGCCGTTAAGGCCTTCGATCAAATGCAGTTGCTGGAAAGCACGATCGTGGCTCAGCAAGAGAATCACGAAACGGCGGAAACGTCGCTGGAACAGCTGATTGGATTGAAAAATGCCGCCCGATCGGAAGCCAAGGATCTGGACCAGGCTCAATCGTCTCTCCAGCAGTTGGTCGAGCTGAGTCGCGATTTGCAAAAACAACTGGAAAGCCTGGACACGGCGCGTAACGGCCTGGCGGGTTTGAGCTCGCTGAAGCAGGGATTGAACGCCGCCGCTCAAAATCTGGAAGTGGCTCAATCGGTTTCGGATCAATTGGTTGGCTTGCAGCGTCGTCTGGCCGAAGGGGGACAGCAGGCTGATGTCGCCACCGAGTCCGCGGAACGATTAATCGGACTGAACGGCAAACTTGTCAACGGCGGTCTCGATTTGGCGACGTCGGAAAAGAATTTGGACAATCTGCTCAAGATTCAGGACAAGTTGGACAGCGATCAATTGAATCTGACCTCGTCCGAGCAAAACCTGGATGGCATGCTCCGGATGCAAAGCACGCTGGCCGGACAGTCGAAGTCCATGGCTGATGCGATCCAAACCCTGGAGTTGCTGAGCAGTTTCCGCGAAGAATTCTCGGCACAGATTCGTTCGCTGGGTGATTTTCGACGTGATCTGATTGAGATCAGCCTGATGGAAACGTCGATCGCGAAGGTCGCCCGCATGATGAAACCGCTGGTGGAGCTGGGCAATCTTCGTCGGTTGAGCGATGAAGAATTGCGGTTCGCGGCCCGCAACATTCTGGAAGGCCGCACCGCGACGCGGGTCTCCAAGAATACCAGCGATCATCGTCCCGCTCCCATCAGTGGAGTGTCGGCCGAGACCTCACCGGAAGAATTTGGCAGCGTCCCCATGCCGACCGACGAATAACACAAATATCCAAGACGGATGTTTCTTGCGGCCTGGGTCGGCGGTCGACCCAGGTCGCTGATTGATTCGGTCCCTTCTCGATTCCTCTGCCGGTCAAATGTGAGGCAGGTCGAGACGAGTGTGATGGTTGGCAGGGGGAAAAGAGGTCGATGACCAATCTCCCGCCGAATTCCGCCGTTAATTGATTTGTTCTGGTCGAGCGATCTGGTATTTTCAAGGGCTAGTTGCCACCGAAATTACAGGATCGCGTCATGTCCACATTTGCCAACGAGACCGCCAATCTGGCGACTCGTATTCTGGATCGTATCGAAGAATTGATCCTTCTTGCTGAGCGTGAAACCAAGCCGCTGGAAGTTGATCCGCTACGAAGTGAATTGTTCGAGCTGTTCGTGACCGCCAACGGGGCTGGTTACACCAGCGACGATTCCGATCCCGACTTGTCGGCCGATGGCTTGTGTCGTACCCTCGGCTTGCGTTGGGGATTGGCGACGGCGGCCAAGAGTGCCGTGGAATCCTCGGGACGTTTGCCGGCCGAACACCTCTCCAAAATGCGTTTGTTGTGGTCGGTTATGCGAATGTGGATGGAATGGTCCTATGCCTGGGATCGGTGGCCCGAATTTCATCGGGAAGAAGCATAGTCAAGAGGACATGAACGGGGAAAAATCGACGAAATCGCGGCGGCCAATTCGATTAATTTACTGAGAAAATCGGCGCACTTTTTTCGACCGGGTTGCATCTTTGACGTAACTCCCGTATTCGACTCCTATAAATACCTTTTGTCTTATTTTCGCGAATGCTGTTCGAGCGGCCATCCTCATGAGAATTCCTCTCGTATTCCGCCGGCTATTCTTCATTCTGGTCCTGCTGGGCATCGGACTGACGGAAACCAGCTGGTTGCACGCTCAGGCTCCCGCGGCGAATGCTTCGACAACAGCTCGCGACGGAAATCACTATCCTCCGTTTCCCGGTCCGTTCTATCGCGGTAACAGCCCGACCGACCGGCGATTCACAGGTTTTTATTGTGACACGCTGAAGCTGGTTTATCTGGTGGCCTTGTTCATGCTGTGGGTTTGGACGTCGGAATGGATCGACACCGACTCAAGGGAGCTCAAAGTTCGGCCCAAAGTCTGGAATTCGATCGTTCTGTTCTCGGGTGTTTTTGGGTTTGTATGCTCGCTGTGCTCGCCAGGGGCATTTCTGAGTTTCCTTTCGATGACATCGGGGTATGCCATTCCGTTGGGGATTTACGTTGCTGAACGCAACAAGCGGGTTCCCGATTCGTCCAAGGTCTTGACGCCTCGACATCTGAAATCGGTCGGGATGCGATTGCTGTCTCGCGTGGGTGTGCGTTTTCACTCGAAGGAAACACGTAGCCACGCCGGTGGGCCTCCGATTCGCCTGATCGGCAAATCGGGCAAGGGAGCTGGTGAAATCGACCGTTCACGCCAAGTCGAAAGTTCCAGCGGTTATGTCTCCGCCCGCGAATTGATCTACGACGCCATTTTGCGACGAACCACGGATATTCACCTGGAACCCAAAGAAGAGGAAATGTCGGTTCGCCTGCGCGTCGACGGTGTGATGTACCCCGCCGAACCATTCGATCGCAGCACCGGTGACGCGTTGGTCAATATCTTCAAAGTCCTATCGGCAATGGATATTACCGAACGTCGTAAAGCTCAGGACGGCAGCTTCCGCGCCGAAATGGAGAATCGCCAGATCGATTTCCGTGTGGCGACGCAGGGGCTGCAAGGCGGCGAAAAAATGGTGATTCGTATTCTCGATCAGGGGTCGAGCGTGCGGAGACTGGCCGACCTGGGCATGCGAAAGCAATTGGTCGAGCAGATGCAAGCGATTGTCAGTCAACCGCACGGCATGTTCCTCACCTGCGGACCAACGGGTGCCGGTAAATCAACGACGCTTTATGCCGCTCTGCAAGAAATCAATGCGTTCGAGAACAACATCATCACTGTAGAAGACCCCATCGAATATAAGATGGCCAACGTCACACAGATCGAAATCAACACCAAGGCCGGGCAGACGTTTTCGACGGCGCTCCGCAGTATTCTGCGGCAGGATCCGGATGTCGTCCTGATCGGTGAAATTCGCGATGGTGATACGGCGAAGATCTCGTGTCAGGCGGCCAATACGGGGCATATGGTGTTCTCGACCGTGCACGCGAACGACACCATCGCCGCGTTGTTCCGTCTGATTGACCTTGAGGTCGAACCGTTCCTGTTGGCCAGTTCCATCTCGGCCATTCTTGGGCAACGATTGGTGCGCAAGTTGTGCGTCGACTGTAAAGAGGCATACAAGCCGTCGGCGGATCTGCTGCAAAAGATCGGACTTCCGGCCGACAAAGTCGACAAGTTTTATCGACCGCCCAAACAGACCGAAGGCGTCTGTCCGACTTGCAACGGACTGGGCTACGTCGGCCGCGTCGGTGTCTTCGAATTGTTGGTAATCAATGACCGGCTTCGCGATTTGATTCGCGAAACCCCCAATATGACTGCGATCAAAGCCGAGGCTCGCAAGAACGGCATGCTTTATATGAAGGAAGAGGGGTTACGATTGGTCGTCAAGGGCACGACCTCGATTGAAGAACTGTTGCGCGTTGTGAAGTAGTGCTTCGTGTCCCTCGATCTCCGGAATTCGTCGAGTTTGAATCATTATGATTGAAATCGCTTGTTTGATTGTCGTTGGCGTTGTCACCTGGATGGTGGCCAGTGAAGGAATCTGGGGTGCGGCTCAGGTCTTCCTTTGCACACTGATTTCCGGATTGCTGGCGATGAATTTTTTTGAGCCGCTGGCCAATCAGCTGAATGCTTTCCTGCCGGACAACTATTGCGACATTGTTGCCTTGCTGGGGCTCTTTATTGTCTTTGTGTGCGCTCTGCGAATGGGTGGCGAACAAATCGCACCCAGTTACATTCAGGTTGTTCCGGCGATCGATACGGTCGGCCGGTGGCTATTCGGTGCGGTGACCGGTTATTTGACGATGGCCATTTTGTTGACATCGCTGCATACGGCTCCGCTTCCCCGCGAATTCATGGGGTTTACTCCCGAACGATCGAATTTCTTCGGCGCTGCCCCCGACCGACAATGGCTGGGTTTTGTTCAATACATTTCCGAAAGACCGCTCGGCACCGTGAAGCCCCATATCAGCGGAACCAAAAGAATTTACGTCGCCAATGCCTTTGATGGTCACTACGAAAAAGTCGGAGACCCGGAGAAGCCCTATGCGGTTCGTGATTTGTCGGGACGTGAAACACCTCAAGTGATTTGGCCGTCGTTTCCGATCCGATACGCGTCACGTCGAGATCGAATCGCGTTGAATCTCTCCAATGCGCCTCCATTGCCGACCACAATGACCCCGACAGCGCCGGTCAACAGTGCTCCTGCAGGCGGTCAAGGTTCGGCGAATCCGGGATTCTGAGTGCCTGTCTGCGGGGTTGTGGCCCACTCAGGCTGCTAGCGGTTCTGTCCTTGGACGACTCGGATGGCGAAGATCAAAACGACGGCGCCCACTGTTGCGGCGATCAGGCTGCCAATCAGTCCATAGGCGTGCAAACCGATCGCCTCAAACAAAATCCCACCGATGACGGCTCCCACCACGCCGACGACCAGATTTCCCAATAGGCCGAATCCGTGTCCCTTCATGATCTTACCGCTGAGCCATCCGGCGACGATGCCGATTAACATGGTCCAGATGATTTGTCCCACAAGATCTCTCCTGGCAAGAAGTTTGTACTAACTGAACTGGGTTGATCGGCCCCCCAGGTTCCGCACGAATTCAGTGAATTCAAATTACGTTACTCGGCGCGCCACGAAAAAACGAGTTGTTGTGGATCAAGTTTGTTCTCAAGGCGTCGTCATGGAAGGGCAATTCGTACGAGAAGACGGTCGTGAAAAAGACGACTCGATTGCCAAGTGGCTCTTGAGGCCTGGCGTTACCATTCGTGCTGGGTCAGGGAATCGATGGTGAAACAGAACTGAAAAGCGGCTGTGGTTCCGTGAAGCGAGAATCCACAACTCTTCCAGAGGTAAATGTTTCTTGCTTCTGAGAAATTCCGGACGGTTCGTTAATCGTTGGTTGTCAGTCTGTGGGGATATTGCCAGAATCCCGCTTCGCCTTATCGCGAGTCCCGTCTTTTCTGCGCCATGTTCACTCGTTTCGGGTCTAAAGCATCATGGAAGAGAAAAAACCTTCCACTGCGGATATCCTCGCGAAAATCCGAGCTCAAAAAGCGGCAGCCGCCGCTGCAGCGGGAGATGTTCCTGCGGCTCCGGCTGAAACGCCAGCACCTGCGACAACGCCAGCTCCGGCTGCCGAGACGGTTGCTCCGGCGCCAGCCACGTCAGGTGCCAAGCCGACGTCGACCAAGGATATTATGGCTGCAATTCGCGGTGGTGGTGCGAAGCCCGCAGCCGCGGCTCCGCCTGCTGCTGTCGCTCCGCCTGCCGGTGATGCACCGAAGCCCGCTGTCGCTGCTGCTGGTCCGCGTCCTTCCGTTCAAGACATGTTGAAAGCGGTTCGCGAAGGGAAAGTCGGTGCAGCCGCCGCAGCGCCGTCGGCCACCGCGAAAGTGGGTACGCCTGTTGCCGCACCTCCCATGCCGGCCAAGCCAGTGGTGGCGTCGAAGGCGGCCAAGCCCGCTTCAGCACGACGAAGCCTGGCTGTCGTCGCGACCGTCGCGAGTATCAGTGCGGCGAGTTTCGTGCTCGGGTTTGCCGTCGGCAGTAATTTGCTGATCGCCTTGGGTGCGTGTGTCTGGGGTGTCTTGATGACGCCGTTCGCCGCGGCCTGGTTCTCGGTCGCGAGTATTGGCGGGATCTGGACGTTAGGGACGGCTCGCTTCATGTTCCCTAATGTGCTGGTCGAGCCTCCGTCGAAATTCAAGGTTGGTCCGCTCTCTGACTATCCCATCAATACGGTCTCCAATAAGTGGAAAGATCAGTTTGGTGTCTGGATCGTGCATACGGATCAATATGAGGGGCGGAATATGATTTTCGCTCTGACGTCGGTTTGTACACATCTGGGTTGTACGCCGAACTGGCTGGATGGTGAGCAGAAATTCAAATGTCCTTGCCACGGTTCGGGGTTCTACATTACGGGCGTCAACTTTGAAGGCCCTGCCCCTCGTCCGCTGGAGCGGGCTGGATTGCGCATCGCCGAGGATGGCATGCTCGAAGTCAATAAGAGTGTGAAGTACCAGGAAGAGATGGGGCAGTGGTCGGATCCGACGTCGTTCGTGTCCGTCGTCTGAGATTATCGCCGGATTGTTGGGCGGATGTTGTTGGTGTTTGGTGAGATTTAGTCGGGGATTGTTCGATGTCTGTTGGTGACTACATTCGAGGCTCGCAGGTCTGGAAGAGTATCTTTCGGCATCCGGCGCCGGTGGATCGCCGCAATCGCGTCGTGGTGATGCTCACCAATTTCTTTTTGCATCTGCATCCGGTGTCGATCAAGCAGCAAGGGATCGCCCTGTCATACACTTGGTGTATGGGTGGGATCACATTCTTTCTGTTTCTGGTCGAAACGATCACCGGCGTGTTGCTGATGTTCTATTACCGGCCGACGCTGGAATTCGCCTTCAACGACATTTTGGCGCTGCGCGATGTGACCACGCTGGGGATCATGCGCGAGGTGCATCGTTGGTCGGCGCATGCCATGGTGATCACTGTCTGGTTGCATATGTACCGCGTGTTCCTCACGGGCAGCTATAAGCCGCCGCGAGAATTCAACTGGGTGATCGGCGTGCTGCTGCTGGTGCTGACGCTGCTGTTGTCATTCACCGGTTATTTGCTGCCTTGGGATCAATTGGCGATCTGGGCGATCACCGTCGGTTCCAACATGGCACGTGCCACGCCATTCCTGGGCTATGAAGGTCCGGGGGCGCAGTTGCTGAATATCGGCGGTTATGACCTCATTACCAACGGCAGCGACGCTCGCTTTTTGCTCCTGGGCAGTCGGTTCGTCGGTGAAGCGACATTGAATCGATTTTATATTCTGCACTGCGTCGCCATTCCGCTGGTGGTGTCGCTGCTGATTGCGATTCACTTCTGGCGCGTCCGTAAGGACGGGGGCATCAGTCAGCCGTTGTGATTGACAATGGCTGAACGGTGTGGCTTATGGCAAATCATGAGTAGTCTACTGATACAGTTAGGTGGCTGGCGACAAGCACTATGACTCACTTGACACATAATCCCGATCTCACCGGCTCCGTCATTTTTGGATTGGGGTGGGTTTATCTGCTGCTGTTCTTCATGAACATCGCTTGGACCAAGCGCAGTCTGGCCTTGGACGGGATTTGTCACACCGGTTTGGGGGTGCCCTATGCCGCTCTGTGGGCTGTTTACGCCGCCATGTTGTTGATGATTTCGATTACGCATTTGACGGGCTGGGACACGCCACAGCAGTTCAGTCTCGTGATGCCAGAATTTCTCAAATATCCGATCAACAAAGCCTCGAATCCGGTGGCATTCTTCGTTGGTTCCACGACGATTTACATTCTGATGATCGTCTTGCGGAAATGGTGGACGACGCCAACCGCCGGCTGGATTTTGCTGAATTTGTCCATTCTGTTTCTGGCACTCAGCATCACCGACTACGACTTCCGCCAGATCGTGGGCAAGCCTGACAATGTTCCCATTGTTGCGATGCTTTACATCGTCGGTTTCTTCACCTGGTTGTACTTCAAGAAGTCGGTCGATAACGACGCTCGTAAGGCGGCCGGTCGACCGTTGCTGGAGCAGGAAAACGCCGAAAAAGTGCTGACTTGGCCGGATCTGGTCTACACCGAATTGGTTTGCATGGTGCTGGTAACGGCTGTGTTGATCGCCTGGGGTATCGTCTTGCAGGCTCCGCTCGAAGAGCCTGCTTCGGCCGCGAAGACACCGAACCCGTCAAAGGCTCCTTGGTACTTCCTGGGTCTGCAAGAGATGTTGGTGTACTTCGATCCCTGGATGGCCGGTGTCGTGTTGCCCAGCGTGATTCTGGTGGGATTGATGGCCGTTCCGTACATCGATTTCAACAAACTCGGCAACGGTTACTACACCTTCAATGAGCGAAAGTTCGCGGTGTCGACCTTCTTGTTCGGGTTTCTGCCGCTGTGGGTGGCGATGATTGTGTTGGGGACATTCCTGCGAGGGCCGAACTGGAACTTCTTCAGTCCCTATGAATTCTGGGACGTCCACAAACTGGAGCTGTTGAACAATATCAATCTGTCCGAGCTGTTCTGGATCAAGGGGCTCGGTCAGCCGTTGCCGGTGGTTCCGCAAAATGCCAGCTTCCCTGTGCAGGCTTGGTACATTGTCTGCCGAGAAGGGGTAGGTTTGCTGGCGGTGGCGTTCTATTTACTGGCGCTTCCGAACCTGATGGCCGCGACGGTCTTCAAGGGTTTTTACATCAAGATGGGTTTTTTGCGGTACATGGTGTTGGCCAACTTGATGCTGATGATGATGTCACTGCCAATCAAGATGGTGCTTCGCTGGGCCGTCAACCTGAAGTACATCGTTGCGATCCCCGAGTGGTTCTTCAATATTTAATGAGGGTGTGAGCGTCGTCGCCACTTGGGGCGGCGTGCTCTTTTGTCGAAGACGACACATAAGGATGGTTCGGTAACATGCCGGCGACCGACGATTATCTCCGTAGCCCCAAATCAATGCACCAGGTCTTCTGCGCAAGCGCGGTCCTGTTGCTGGCCGTCACCATTTGGATGATGTGGGCCGATTACAATGACGAATGGCGCCCCATCCAGCGCAAGGCTTTTGCGTACCAGGCGCTGCGGGACAAAACCCGCGAAGCCAGGATTAAGGATGATCCCACTTTTCAGAAGAATGTGGCAGAGCTGAAAGCCAAGGTTGATGAATCCACGAAGGACCTGAGCGAACACAAAGCGAATCTGAGCGAGCTGGAAAAGCAGGCGAAAGCGGCTAAAGAAAAGGTCGACAACCATCTGCGCGATTTGAAGATTCGTCGGGCCGAACGCGATGTGGCTCGTGCCGATTACAATCTGGGTGTGCGCGATAGCGTGCCCAATCTGGCCGCTCTGCAACAGAAATTCACCGACAAAGAGAACGAAGTCAAAGGTAAGGAAGCGAAATTCGTCGAGCTGTCGTACGAATCCGAGCAAGCGAAGGCTGCCGTGGCCAGCGTCACTGCGAAACGCGATGCGGCGGAAGCGGCTCTGAAGAAATCCGAAGCCGAAATTACGGTGATCCATGCCTCGATCCAGAAGATTGCCCCCGAACAAACGAACTGGGATGGCACACCGACCCGGCTGGATGGCACGCTGCGAAGTTTGAAGTTGCAGTTGATGCAATTGCCGATCGTCGACGGCTTCAACGGTCGCGAGCGAATCACACAGGACTGGATGCCGAAACTGGAAATCGATCTGGGTGGCATGGGTAAGGTTTCCCGGTTCGATCGTTGCCGTACTTGTCATGCGATGATCGATGCGGTGGACGTCGGTACGTCACCCGCGTATCCGGTTGGCACCGAAAAAGAAGGTAAATACCCTCAACCGTATGCTTCGCACCCGCGACTGGATCTGTACCTGACTTCGTCCAGTCCGCATCCGCTGCCAAAGTTTGGTTGCACGGTCTGCCACGAAGGGCAGGGGTCGGGGACATCGTTTACGAACGCGTCGCACACTCCGAATGACCCCGTGGAAATGGAGAAATGGCAGGGCGACCATAAGTGGTTTGACAATCACTTCTGGGAGCATCCCATGTATCCACAACGATTCCAGGAATCGGGCTGTATCAAGTGCCATGTGAACGTGGTGGAATTGGGTGTCAACGACAAATTCGGCGCCACGGCACCGAAGGTGTTCCGTGGTTATCAGTTGGTCAAAACCTATGGTTGCTTCGGTTGCCACGAGATCTCGGGCTTCGATGGGACAAAGGTTGTCGGACCCGATCTGCGGCTTGAGCCGGCCACGTCAGAAGAGGCCGAAAAGATCGCCAAGGATCCGCTGCAAGTCGCGGGAAAGATGCGGAAGGTAGGGCCTTCGCTGCGTCACTCAGCATCGAAGTCGGATCCCGGTTTCATTTCCTATTGGACAGAAGAACCGAAGCGGTTCCGTCCGACGACCCGCATGCCACAGTTCTTCAAGTTGGATAACCAGCAAGATGAGATGGCACACACGAACAATCCGATCGAACTCGCTGCGATCGCCCATTATCTGCAGTCCAAGTCATTGCCCTTTGAGACACTGTCGCCGGCGCCTGGTTACAAGCCCGATGCCGCTCGGGGTCAAAACCTGTTCGCCACGCGCGGATGTGTCGCCTGCCATTCGCACAGCTCGGTGTCGGCCGTGGACGCGACCTTCGGACCTGAACTGTCGAAGATCAATGCCAAGCTGAAATCGGGTAAGGCCGGATTTGACTGGCTGTATACCTGGATTCGTGAACCCGAACGATATCATCCCCGGACCAAGATGCCGCATCTGTTTCTGGAAGCGGAAGGAACGGGCGATAGCGCGATTGATCCGGCCGCCGACATCGCAGCATTCCTGTTGAAGCTCGAAGGTGATCCGGCCAGCTTCAAGTCGACGGCGACCTACGAAACGGCGCAAGTTGACGAAGCGTCTTTGGACAATCTGATTTCGTCGATGCTCAGTAAATCATTGACGGCCGATCAGATTACGGAACTGCTGAAGACGGGCAAGTACCCGATTCCCGCCGAGAAGATCAAGACGGACGAAATCGAATTGATCGGTGGTGGCGCCGAGTTTTCTGCGGAAGAATGGAAGCAACGAAAACTGACCTACGTCGGTCGCAAGACCATTACGAAATACGGCTGTTACGGTTGCCATGATATTCCGAACTTCGAATACGGTCGTCCGATCGGAACGGCCCTGCAGGATTGGGGCAAGAAGGACCGGTCGCGGCTGGCATTTGAGCACATCCATGAATACCTGCATCATCACGGTAATCAGGATTTGGGAGTGGAGTTCGAATCAGTCGACGCCAAGCAAGCGGCGCGGTTGAAGTTGGAATCCGCCGTGGGTGTTCGCGTTTCGAAAGTGAAACCAGGCCATCACGCTGGCGGTGAAACACTGAAGTTGGACGATGTCATCGTCAAGGTCGATGGAATTCCCACTCAGAACGACGCTGAATTGCGAACGCAGTTGGGACGCGGTGTGGTCGGGTCGGAAATGGCCGTGACGGTCGTGCGTGCTGGCCAGGAAGAGACGGTGAAGGTCATCGCCGACGGTTCGCTGTTTGACCGTGTGGAAGAAGGCGTTGGTCGAGGTGAACGTGGTGAGTTCAAGACGGATCAGGAAAAAGATCGGGAGTTGTCTGCGGCCTTCTACTACGAGAGTTTGACCCATCACGGGCGTCCCGGATTCCTCTGGCAGAAGTTGCGACAGCCGCGCAGTTATGACTACAAGACGGTGGAAACGAAATCATCCTACGACGATCGTTTGCGGATGCCGAAGTTCCCCTTCTCGGAAGACGAAATCGACGCGATTGCGACGTTCATTCTGGGTCTGACGGCCGAACCACCGATGGTCGATTACATGTATAATCCGTCGGGTGCCGCAGGGGCGAAGATTCGCGGCGAACAATTGATTGACCAATACAACTGTTCTGGCTGCCATGTGCTGGAGATGCCAAAGATTCGCTATGGTGCGGATCTGGACAGTTTGACCGGATCGGATACATCGGGTGAATATCCCGAAGCCGTGAAGTTGTTGATGGCACTTCGTCCGCCGCGAAACGGTTTGACCGGTGGCAAGAAGTTCGTCAAGGGCGAAGAGGGTCCCAAGACCTTGTCGTTGCTCGAACTTCATGGTCTGGTCACAAGTGCTCCCAATCCGGAAGACGCTCCGGAAGATCAAGAATACGTGGTGGAACTGTGGGAGAACCTGAAGGCGGCTGGTAAGAACTTCCTGCCGACTTACAAGTTCATCTTCCCGGCGGCGAATCTGGACGCGATCGAACCCGCTCGCGGCGGACGTTTCGCGGAATGGTTGGTCGATCGGCTGGTCGACTCCAAGCAAGCCAAAGAGCGATCATTGGCTTGGCAAATGTCGCCACCTCCGCTTTACAAAGAAGGAACCAAGGTCCAGACACCCTGGTTGTTCAACTTCCTGCGGAATCCGGGGAAGATTCGTCATACGACCGTATTGCGAATGCCGCGGTTCAACATGAGTGATGACGAAGCTCAATCGCTGGCGAATTATTTTGCGGCCGTCGACGGAACTCCTTATCCCTATCAATTAATCGCCGAACGCGAGCCCGGTTATCTGCACGAACACGAGGCAGAGTTCCACGCCGATTTCCCGGCCAAGAAAGACGACTATCTGAGTGAGTCGTGGAAAATGCTGAACGCCCCGTTGTGCATCAAATGCCACTCGGTGGGTGGACAACAAGTGAAGATTTCGAATCCGGCGACAGATATTCGTGGGCCGAACCTCGATTTGGCGGGTGACCGATTACGACCCGATTGGACGCTGTTGTGGTTGTACAGACCGCAGTGGGTTACGCCCTATACGTCGATGCCGGTTCCGTTGCCGCCTTTGCAACCGGGTGCTCAACCTCGCTTCCCGGACATTTTTGGTGACAATGGGTTGAAACAAACGATTTCTCTACGTGATGCACTGATGAATTACCACAAGTTGTTGGAGCGAGAAGGCAAATCGGGATCTCAGCCAACTCCGGCGGCGACGCCTGTGGGAGGTGATGACTAATGTTGAATTCTGGATACTTGCTGCGAGCCATCGCTGGTTTGTTATTGGCCTCATTCGCCATCACGCTGACAGGCTGTGGTAAGCTGGTTTCGGGTGCGAATCTTCAGGCCACGGTGAAGTACAAGCCAAGTACGACCGCCGGCGCGACGACGGAAGCCGCAGCGACATCAGACGCAGGGGCTACAGCCGCCACCAGCGAAGGTGTGGGAACGGTTAAGGGGAAAGTTGAATTGGTCGGGGCGTTCACTCCGCTGGCTCCTCTGCACGTCAAAGGAGCCGATGTGAAGGATGCAGCGGTCTGTTCGGCTGTCGAAGTCCCGGATGAAACCATCCTGGTCAAAGATGGCGGTCTGGCGAATGTGTTCATTTATTTGAAGAAGGCCCCGAAAGTTTCCGCGGCCGCCCCCGAGGGCAATCTGATTTTTGACCAGAAGAACTGCATGTTCAAACCGCACGCGATGACGATGCGGGTGGGTCAGGTGGTCAAGGTTTTGAACAGTGATGCGGTGGCTCATAACACCCACACTTACGGCAAAAAGACCACGCCATTCAACTCGATCGTCTCGCCGAATGATGCGGTAGGTGCGCCACTGGTTTACAAACAGGCGGAACAAGAACCGATCTCGGTGGGTTGCGATATCCATCCCTGGATGAAAGCATATCATCTGCCGATTGATCATCCGTTCGTGGCATTGAGTGCGGAAGATGGTACGTTTGAGATCAAGGATTTGCCGGCCGGGAAGCATGAGTTCAAGGTTTGGCATGAAGCGGGTGGGTTGCTGGAAAAGTCGCTCGTCGTGACGGTCAAACCGGGCGATAACGAGCTGCCGATCAAGGTGACGCCTTCGCAGTTAGGGAAATAGGCCTGCCATAGGGGCCCTGTGTTTTGCAGAGTTCGACGTTTTAGCACTGACGGTGCAGATGATGTTTCGTGTGATTTGTCCGAATTCAACCTCGCGTACGACCCGTCTGAGTTTTCAGGGGGTAATCGTGTGTGGGTGGGCGTTGCTCAGCTTGGGTTGTGGCGCTGGTCCGCAGGCCGAGTTCAAGTACCGCGAGGCGACCGACGATTTGATTTCTGACGCCGAAAGGTCCGTCAAATCAACTCTCAAGGATTCGTTTGGCACTCCCAACGAACTTGTCGCCTGGGAGCGGTTTCCGATCAATTACGGCGGGATCAAGGGGGCGGTCGCGTCAGCGGCCGGAGATAAAGCCGTCATCGTCACCCTGGAAGGTGAATCAGAAAAGATTCGTAACAAAACGCCGATTCTCTGGTTAACAGGTTCCGTGGCGGGTGACAAAACGCCGCTTGTGACGGTCGCGGGCTTCAATGCCGAAACGAAACAATTGACCTTGGCTGGTGTCTCGGAACTGCCGAACGCCGGTGACCGATTTGTCGTGGGATTCGGCGAAGACCTGCAGCTCGGTCGTCACGTCTACATGAAGAACTGCATGCATTGCCACGGAGTCAGTGGCGATGGTGATGGGCCGACCGGTCAGTTCCTGAATCCCCGTCCTCGCGATTATCGGAACGGTCAGTTCAAGTTCACTGCGACCAAGTCTGGCGAAAAAGCCACTCGCGACGATCTTCATCGGATCGTGAAATACGGGATTCCCGGCACCTACATGCCGTCATTCCTGTTACTGGGTGAACGTGAAACGAAAGTCGTGGTGGAATATGTGCGATGGCTGGCGATTCGCGGTGAGTTCGAGAAACGCCTGGTGGCCGAACTTTCCTCTGATTATTCCGAGACCTCGATTGCTGACTCGGTGAGAAAGGCCGAAGCGGCTTATGCCGAGAAGAAGAAGAACAAGGAAGAGGCAGAGAAGCCGCTGTCAGCTAATAAAGTGGCTAAGGCCGCGGCGTCCGAGTTTGCCAAGTATTCGAAAGAAGACCTGCCAGCCGCCATTGAAGAAACGGCCAATCTGCTGACGGACGCCTGGACGCGGGCGGAAGAGCCCGACACTGTTATTGTGCCCAGCATTCATCGAGTGGACGACACGGCTGAATCACGTGAACGTGGGCGGCTGCTGTATATGTCAGACAAAACCAAGTGTTACACCTGTCACGGGATGACGGGTCGTGGCGATGGTGCGGCAACGGAAGATTTCTGGCCCAAGCCGGGAACGACCGAAAAATTTGCCAACCGAGGTCTGCATGACGAATGGGGCAATCAATTGAAGCCACGTAATCTGACGTTGGGTCAGTACCGCGGTGGACGTCGTCCCATCGATCTGTTCCGCCGTATGTACGCGGGGATCAAAGGCACGCCGATGCCGGCGTTCGGTGGTACGGCACTCAAAGATAACGAGATCTGGGATCTCGTGAATTTTGTGATGAGTCTTCCTTATTCATCGCGTCAGCCGTCACCGGCTGCGGGAGGAAATATGGCAAAGCTCGACGAAAAACCGGCACATTGAAAAAGCGGGACATCGAAAAAAGGCACCGTGAAATTCGTTGTTGCGGTTCGACGAAGAGTGTGGGGCGAACCAGATGTTGAACTGGGCAAATCGAATCGGTCAGCGGTGAAAGCCGTGAATCAAAGACGATTGTCGGAACGCATCCCGAGGTGAAACACGCCGCAGCAGGCGAAGTAACAAAGGCGACTTATCGTGGGCAGGTTTTGGGCACTATTTTTCATTGTGACTGCGGTCATCACGTTCGTGGTGTCGTGGATTTCTCCGAGCATGGGGTGGTGGTTCCCCACGGATGGCGTGGCCGTTTTTGGAATGGCCCAATCGACGCTGGGTCGCAAGATCGATGATTTGTTTTATCTGATCCTGTGGATCGTTTCCGTGACGTTCGTGGCGACGAATGTCGCGTTGGGTTACGCCTTGTGGCGCGGGGCGACGATCAAGCCTGAAGAGAAGGTCTGGTTCTCGCACGGCAGTCACAGCCTGGAAGTCATTTGGACGATCGTTCCGTCGGTCATCCTGTTGTTCATCGCCCTATATCAGTTGGACGTCTGGGCGGCCTACCGCGTCAGAGGTTTCATCAAAGATAGCGATGGAAAGCCGAAGCAGATCGTGGCTGTGGCCGAAGTCACCGCTCGTCAGTTTGAATGGCGGATCCGTTATCCCGCTCGAGGCAAGACTCTGAAGCCCATCCCCCAAGCCGACGACATTTACACCGTGAATGAATTGCACGTTCCGACGGGAGATCTGGTTTCGATCACTCTGCGAACCGACGATGTCCAGCATGCTTTCTTCGTGCCGGAGCTTCGGGTGAAGCAAGACGCCGTTCCGGGCAAGTTGATTCCCGTCTGGTTTGATACGCTGGTCACCAAGGATTACGAAATGTTGTGTGCCGAGCTATGCGGTTGGGGACACTACAAAATGAAAGCCAAACTGGTCGCGCAGTCGACGGAAGATTTCGAAGCGTGGAAGGACAAGGTCTCCGAAGAGCAATTTGATGATGGCTATCGCAAGCCAGCCGAATAGGAACGCGACGGGCGGTGAAGCCGAAAGCGATTCTAGAAGGCCGATTGACAGCGTTTTGAGTTGGTTTTCTCGTGTACGAAAAATGGCCTGGACGAGTTTTCGTTAGGGTTCAACAGAAGCAGATCGATTATGAGCACTCTTCATCCCACCATCGACCATGCCGGGCACGCCGATCACGGTGGACACGGTCATGCACCGAGCTTCTTCTTCACGTATATCTGGTCCACCGATCATAAGATGATCGGTAAACAGTTTTTGATCACGACGCTGCTCATGATGATGGTCGGCGGCGGGCTGGCCTTGGGCGTGCGCTGGCAGCTGGCGCGTCCCTGGGAGCGGATGCCGCTGTTCGGTGACGCCGTGTTTGCGTCTGAAGGCGGACAGATTTCGCCCGAAGCCTACACCATGTTGTTTACGATGCACGCCACCGTGATGATCTTTCTTGTGATCATCCCCGTTCTGGCGGGTGCTTTCGGAAACTTCCTGATTCCGCTGATGATCGGTGCGGACGACATGGCGTTCCCCACGCTGAATGCACTGAGTTATTGGTTCATGTGGCCAGCCATCGCTTTCTTCGGCGCTAGCTTCTTCATGCATGGTGGGGGGCCGGCTGCAGGTTGGACCGGTTATCCGCTGCTGTCGTTGTTGCGCGAGGCGGCTCCGGGATCGCGTGACGCCCAGACCTGCTGGCTGCTGGGACTGACGTTCGTCGGTGTGTCGTCGATGATGGGGTCAGTCAATTACATGACGACGATCATCAATATGCGAGCTCCCGGGATGACACTGTTCCGGATGCCACTGACGATTTGGTCGATGTTCATTACCGCGATTTTGCAGGCGTTCGCCTTGCCCGTGTTGACGGCAGCCGGATTCATGATGGTGGCTGATCGTCTGCTCGGCACGTGTTTCTTCGTTCCGGCTGGAATTGTCGTCAACAACGCTCCTCCCACGGTTGGTGGCGGGCAGACCTTGTTGTGGCAGCACCTGTTCTGGTTCTATTCGCATCCGGCCGTGTACATCATGTTGCTGCCCGCGATGGGCATGGTCTCGGACATGTTGGCCTGCATGTGCCGGAAGCCGATTTTCGGTTACAAGCCGATGGTTTACTCGATGGCCGCAATCGCCGGTCTCGGATTCATCGTGTGGGGACACCATATGTTCCTGAGTGGTATGAATCCGGCGCTGGGCATGACGTTCATGGTGAGTACGATCATGATCGCGTTGCCTTCCGCAATTAAGACCTTCAACTGGATCGGGACGATCTGGGGTGGTCGAATTCAATTCAATACAGTCATGCTCAATTGCACGGCCTTCGTGTCGATGTTCGTCATCGGGGGATTGAGTGGCATCTTCATGGCGGCCGTTCCAGTCGACATTTACATCCACGACACTTATTTCATCGTGGCGCACTTTCACTATGTGATCTTCGGAGCCACGTTGTTCGGCGTGTTTGGCGGCATTCAGTTCTGGTTCCCGAAGATGTTCGGCCGGATGATGAATGAGACCGTCGGGAAAGTCCACTTTGTGCTAACCTTTATCGGTTTCAACTGCACCTTCTATCCGATGCACATGCTGGGGATCGCGGGGATGCCTCGCCGGTATGCCGATCCCTATCACTTCCCTTACCTCGAACACCTGCTGCCGATGAACCAGTTCATGACGACCGCGGCGTTCCTGATGGGTTTTGCCCAGTTTCTGCTGCTGGGAAATTTCTTCCTGAGTATCTTCTTCGGACCTAAGTGCGGTCGAAATCCCTGGCATGCGAATGGTTTGGAATGGTCGGCACCATCGCCACCAGGACATGGAAACTTTGATATCCCGCCCGTCGTTTATCATGGGCCGTACGAGTATGGTTCTCCGGTCAGCGGCGAAAAGGATTACCTGATGCAGACCGAATATGTCCCGCTGGCGCAGCGTGTAGCGCTGGAAGACCATTAACCAGCGTAATCGTGAATCCAACCCTCTTTCAGTAAACGTCGATTCGTCCGATGAACCCACCGGCTAACTCTGTCTGGCTGCACCGCTTTGCGTGGTTTACCGCTGCGCTGACGTTGATGTTGCCTGTGACGACAGGGGCAATCGTCACCACACTGAAGGCGGGAATGATTTTTTCCGATTGGCCGTCGTCGAATGGCTACAACATGTTGGCCTATCCCTGGCTGAATGCGGCTCGCGATGAATTCGTCGAGCATGGTCACCGTCTGTCGGGCATGACGATTGGCCTGTTGAGTCTTTCGCTGGCCATTGCGGCGTGGTGTTTCGACCGTCGACCGCTAGTTCGACTGATGGCGTCCGCGATCTTTCTGGCTGTCTTCGCGCAAGGCATGCTGGGTGGGGCTCGCGTCCTGATGGATGAACAATTGCTGGCGTTGTTGCATGGCGACTTTGCCGCGTTGGTCTTTAGCCTGATGGCCGTTTTGATTCTGATTACCAGCAAGGGTTGGGAAACGCGGCCTCGACTGACTTCGGTAGAAGACAGTCAAAGTGTGGGGAACAGCGCCAAAGTTCTACTGGCCACATTGGTCGCGCAGTACGTGATGGGTGGATTTCTGAGGCATTTGCGGGAACGTGGCGAGTTTGCTTGGGCCTGGATGGTTCATCCCTGGTTTGCGCTGGTCGTGTTATTTGCAACTGTGATGTTTGTCTTTACCGTGAGGGGAACGGAGTCGCCTCACATTCGTCGCTGTGTGACGGCGTTAATCGGTTTCACGATCGCGCAATCGCTCATCGGACTGGCCACGTGGTACGTGAAATATGGCGTGCCGTCGTGGGGCGTAGTCGCGCAGCAAGATTCTCCGGCTCAGATTGTGATTTGTTCGATGCATAAAGTTGTCGGACTGCTGACACTGATGTCCAGTGTGGTGGCGGTCTTCTGTTGTTGGGCGGTCAAGCCGCTGCGACTGGACCGTACTTCGACGTCCTCTATCGGAAATTCTGTTGCGGGGGTGGCCACATGAGTGCCATGTCACCCTTGCCGGTCTGCCCCGATGTGGCGAAATCCGCAGTCTTTCCGCGGTCTCTCAATCGGCTGGCCGATTACAAAGAGATCGTGAAGCCCCGTATCTCGTTGATGGTGCTGCTGACGGTGTCGTGTGGTTATGTGTTGGGCATGGAATCGCCGGCGGTTTCGATTTCTCTGCTGCACGCATGCTTGGGCATCGCCGTGGTGGCTGTCGGTTCATCCGCCGTTAATCAGTGGATCGAGCGTGAGACCGACGGACGGATGCGCCGGACGATGAATCGTCCGTTGCCTGCAGGGCGACTCGCTCCGTCAGAAGTGCTGCTGTTTGGCATTACGGCGGCTGTGCTGGGTTGTACATATCTTACCGTGATGGTGAATGTCGAAACCGCCGTGATGACGGGTCTGACGTTCGTGATGTATGCGTGCCTTTACACGCCACTGAAGCGAGTCACGTCGTTGTGCACGATTGTCGGCGCTGTTCCGGGAGCGTTGCCGCCCGTCTTGGGTTGGCTGGCAGCGGGAGGACACTTCGACGAGGGGGCATTTGCCCTGTTTGCCGTGCTGTTCTTGTGGCAGTTTCCTCACTTCTTCGCTATCGCCTGGCTCTACCGTGATGACTATTGCCAGGCTGGGTTGCGAATGTTGCCCGCCGGTAAGTCGCTGCCGCATGTGACAGGCTTGTTGGCCGTGGTCTATGCCTTGGGATTGATTCCTGTCAGTTTACTGCCCAGTCAATGTGGACTCGCGGGCGGGACGTATACGATTGTGGCGATCGGACTTGGGACTGCCTACCTGATCGCATCCATGCTTTTCGCCTGGCAGGAAACTCGCACAAGTGCTCGGCGGTTGTTGTGGACTTCGCTGGTTTATCTGCCTGTGCTGCTGCTGACACTGGTCTGGGACCATCAGCGGTTACTCGATCGATTTTAAGATTGTTTGTTGTATGAACCGTCTCTGTCTGGGGGCGGACTGACTTTCGTTGCGAATGAGACTGACATGACACACGCCGTTGCTGCTCCGACCCTGAAGATGGGTATCCCGATTCCGAACGCAAAGCTCGGGATGTGGTTGTTTCTTGGCACCGAAATCATGTTCTTCACGGCCTTCATTGGCACCTATATCGTGATGCGCATGGGCTCGCTGGGCTGGCCCACGGATACACATGTCACGCACATCAATATCGCGCTAGGGGGCACGAACACGTTCGTGCTGATTCTTTCCAGTTACTTCGTGGTGGTCTCGCACGATGCCTTGCTGACCAATCAATACTCCAAAGCCTGGAAGTTCATGTTAGCCACACTGGTACTGGGCTTCGTATTCCTGGGTATCAAGGGCGTGGAGTATGCAGGCAAGATTCAACATGACATCCTGCCGGGGCATATTCCCGAGAACAACCGCCAGGCCATGGACAAGGTCATTAATCAGTTTGGCGTGCTGGTCGATCAACGTCTGGCGGCAAGTTACCCCAAAGAAACGAAACGCGAAGATCAAAAGGCGGCACTTGACGCCCGAATCAAAACGTTGACCGAAAAATCGGGCAAGTCCGCCGCGGAAGACAAGGAACTGGCCGAAGCCAGCGCACTGTCGAAGTTGAATTCGGAATACGTCAGCCTGAAAGAGCACGTGCGAGCCGATCTCTCGCTGGCCGTTCCTTTCGCCAAGTTTGACGACATCCGCAAAGAAGAAAACGCGCGGAGCAAATACGCCCCGGTCACGCTCGACGAAGTGAATGGCGAAGTCGAGAAACTGGTGAAGGATCCGGAAATGGGTCCGTTGGCCAGTGGGCTGACTCCAGCTCATCCGATTCTGTATGGAAACCTGTTTGCTTCGAATTATTTTCTCATGACCGGTTTTCATGCCATCCACGTGATTATCGGCCTGTTCATGTTCATTCTGGTGTTGATGAAGGGAAGTCGCCTGTGTGTCGACGACGCGATCCTGGTAGAGAACATCGGTCTCTACTGGCATTTTGTGGATCTCGTCTGGATCTTCCTGTTCCCGTTGCTATACATCATTTAATCGAAATCTGACGGCTGTTGTTGGAATCGACTTTGAAAGACAAATCTCATGTCTGACCACGAACACCACGAATCGCACGGCGCCGCGTACTTCAGAGTGTTTATCGCCCTCTGTGTCTTCACGGCCATTTCCGTTGCTGCCGACCTGGTTCATTTGCCGAACAAAATCATGCTGGGCGCCATTGTGCTGGCCGTGGCTGTCGCCAAGGCGCTTTGCGTGATGATGTTTTTCATGCATCTGAAGTTCGAACGGGCCTGGAAGTATTTGCTGTTGGCCCCGACGATCATCATTGCCGCGGCGTTGCCAGTCGCTCTCAGGCCAGATATCGGCGAGACCTATTACACGCCGGACGTCCAGCAATTGCGTGATTATCCCGAGCATGAAGCCAGCCTGCACGACAGCAGTGCTGCCCATCACTGAACTGAGGATGGGATGTCAGACAGCATCGCGGTGAGTGTTTCAGGTCTACGTCATCGGTACGCAGACCGCGAAGCTCTCTGCGGGATCGATTTCACGGTCTCTACCGGAGAGATCTTCGGGCTGCTCGGCCCTAACGGCGGCGGTAAGACGACGCTGTTTCGTTTGTTGACCACGCTCCTTCCACTGCGTTCCGGTGTGGCGACGCTGATGGGTGTTGATCTGGCCAGCCAGCCTCAGATCGTTCGCCAATTGATCGGCGTCACCTTCCAATCGCCGAGCGTCGATGGCAAGTTGACAGTCGCGGAAAATTTGCGGCATCAAGCCTATTTATATGGCTTGTCAGGATCTGTGGTTGCGTCGCGGATTGATGAACTGCTCAGTCGATTAGGGCTGACCGATCGCCGTCACGACCGCGTCGATTCTCTGTCTGGCGGTTTGAAACGGCGTGTTGAAGTCGCCAAAAGCCTATTGCACCATCCGCGCGTGCTGCTGTTGGATGAACCGAGTACCGGCCTTGATCCCGGTGCTCGACATGACTTGTGGGAATATCTCACGCGGCTGCGGCGCGAGGAAGGGACGACGATCCTCGTCACGACGCACTTGATGGAAGAGGCCGAACGTTGCGACCGGCTGGGCATTCTGGATCGTGGTCAGATCGTGGCTCTCGGATCGCCTGATGAATTGCGTCTGTCTGTCGGCGGTGATTGCCTTACAATTCAGACATTGGCTCCGGCATCACTGTCAGAGCAAATCGCTTCGCGATTTCAGATCACGCCGCGGCGTCTGGGTGACGCGTTGAGAATTGAACACGAAGCCGGGCATGAGTTATTGCGGGATATCGTGGCGGCCTTTCCGAATGAGATCACGGCGATCTCGCTCGCCAAGCCGACGCTGGAGGATGTCTTTATCGCTCGGACAGGGCATCGGTTTTGGGAGTCGGAACCGAGTTGAATTTGTGGCGGGATGGATTTGCCCGAACGGTTGAGTGAATCTATTGACCTTGCGTGCGGCTCGGTGGCAGCCGCGCCTTCCCGAGATGGGTAGGAATGCTTTCGATGTCTCAAGTGATTGATCCCGTTGTTGCCAATCGGCATTTGCACGATGTCGCGGTGATGCCTCGTCCCACCATGGGATTGGCCGTCTATTCCCTGGCCTTGCGCGAGCTGATGCGATTTTTCCGGCAGCGGACGCGAATCGTCGGTGCCTTCGGCCAACCCATTATCTTCTGGGTTCTGTTTGGAGCGGGTCTGCATGGTTCGTTTCAGGGACCAGCGGGGATTTCCTATCAAGAGTATTTCTTTCCCGGTGTCGCGGTGATGATCGTGATGTTCACCGCGATTTTTTCTACGATCTCGATTATCGAAGATCGACGCGAAGGTTTTTTGCAGGGCGTGCTTGTCGCGCCGATTCCTCGCACCTCGCTAGTGCTGGGTAAAGTCATTGGAGGAACGATTCTGGCCGTGTTACAGGCGGTCGTGTTCCTGGCCATTGGTCCGGCGCTGGCCTTCGTTGGACTCTCGCCCAGCATCTCGACGGGGTTGACCTGGTTCAATCTGCCGGGTGTGATCGCCTACCTGTCGCTGGTTGCGTTTGCGCTCACCTCACTCGGTTATTTGATCGCCTGGCCAATGGATTCGACGCATGGCTTCCATGCCATCATGAGTGTCTTTCTGATGCCGATGTGGTTGTTATCGGGATCATTTTTCCCTGCACCAGCGACGGGTTGGCTGTCTTGGGTCATTCGCTTGAATCCGTTGACCTATGGAACCGCCGGATTGCGAAGGCTGGTTACGCCCAATGCCGAGGCCCTCACCGGGCTGCCGTCGTTGTCGTTGAGCGTGGCGATGACCAGTTTGTCGGCCATCGTTTACGTGGCGATTGCGATTTGGATGACAAATCGCCAAACGGCTCACAATGCACGCTAGAATAATGAACAGGCAGGACGGCCAGTCCAATTCTCGATCAAAGGGCAGGAAGGTCGAGTACCACAAGACAAACCACGGCACTTCAAGATCACAAATTGATCTTCCCAATTGAATTCACGCAGCGAATAGACCGAGAATCGCCATGACGAATGACAATAGCACCAATCAGTTGAAAGCCGAAGACACTGCCGCGAGACCCCGGCTATTGTTGATGATTGGTAGCGTTCTTTGGGTTTTGTGTCTGTTGGGGATCGTCTATGGCTGGTATCAGTGGCGCCAGAAAGTTCTGGCTGCCAAAGCCGAATCAGCGATCGTCAAGGCCGATGAAGATCTTGGACAAAGCCCAAAACAGATGAAACTGGTTCTGCAGAAGGACGGCAGTTTTATCGCTCAGGAAGTCACGCTAGAACAGCAGGCGAGCCCTTGGGATGCCGAAGGGATCGAAGATTTCTCCTTCACCGACACCAATCATCAGCCACTGACCAAGCAGGATTTGATCGGAAAGCCGTTCATCATTTCGTTTGTGTTCACGCGTTGCCTGGGGCCTTGTCCGAACGTCACGCGACAAATGCGTGAGTTGCAAGACCGGCTGCAGGACTACGACTTCAATCTCGTCACGTTGACTGTCGACCCCGAACGCGACACGATCGAAACGTTGCAGAGATACGGCAAAGATCAAGGCGCGAACTTCGACCGCTGGAAGTTCCTGACGGGCAACCAAGCCGACATTTACGGCCTGATTCAACGAAGCTTTAAAATGCCCGTTGAAGAGGCGACCGGCCCTGCTCGACAGCCTGGCTTCGAAATTATCCACTCGACGAATATCATGCTGGTTGATGCCACAGGGCGAGTGGTTGGCAAGTTTGATGCGCAGAATGACGAGCAAATGGCTCGGCTTCGCAGAGAACTGAAGAATCTCGCGAAACAGCAAAGCAACGACAAATCCATCAATGAGGAAGGTCAACGCTAAATGGATGGACTTCCCGATTGGGCGGCGGCACTTCCGGCGGTGAATGCCGGACTAAATGGTCTCGCCGGAATCATGCTTGTCGTTGGTTTTGTTTTGATCAAACGAAAACGCCGTGCCTTGCATGCCTGGACGATGATTTCCGCATTTGTGACATCCATCGTGTTCCTGGGGTGCTATCTGACGTATCACTACGCCCTGCACGTTTACACGGGGGAAGCGGGAAAGAGGTTCGGCCACAGCGGGACGTTGCTTGGCACCAGTTATCGGCTGATTCTGTTGACGCATGTCATTCTGGCTGCGGTCGTTCCGATCCTCGCGTCGATAACTCTCTATCGAGCCTGGCGGCAGGATTGGCCCCGACATCGTCGAATCGCGGTGATCACCTTTCCAATTTGGGTTTACGTATCTGTGACAGGCGTTATCATCTACGTGATGCTTTACCACTGGCCCGGCGCGGCTCTTTGAGGTTTGTTCATGAAACGAACTCTGAAAACGATGGCTCTGGGGGCCTTGGTGATTATGGCCCAGGCTTCGACGGCTTGGGCATGTCCCATGTGCAAGTACGCCCTCGAGACCGACGAGAACGAGCCACGGGCCTATATGATCAGCATTCTGTTCATGATGGGCATGATCTCGGCATTGTTCTCGGGCATGGCCGGATTTCTGTGGTGGATCTCGAAGCAGGAAAAGAAGAATCTCACGGCTGCGGGCTACCAGCATTTATTTGAAAATGCCGGCAGTCAGCCCTATCTGGCGAAAGTCCAGGCCGAATAGTTCGGCGGTCTATCTGCTTTGCGACATGGTGTTCTGGTTGCTGTGCGACCATTAGGCGGAATCTCGTCTTTGTTTTGGGCCAGCGTGCATCGAGCACAGAGGCCACTTTGCATCCAACCATCGTCACTCGTTGTCGTCGGATTTGTGTGTCACATCATCTTTGGCGGTCAGCATCCGCAAGGTGAGAGCTAACGAGTTGAGCCGAGTCTCCGTTGAGTCGGCGCGCGACATGAACACGACAGGGCAGGCCGCGCCGCACAGGACTCCGCCAAATCGGCAATCGGCCGTGTACATGATCGCTTTCACGGTCAGGTTCGCCGCGAGCAGGTTGGGGAAGAGCATGCCATCGGCTGCACCGACGACAGACCCTTCAATGCGTTTCTTCTCGCCAGCGTCTGAGGCATAGGCGAGGTCAAACGACAGCGGGCCTTGCACCAGGCAACCCGTCAACTGTCCGATGCTGTTCAGTCGCGCCAGTTCCACCGCTTCCAAGGTGTCCGGCATCGCCTCGCTGGCTTTCTCGGTCGCTGACATGACGCCAATTCGTGGTGGTTCGTCCGTCGATCCGTCACGCAGCGCGTGGGCCACATCGACCATGCTTTTGAGAATGTCGACCTTTTGATCGAACGTCGGCTGAATGGTGATCCCGGTATCTGTGAGCAGGAATCGACGGGAATCGCGTGGAATCTCCATCAACACCACCTGGCAGATACAGCGATCCGTGCGCAACCCGATGTCACGATTGAGTAACGCTTTCATCAGAGATGGCGTGGCGATCTGTCCCTTCATCAGCATTTTCGCACGACCGGCTTTCACCTCGGCGACGGCCGCTGCCGCAGGATCTTCGGCATCGATCAAGCGAAAATCGGACAGGTCAATATCGAGATCTTTGGCCAGTGATTGCATCTGTGTCATTGAGCCGGTCAACACGGGAGCAACCCATCCCCGCCGCTGGGCGAGAGACAGCGCTTCGAGCACTGTTCGGTCCGCACCGCCCGCGGCGACAACGGGCAACGGTCGGGGAAGCTGATCCGCCAATTGATAGAGAGAGCCAAATCCAACCAGAGACATCTCAATCACTCCGAAAAAATGCAAATCACTTTCCCGCCAGCTTATCCGCGTCGATTCGGCTCTCCAAGTCGCATCGAGTTTGTCGAGGGAGTCGTGGCCGATGAAAAAAGCGATTCGAAATCGACGGTCGGTCGATCGGTATGACTCTCAATACCACAGTTGCTTGTCGACGAGTGTGAGCGGTGGTTCACCCCGAACAAACCGCCGGATGTTCTCGAGTAACGTCTCCAGGTGTCGTTCGGCGATGCGTGGGGACGCCGCAGCCACGTGCGGCGTGACGATGACATTCGGCATCGTCCAGAGCGGATCATTGGAAGGAAGCGGTTCGGGGTCGCAGACGTCGAGCGCCGCGCCTCCGATCTCGCCCGCTCGCAAAGCCTCTGTCAGGTCGAAAAGATCGACGATCGCACCTCTACCGACATTGATCAGGATGCCCGTCTGTTTCATCATTCGTAGCAGGGGACGACGAAAGAGCTTTGTGGTTTCCGGTGTTTGTGGAGCGGCGATGACGACGTAGTCGGATTCTTGCAAAAGGTCTGGCAGCTTTTCCAGAGGGCCAACATCGCCGAGAATGCCAGGGATATTACGGACTTTGGGATCGACGCCTTTCAGCGTCATTCCGAAGGCGGCGGCCCGACGAAGCACTTCCGCCCCGATCTGGCCGACGCCAACGACTCCCAAGGTGCAATCGGACAAGTGTTGATGCGTCCGGTCAGTCGGCAAGACCGTGCCCGGTCCTTTCGAAAAATCGGCGGCGTAGCTCTGGTCGCCCACTGGTGACCATTTTCCGGTTTGTTGCTGCCGCAAATAGATGTGCAGATTTCTCGCGAAACAGAGCACGAAACCCATGACATGATCGGCGACAACGTCCGAGAACAGTCCGCGCATGTTACTCAATAAGCACGGGTGTTCGATTAGCTCGGGGAACAGAAAATGTTCGAGGCTGGCGGTGGGCGACTGGACCCAACGCAGCCGTTGCGAACGGGCCAGCAAATCGGGTGTGAGCTTTCCGAAGAACGCATCGGTGTCTTCAATCTCGTGTCGGGCTTGTTCGATGTTGCTGGCGTTGATCACGATCATTGGTTGTGCGGCATTTTGAATGCGAGCGAGACGCTCGTCATCAACCGCAGGGAAGAGAACGAGCTTCATGATCGTGCACAATTCTTTTTTTAAGCAGTCGAACGTGTTCATCTTGGTTGAACAAGTTTTGCTCTTCGTTGTCAAGCATTCTTGCCGGCACAATTTTAGTTTGAAAAACATCGCCTTTTCGACTTGCTCTCGTGATGTCGTGACGGCAGAATACCGCCCCGTGTTGGTTCCCCTCGGAACCTTCTGGCATCTCTCGATTCATGCCCCTCATGAGGTCGCTCGATGCAGTGCTTGCTGAGTTTGAATGATTGTTTGACGGTTGGTTCGATCCAAATCAATGTGCTTGAAGTCGGTCGTGATTCGGTCAAGTTGGGTATTAATGATCCCAATGCGTCACCGTCCTATCGCGTCGAAATTCTTTATCTCCACTCGGAAAATGATGACACGGACGACGGTGACGAAGCCGATGCGGTATTCGAACCGTTCGGAATTGAATCGCTGAGTCCTTTCGCAATTCAGGTTCTCTGAGGTCGTAGACTTGCCCTTTGCCTGACCGCGCGGACACAATCCAGCGGAGGTATCTTGCGAATGGCATCGACGACAGTCTCTTCCAGCTTGTCTGGATCCAATTCGATAGCGTGTGGTCCGCGACGATCGGCCGATGAACCTTATTCATCCGAGCAAATCGCCAGCTTCGGATTATGCGCGGAGCATTTGCCGCGACACTTGGCCGTCATCATGGACGGTAACGGTCGTTGGGCGCAGGCTCGTGGTCTGCCCCGCATCGAAGGGCACCGCCGTGGCGTGGCCACGGTGCGAAACATTATCGAGTGTTGCTCGCGACTCTGCATGCAGCAATTGACTCTGTATTGCTTCAGCAGCGAGAACTGGAAGCGACCGGTGCTTGAGCAACGGTTGCTGATGCAGCTGCTGGAACAGTATCTGGTCGAAGAACGAGCCGAGATCATGCGGCAGAACCTGCAGTTCGCCGTGATCGGGCGGCGCGAGGCTTTGGGCGAAGGCGTGAATCGGGAAATCGATCGCACTTATGCCGCCGCCAGCGAAAATACCGGCATGCGACTGTGCCTGGCTATCAACTACGGCAGTCGAAGCGAAATTGCCGACGCCGTGCAATCGATTGCACGCGAAGTGGCGGCCGGACGACTCGATCCGGAATCAATCAATGAATCCACCATCGAAGCTCATCTTTACACGGCGGGCATGCCCGATCCGGATTTGGTGATTCGAACGGCGGGCGAGATGCGAATCAGTAACTATCTGTTATGGCAGATCAGCTACGCCGAACTTTGGGTGACCGATAAGTGCTGGCCCGATTTTGGCAAGGAAGAACTGTTTGCCGCGCTGAACAATTTCGCGCAGCGGGACCGGCGGTTCGGAGGCCTGTCAAACTGAGGCAAGCATGCTGCTTTGGCGTCTTCTCGTTTCGGCAATTTTGATTCCCGCCTTCTTCGGGTGTTTTTACCTCGATGCGCGGCTGGGGGCTCACGCTCCGATTCTGTTGATCATCGTGCTGTTCCTGGCCGTTTGCGGCGCGGGAGAGATGGTCGATCTGCTGTGGACCCGCTCGTTCACACCCAACCGTTTGATTGTTTCCGCTTGTTGCACATTGGTTGCTGCAGCGGCCTGGTGGGGACGGTTTGGGCATATGCCGATCAAGATTCCGTCTGACGACAACACGCTGGCGCAAGTCATGCTGGCCTACGCCATGACGATTCTGGTGTTGTTTTTGCTTGCGACCTATCGGTATCGCGAACCGGGCGCCAGTATGGAAACGCTGGGAGCTGAACTGCTGATCGTCAGTTATATCGGAGTTTTATTGGGTGTCGTGGCTCAATTGCGTTGGGTCGCAGGTAGTGATGCCGGATATCTGGTGATCGGCTCACTGTTGATCGTGACGAAAGGCGGTGATGTCGGCGCGTACTTTTTCGGCCGACTGTTTGGCCGGCGCAAATTAGTCCCGTTACTCTCGCCGGGGAAGACCTGGGCGGGAGCGGTTGGGGCGCTGGTGGGTTCCGCAGGCAGCGCGGTGGCCTGGCTGTATTATTCGACACCCATGTTTACTCCGACAGGCGAGGCGACCTGGGAACCGCCGGTGTGGTATGCCTCGGCCGTCTACGGTTTGATTCTGGGTGTGACCGGGCTGGTCGGTGATTTGTGCGAGTCATTAATTAAGCGTGATGTCGGCAAAAAGGATTCGTCGAGTCTCCTGCCTGGTTTCGGAGGACTGCTCGACCTGATGGACAGTGTCCTTTACGCCGGTCCGGTGGCTTATGTGCTTTGGAAAGCGCTGCCACTGGCAACTTGGAATCATTCGACCTGACCCGTTATCTGTCCCTTTCGACGTCCAGCCGCTTACCGCGCAGGTGGCGGAAGCAACCCTCATGCATTGGCTAGGGGACACACCTGGGATGGTCCGGTATAATCTCTTCGAGTCCGCTACGGACAAATCCGAGCATGCGGAACCGCAACGGAGTGTGGAAGTGAATTGCCAGGGTAGGGAAACTCTCTTTTTCAGCGAATGATGGCAGACTCGGAGATGCAGGTGACGGAATCTCTTGTTGACACGTTTCGGATCCTGGACGCGGCGGCCAATCGAACGCGCGAAGGGTTACGTGTCATCGAGGATTTTGTGCGGTTCGGGTTGAACGGCGGATATCTTTCTCAAGTTCTGAAAGTATGCCGTCACGAACTGGCGTCAATCATCGGGCAACTGCCGCAAGGGCGCTTGTTGGCGGCGCGAGACACTCTGAACGACGTTGGAACCACAAATTCTACTCCGGCGGAATATCAACGGACGTCGCCCCTCGATGTCGTTTGTGCCGCGTTTAAGCGAGTGCAAGAAGCGCTACGGACGCTGGAAGAATACAGCAAGCTGGTCGATCCCAGCCTGTCCCCGCGACTCGAGCAACTGCGTTATCGACTTTACACGGCCGAGAAGGCCGTGTTGCGTACGGAGTCTGCGCGGCAGTGCTTGCGAGACCAGCGATTGTACGTGCTGATCGAAGCCAGCCAGTGTGAGTTGGGTTTCGAAGCGGTTGTCCAAGCGGCACTTGATGGTGGCGTGCGGCTGTTTCAATTGCGAGAGAAATCTCTCAACGATCGAGAATTGGTGTGCCAGGCTCGGCGACTTCGCGAATGGACGCTGGCGAAGGGGGCGCTGTTGATTATCAATGATCGTCCTGACATCGCCGTTCTTGCTGCGGCAGACGGTGTTCATGTTGGTCAGGACGAATTGACCGTGCAAGACGCGCGACGAATTGTGGGACCGGATCGACTGGTGGGCGTTTCGACACATTCGATTGAGCAAGCACGGCAGGCGGTGCTTGACGGGGCCGACTATCTGGGAGTGGGGCCCACGTTCCCGAGTCACACCAAAACGTTTGCCGAGTTTCCGAGTTTGCCATACGTCCGTGACGTGGCAGCCGAAATTCAATTGCCGTGGTTTGCAATCGGCGGTATCGATCTTCATAACGTGACGGACGTCGCGCGAGCGGGTGCTGCGCGAGTCGCCGTCAGTAGTGTGGTTTGCCGCAGTTCTTCGCCCGCCGTTGCTGCCCGTGATTTGATCGCCGCGCTGACCCGTTCGACTCCTTAAGGCCGTTTTCCGATGACCTGCGATTTGCATCGATGGACGTGCCGCATGATCGGATCGTCCTGTTTTCGGTGGCTGCTCTTTGTCCCGGTGTTTGTGGTCGTCCTTACAGTACCGGCAAGGGCCCAATCGGAATGGGAGATCGTTCCCGAAAGCGAACAGGCTCTCGAACGGGGTTTGGCTTGGATGGCAAAAACTCAGGGAGCACAGGGGAACTGGGATTCCAATGATTTGGGGCTGGTCAGTCTAGGGGCCCTGTCGTTTCTCGCCGCGGGACATATGCCCGGTCGAGGAAAGTATGGCGACACGGTCGATCGCGCCTTGAAATATGTCGTCAAGAACGCGAAGCCCTCGGGGTTATTGAACATCGCCGATGCGCAGCGCGATCTCTACAACCATGGCCTGGCGGCCTTTGTGTTGGGGCAGGCATATGGAATGACGGATGATTCTGAAATCGGCAAGACACTGGAACGCTCGCTGAAGCTAATTGCCAACACACAGTGCGATGACGGCAGTTGGGATTACCGAGCCAAACGGCAGGCGCATGGACACGATCTGAGCTTGTCGGTGATGCAGGCGAAAGCGCTACGAAGCGCGGTGGACAGTGGGTTTGAAGTGCGCAACGATGTGATCAAGCTCGCACTTCAATCGGTGCGTGATCATTACAAGGCGGACAATGGCGCGCGCGGACAGGAAGAACGCGCGAAGGAAGGCGGGGGACAATTTACTTACGATGGCCAGCGTGCCACGGTGGCCATGGCCGCATGTGGTGTTGTTTGTCTGCAGGAGTTTGGTCAGTACGACGACTGGCGCATCCCCAAGAACTTGGATTACATTTCGAAAGAAGTGGCGAGATTGAATCCGGTCAAAGGGAATGGTGAGGTTCCTTTCGATGCCTATACGCTTTATTACGTTGGTCAGGCTTTGTACCAATCAGGCGGTAGCCATTGGCGGACGAACTATCCCGTGATCCGAAATTATCTGGTCACTTCGCAAGTGCGTAAATCCGAGAATCTGTCCGAAGATGGATCATGGCGCGACACGCGCTGGGTGCACGGCAAGCCGGGCCAACTATATGGGACAGCGGTGGGCTGTTTTATTCTGGCGATTCCCAACCGCTACCTGCCGATCCTGCAAGAAGGAAAAATTGAAGGACTGCGAGAAAAACTGGGTCACGAAAAACGGCAGGAATGAGGACGTCTGGCTATGCTTCGTTTTGACGCCAGTTCGTTCGCCCTGATCGGCGTCATTGCCTCGGCAGTTCCCATTGTCATTCATTTGTGGAATCGTCATCGCTTCAAGACCGTCTCATGGGCGGCGATGGATTTTATTCGGGAAGCCCTTGAACATCAGCGAAAGCGATTGCACATTCGCGATGTATTGTTACTGGCCTGTCGCATGCTGGCGGTCATTCTGCTGGGGCTGGTGTTGTCGCAACCCCGTCTCGAGGGGCTATCGAGAGGAACGATCTGGCCCATTGTCCTGTTGATCCTGAGCGTGCTGTTGGTCGTGGGACTGGCTGTCGCCTGGGCCACAAGCCCCAGCAAACGTGGCAGAGGGATGCTCGTCGGATTCTGTGGTGCGATGTTGGCTTTGGTTTTCCAGCTGTCGTGCGTCGTGCGTCATGATTCGGATGCGGGTGAAACCGCAGCGAATTCGAGGACTCCGCTGCATGCCGTGATCGTCGTCGATAACAGTCGCAGTATGGGCGTCGAATCGTTCGGAGGCATGCTGCTCGATCGTGCAAAAATGAAAGCTGCCGAATTTATCGACAAACTGCCACTCGAAAGCCGGGTCACCGTGATCCCTTTGGCCGGCTCCGAAGATCCTGTGACACTCGATGCTTATCGAAATAAAGAGGATAGCCTGCGAGCCGTTGATCGAGTGAAATTGGTCGATGTGGAAGCGGGCATTCGTAGTGGACTTGAGCTGGTCGAACTCGCTTGCCAACAAACCGTCGATCCCCCGTCAAAGCGAATCGTTCTGTTAACCGATGGCCAAGCCAACGCCTGGCGGGGGCTGATTCCCGATTCGTCTCGCGGTCAGCGGAATCACGAAAATGGGAATTCCGCTCTCGTGGAATCGAAGTTGATTCCGGATGCTGCAGCGTCGTTGCCCAGCACTCGACCACCAATTCCACGTCTGCAGGGAATGCAAGTCGTGAACGTCACTCGCAGTCCTGCTCGCAATGTCTGGGTGTCGGGCTTCCATGTGGAAGACGGTTTGACGAGTTCCGATGTTCCCTGTCGTTTTCAGGTGCGTATCCATTCGGCCGTCGCCGATCGAGCGAAAAATGCCTCCTCAGTGGAAGACGCGGTCGATGTGCAGGCGAAACTTCTCGTTGATGAGGTCGAAGTCGCAGGTCAAACCATTTCATTGATGCCGGGGCAAGAACGTGAAGTCGAATTGAGTCATCAGTTCACGGTTCGAGTTGATCCACTCAAGCCGAGTTCTGTTGTGGCGACTTTGCTAGTTCAGGCCGATTTGCCATCGGCGGATCAATTGTCTGGCGACAATCGGCAACAGATCGTCGTTCCTGTCGTCGCCTCTTTACCCGTGATCTTTGTGGACCAGTACGGTGATGACGAGAATCTGGAACAAAATCGGATTGGAGAGACCTATGCCTTGCGGCATCTGATGGTTCCTCGTTCCGTTACTGATCAATCTCCTCGTCGATTGATCGACATCAAACACCTACGGTCCGAACAGCTGACGCAAGAGTTGCTGGAGACGGCCCGGTTGGTCGTCGTGGCGGGAGTTGAGAAGCCGCCAAGCGACGCTGTGACGCTGCTAAGGGAATTTGTTCGACAGGGTGGTCCGCTGGTCATTCTAGCCGGAGGCCATTTTGATGCGATGGCGTGGACTGAACAGGCCTGGCGTTCCGGACAAGGAATTCTGCCCGCGCCGCTTGGTCCAACTCCGCTGGGACACACCCCCGAGGAAACAACTCAACCTTTGCAGCCGTTCTTTGCCGCGTTTTCGTCGATGCAGCACGACTTCTTTCTGATTGACGGCGAAGATCCACAAGTATTGGCATCGTTGTTCGAGTCGACGCCGTTTTTTAAAGCCGTCCAAATCGACTTCAACGAGACATTTCTCGCGGCGCTGCGGAAAGAGGATGCGAATCGGCTCAGCGAAGAGAAGCGCTTTCTCGACGACTACGCGGCTCAACATGTGCCGCGCTATCAGAAAATGACAGCGGGACTCGCATCCGACGAAGCCGAACGGATCTATCGCGAGATCGAACCCGCCTGGTGGAATTGGCGGTCGCCGTTGCCGTTAGTGGATCGTGCGTTGGATCCCGAGACGCTGGCCAAACAGAGTCAACCGCGAGTCCTCGCCTCATTCGACGCACATCACCGACCGTTTGTCATCGAACGTCGCGTGGGCGCAGGCCGTGTCGTGTTCTTAACCAGCGGAGTGACCTCCAACTGGAATCTGCTGCGTAGTTCGGGCGCGATGTATCTGTTCCATCGGATGTTTTGCCAGTTGATGGAACAGACGTTTCCAAATCGAAATTTCGTGGCTGGCCAGAAGATAGCGCTGCCGGTTGAAGGGCGCGACGACAGGCGTTACGCCGCGACCCGTCCGTCGGGTATCACGGAGCCACTTCGTGTGGATGTGATGAGTGCCACGGTCTCGGGCGTCGCGATTCGGCGTCCGGTGATGGCGGGGACATATACTGTTGTGATCGAGCAGACCGATGCGTCATCGCCGGATCCCAGTCCGACGAAAATCGATGAAATCGTTCTGGCTGTGAACGGCGCCGAAAGTGAATCCGATTTAACGGCGTATTCTGTTCAAGAATTGCAAAGCCGTTTGGAAGATCAGGGTGTCCGCGTCTTGGGGGCGGACGAAGCTCTTCGGATCGACGGTGTGGCGCGATCAGGTGGGGAATTATGGCAGCGGTTGGGTTGGTGCCTCTTAGGTTCTCTTTTGCTCGAGCAACTGATTCTGGCGTGGCCGAGGTTAAGAATCTGGCGGCAGGTCTGAGGTAACGGGCAGGAGACGCGACGATGAATGGGATGGCGACAATCGGATGGCTGCTGCATCGTGGTGATGCGTGGAAGATCACATCAGCTCGAGCGTCGTTTGGTTCCGCGTGGGCCCAATCGTTTCCCCTGTTGGTGTTCCTGGGTTGTCTGGGTTTGGCGGCTTCGAGCTTTTGGTTTTATTTTCGCTGGCAGTCTCGCGGACGTCGGATGATCTGGATCACGCTAAGCTCGTTACGGGCAACGGTCCTGTGCTTGGTGTTGCTGATCCTGGCCGATCCGGCGCTCGAACTGACATTAACCAGTCTTCCCAAACCGATGTTGTGGATTCTGTTGGACAGCAGCGACAGCATGTCGATCCCAGACGAACTCCCCGAAGGCGAACGGAGATCTCTGGCGAACGCCGTGAATCTGAGCGGCTATTTGGAGGCCCAGTCCGCGGAGGCGCGTTCACCAAAGATGTCTGACAATCAGCAGCCATTGGCGGCGGCGCAGACGCTCGTGCGGGCGGAATATGTCCGAGCGATGCTTGCCAAAAAGCCGGACAATCTGGTGGAACGATTGTCAGAGAGTTTCCAGCTTCGCTTCTTCACATTTGCCGAAACCGAGACTGTTCGTGCACTCCATCCTGCGGATTTGAATACGGGAGCAAATTTGGCGTACGAGTGGCAAACGGCCGGAACGGCAACCGCGCTGGGAGATGCTCTGGAAGACCTGGCTCGCGCACACGCCACAGACAATCTCGCAGCTGTCTTGATCATCAGTGATTTTGATCAGAACACCGGAACGGCACCCTTGGCGGCAGCGAAGCGGTTGGGTGTCCCGGTGTTCACGGTGGGAGTCGGGCCGCTTTCCGCCGTTGACGTCAGTCTCGAGTTACTGGTTCCACCCACGATGAAGAAAGCGGAAAGATCGTCGATCAGCGTGACGGTCAGACAACGAGAACTCGATCATACGACCGTTCAAGTTCGAATTTATTCGCATCAATCAGGCGAGCCTCAAGAGTCCGAAAAAGGACGAGCGTTGATCGGTGAGAAGACGCTGACTATTGAGGGGGAGAGTTCTCAAGTGGAATTCGCCTACACGCCCGAGGTCGCTGGTCGATTTGTTTTCAGCGCCGAAATTGATCCGGTTGCGGGTGAGGTTGTCGTCCAAAACAATCGAGCAGAACGCGAAGCCAAAATCATCGATGACTTCGTCCGAGTCATGTTCGTCGAATACGAACCGACTTGGGAATGGCGGTTCATGAAGGAAGTCTTTCATCGAGACAAGCTCGTCGGGACGCGTGGTTTTCGGACCTTTATCCGATCCGCTGATCCGGTGGTGCGCGAGACGAACGAACTGTTCCTGCCCACCCTGACGTTGCCTCGCAGTCAGTTTTTTGAAAATGACGTGATCTTTCTGGGCGATATGCCCGCCAGTTCGCTCAGCACTCGATTTTGCGAGATGACCAAAGAGTTCGTCAGTCAATTCGGAGGCGGATTGGTGGTGATGGCGGGGCCTCGATTTGGGCCAGGGCAACTCGCCGATACCCCGCTCGCTGATATGCTGCCGGTGGTCTTCGATGCGGAATCCAACCGACGTGATGAGAAAGAGTTTCGGTTGTCGTTGACGCCCGCCGCCGGGCAATATGATTTCATGCGTCTGGGCCAATCCGATGCCGAGAACGTCAAAGCTTGGGACAATTTGGGAAAGCTGCCCTGGTATCAGCCAGCACGGCGTGTCGAAGCGCGGGGAACTCGGGTGTTGGCGGAACATCCGCATGAGACCTGTGCCGATGGCCAAACCCCGCAGCCATTGCTTGCCGTTCGTCAGTATGGACGAGGCGAAGTCGTCTATCTGGCCTTCAATGAGATGTGGCGACTGCGACGGCTGCACGGTGAAGAATTCTATCGCCAGTTTTGGGGGCAGCTTATTCATCGGTTGGGGCTAAGTCATGCTCTCGGCAGCCACAAACGATTTGTCATTCGTACTGATAAGGCGAGATACCGATCGAACGATCAGGTTCTGGTCACGGCCGAAGTCTACAACAACGAATTTCATCCACTGGACGAATCAGAAATCCCTCACCGTCGACTGATGGCCGACATCATTCGTCCTGATCAGGACGTTGAGGGAGACCGTTCGCAAGCGTTCAGCATGCCGCAATTGAAGCTTGGTCAATTCGAGACGCGAGTTCAGGTGTTTGGTGCTGGTGAATATCGTATTCAAGTCACCGACCCGGTCACGAACGAAAAGACCGAGCTGGTTTTTGATGTCGACAATGTCTCAATCGAGCGACGCAATCCGGTAAGAAACGCATTGTTGCAAAAGAACCTGGCTGCAGAGACGGGTGGTAAAGCGTACGATCTGACCGATGTCGACCAGTTTCCCAACGACTTTCGACCAATTCGACACCCAGAAACCAGTATCGAAATTGTTTCCATCTGGAGTAACTGGCTGACCTTCGGCACGATGCTCTTATTACTGATCGCCGAATGGTCGTTGAGAAAAGTGGTGAACCTGACTTAGACGGTCTGGCAGGAGACTGTTTCCCAAACGGTTAAGGCAAATTCTTCTTCGGTGACAGATCACTTATTGTTCATGCAAACAAAGCTTGCCATCGTTCGCTCGCATTTGACCCGCCTGCAGTGGATGCGTGCGGCTGTGCGGCAGGGAAGCGCTTTGTGTGCCACGTTGGCCATGATGATCTGGCTGTTGATGGTGTCGTTTTTGATAGACTGGTGTTTTGATTTGCCACCGGAATTCCGGTGGGGCATATTGCCGGTTTGGGCCGTTTGCAGTCTGTTGGCTTGCCGGAAATGGGTCTGGCCGCTGGTTGCGGACGGCGAATCGATAGAAGATGTTGCTTTGATGGTAGAGCGGCAGCACGGCATCGATAGCGATCTTGTCGCGGCGATTCAATTTGATGAACCCCAAGCGAAGATTTGGGGTTCGCCGCGGTTGGCAAATGCCGTGATCGATGACGTGGCCGCATTCAGTCCGTCAATGAATGTCTTTGAAGGATTTTCGTACCAGCCGTTATTCCAATGGACGATGCTCTTGGGGCTCACGGTGATGACCACGGTCGCTGGTGCAATTACTTGGCCCGGGCATTCGATTGCCTTCGGAAATCGGTTCCTGTGGGGATCCGCTCACTATCCGACGAAGACATCGATTGAAGCGATCGTGATCGATGGACAAGAGATCTCGTTCTCGTCTGAATCGGTAAGACCTCGGATTCGCGTTCCCTATGGTCGGTTCATCCCGATCGAAATCCGCTGTGGCGGTGAGCTTCCCGCTTCGGGGTTCGCACAATTGCTGGCCGTCAACAACGACAACGACGTCACCAATCGCGTGGGCCTGCATCGGCAATCGACCAATTCAGAAGTCTACACGGGCGAGCTGACTCATTTGATCGGTTCGTTTCGCGTGAAATTCTGTCTCGGCGATGCGACGTCGTTGCCGATCGAAGTGATCGTAGTGCCCTTGCCACTGGTTGATATTCATTGGGACGTCACGCCGCCCGAATATGCGAAGGCTTCATTGAAGACCAACGAGAATGAAGGAAGTTCACATCAACCCTCAATGTTGGAAGGATCGACGGCACGATTGAGGTTGATCTGTGCGAATAAACGGCTCAAGTCCGCACGGCTGATCTTAGGCGAGATGTCGTTCGAACTGCATTCGTCCCGTTCGGGTCCACCTGCGCCTGTGATCTGGTCGCTATCGGGTTCTACACCTTTTGAAACGGTGCGTGAAGCATTGAAGTACGAGATTCAGGTTATCGACGAAGATGATCTGGTCTTGGAGAAGCCGATCGTGGGGCAAGTTCGTCTGCTGGCCGATCGGCCGCCCCGCATTGCGGCAACTGCGGTCACACAACAGGTGTTGCCAACGGCGGTCCCCAAGCTGGACTACTTGGCCGGCGACGATTTCGGTATCGCCAGGATTGTGGCCGTGGTACAGATTTCCCGCGAAGACGGCCGCGTATCCCGACAGGAAATTCTTGTGAAAGAGATCGCGAAAGGGGAACAGCCGCTAGCCGCAGTTCGTGGCCAAATTGCCATCCCATTTTTGCCGTATGACTTGGTGAAAGGGGACGAAGTCAAAGTGGTTCTGGAAGCCGTTGATTGGCGGGGCGATGACGCCGGACAATCGCGAGCGAGTGAAGGGAACACGTTTCTCGTGACTGACCTGATCGGCATTCTGGCGCAGACCGCTGAAGAGGATAAAAAAACGGCCAAACAGTTGGACGAAATCCTGCGACGCGAATTGGCGATTGAGGGCGTGGGCAAGTGACCAGAAAGGATCTGGCGATCACGGATCTCGCTGGTCCATTTGTCTGCGGACAGCTAGAGCTTTCCACAACAATTGTGGCGCCCCGCGGGCCTCAATTCGTGACGTTTAACCCAGGTTTCAACACTAACCGGAGGTGCGACCAGCACTAGGCGAGTCGTTTAGGGCCTTTGAGCATCATCAAGTAGCCAAGAATACCGACAATCGACAAGAGGATGACGTACTCTTTCGGGCCGATGTGATTCCACCAGTTCACCGCGTACTTCTGATAGAAGTGAAAGTATTCGTAGAAAGTGTCTACCATCGTTGACCCTTTGAGCGATTGTCCGGGACAGGCTGTCAAATAACTCTCTGCGCAGGATTGCTGCCGCTTCGGGCGACCCCTTTCCCAGTGGGAACAATTCAACGACCTGTTTCAATCTAGCTCAACTTCCCGTACGCGGCGGGGAAATGTTTGTCCAACGGTCGATTTTTTGGCGGCCGAGAAAAGTCAGGGTAGCGTGAGATTGGGATTACGCATGCGATTTCCGACTTGATCAAGCAGCGCCAGCTTTCCGCCATAGGTCTCGCGAAGATTCTCGGCCGTAAAGGCTTGATCGACCGGGCCGCTGGCCACCAGCCGCATATTGAGCAACAAAACTTCGTCAAAGTATTCGGCCACGGTCTGCAGGTCGTGATGGACGACAAGAGCCGTCTTTCCCTGGGATCTCAGTTCCCGAAGTAATTCGACGATCGCGCGTTCGGTGGCCGCGTCGACTCCGGCAAACGGTTCGTCCATCAGATACAAATCGGCACTCTGCACGAGGGCGCGGGCCAGAAATACGCGTTGTTGTTGACCACCCGACAGCTCGCTGATTTGTCGACCGGCAAATTCGCCCAGACCTACGCGTTCGAGTGCGGCGAGCGCCTGTTGCCGGAAAGTTCTGGTGACCGGACGAAACCAGCCGATCTTTCGGTATAGGCCCATCGCGACCACATCGAGGGCATTGACCGGGAAGTCCCAATCGACGCTGGTTCGTTGCGGAACATACCCGATCCGGCTTCGTTGATCGCGGTAAGACTTACCAAAAAATCGAACTTCGCCGTCGGTCAAAGGGACCAGTTCCAAGGCGGCTTTGATCAAGGTGCTTTTGCCCGCACCGTTCGGTCCGACGATCGCCACCAGCTTGCCGGCCGGGGCGTCATAGTCGATATCCCACAACACGCGGCGCCCCTGGTACGCGACTGTCATATCGTGGATTGACAGGGGAGATGACGGGGGATGATTGGCGGCCATGGTTTCCTTCAGGCGATTCGGAAGTACATCATCATCGCACGAGGGAAACGGCGAAGGCTGGGCCGAGTTGAGGCTTCTGACTGACCGCCGCGCCAGGTTGCGTGGTTAACCGTCCATGCAATCCGTTATCGGGTGCGGCCCCCCCCAGCGCGTGAGCGATCCGAGTTGCGTTGTGATCAATCATGCCGATATAGGTTCCTTCATAGGTCCCTTCGGTCCCCATCGCATCGGAAAACAATTCTCCGCCGATCCGAATGCTCACGTTGCGCGACTTCGTTCCTTCGATCACGGCATGGATATTCTTTCCATTGACACTGCTCTCGACGAAAATCGCAGGCAGCTTGCGTTCGACCAAAAAGTCGACCAGCCGATTGACATCCTGAATCCCCGCTTCGGATTCGGTCGTTACACCCTGAATCGAACGAACTTCGATTCCGTACGTTCGGCCGAAGTACCCGAACGCATCGTGGGCTGTCACCAGGACTCGTTGTGATTCTGGAATCGATGCAATCACTTTTCTTACGTACTCGTGGAGTTCTGCGAGTTCGGTCTGATACGCTTTCGCATTCTGGTGGAACTGATCCGCGTGGACAGGATCGATTTTCGAGAGCGTTTCATCGACCCAATCGACACAGCGACTCCAGGCGGCGACATCCATCCAGACATGCGGATCAAAATGACCTTCGAAGTCGGGTGGTGATCGAAGATACGCATGATCCAGACGGTCCGTGACTGCGACGACCGGCCGGTTGGAACTGTTAACCTGCTTCAAAACTTCCTGCAGGCGGCCCTCCAGCATCAGACCCGAATAGAACACGACATCCGCTTCGTGCATTTTCTTGATGTCATACCGGGTGGCCTTGAACAAATGCGGATCGACGCCGGAACCAATCAGCGCCATCACATCGCCATGTTCGCCAGCGATATGCCGCACCAGATCGGCCACCATACCGGTCGTCGCCACGATTCGCAGCGGTTTGGCTGCGGATCGCGTGTTGGCAAAACCCTCCGTTCCCGCTGAACCGCAGCCCCAACAACTGCAGAGCGTCCACAATGCGAGACAGACATGGAACATGGGGAGGGAACGAAGAACCATTGCGGAAGGTTTTCAGTTGGCCGGTATTCCGATTCAGGCAATCAGGAATGGCAGGTGAGTGAGTGTCCTGGAAAGTAAATTTTTGACTAATCAAAAAATACATCGACAGGGGTGGCAAGTCAATGTGAGTTTTTTGAATTGCTCTTTCATTCAGCACGGCTGTACGATTTCAGCTCGGTTTGACCTATCTCTTTCGTTTGGCAGCACTTCTTTTGATGAAGATCGGACCTTTCGCATGTCGCGACGGCATCGTCGAGGCTTCACGCTGATTGAGTTGTTAGTGGTGATTGCCATCATTGCCGTCTTGATTGCATTGCTGCTGCCGGCGGTCCAGCAGGCACGCGAGGCGGCCAGACGCACGCAATGCAAGAACAATCTCAAGCAGATCGGGCTTGCGCTCCACAACTACCACGACGTGGTGAATGCGTTTCCGATGGGAGTGTCGGGTTGGCCAAATACCTTGAATGGGACTCTCTGGGGTTGGGGAACGATGATCCTTCCGCATGTTGACGGGGGAAATCTCTTTCTCAGCCTCGCCGCATCGCCCGGAGGTACGGCACCTCAGACAAATTTGCCCGCCACGGGGTTCAACGCCGTGATGGCGTCTTTCAATCCGACGAATCCGTTGTTGGAGTCCGTCCTTCCGGTCTACCGGTGTCCTTCGGATACAGGCTTGCCGACCGTGATCATTCCGCCAGGAGGGCTCAATGGAAGTTTGCGGCAAAATACTTACATTTATGGTCGTTGCAATTATCCCGGTGTCGTCGGATCGACGATTACGGACTCGGGAGGTCTACTGACTTCCGACGGGGCCTTCGCCGAAAGCAGTTGCATTCAATTGCGAGACTTTACGGATGGTACTTCCAACACGTTTCTGATCGGTGAACGTCGATCGCCGGGAATGGTGGGTGGACTTTATGCCGGCGGCGATACCAACTGGTGTGGGGCGAACGACGATATTGATCCCCACGCAATGTGGCAGGGATTTGCAATTCATCTGGGATTTTGCGACCAGGCGAGCAAATTGAACGCGACCATGGTCAATCCCCCCTCCGTCACAAACTCGGCGGCCTATACTGCATTCAGCAGTCAACACACGGGAGGCGCTCATTTTCTGCTGGCCGACGGATCGGTTCGATTCATCAGCGAGACAATCGCCACCGGACCGCCGGCGACGGCGGGAAGCACCTATCAAAACCTGGCCAGCCGCAACGATGGACAGGTCTTGGGCGAGTTTTAGTGACGAACCGGCGCCCGCCGAACCGGTTTGGTGCGGTGTTCGCGAATGGCACCGAGTGCGCGTTGAAAGTCATCGGGAAGCGGAGCTTCGAACTCCATCCGCTTGCCGGTGACAGGATGATCGAAGCCCAGCTTCAGCGCATGCAAGGCCTGCCGTCCAATCAGCAGTTCGTCCTGCTCTTCGGGAACGTCGTCGATCAGATCGCTCAGCATCAGCGACGAATGTCCCTCGTAAAGTCGGTCGGCAACGATCGGATGGCCCAGATGGTGCATGTGCACGCGCAGCTGATGGGTCCTTCCCGTCTGCGGACAAAGCCGGACAAACGAAAAACCTCGGAAACGTTCCAGTACTTCGTAAAACGTAGCGGCGTGTCGCGAGTTGTTGCCTTCCGGGCAGACCATCATTCGTTCGCGGTTACGGTTACTCACGCGGACGTGGGTTTCGATGTAGTCGCGATCGAAAGAAACTTCTCCCCAGGTAATCGCGCGATATTCCTTTTCGACCGTTCGTTCTTCAAATTGCCGGCTCAGGTGATGGTGAACCGTATTGTCCTTGGCCACCACCAGCACGCCGCTGGTATCACGATCAAGACGGTGCACGATCCCCGCGCGCAGCTTGCCGGCCACGTCGCTCAGTTTGTCGAAATGAAATTGCAACGCCCCGGCCAGCGTGCCGAGATAGTTTCCGCGTCCGGGGTGCACGATCATGTTCGCCGCTTTGTTGATCACAATCAGCGAATCATCGTCGTACAGGATATTCAGCGGAATATCTTCGGCGGGCAGGGTGCGATCCGGCGTCTCGGGCAATCGAAATTCGATGGAGTCGTTCACACGCAACCGGCGAGACATCTTCACCGGCAATCCGTTGATCAGGACGCCATGGTCTTCCAGTACTCGTTGAAATGCCGCACGGCTGAAGTTCGGGTACAGACGAACAAGATAATGGTCAATTCGCCATCCGTGGGCTCGCGCTTCGACGATGCTCTTGATTGGTTCGCCTGGCACTTCGGCGGGGATGTCTTCCGACTGTTCCAGTTCAGGTTCTGAGTCTTCGTAATTCATTCGGCATCGTATTTCGGAAAAGGCGGTTCAAACGAGGGAACCTGTTGGACGGACCAAACTGACAAGCAGAAAGCCCGGCACTGTCGCGTGGCCGGGCTTCCATTGTACGATCTTCATCTCGCGAACCGGGCAAAAACTAAGGAGAGTTCAGTTTTTCTCGTTCGGTTTATCGCCGTCTTTCGGCGATTCGGTTGCTGCCGGTTTGTCGCCCTCAACGGGTTTCGCCGGTTCGGCCGGTTTGTCACCCTCGGGTATGTCGGCTGGCTTCGACGCGTCCTGACTCTTTTCTCCCTGCACCTCAGGTTTGTCGGTGGCCGGAGTTTTGTCATCGACAGGAGCCTGAGGCTTCTCAGGACTCTTGGTGACGTCGTCGTCCGGTTCGTCGTTGGGATCCGTGGGAGCAGGCAGATTGATGCCGTGAGGATTAAAATCGCGAGGGCGAACTTCGGGCGGTTTGGGATTTTCCTTGCTGAACCAAGTGTAGAACTCGCTGGCTTCGGCCTTTTTCAGCTCGGCCAATCGGTTCTCCGCAACCGGCTTAAAAATCGTTTCGGGAAATTCGGCGAGCAAGAGATCATACGCCTTGATCGGCTTCGAGGTGTCACCATCGCAGGACGTTTCCAGAGACAACGCCAGTCCCCACAACGCGCGTTCGCGAATCTGGGGTGGCACGGCTTTGTCTTGTAAGAGCGATTCAAATTTTTCCCGGGCCGACTTCACATCGGTGAGAGCCAACTCGCGATTAGAAAACATCAGCGGCATCGCACTCTGCAGTCGCTGTTCTGCGATTTGCAGCTGAGCCCACCGTGCGGGGGGTTTGCCCTTGAACTTGTCGACGACGGCGCCTAGCTCGTCCTGGTTCGTGGCATTGTCGAGCATCGTCCAGGCTGCGGCGTTTTCAGAACCGGTGGAACGATTCCACCAAAATCCGATGGCCGACACCAACAACACCGCGCAGGCCACCGTGACAATGGTTCCCAAATGACGTTCGAAGAACCCCACGGTTTTCGTCGTCACAACGCCGAGGTCGTTGGTCAGAAGCTGATGTCGCTCTTCACTTTTCATGCTGGGACTTCATACGAGAGGCAGGCCATCTTGAACGCAAGAGGGTCAGTGTAAGTTGGCCCGGAAAGACCGTCAAGCAACGTCGAAACGCGGATCCCCCGCGCCGTGTCGTTTTTACTCGAAAAATCAGGGGATTCGGACGGTCACTTGCGCCGATCAAACCACCTGTTAGCGGTTCCAGTCGATGCCGGCGAACAGATCGCTCAGTTTTTGGCCGCGCTTGGGATTCAACATCGAAACATAGGCAATACAGCCCTGGAGGTGATTAAAGAAATTCTCGATCTGGTCACGGTTTTGTGTTGAGGGTCCATGACGCAAACAGTTTGTAATAATGGCTTTGAGGTGATCAAAGTCGACGCGAGAGATATTCGGTTTGGCATTCACGACGACACCGGTCACGGATTGTCGTTGATGCGATCGAAGAATTCGGCGTTTGGACTTATTCACGTAGAAGCGTTCTTGCCGGACAATTTGCTGGACCAGCGGGATCACGATTTTCAGCCCATAACCTAATTCCTTGGGGCCAGAAATACTGAGATCATCCGCGTACCGTGTATAGGTTGCTCCGAATGACGCTGCCAGTCCCGAAAGCCGGATATCCATCCCAAAGGCCGACAAATTGGCCAAGGCGGGTGACGTGGGTGCCCCTTGTGGGAGATGTCTTCGAAGATAAGCAGCGAGTGCGTAGGGGCCTTGTTCTTGAAAACCGAGGTTGCCCGGGACGGCAGATGTCGTCAATAGCCCCAGCCAGATGGAAACCTCGCGCGAGTATCCCAGACTACGGAAAATGGCGACAACACGAGCAAATCCGACTGTTGTATAGAAGTTGGCCAGATCGAAACGGACGAGAATCGCTTGTCCCACGTGCGGTCGGGCATTTGTCAGAATCGACCGTCCACAAGTAAATCCATGGGCCGACGAGTGGACGGGGACTTTATCCAGGATGCCCCGGAGAATCTTGGTTTGGACCTGTTTCAGGGTCGATTTCGGTGCTTCAATCAGCCGCCAGCCGCTCAGCCGTTTCTTGACCCAATGAAAGTGGTAGTGCGCCTCTTTCACTGACGCTGGTCGCCCGCCAGAAAATCGGTGAACCAGCCAGGCCACCTTATTCAATGGAAGACCAAGCCACTCGGCCAGTTCTTCCGGGGTATGGAAGACGGGTAACCCGAATTGCTGCAGCCGAGCCTCGTCGCCATCACGGCTGAGATCGAGATAATGACCGGTCTGGGATCCATAGCGAGCATAACGGTAGGGCGCATTTCCCTTCGTCTCGACATAGGGTAATGACCGTGCCCGTTCGGCGATTTTCTGTGCCTTGCGTCGGGTCGGCACTAGTCGTGACGGGCCTGGAGGATACCGAACCTGATTGGGATTCTGGCTGTTTTCCAGCTCATTTCCCCCAGGCGGTTGGTTCCAGGCCTCATCCGCCTGGGGTCGCAGTTTGTGGGATGAATCCTGTGTGGAACGGGGAGAAGTGGTCAAACGTGCGAGGTCAGGATCGTATGGCGGGGATTCGCGCCAGCCAAACAGCTGCAACAACCAATTGATAAGCCCCATGAAACAAATTCCCGAGAGACGCATCGAATTCCGCAAGCTTAGCGGATTTGCTCCATGCACATTCAGTAGCGCCGCAAACGGGGATTCGCACCGCGATTGAATCGGAAAAAGCACTGACCTGCGGGCCGCACAACCGATCCCGTGGCGAAGAGTCGTCGCGGCACTGACTGTCGCGACGGACTCTTCACAGCTCGATTGAAAAACAACTCTGCGACCGCGGGGTATCCCCGCAGTGTTTCGCTCGTCCGGTGAAGGACGGCCAAACATGTCTTGTGCGACCCACAGGACAGCGGCAATATCGTAGCTGACCGGCCACCGTGGTCAATGCGCGAACGGTTTTGGGTCATCCGTTCACCTCAAGTTTCGGTGTTAGAACGCCTTTGTTCGATGATTGGCGGGTCATTAACTTCGGCACCAATTCTGAAGATAATGGTCCTTCGGAGGGGTGCGCGCTTGAACACGGTAGGGTGAACCTCGTACAACGGTAGGGTGTCTTACCGATGTTATGCTCACGAAAAGCTGTGCGATTTTTGAGTCGTTCCCTGGAGTTTTGCCATTTCCGCCGCCATCGCTACCGCCCCGAACGCTCGCCTGCAACGTAGTCTGGAAGACGCCTGCCACATTGCCAAGCTGTGCGAAGAGTACCGCGGCAAAGACACCGTAGTACTCGATTTGACCCGCATCACGCCGATCATGGATTTCTTCGTCGTGACGACGGGGACCAGCATCCGTCAAATGCACGCATTGTGTGACGAAGTCCGAGTTCAAATGAAAGCTCGTGGAAACAAGCCGCCCGCCACCGAAGGCTATGAACAAAGTTCGTGGATCCTTCAGGATTGGGGCGACATCGTCCTACACTCGTTTCTGCCAGAAGCTCGCGAACTCTACGATCTGGAAGGATTGTGGGCCGACGCCAAACGAGTCGACTGGCAAGCGGTTCTCGCTCAGTCAACGTGATGCAGACGATGTGGACGTGATCGAGGTTCCTTGGCTCGCCCGGTGGTTCTGTAACTTCGCATCGATTTTCACACCACATTCGATCAAGCAAGGTTAGTGGCATGACAGCTCGATCTCCGTTTCGCATCGGACTGACACGTGACTTTCTCAGGCCCGACGGAACGATCGGATTCGGTGATATCGGCTTGTCGCTGCTCGACGATGCACCGGGAGTGGAATGGGAATTCCTGCCCGAGAATTCGCCTGTCCTGAAACCAGAACAGATCGTTGGTTACGACGGCTTGCTAGTATTGGCTCCTCAAGTTTCGTCTGCGACGCTCGCTGGCGTTGACCGTCTGTCGATCATCGCCCGATTCGGAGTGGGATACGACAACGTCGATGTTCCCTCGTGCACCGAAGCAGGCGTCATGCTGACGATTACTCCCGATGGCGTCCGACGTCCGGTGGCAGTGTCTGCGATCACTTTGCTGTTGGCGTTGTCTCACAAACTGCTGATCAAAGATCGACTGACGCGTGCGGGTGGTTGGGGCAGCAAGCTCAACTATATGGGTCAGGGAGTACGCGGCCGGACACTGGGTGTAATTGGGGTGGGCAATATTGGCCGCGAGATTTTTCAGCTGGCTGCTCCGTTCGAAATGCGCCATCTGGGTTATGACCCGTGCCTGAAAACGCCCGTTGCCGGCGTGAACCTCGTGCCGCTGGAAACCTTGCTGCAAGAATCCGACTACATCGTCATCTGTTGTGCGCTCACTCCCGAAACGCATCACCTGCTGAATGCCGAACGATTGCGGTTGCTGAAATCGAATGCCTATCTGATCAATGTCGCTCGCGGACCGATCGTCGATCAAGCGGCGCTCACGACGGCTCTTTCGGAACAACAAATTGCTGGAGCCGGTCTGGACGTGTTCGCCGTCGAGCCGATTGCCGCAGACGATCCGTTGTTATCGCTCGACAATGTGATTTTGTCACCCCACGCGATCTGTTGGACGGACGAATGCTTTAACGGAATCGGGCGCAGCGCGTGTCAAAGTTTGATCGAGGTGGCGGCGGGACGCATTCCATCGCACGTGGTGAATCGAGACGTGCTGACCAATTCGAAGTTGCTACAGCGTTTGGAACAACGACGCTGATGAACGCTGGTGCTTGATTGACGCCGTCCGATCGCATTGTCGTCATGCGACATTCGGTGGGCTTGTCGGAGCCGTTTCAGAAGGCAGTTTCGCGGAAACGCTGTCTTCCTTGATCGTGGCGTGCAGAATTTTGAGCTGAATATTGATCTTCAGTCCGTCGCAGCGTTGATGGATGATCTCGGGCATGCCGCTGAAAAGCAGAGATGAATTCTCTTGCGTGTAATAGCCGCCGATCATACTGACCAGACCCAGCAAATCACTGCAGAGACTGAGGTAGAGCAGGTGGTCACGTCGGATGCTGACGTCGTCCACTCCCAGCACGTCTTTTGAGCTTTGGTGGATGCTGATCAAGCTGACCAGTGAATTGAGTTCATGAAATCGCTTGCGGTAGGCCATCATTTCCAGGCCGGTTAGCGCGAGAAATGCGAGAACGAGATTGATGATGATGCCCAGAAATGCATCGATTCCCTGCACAAATTCACTCGTTTCACCCAGCGTCGGCTCATAGCGGCCATCGGAAATGGACGCCCGTTGGCCATCGAGTAAATGACTGGCGGCTGCCAGCATGCGTGGTGTCACCCGCTTACTGGCGACCAGATAAGTGGCGACCGTATATGTCAGGATCGGTTCTGGGGGAAACGGCGGCGCGCTGTGCAGATAGCCGCTGGGTACGGTGTGCGGATTCAAATAGTCCAAGTGCGCCAGGCGCGCACCCAGATCGGGCGACGTTAGACGAAACCCGGCCTTCGCCAGACGCTCACTCGCACGCAGGGTTTTGTCGTCGGACGGATCTTTGACGACAAAGACCGCGTCGATATTGTCGGGGATAACATAGTCGTCGTCATCAGAAAGTCGCGTCCAGTCGTGCACGTATTCAATCTGTTGATCCAGCTGCCAGGCTTTCATGAATGCCTGGGCGACGGAATGGCTGCCAGCTCCTTCAACGGATGTCAGGACGCGATGCACGGCTTTCAGTTCCGGCACCGTCGTCCGCATATACCACAACACGAGCTCGGGATTGGGGGTTTCCAGCCGTGGTAGATTTGTGGCGATGGCGATCCCGCCTTGGACGAATGCCAGATCCGCTTTTCCCTCGTTGACCAAATCAACCGCCTCACGAGATCCCGGAACAACAATGGGGAGTAGTGCCAGGCGATTGCTTTCCCTGTTTTCGGTGGCGATTCGCGCGCGAAGAGCGGTGGCGTCCCGGTTTGGTAAAGCGATTGTCAGCGTCGTTGTCCGAAAGAACTGAACGTAAACCCATCCGATTAATAGCAAGAGGGCCAGTGCGAGGAACACGGCAGGCAGACGGTGCCAACCTAAGGGCCTGCGAATGCGTTCGGCGGCCTGCTCGGCTTCGCGGGCTGCTGTCGCGACGCTACCGGCCAGACTGACCAAACCGGTGTGATGGGGCAGTTCCCGTTCCACACGTTGTTTGACTTCTTCGGCATTTCGAATGACCGGATCGATTCTCAGCCGTAGCCTGCTCACGCCAAACTCCTGTGGCTTCGCCGGGGAAACTCTGGGGTGACCGCCCTGACAGCTGACTTACTCACTTCCACCTTGATTCACATACAACTTCACATTTTGGGTGGCCCGGCCACCTGCCAGTAGATCGAACTTTCCATCACCGGTAAAGTCGGCCACCAAGGCATCTTCGACGGCGATCCCGCCATTGTCGATCACGTGTTTGGTCCATTTTTGGCCGGCGTCATCTTCGCAGGTAAAGAGATAAAGTCCCGGTCCCTTGATCGTACCCGTTCCGGCTTCTCGGTGACCGACCAGTAGCTCATCACGACCATCTCCGTCCACGTCTGCTGTCCAGACGGCGTGGCCCTGCTGCATCGACTCTTCAATGACGGTTCGTTTGAGCGGCAATTTGCCATCGGGTTGAGGGGTGTAGATGGCGACGCTGGTGCCGTGCATCGGTTCGATCGTCGCCAGGAATCGCGAACTGCCGTTCAATTTCCCCACCTTGACCTCGCCAGCGCCACGAAGTTCCGGTTTGGCGCCTGAAGCGCCTGTACCCAGTTGTGTCCTGTGGAACGAATCGCCTTCTTTATGAATCAAAAAGACACCCTCTTCGCTGGCAGTGATCGTGTCGACATGGCCGTCGTGGTCCCAGTCGACATGCGTGTGGTTGTGCAGACGATTGAGCGTATGGTCAAGGACGGTCAGCGGCCAACGCTCTGTCTTTGGTTGAGCAGCAATTTCAAAGGCCATGACTCGCACGCCTGGCTTTCCATCCAAGCTGCGATTGAGGGGTGAAACAACCAGTTGTGGCGTTCCCGTACCCAGGACGTCGGCAAAGCCCATTCGATGCGTACTTCGTTCTTGGCTGATCAGATGGATCGACCACTTGGCATCGGGATTCGGTCCGCGTGTGATCCACTGAATCGTGCCCATATTTGACTTGATCCAGCCGGCGCCGAGGGCAAAATCGATCTGCCCATCACCGTCGATATCATGTGCGGCAATGCAGACATGATCCCGATCAGCCTGGTCTTCGAGGATGATGTGCTTCGTCCAAGTCGGAGCCTGATACCACTGCACGCGATTTTCGCTGACGGCCACAATGTCCAGCTGGCCGTCGCCATTCACATCGGCTTTGGTGACCGCATAACACACCTCACCAATCTTCGGATCGATCACGATTTCGGTAAATTTCGGACAGCCGGCCCATGCAGGCTCAACCAGCACGCTTCCAATGATGGCGAGCACTACCAGCGACAAACGACATCGCATCGAACAGCCTTCCAGTTGGAGTGCGGGCTTTGTTGCCGGTTTTCGACTTTTCGTACTCGGCCGTTCGCGTCCGATCAAATCTCGGCCAATGGTTCCGTCGCATCGCCGAATTTGCCCGGATGAACATTCATTTTGTCCATCATCGAAAGATACAAGCGGCACATCTGACGATTCGGCTGGTCGCGATAATCCAGTACTCGGCCGGTCTTGATCTTGCCGCCGCCTCCACCCACCATCACCACGGGCAATTGAGTCGCATCGTGGCTGCCGGTCATCATGCTCGAGCAGTACATCATCATCGTGTTGTCCAGTGCCGTTCGTTCGCCTTCTTGAATCGCGTCAAGCTTTCTGGCGATGTAGGCGATTTGCTGGACGAAGAATTGATTGACCTTCAACCAGTCGGCGGTATCCGAGTGCGACAACAGATGGTGGATCATGTAGTCGACGTTCAGATGGGGGAACCGCAACGACGAATGGTCGTTGTTCAACTTCAAGGTGCAGATACGGGTCGTATCGGTCTGGAAACCGAGCACCATGATGTCGCACATCAACCGCATGTGATCGGCGATATTTTGCGGAATACCTTCCGGCGGTCGTGGCTGATTCGGTTTGTCCAGAGTTGGTCGCCAACCTTGCAGCTCGCCTTGAGTGCCGGCGCTTTCGATCCGTTGTTCGACGTCGCGAACTGAATCGAGATATTCGTCCAGCTTTCGTTGATCAGATGTACTGATCTGACGGCGAATATCTTTCGCATCGGCCAGCACGGCATCGAGAACGCTCTTGTCGCCCTTTTGGACTTCGTCCTTGAACAACCGGTCAAAGGCCAGCGCGGGATAAAGCTCCAGCGGGGTCGGGGCGGTTGGCGATGTCCACGAAATGTGCGAGCTGTAAATCATCGAATAGTTCTTGTGAACCGACGGATTTCCCGCTTCGCAGCCCAGCACCAGGCTAGGCACCTTCGTCGATCGGCCGTAGGTTTGGGCCAGCAATTGGTCGACACTGGTTCCCGAGCGAATCTCGCCACCGGCCGCCAGCGGAGCTCCCGACAACAGGTTGCCTGTTTGGGAACTGTGAATGTTCCCTTTCAACGCTTGTTCGTTGTACAAGCCTTTGATGAACAGGGTCTTGTCGGCGAATTCGTTCAGCGGCGCGAGAACCTCACCAAACTCAAGGCCCTTGTCCGATTCTTTGGCCCACCACTCCTTGGTGTGGAATCCATTTCCCGAAAACAGAATCGCGAGTCGAACCGGGGCTTCGCTGGCGTTCAAGTTCGCTCGCGGTTGATCGCCCCAAACGGCCAGTGACTCCATCCAGGGCAAGGCCATCGTAACGCCCAGACCACGCAGAAAAGTGCGGCGATCAAACGGATGCGATGCGAGTGATTTTTCGGGTTGCACGGTTTTGTTCCTTTTTTGTCACATCAAAGCGAACAGCGCTGTCTGTTAAATGTCAGCAATTTCTTACATCGTCGTATCACGAACGCGTGGCCGATGAGTTTTTTCTTAATAATCTGCCCGGAAGGTGGGGTCACCAAGCGGATACCGAGACGGTCTGACCGGTTCGTGATCCCGAATCACCCCACTCTATTCTATTGTACGACATTCCCCCGTTGATATCGGAATTGCGGGCTGCGAACGATTGTTTCGACCGCGGCAGAAAACCGGTAATCGTTGTTTTTTAGCTGATTGATCATTTCGTCGAGTACCGGTTCGTCGGACAATTGGACACCACGAGCCAACGCATAACCGAGCAGTTTACGGCAGAAATGCCGCAGGAATGTACTGCGGCGATCTTCGAGAAGATATTTTCGCAGGCCCGATTCACCGGTGAATTTGGTCCCGTCTTTCAGTTGAACATTTACTTCGATTGCCCGCCCGCCCAGATCCTTATCGCGGCGACGGCCGATCGCATCGTAACTTTCCAGCGCGAAGCCAAATGCATCAATGCGGTCATGGCAGTGGGCACAACTTTCGACGCTGCGATGTTTTTCGACCAGTTGCCGTACGGTCAGGTCCGTGTCGGTTTCGGATTCTGGCAGTTGCGGAACATTCTTTGGAGGGCGAGGAAGTTTTTCTCCGAGTAACGTTTCCAGCACCCAGTTGCCTCGCAGGATGGGGCTGGTGCGTGAAGCACCTGATTGCTGCGCCAACGTGGTGGCCAGCGTCAGGATTCCCCCGCGACCGTACTGCTTGACGCCATCGACGCGTCGCCACTCGGTACCCGTCACGCCGGGGATCCCGTAGTGCTTGGCCAGTGCTTCGTTCAAGAACGTGTGATCGGCGTCGAGGACTTCCAACACTGAACCGTCGCGTTCGAACAGATCGGTGAAGAACCGAATCGACTCTTCATACATATCTCCTCGTAACGCGGTAAAGGTTGGAAAGACTTGTTCGCTTTTTTCACTGTGCGAATCGAAGTCTCGCACGTTCAGCCACTGACAGGCGAATTCGGTGGAAAGGGCTCGAATGCGTTGATCTTTCAACATTCGTTTGGCCTGGGCGACGAGGACATCGGTTTCGTGCAACCCGTTCGCGGCCGCCAGTTTTTGTAACTCATCGTCGGGCATCGTCGACCAGAGGAAGTAACTGAGTCGACTTGCCAGAGCCCAGTCGGTGATCGGGAAGGCCGGAAATTCCTGATTTGGTCGCGTCGACAACGACGCCGGTGTGTCGGCTGATTGCAACGGCTCGACACGGTACAAAAATGCCGGTGCCACCAGCACGCGGGCGATCGTGAACCGAATCGCTTCGTCGTGGGGCAACTCTTGCTCACGCAATTTGGCATACAGCCTGCGAAGTTCACTGGCTTCTTCACTCTTCAAGGGGCGACGATAGGCTCGTCCTGCAAACTCGATCACCTGGTCGACATGCTTTGGCTCTGCGTTCAGAAGTTCTTTTTTGAACGCGTCCGCCCGATCGTGAATTGGTTTGCGCATCGGCTCGAAAACTTTCGGGTCGGCGTCCTGAGAGGCAAATTCCATCAGCTGGTTGAATCCATCGACAAGTGTCAGTGCGTCCTGGCTGACGAAATGCAGTTCGTTCCACAATCGATCGAGGTCCGCCGCTTGTGCATCATCGAGCATCAATCGGACCAGCTGTTGATCTTCTCGATAGAACAACGTCAGTGTGACGACTTCATCCACCGGAACGATTCGCGAATAACAAAGCGCGGCGGGAAACAGATTGCGATAGGTGTCGAAAGCGGCTTCCACTCGCTGACCGGCCGCGCTTCCAGGGCTGACCAGGATCGGCGTCGAGTAAGAGATGTGACGCTTGTTGTCGGTCCATTGACTGTTAGCGTTGGTTTCTTTGACCGCACTTGCGATCAGTCCCGATGCAACATCCGGCTTCGTAGTCAGGATCTGCATTTGTACTGTGCCTTCGGACCCGGTTTCGCGGTGCAGCGTTCCCGCCGTCACCAATTCCCATCCACCCACCAGATCGGCGGGCAACTTCACTTCAACGACCGAGGGTGCCTTCACACACAGGCTGGTGGGATCAACGGCTTGTCCATTGGGATGCCGTCCGAAGAGCACAGGGTCCGGTCCCCAATCGGACGTTGATTTGCTCGCCGCCGCTGGTTGTGCAGCAGGACCTGTGGGAATCGCTGGTCGGACCGTGCGGAACAAGGGGCCACCGAGTGACACCAGTTGGTAGTAGAGTTGTGCGTCGGGACTTTCTTTTGCGGCAGGAGGTGCCCCGGTCAGCAAGGTCTGAACGGTTTCGGCCAATTTCTGTTTTTCTTCGTCGCTGGCCGCCGATTGCCATTGCGCCAAGAGGGATCCAGCGGGAATGACTGCACCCATTTCCGCACCGGTCACGGATTCGGTGTAAAAATGCCAGACTTCCGGATTTCCAAAGGAATCCGCGTGTGGATTGGCGGTCTGAACGTCGGCCGAAACATCACGGGCCAAATCCCAGGCGTGTCCCCCTTCTTCCATTGCTGTCAGCACCAGATCCACGGCGGTCAAATCGCATCCGTGATTGCCATCGCGAGGTCCAATCAACAGCGAAACCACGTCATCAGGCAGAATGTTCAACTTGTCAATTGGCGGGACGACAACTTCCTTGGGACCATGTGCGATTCCCTGGGCCAATCGCTGTCGATTCACTCCGCGACGCAATTCGAGCGACCAGGTGACTCCATTGCCGCATTCGGGATGGGCATGCAGAACTTTCGCTTCAATGCGAATTGTCGATGCCACTGGACTGCGCCAGCCCACAGCGGTTTGCAAAGTCGGCGATGGGTGCACCGCGACACTGTGTGCCTTCAGGTTACCGGGAATGCGCACATGTTGATCTGATGAATTCGCCACCAACAGCGGAGTGGCGTCGCTCCCCCAGCCATTAACGAAATCGTAGCCCGCGGTTTTGTTGATCTTGGTGGTGAAATGGTTGTCAATTTTCGCCGGGCCACCCGTGGCCACACCCAGGTAGGCCAGCCACGCGGTGAGAATTTCGGTATCGATACCATGTTGCTTCGCCAATTCCTCAGGAGCCAGTTTCCCCTGTGCGGCGATCGCGACGACGGCGGCATTCAGACAGGAGGTAGTACTGGCCAAGGTCTGATCACGACGATTAAACAACTCGCGAGTGAAAGCACGTACGTCGCGTAACAGCAGGTCTGGACGTCCCGAGGCAACCAGCCGTGGCTGTTCCCAGATGACGAAATCGTTCTCGCTTCCATCTCCCGCGTCCGTGGCCGTCAGATACACCGTGACCTGGTGACCGTCCGTTGATTCGGGAAGTTTCTGACGAATCTCGGCTCGGGTTGTGACAGGACTCAGCGGTTCCATCCAGGATTTCGGTCCACCCAGTTTGCCAATATGACCGATACTGGCGAATCGCCAGAGTGCGTGTTGCCAGCGCGTGATCTCCTCGGCCATCGCGATCCCATCCCCGGGTTTCGCCGCTCGCCAGCGAGCTCGCAGCCCGTCCAGCAGAAATGACGGCTCGCGACCGGTCAGTGCGTTCCATAGTAGGCCCAGGTATTTCGGGCTGAGATTTCGTTCGCCGGCGATCGCCGCGATCGTTTTGCGGCCTGCGGAAATCGCATCACGCTCAACCAGCGTGGCCTCCAGGTATCGGTCGACCGGCAGACGACCACCACCGTTGGTGTCGAAGATAATTCCTTGAAGATTGACCTGAGTCGCACCGCGGTCGTCCGTGTACTTGGCGTAGAGCGCACGAATCTGGGCGAGCCGTTCATCTGTCCAGTCACGTGCCGTCAACGCGGGCGAAAAGCGAAATCCATTCGGCAGCAGCACGGCATGATTGGCAATCTCTTTTCCGGCATCCAGATATTTGGTGATGAGCGCCGGTGACATGACCAGAGCGTTACCAAGATTGGTGAACCCTTCGCCGGCAGCGCTATCGACCGGAAATTCGCGAGCGGGTTGCAGCGATACGACGCCCGTCAGATCGCGGACGGTATTGGTGTACTCGACATTGTTCAGTCGACGGAGCACAACTTGACCGGGATCGCCGGCACGGGCGCGTGCTTCCGCTTTCAGATACGAACGAACCCACTGTTGCATCCGGTTGCGTTCGGACTCGCTGGGCTGTGGTTCATCCTTGGGCGGCATCTGACCGCTGTCGAGCATTTCGCCGACTTTTTGCCACGTTTCCGGATGTTGGCGGACATCACCCAGCGAAGCGAAGATCGACAGGTCGATTTCCGCTTCCATTACTTTGGCAGAATGGCACTTTTGGCAATCTCGAATGATGACCGGCCGGACATCACTCTGGAAAGTTTTTTCGAAGGCCTCAAATTTAGCAACGTCCGCCGCATTCGCAGACGGCAAAACCAGGATCGAACTGATCAACAACAAAACGCCACAGCTAATCAACCGCATTCGTACTGCTCCGAATGAACCGATGTCGCGACAAACACCGTTGTTGTCGTGTCAATTCATCATATCAAGCTGTCAACATGCGTGCGACTTCGTGAAGGCTATTGTCCGGCTGCGGACAGTTGCTGGATCGCTTCGTCGACACTGACCAGTTGCTTTTGCAGGCTGGCCAGTGTTCCACGAACTTCTTCCACAACTTCGGCCGGAGCTCGATCAACAAAGCTCTGGTTGGTGAGCTTCTTTTCGTGACCGGAAATAAAGCCGCGCAGCTTGTCGGCTTCCTTACGCAGTCGGACCACTTCCGCCTGCAAATCGACCAATCCCGCCAAAGGCAAATATCCATCCGCATCACCCAGCGAAAAGCTGGCGCTGGCATTCGGCCGAGTGACATCCGGGCCTGCGGCCGTCAGGGTCGCTTTCGCGAGCAGTTCGAATTGAATTCGCACATGGTCCAGATCGGCTGCAATTTCGGGCGAACAACGGACAGAGATGGAAACGTCGACCGCCGGGCTGATGTTGTAAGTACCGCGAACATTGCGGACAGCGACGATCAGGTCTTGCAGTCGTTGGAACCGTGTTTCGAGTGTGGGATCATGCCAATTTTCCAGGTTCGTCGGCCATGGTGCGATAATGATCGCATCCGTCGCTGGCGCTGGTGCGAGCAGGCCCCGCTGCGGCGCAATCTCATTCAGTCGCTGCCACAACTCTTCCGTGATGAAGGGTGTGAAGGGATGCAGCAGTCGTAACGTTGTATCGAGCACCGCGACGAGAACTCGTTGAGCCGTCGGTTTAAGAGCTTCGTCTCGCAAACGCGGCTTGATCATTTCCAGATACCAGTCACAGAATTCGTTCCACACAAAATCACGCAGCGAACGTGTGGCCGCGTCAAATTTGTAGACGTTCAGTAACGAAGTGACTTCCTGAGTGACGGTGGCCAGTCGCGACAGAATCCATTTATCCTCAATGGCCAGATCAGCGGGATCAACCACCCCTGGTGTGTAGCCTTCCAGATTCAGCATCGCGAACCGGGCGGCATTCCACAGCTTATTGCAGAAGTTGCGGCCATATTCAAAACGTTCGATCACGATGCGTGCGACCAGCTCGCTTTCATCGGGAGTGTAGTTCGGTGTCGCATATTGCGATTCCTTCTTACACTTGGGGCACTTGATCTTCGGCTTGCCCGGCTTGAACTTCAGATGATGTTGTTCTTGCGGGATCATGGCCTGGCAATGCGGGCATTCGTAGCCGACGGGCAATCGTACATCTTGTGTCTCGCCCGCGAACGAGGCGATGGTGAACCGCATGCCATCGCAGCCATATTTTTCGATCAGTTCAAGCGGATCGACGCCGTTGCCTTTCGACTTGGACATCGTCTGCCCGAATCCATCCTGAATCTTCGGATGAATACAGACATGTCGGAACGGCACGTCTCCCATGTTGTAAAGACCGGTCAGGACCATGCGGGCTACCCATAGCGTGATGATGTCACGCGATGTCACCAGAACGCTGCCGGGATAGAAGTAGGGTAGCACTTCATTTTTGCCCGTGGCCGAGGTCGCCGGTTGACCATTCAGCGGGGGATTGTGGTCCCGATCAGGCCAGCCCAGCGTCGCGTGTGGCCATAACGCGGAACTGAACCAGGTATCCAGCACATCTTCATCACGTTGGAAGCCCAGAGCCTCGAGTTTTGCCGTCCATTCCGCATCATCTGTCGACAGGCAGGCCTGCAAAACGGTCGATCCCATCGCGGCGACCGAACTCCCGGTTTGATGAACGGCAAATTCAATCCGATTCGAATCAAATTTCGGGTCGGCTTCCAAATGGCGTTTCATCAACATCGCGCCGGCGTCGTCACTGTGAGACACGGTCCACACCGGAATTCGATGACCCCACCACAATTGTCGACTGATGCACCAATCACGCTTCTCGCCCAGCCAGCTGAGGTACGACTGGCGGTAACGTTCGGGATAGAACGTGACACGCCCGTCGTTGGCCGCGTCGATGGCGGACTGCGCCAGGGTGTCCATTTTCACGAACCATTGCTCGGACAAATACGGCTCGACCGGTGTCTTCGAGCGATCGCTATGCTTGAGCGGGATCTTGCGATCTTCGACCTTTTCAAAGTGTCCTTGTTTTTCCATTTCGGCCACGACGGCCTCACGTGCGAGCAGACGATCCTGTCCTTGCCACGGTCCACCCTGTTCGTTCAGCGTGCCGTCTGGGTTGAGGATATTGATCGGCTCGCCCATCTTTTCCTTATTGCGAGTCCAACAGGCGTAGTCGTTCGGATCGTGTGCCGGTGTGACTTTCACGCAGCCGGTACCGAGTGTTTTGTCGGCCAGCAGCGCGTCGGCCACGATGGGGATCGTTCGGCCGTTTACGGGGATCCGCACCTGTTTGCCGATCAGTTGTGTATAGCGTTCGTCCGTCGGGTGCACGCAAACGGCGGTGTCGCCCAGCATCGTTTCGGGCCGAGTCGTACTGAACGAGATTCGTTCACCGGTTGGTTGTCCTGCCGAGTCAATCACGGGGTAGTTGAAGGTCCAGAAGTGGCCATCAGTTTCCTCTTCGTAGACTTCATCATCGGCGACGGCGGTCTGCAGAAATGTGTCCCAATTCACCAGCCGCTTGCCGCGGAAGATCAGTCCATCTTTGAACATTTTGAAAAATGTCTGCCGGACAGCGCGTGAACAGACTTCGTCCAGAGTGAACCGCACCCGTCGCCAGTCACAGCTCGCTCCGAGGCTTTTCAACTGGCTGAGGATCCGTTTTTCGTAAGCGTCTTTCCAGGTCCAGATGCGCTGCACGAGCGCCTCGCGGCCGATATCATGCCGGGTCAGGCCTTCTTCCTCGAGCATTCGTTTCTCGACCACCGACTGAGTGGCGATACCCGCGTGATCGGTGCCGGGCATCCACAGCGCTTCGTATCCCTGCATTCGTCGCCAGCGGGTCAGCAGATCCTGCAAGGTGCCGTTCAAAGCATGTCCCATATGCAGTGCGCCGGTCACATTTGGCAGCGGAATCATGATCACGTGCGGCGGTTTCGGATGGGCATCGCCGGGCAGGGGAGGATCGGCGTTAAAGTCGCCTCGCTGTTCCCAAAACGGAAACCATTGGGCTTCTGCAGCGGCCGGATCGTATTGCTTGGGGATTTCAGTTGTCATGGGTTTTACAGCGAAGAGTGGATGAATCGGGAAATCATTCGATCGGCATTGGTTAGAAAAGTGAACCTCTCGCTCGACAAGAGGTTCGCCGAATTGTCGTTTGTCAGTGGATTGGTGGGAAGCCAAAGCTGTTACACGGCATGGCGTTGGCCGTCGGCAGATTTGTTGCGGAACAGGAAGACGATTTCGGAGCATCGACGCAGGCCATGTCCACCGAAGACATCCTTCTGTTCAAGGTCGAATTTCTGGTCATTCATTTCGCCGTCACCACCGCTTCGGCATCTTTGTACAGCTTGTATTCGACGCTATCGACCAGAGCCAGCCAACTGGCTTCGATAACGTTTTCGCTGACACCGACCGTGCTCCACATATCGGTGTGGTCGCGGCTTTCGATGACAACGCGAACCCGCGCGGCGGTGCCTTCGGCGGAGTTGATGACGCGCACCTTGTAGTCGACCAGTTGCATCTCGGCGAGATTCGGATAAGCGGCCGAAAGTGCTTTACGCAGGGCATTGTCCAGGGCATTGACCGGACCATCCCCTTCCGCCACGACATGTTCCGTGTGCGAGTTGACTCGCAGTTTGACGGTGGCTTCGGTGATGGTGCCTTGACCTGCCGTGGTTTCCACGTTGACGCGATAATGCAGCCGTTGGAACTTCGGCTGGTAGACACCCGCTTCTTTGCGTACGAGCAGATCGAACGAGGCCTCGGCCGCTTCGAACTGATAGCCTTCATTTTCAAGGTCGACGACTCGTTCCAGGATTCGCGCCATCAGCTGATTGTCCTGATTGATCTGGTATTTCGTCGTCTTGGCAATGATGTTGGACCGACCCGACAGTTCACTGACCAGCACCCGTCGTTCATTGCCGACCGTTTCCGGCGGAATATGTTCGTAGCTGGCGGCCAGTCGATTAACGGCGTGAACATGCATGCCTCCTTTGTGGGCGAAGGCGCTCGTTCCGACGAAAGCCTGGCCGGATCGGAAATTCATATTGGCGATTTCGTACACGTAGCGAGAAAGCTCCGTGAGATGCAGCAGGCCGCCCGGCAGCAACACATCATGGCCTTTCTTCACGGCCAGGTTGGCGATCACACTGATCAAGTCGACATTCCCGCACCGTTCACCGATGCCATTGATCGTTCCCTGCACCTGGATCGCCCCATGGTCGACTGCGGTCAGCGAATTCGCCACGGCCAATTCACAATCATTATGACAGTGAATCCCCACGGGGATCTTCAGGGCTCGGCGAACGGCTTGAACGGCTTCCGCGACTTCTTCCGGCAGTCGTCCGCCGTTGGTGTCGCACAGCACGATGGTGCTGGCACCGGCATCCTGAGCGGCCACAACCGTCTTCAGGGCGAAATCCGGATTGGCTCGAAATCCATCAAAAAAGTGTTCGGCGTCATAGAACACCTCGCGACCTTCTGCTTGGAGGAAAGCGACGGAATCGCGAATCATCGCCAGGTTTTCAGCTTCATCAATGTACAGCACTTCGAACACATGTAGATCCCAGGTTTTGCCGACGATGGTGACCACGGGTGATTTGGCGTCACGCAGGGCACACATGCCAATATCGTCTTCAGGAGCGCATCCTTTGCGACGCGTCATCCCGAAGGCACTGATTTTTGTGTGTTTGAGCGGCAGGTCGCGGACTCGGGCAAAGTATTCCGCGTCCTTCGGGTTTGAAAGCGGATACCCACCTTCGACGAAGTCGACCCCGATATCGTCCAGCTTCTGCGTGATCAGCAGCTTGTCCTGCAGCGAAAAGTTGACCCCTTCACCCTGGCTGCCGTCTCGAAGGGTCGTATCGTAGATCTGGATTCTGGCCATGAGTCTGCTTTCGGCATTCGCTTCAAGAAAAAAGCCCTCAGGATCGACCTGAGGGCTTGTGTTGAGATCGTCCAATAACACCCCAAGGCCGCCTATACGACTCCAATAATCGATACGACAACGATTCGGGCGATTGCCGAACCGGGCGTCGGTCGAATTGACGGAAAGAACGGCATGGAATAACGCTCGTTGATTTGTTAGGCGCAAACTGGTGTTAAGCCAGAGATCATAAGCCTCCGGCCGATCGTCGTCAAATCGGCGCTGGGAAAGTCGATTGGTTTGGGAAAATCGCTGATCGGGCCGGTTATTTCTATTTCTGATCGGTAATGCCGGCGAAGCGGGTGTACCGTCCGAACCTCCCCGTTAGAATCGGAGTCCTGAATCGTGTGGGTGTCCACCCGCTGATCTTGGCCGCCACAGTTCGTTGTACCGCGTAGTCACAGGTTTTTGTTCATGGATTTTCTGTCTGAATTGCGATCTCGATTGCGGACCGCGCTGACCTCATTGACGGACTCGCCCGAGACATTTGTCGACATGCTGAAGCCGTCCCAGGACGGAAAATTTGGCGATTTTCAGGCGAATTGCGCGATGCCGCTGGCCAAACTGGTCAAGCAGACGCCCCGTGATGTTGCCGCCGCCCTGATCGCCAAACTGGATGTCGCCGATTTGTGCGAAACGCCCGACATTGCCGGACCGGGCTTTATCAACTTTCGCCTGAAGACCGAACGGCTGGCGGACGAGACGGCCAAGCTGACCCGAGATGATCGACTGGGCGTGGCCACCGTGACGTCGCCGCGAACTTATATCGTTGATTTCTCGTCGCCAAACGTGGCCAAGCCGATGCACGTGGGACATTTGCGTAGCACCGTCATCGGCAACGCACTGTGTCGCGTCCTGCAATTTCTAGGGCATCGCGTTTTATCGGATAATCACGTCGGCGACTGGGGAACCCAGTTCGGGATGATTATCTATGGTTACAAGCATTTTCGAGACGACGCGGCTTACCGCGGCGATCCCGTTGCGGAATTAGCCCGCTTGTACAGGCTGGTCAATCAATTGGCGGACTATCACGACCTGGTCGCGAATCTGCCCAAGTTGCGAGAGAAACAGGCGGCCAGCGAAATGGCCGTCGCGACGGCCAGGCAGACCTCTGCTGCCAAGCCGGCTGACAAAGATGCCGCCCGGCAGGCGAAAAAGGTCGAACAGGAACTAGTCGATCTGAAAGCCGAAATTACCTCCGCGGAAAAGAAAGTGGGTGTCGTCGACGCGAATCCGGCACTGAAACTTTTGGCGGACGCCCATCCAAAGATCGGCGAACTGGCTCGTCGCGAGACGGCCAAGTTGCATGCCGGCGACGCCGAAAACAAACGGCTGTGGGACGAATTTGTGCCGCAGTGCATGGCGGCTCTCGAATCGATGTACAAGCGGTTTGGCGTCCAGTTCGACATGGCTTTGGGTGAGAGCTGGTACAACCCGATGTTGCCCGACATCGTGGACGAATTGAAAAAGAAGAACCTCGCCGTTGTCAGCGAGGGGGCGACCTGCGTGTTTGTCGAAGGTAATGCTGCCCCGTTCATCGTGCAGAAGGCGGATGGCGCGTTCACCTATGCCACCACCGATCTGGCTACGATTCGTTATCGCGTGGAAACTCTCCACGCTGACGCCAGTCTTTACGTGGTCGATTCGCGGCAAAGCGAGCATTTTCAATTGTTGTTCGCCACCGCCAAGAAGATGGGCTTTGATCAGACCGAGTTTCGTCATGTCAGTTTCGGCACGGTCCTGGGTGAAGATCGCCGTCCTTACAAGACTCGGTCGGGCGACACGATCGGTCTCGAAAGCTTGCTCGACGAAGCCATTCAGAATGCGCGCAAGATCGTCGATGAAAACAGTGCTCATCTGAGCGAGGCCGACCGAGCCAATGTCTCGGTGCTAGTCGGGATGGGGGCGATTATCTATGTCGACCTGCATCACAATCGCGATAGCGATTATGTGTTCAGCTGGGAAAAGATGCTGGCCACCAACGGCGATACAGCCACCTACAACCAATATGCCTACGCCCGCGTCTGCGGCATTCTTCGCAAGGGTGAAGTCGACGCCAGGGAACTTCGTGCGGCCGGACATGCGATTCAGTTGACGAGTCCAGCCGAACGAGCGTTGGCGTTGCAGTTGAATCGATTTACGAACGCAGTGGCGGATGTGTCGATTGATTATCGTCCCAACCTGCTGACCCAATACTTGTTCGAGACCGCGAATTGTTTCGCCTCGTTCTATAACGATTGTCCCGTTCTGACCGCCGAACCCGCGTCGCTACGAGCCAGCCGTCTGCTGCTTTGCGATGCGACCGCGCGGGTTCTCAAGCAGGGGCTTGAGCTGTTGGGAATCGGCGTGGCCGAGCAAATGTAAGCCGCTGGCGAAGCAGGGGTCGGCGCCGTGTCGAATCGAAGTCGATGGCTGGTTGTCATGTTGCGAGTGATCGGGTTGATCGACCTGATGGCGCTATTGGCCGTGTTTTCGCCTCGTCTTTGGATGGCCCACAGCCATGAATCGTTGGGGCTCGGGACGTTTCCCGACGATCCGATCACAGGATATCTGGCACGCTGTACTTCGATCTGGTACGCGTCCTATGGATTGCTGTTGTGGTTCGTCTCCTGCGATGTGCAGAAGTATTCGCTACTGATCACCTGCCTGGCCTGGACGATGTTCATTCAAGGCTTCATCGTGATGGGCATTGATGTCGTCGAAGGAATGCCGGGCTGGTGGATTGCCTTGGAAGGCCCATGTTGTGCAGGCCTGGGCGCGTCGCTGCTCCTATTGCAACGGGCGACGGTTCGCGTGCCGGATCAATTCCCAATGGAACAAGACTGATCGGCAAAGACGGACGGTGGTGTCAGGCTCGCACCGCATACGATGTGGGGTCGCCCCACTCACTCGGTCCGGTCAGGCCGTTCGCGGTTCGTCCAGGCGACGGAATCCAAACCGTAGCAGTCCGGTATAGCCAGCGTCGAAGACGAAAGCGCTCAGCTTGAGATAGCGGACGAATCGATTGTAGACCTCAAGATCGACGATCTTTAACGCTTCGGATTTGCGGGCCACCAGCCGGCGGTACCAGATCTGGCAGGTGCGATAGTACTGTTCGCGATCGTTTCGCAGATTGATGACTTCAAACAGGCCGTCGCTGGCTGCGATGATGTCTGACAGTGTCGGCAAGACCGACTCGGGGAAGATTTCATCGAAGAAGAATTTAGTGTCGGGTTGGTCTTTGACGTTGGCCACGTCGACGTTCCCATAGGCGATGGTCTGCAGCGACAGCCGACCGCCCGGTTTGAGCCATTCACGGCAGCTTTTAAAGAATGTTCGGTACGCGGCGATTCGTTCGGCGTCTGGCCATTCCGCTTTGGCGAAATGCTCGAAGGCGCCGACGGAGATAATTCCGTCATAGGATGCCGTCGGGACATGGTCCAGCCAGCTTTCGAGTCGAATTTCGACTTGAGGATTGTGACGCTGGGCACTCCATTCGGCTTGTGCTTTACTGAGCGTCAAACCGGTTGCGTGACCTGCACCGTGGGTCTCGACCAGTCGGCGCACTAGCGAACCCCATCCACAGCCGACATCCAGAACTCGCTGGCCACTTGTGGCCTGAATTTGCTGGGCGTGGAAATCAATCTTTCGCAGTTGAGCCTGCTCGAGCATCGAATCCGGTTCATCTGCTTGCCAGAGGGCGCACGAATAACACATCGTAGGATCGAGCCACAGCTCGTAGAAATCGTTGGCCACATCATAGTGTTGCTGAATTGCTTCGGGAGATGCGCCGCGTTGTGTTGTGACGGTCATTTCTAAACCTCGGAAATTAGTTAATCTCGACGAAGTGAAATTGCGTCAATCCGGAACGACGATTCGGGGATCGGCGCGTACTCTAACAGTCCATGCAGCAGACGTTTTTCAACGCCACTCCAATTCGATGTGAGACAGACGTGGCGACGCGCTGTGTCCCGAAGGGGTTCGCAGTGCGTCACTGTGGTTCGGCGATGTTCGCTCGTCAGATTCGGCGGCGCTCCAGAAACCGAAGTCGCCGTATCTCGGGCGGACCGAGACGCCGCATCGTCACGCGGCGATTTTTTGGGAATCGCCGCCGGCCAGCGGAGCGGCTTCTTTCGGCTCGTTCACTTTTCGTTGAACGATGTCGAGCAATTGCCCCACTTGAACGGCGTTGGCCAGTTCTTCGTGTGACAGGCGAATTTTGAAATGGCGTTCGAGGTGCATGATGAGACTCACCATGTCAACCGAATCCAGGCCGAGATGTTCGGCCATATTTTGATCGTCCGTCAGTGAATCCAGCGGTTCACCGGTTTCTGCTTCGAACAGCTTCAGCAGCGTTTCACGAATCTCTTCTCGATTGATCACGTTATCTCCCGATTTCATCCATGATGGGAGGCCCCCCAATTCGCATCGCAAGCGGAGCCAGTTCGTGCGACACCCCATTGTTCCAACGTGACAAAATTTCTTCCGTCGCGTTGAAAGCGGCGGGATCAAAACATCTTTTGGCAGATGCGACAAGACCGACTGTTCACGAAAAGTGATTGCCACGGAATTTTTTTTGAAGAGCGATCTAGTGGCAAAACCAGAAGTCGCTAGACTTGGCCCCGGACCGCGCAAGCGAAGTGACGACTCATGATGACGAATCTCTTCGTGCGGTAGGGACGATTGGCGCGAAATTCAGCGCCGTTCTCACGTGACGACGATGCTCCAGGGAGGGAGTCATGCGGAAGGGTCTGTGTTGGCTATTCGTTGGCTGGTGCATCATTCGGCCAACGATTTGTCCGCTGGCACTTGGGGCCGACCGTCCGGTGGTCTCTCAGTCCGTCTCGACCACCAAAGCCGCGGCCGATGCCGTCGAAATTCGTGAATTTGAAGTGCGAGTTGACGACCGGCCCGCCGGCATTCATCGACTGTCGATCAAAACAGACGGCGTCAAGCAGACCGTTGGCTTACAAACCGACATCAAAATGGATTTTATCGTTTACGCCTACGTCTTCAAATTTCGCGGCACGGAAGTGTGGCGTGATGGACGAGTGGTGGCGACCGATCTGCGTACCGAAGATGGCAGTAAAAAAAGGTCCTTCACGCTGAAGGCCGAAGGGCCGATCCACCAGATTGCTTTTAACGGCAAACAGGTTGGCGAGGTCTCACCTTGCACCATGACCACCGCTTATTGGCGACTGCCTGCGGCCGATCTACGAGCCAAACGGTTCCCGATCATGGATGTCGATACGGCCAAAATGCATGAAGCGACGTTGACCACCGTCGGAACCGGTACGGTGAATTTCGGTGGCCGATCCATTAATTGTCGGCATTTCAAGATTGATGGCTCGTCACCGGCCGAGCTTTGGTTTGACGACCAGGATCTTTTGGTTCGACAGCGCTCCGTCGAACAGGGGCATCCGACGGAACTTCGACTGAAACAGATTCACATCGCAAAAGACGACCGTTGACAACATCGATATCTCAGGTTCTTCACACATTAGACGGAAGTTGACGCATCCAGTTCCTTACTTTATCGGTCAGCCTTCAGAGGCTGAGTTCCCCCCTTGGGTTCAATTTTTCTTCGTCGTGCAAAGGTTTACCGTGCCTACCACTGCTTTCCCTTACCGAGAATCTGACCCGGCAACTTGTTCTCTGGAATGTGCAGTCACCGCGTATGCGACGTCTCGATTCAGTCTCGAGGATGCCAACGCCCTGCGAAAGCAATCTGACACGTTGCCCGGCAACCTGGGGAATAGTGTCCTGAGGCATTCGGACGAGCAGACGCTTGCCGCGCTGGTCGCCGTGCGAGATGCCGTGAACCGTCTGCCAACGCCACCAGAAAGCTTCGACAAATGGGGCGTTGTTTTTTCGACCCGCTACCTGGGTCGATCCGCCTTTGCTCAAGCGTTAACCAAATTCGCCGTTGACGGTCCGTGGAATGTCTCGGTGCAAGTGGTTCCCAATCGTTCGTTGCATTCGCCGGCCAGCATGGTGGGCTTGGCACTCGGTTGTCACGGACCCTGCGTTGGCGTCGGTGGCGGGCTGGACGGTGAAACCGATGCCTGGATTACCGCCTCATCGCTGTTGGATCAGCAAAAATTGCCCGGCATGATTTTGGTTTTTTCCGGCTGGGAACCCGACAATGGGATTGATGTCGAAGGAGTTCCATTGGCCGTCACGAGTTGCACGGCATTGGTGTTGGCTCTGCAACCGATCTCGACTCCCACGAGTACTGCGCGATTGCGAATCGTTTACGACCCCCACGCTCCGGCGGCCCTGGAAATTCCTGCAAAAAACACCGCGATGTCATTATTTGAACAGTTCGTATCGTCAGGGACTGGTGGTGGTTCTCTGACGGCCATGTTGGGTGGTGGCCTGTGTGCCAAGATGGATTGGTCGCCGGCTGTCATTTCGTCATTCCCCTTACCCCTTCCCACTTCTGCCCCACAAAGAAAGGCTGCCTGACGATCGGGCGATTCGGCGACTCGTGGAACGGTTGACTGTTGGTCGTTGTTGAACGACCAGTTCGTCCCACCTGAGTCTGTTGCGGGAAGCCAATTCATGCGGATCCTCAGCGAAAGAAATTTCTCAATGAAACAAAACTCGGTCAGTATTACCGGCGTCGGATTGACCTCGTCGATGGGCCATTCTTACGACGAATTCTCATCGAATCTGTTTTCCCACGTTTCGGGGATCGAGCGTGTGGCAGCCTTTGATGTGACGGACCACCCCAGCCAGATTGCCAGCTTGATCGGCGAGATTCCCTGTCCCGAAGGCTACGACGAGAGTGAATTCCGCTCGCGTCTGCGCATCGAACAGTGCGGGATCTGGTGTGCCGAATCGGCCCTGCGAGACGCCGGTTGGCATGATCGACCAGACGGTCTGCGGATCGGCTTGGTGCTTGGACTGGGTGCCGAATGGATGCAAAGCTGGGAAATGGATTATCGCCGCGGTGGGCGTCGAGCTTTTGACCCGACAGAAGAACCCGCTGGAATGACGACGAAAGTTCATCGCCTGCTGGGATTACGCGGTCCGCAACTGACGATTTCCGCCGCATGTGCTAGCGGCAACTGGGCGTTGTCACAGGGACGACGCTGGCTGGAACTGGGTTGGGTCGACATTTGCCTGGCCGGAGCTTGTGACATCGGCGTGACACCGTTGTCCTTGGCCGGATTTGGCAACCTGCGGGCACTCTCGCGAAAAAACACCACACCCCATGCGGCGCTTCGCCCCTTCGATCGTGAGCGTGACGGAATGGTTCTGGGCGAAGGCGGAGCGGTCTTCATGCTCGAACGCACATCGGAAGCGATCAATCGTGGCGCCCACCGCTATGCCGAGGTGGCCGGTTTCGGAGCGACCAGCGACGCACATCACATGGTCATTCCCTGTCCCGAGCCTCAACAGGGGATCGCGGCGATGAAGCAGGCGCTGCAAGATGCCGAAGTGACACCCAGCGAAATCAATTACATCAATGCTCATGCCACTGGAACACCGGTCGGCGATGTTTGCGAAGCCAAGATCCTGCAATCAGTGCTCGGCGATTCGGCGGGTAGGGTTCCCATTAGTTCCACCAAGTCCTTGACCGGTCATTTGCTGAGCGCCGCGGCGGCCATTGAAGCGGTTGCCTGTTTGGCTACGATCGAGAAACAGTTGATTCCGCCCACCGTCAATCTGGAAGACCTCGATCCCGAATGTGCCATGTTGCGTCACGTGCGAGGCGAGTCCGAAGCGGCCACCATCGATATCACGGTCTCCAATTCGTTTGGTTTCGGCGGCAACAATACGTGTCTCGTATTGAAAAAAGCGGCCTAGGGGTTGAACTCGTGGCGGATCCGATGGAAAGAACAGTTCCAGCGGACCCCGTACGACGGAATTCGGTGTCGTTCGCAATTCCGTGAGGCCGATCACGAGAATATTCACCGTGCTGGTGTCGAAGGTGGCATCGACCACCAATCCGTCGATGCCAGGGCGGTAGGATTGCGGCGAGTGAACGGGATTCACATCCGACACGCGATTTTCAGCCCCTGAAAGCTCATTTTAAGCGGTAAAACCGCTTCGGATTAGGCCGAGACGATCGAAATCGATATTTGCATCGATCGACGGACTGTCGAAGCTTGACGTGAACGTGTTACCCGATCATCATGCCTTCCCGCGATTGAAGGCCGAAGTGGCGGAACCGGCAGACGCGCTGGATTCAAAATCCAGTGTCAGCAATGACGTGTGGGTTCGAGTCCCACCTTCGGCACCTTGCAGCACAAGGACTTGCGACAATTGATCGCGAGTCCTTTTTTCGTTTGGGAAACGCCCGCCCAGGTCTCGTCCCTGATTGGCGTTCAAAAACGGACTTCGACCGACCGAGCCTCATTCGAGTTCCCCGATCTTTCAATGCGGGGAGCGAATTAGGTTAGAGGCCGTGTCCAGGCGTGCTTCGCTTTCAAAGCATCATCTCAAGCCATCTCACTGCTTGTTACCCAGGGGCCGCTGCGCCACCCCGAAGGAAATCCCAGAAAAAGGACGACTGATTTATTTGACAAAACGTTTGGGTTCGGTAATCTTTGTTCAGCTGGTCGGTCAACGGAACATCGGCTATCACAACCTTCCCCCCAAGAGACCTGCGCAATGCCTGCCAAGTTCGAGAAAAAAAGCCTGGAAATCATCCTCAGCACTGCGGAGACGTTGAAAAAAGTCACCGAGCAACTGTCACAGGTCGCTGCCGACATGCAGCAGAATGGCATGAAAGAAGCCTTGTTACCCTGGACACAGCGTCAGTGGGATTGCCTCGACGTCATCATCACACTGGCGAATCAGTCGGTGGCCGTCCTTCCTGCACAAATCGTTGCGAAATCGCAGAATCGACCTTCGCAATACGAGGTCATGCAGAAGAAGTCCAAACGCGATGCGGCCGCCAGAAAGGCGCGTCAGGCCGATGAGTGATTCAAACCGGCGAAGCCTCGTGGGTGATTGAGCAAAACCCTCATCGGGTCGTTCGTTTGACGACGATGCGTCGCTCGTCGTCAAACAGAAAAAAGTTCACCGGGTCTTCGAGCGGGTGTCACCCGCAACAAGTTCGCGGTGTTGATCTGGGGCGCGGGGCTCATTTGGTCATGGCCGACGGTTCGGCTCGATTCATTTCCGAGAACATCGACTGGTGCGCCTTCGGAGCCTTGTGCACACGTGCGGGCGGCGAAATCGTGGGTGAACTCTAAGCCCCGAGGGCAGTCTGGTTCCGCGTCGCGGTCAGCCGAAAGGCCCGCAACCGGAACGACGAATCGTTCCGACGCCCATCGGATCAGCGGCGGGAGCGTGCGATCCCGAATGTCGTGACGCGGAATTCGATGGAAGCCATTTCTTCTCCGAACCAACGCCAGGGGGACCTGGCGACGCCTTTCATCCTCAGATCGTTGCGACGTCAAGTGGCTCCCACTGTTCACGGTCGGATGCGAAATGCGAAAATCTCGGTTGGTTCGTCGGCTTTGAAGTCATTGTCGCTGGTCACGATCAAGACCCGCGAACCGTCGGCCAGTTTTGGTCCGACTGCGATTCCCTCGATTTTCTCGGGGAACGTTTGTCCCGCCAGGCCATGCTGAGGGGCCAGCAGATCGAGGTACAACTTCTTCGCGACCGGGCGGATGCCGGCGGGAATTCCGGTCGTCGGCAGCTGTTCGATGGCCGAAATCTCCGAGGCCTGAGAAAGATCGATCTCGTAAATTCGCTTCACTTTGGCGGTCTCGTGGGGTTTGCCATCTCGTTCGATTGCCAGCAATCGCTGGGGAGCGATCGCCTCGAGGTCGCTGCAACCGAGAGATTTGTCTTCCAGCGGATAGAGGTATTCGCGTGACACGCCGGTCGTCAGATCGTGTTCCCAGATGCGAATGTTCGTTCCGACGCGCGCATTCGCTTCATTCAGGGCACCGTCTTGAATCAGTGGACTTTGCGTGATGGCATACACTTTGTTGCCGTCGATGCTCAGAGCCACACCTTCCCAGCCGCGATTGTTTTGGCGACCCGATTTGTTGTGGGGCGGCAATTCCTCTTGAGGAGTACCGCCGGGCGAGGCGATCAAATAGCGACCGGGCGTCGGCAGATCACGCAGCCATTTCCCCTTGGCATCAAACTCGCGAATCGTCGGGCCATATTCGTCGGAAATCAGAATCGTCCCGCGCGCCGTGACACGGATCCCTTCGGGGTCAAGCCGCAAAGTTCGTTCGGGGTGTTCGCGATCAAATTGGGTGGCCCGTCCGATGAACGGTTCGCCGCTGGCCGCTTTCAACAAATGCGTTTCCAGCAGTCGCGTCGTAACGGGAGTTGCGGCAGTCGGATCAACGACGATTTCCACAATCTGAATCCGGCATTTGTAGGAAGTCGCTCCGTCGTCGGGGCCACGATCGGGCAGCATGACATAACGATTGCCATCTCCCAGCCAGGCAATCCCCGAACCATGTCCGCCGAGTCTGTTCTGCGGCGTGCCATTTTCCTGCGCGTCGGTCAGCTGCGACAAATCGGTCGCCGTGGGAGAGATGGAGACTCGACCAATCAACGTCACTTCGTCGGCCCTGCACGTCCCATTGCCGGCCATGGCCAGCACCAAACCCGTCAACAATCCATTTCGAATCCGCGAAGAAATCATGAGAGGCTGTTCCTATCAAAAATCAACAAAGCTGTTGGAAAGATCTGCATCGGAGGGGGACCACACGTGATCAGCAAACAGACACCAGTCGCTGGCCGATAAAATCCGACGTCCCCGGGCCTGACGATTGGTCGGCTGGGAGACTTCCCGATTTGCCTGGGAATCTCGCAAGTTGTGATCTCGAGTGACCTGTTGAACGTTCGCCGTTGAACAGAATCGTTCCTCCGGCCAACTTGTCACTGTCGGCGAACCGTCCATCAAACACCCCAACTGGATGCGGCAGGAGCTTAGGTGTTGATTGTGAAATATTTGTGAAGGAAAAATGAATCCCGGCTAATGCTCGATAATTGGGGAACGATCCTCGGATTCAGTTGCTCCCAGCCTGGCTTCAGATAGGCCGGTCGTGCAACCGGATCGCTTTAAGGTCCGTTGCCCAACTTTGCATCTCGTGGCCCATCGGAATCGTGATCGAATCACATTCGACCATAAGTTGTCACAACATTTGTTTCCAGAATGCGAGAGGCGATTTCGGGGATCGAGATTTGCCATCCGGGGGCGTCGAAACGAGGCCAATTCCAGAATTGTGCGGCGACGTGGCAGAAGCCCAGATGCGGTGTCGTGATCCACGATTGAACGGTTTGAGTCTTCTGACAGCTGGGGCATTGCAGCGTTGTCGGTTCGTCTCGTTTCAGAAAGTGGCTCACTGCGGCGGAGAGAGGCGTCATGATTTCGCTGCGATTGCCGAATGTCTTTTCACAGGCGGGACATTTCGCTGACTCGAAGACGGTGAAGCCAAACACATTCACCCATTTCTCTGCGTGGATTTCGACACCACAGATACCGAGCGTATCCCAATCGCGTAATTCCGGTGGTCGATCGCTGAGCCCTTCGACCAGAACATACAGGTCTTTCAGATGTGGACCAGGAAGATGGCCGAGTCCACCGTAAACGCACTCTTCTGAGGTCTCGGCCGAGATAATCCCATTGACGATCAGGCCGTCTCGAAGCCGATTGGCGCGTTCCTTCGCATTCGTCACGTTAGCCACAGGATCAACGAGAGCAAGATAGTAATCACTCATGATTGCGCTTCCTGTGATTATGAATTCTCAGATCCCGAACGTCGAAGTGCAAGAGAGAGAGGAGTGGAGCGAACCTCCACCGATCCGCCAAATGATACGCGTCGCTTCGAGTGGGCTCAATCGATTCGTCGAGAGTCGAACTGCCTCAAATTCACCGTAACTTGCGAGCCACTCGACTTGGCGAAGAATGGCAGTCGCGAGGTCATCGCGATCGTCAAAAGCACGATACAAACCTGGCCTGTTTGACGAAACCGAATCTACGGGTGCGTTGCAGCTTGGAATGGCAAAACGTCACGCGGGATTGGAATTGGCGGTGACAGCGTGGTGAAAAAGTGGCCACTGCAAAACTCGCAGAGAAGCTTTCGGCTGACAATTTCGAAATCGTCCCGAAAACCAATCGATCTCCGTTGTCTGATCATAACAGTGAATATTGATCGCATCCGATGGTGCCGCTCCGTGTGACGGCCAAGCGGCATTTGTTGCGTCTGCCGGTGAAACAAACTTTCCTTGTGTTGTTAGAAAATGGATCACTCTGACGCGCCGCGAAGGTGTCCGTGGAAACTTAATTTCCAAATCGAGATGGACGTAAAAATCGAGGGCTTTGCGTGTTGTTCGACGGGTGTGCCTGCCGATCAATTGATCGTCGCTGACAGACGCCCTTCGAACTTCGCTGTCTCTCGAGATGCTTCGTTGATGTGGGCCATAACTTGTGGTGTCGTCCCACGTGAAAGAGCGAGCGGAGCATCTCGAATGGCAGCGAAGTACTGAGTTCAAAGATGTTTTTGAATCCAGGCGATTGCGTGGGGAACGTAGTCGGGAGGCAAGCGATGGCCCGCGTCGATCAACAGGATTTCCTTGGTGGACGACGAGATTAGAGCGTGCAGTCCGTACGCCTGATCTAAGGGGCACATTTCGTCCGTACGGCCCATGATCATGAGTACGGGGCGATGCCCGATTCCTGCCGCGAAATTCTGGGGTGCGATCGGTGACCATTTGGACCGATCCGCCGGCACGCAACAGGCCACGGCGGCTTTGATGCGTTGATCGACTCCCGCCAGCAGGAACGTTTGTGTGCCCCCCATGCTGTAGCCCAGCATGCCGATCCGGGATTTGTCCACTTCCGACCGAGTCTCCAGATAATCGATTGCACGACGATAGTCGCGTGTTGTCTGAATATAAATTTCTTGCTGCGTGAAATAGCCCTTGCGGGGATGCGATTCCAGTTGGGGATCCGCAAAGTGATTGACCGGGGCAAAATCATTTTGCGAGATCCGATCTCCGTGGCACTGGGCATCGAGAGCCAATACAGAGAAGCCGGCGTCCAAGAGTGCGCGACGGACGTTGCCACCGCTGATGTAACCGCCGTCCTTCCACCAATGTTCCTTGGATCCCGACCAGCCGTGCAGCAACAAGACACAGGGGCCGGGCCGCTTTCCGTCGGCCGGGTATTCCAGATAGCCGGGGACGAGAAACCCTTGCACTCCGCGGAACACGATTTTCTCTCGTACGGTTCCGTCACGCTCCAGTTTTTCCACAACACGGGCTTCCAGCGGAATCGTGCGATCGTATTCGTAGGTCTGATGTAACGCGCGAGTCGCTTCTTCGCCGAGATGTTCTACCGCGGTCGATGGCGGGGACGCGGTTTCTGACTTCGGGGTCTCGTCAGCGACCAGGAATCGACTCAACAGCAAGAATGCCAGTAGGGTCGTGATCCAAAAGGGATGTTTTTCGCTTGATCGCACGATGGGTTTTCCGATTGTCGAAGAGCGGGGACCGTTGTGATGCAAGGGAGTTGGCCGGTCCAGATTCGCGGTGGAAAAATCAATCACTAACACTCGGTGCCGCGACCTGATTCTTTTTCGATAAAGATTTACTGATCGCCGTCTCAATCGCTCCGCATTCTTCCAGGCGTTGTTTCCAGCGGTTTTTCGTTTCTTCCGTAAAACCACACACGACGCATTGGTCCCAGGAAAAAAGTGAAGCGTCCGCCGGTCGGATCAGCAGGCAACCTTGATGGGGAAAAGCGCGATTGAAAAACATGTCCTGCAAATCCGCGAATTCCGTCCAACTACTGCCGCACAAAGGGAACTCAACGATGTCCGTGTCGTTTCGACGACGGACGATGATGCCATGTCGCTCTTGAATCACGGTTCCTTTGACCGAATTACGACTAAACGGATGCGCGCCGAAATAAGTCAATCCGCATGGAATCACCTCCATCATCACCACTAGAAATAGACACGACCAGGCCCAAGCGTCCAGTCGCATTCCGGCAGCGAAACCGGTTCCCAAAAGCATCGGACCCAGTAATCGCAGCTTACGCCAGGACCGACTGCAAACAATCACGACCCACAGGCGTGGAAGTGTGTCGGCAAGCTCGTCGGGGACTTCTTCCTGGATGGTCGTGTCATGGCTTCGCATGTCTCGTCTTTCGACCCGGCAGCCAGTTCCTGACTCGGTTCAAATCAGTTCTTCGATGGGTGATCCGGTCGGCAAGATTAGCGTCGGTCTTCCGGCGAAGTTGCGAAACGACAGGTCCAGCGGTACACCCAGTGTGTGATAGAAAGTGGCCAGTAAATCGTTCGGCGTCAATGGTCGAACGGCCGGTTCATCACCTTTGAAGCTGGTTGCTCCGACGGCTTGACCCATGCGTAGTCCGCCACCGGCGAGCAGGACCGACATCGTCTGGCCCCAATGCTCGCGACCTGGCTGTCCGTTGAAGTTACTCAGCCGTGGTGTATGCGACATCTCGCCCATCACGACCAGCAGTACGTCATCTTGAAGCTGCCGTTCATAAAGATCGTGAATCAAGGCGGAAACGACCTGATCGAGTACCGGCAGACGGATCTTCATTTGCTCGAAGATGTTCCAGACGCTGGCATGATCGTCCCAGCTAAAGGCCTTTTGTCCCGTCACAGTCGAGAAATCCACGGTCACCAAGCGAACCCCCGCTTCGACCAGTCGACGAGCGAGTAAGCAACGCTGTCCGATGCTATTGCGACCGTATCGATCGCGGATCTCGGCCGGCTCGGCCTGAATATCAAAGGCTTGGCGGGCCGCATCCCCCGTCAAAATCGAGGCGGCTTCCTGCTGGAAATGATCGAGCGATTGCATCGAGCCCGAGGCATCCAGATCGCGGCGATACCGATCGAATTGGGTCAGCAAGTCGAGGCGTTCGGTGAAGCGAGGTCGTAGCGACGATTCGACCGCCAGTCCCGAGACGGAAAATTTGTCGGTGTTCGGATCGGTGGCGATCACCAGTGGTTCGAGATGATTGCCCAGGTAGGCCGTACCGAAATACTTTGTGTAGGGCATCGCGACATGCGTGGGCAACTGTGATGATCGCGGACCGGCGACCCGGCTGATGACCGCTCGCATGTCCGGATATTTTGGCTGAAATGGGGGATTCTCAATCTCGGCCCCCACATAGCCGGTCAGCATCGTATGCGTCGAATTCACATGGCCCGGACTGTCGTGATGCAGCGAGCGAATCAGAGCGAACTTATCCGCCTGCTGGGCCAGTAGCGGCAAATGTTCGCTGATTTCAATGCCGGGAACATTGGTCGCGATCGGTTGGAATTCGCCGCGATACTCGCTGGGGGCTTCGGGCTTGAGATCAAACGTTTCCATATGACTGGGGCCGCCCCACAGCCACAAGACGATCATCGACTTGCCGCGTAATGCATTCGGCGTCGCGTAGCTCTGCGATTGCAACAGATCGGCCAGCCCAAACGAAGTCAGGCCCAGCATCCCCGTTCGCACAAAGTCGCGTCGTCCCCAAGTTCCCTGGCAACGATTCATATGGAACTACGTCCTTCCCGATTTCGCTTCCCACGACGGTTGTTCGTGTCCAGCGGTGAATCCGACGAGCGTCAGGCAGATTACTGTGCGTCGAGGTGAATCGCCATCCTGTGTTATCTGATCGGCAGTTTCTGCCGGAGGGCAGCGGCGGAATTTCTCCAATCTGACACTGCATCGCGGGGGCCGCTGCCGAGCCTGAGGCCAACCTTAATTTGGAGTGTTTGGCGAGGATTTGCCGTCAAGAGGCTGTGGGAGTTTGTCGATTATGAGGATTGGAGAGATTGCGCACGGATTGTCTATCAAGTTGACTAATACTCATGAAAACTCACGAGCCGAGTTCTCCGAACCAGACTGAAACGGGTTTGCCTAAGCCAGGCCACCGTTCGGCCATTCCGCTAACCATGGCGGGATTGGCGTTGGCTTGCGGAACCTTGGTCATCGTCTGGGCGTTTGGTTTTCCGTCACTGATGTCGACATCGAAATCGCTGTTGGCGGCTACGAAGAATAAGAGCGGCGGGAAAACGGAATCGAAAACTGAGACGAAGGCCGACGAGGAAGCGCCCGAAACGACGTCGCCATCGACTGCCGACAAAAAGATCAAGCTGAACTATTTCTCCGCGTCCTGGGCCAGAGTGTTTCAGGATCTGGCGGATAACTACGAGATGGAATTCGTTAACGACCATCTTCCGACTGGTCGCTTTTCGCGTTTCGATAAGGCCGAGTATTCGCGCAAAGACGCGATTCGCCTCATTAACAAAGAGATTGAGCCGCAAGGACTGCGGCTGATTGAAAAGGGCCAATTCCTGATTCTGATCGAAACGTCATTGCAGCGGCCCCAGTATCCGCCGGCCATCCTGCCCCGCAAAGCGAAGCCCAAATCTCAGGACGAAGACCAGGACGAAACGGCCAATTCCGGTGTTGATCGTGCCGTCTATCAAGAATCCGTTCCCGACAAAGGCAGTCGATCTGGTGCGAATCGATCGCGTCAACAGGCGGGCGACGCCGATTCCGAACGATCGGTGACCGGACGAAAATCGGGTGGTTCTCGATCGGTGCGTCAAACCTCGTTTGAAGAAACGGATGACGATTCCGGATCCGCCACTTCTCGCCGGAAACGGACGATTGATCCGGCGGCTCCGAATGAATTGGAAGATGTCGGTGCAACGGTCCAGCATGTTTCTTACCGAGCTCGCAACGTGCGCGCCGTCGATCTGTCGAAACGAATTTATCGTGCGTTGAAAACAGATGCGGAATTAGTGGAAGCCGGGCGAAATGGATTGCCTGCGTTTCGCGTTGTCAGCCCTCAGTTCGCTGCAAAAGAGGGAACATCGCCGAAGGGGCCACCACCGCGTCCGATCGAGTTCATGATCTCGATCGATGAATCGCGGAACGAACTGTTGATTGACGGCAGTGCCAAAAGCACCGATGCCGTGCTCAAGCTACTGCGGGTGATCGATCGTCCTGAAGGGGATCAGACTCGCACGCAAATCAAACCCAGCACCAAATACGTCTGCCAGATTGCCGATCAGCTTCCCGCGGAAATTGATCGTCTGCGAGCGGCCAGTGGATCCAAGGCAATCGCTCGACATCAAGTTGACGGAAAACCGCTCTGGCAGGCCGATGACAATCAGAAGCGTGCGCCGGCCGTCGCGCAGAACGACCCTGCAGGTGCTCCGCAGCCTGATGATTCCGATCGACCGTCCGGCGATGCATTGGGCAATTTCAAGGGCGAAGTCAACATCGAGGTGATTGAAGATCTGAACGTCATGATCATTCGCGGGAATGAACGCGACGTCGAACAGATCATGAAGGTCATCAAGCAGATCGAGGAATTGAGTGAAGCGACGGCGCCCGAGGTACACCTGATTCATCTGAAGAACGTCGATTCGGAATCGCTCGCGGAGTTGCTGACGTCGGTGTATGAAAAGTTGACCAAGTTTCCCGGTCGAGCGACGCAGCCGCGCGAAAGTGTGGCCATTATTCCCGTGGCGAAACCGAACTCGTTGTTGGTTGTCGCTCCCGGCGCAGATGTGGAGTCGATTCTTGACTTGGCTGATCAGCTCGACAAGCCCGTGGATCCCCAGACCGAATTTCAGGTCTTCCCGCTCAAATCTGCCGTGGCGTCGGACGTCGAAGCGTTGATTGTCGAGTTCTATAAAGAACGCAAGGCGCTGGGAGCCAAAGTCCTGGTGATTGCCGATGCCCGTTCCAACGCGGTCATTGTGCGAGCTCGACCGCGCGATCTGGACGAGATCAAAGAATTGATCAACAAGATGGATCGCGACGAAGTCGGCGCCGTTAATCAGGTTCGGATTTTCGTGCTGAAGAACGCCATCGCCACGGATATGGCGGGGGTGATTAATTCGGCCATTCAAAGCGTTCTTTCCGCGCCGCGAGCGGCCGGCGGTGGCGCTGGCGGGCAGGGTGGAAACGCGGGAATCGGCGGCGGGCAGGTTGACGAGCAGTTCAAAAGCGTTAAGTCGGCCGTGTTGCAGTTTCTGTCGGTCGACAAAGGGACCTCACGACAGTTGAGGTCGGGCATCCTGTCAGATATCCGTGTGACTCCCGAAGCCCACACCAATTCCTTGATCGTGACCGCGTCGGAGAAGAGCATGGATCTGGTGGCTGCGTTGATTCAGGCATTGGACCGTCCCACGAACACCGTGTCGGTGATCAAAGTGTTCACGCTTGAGAATGCCGACGCGACTCAGATGGTTCAGCAACTGAATGCCTTGTTCAACAATCAGGTTCAGGGAGGCCCGCTGACGCGTCCCCTATTGGGCGGACTTGCGATCGCCAACGCCGATGACGCCAGCAGCAATCTTGTCCCGCTGAAGTTTTCGGTCGATGCGCGGACGAACAGCATCATTGCCGTGGGCAGTGCCGATGCGATGCGGGTGGTCGAAGCCATTTTGTTGCGACTGGATGAAAGCAACCTGCGTGCTCGGAAGAACGTCGTGGTCCGGCTGAACAATGCTCCTGCCACTCAGATCGCCCTGGCGGTCACGCAGTTCTTCCAACAACAGCGAGACTTGTCGCAGGCCGATCCGAATCTGGTCAGCAATGTGGAACAACTGGAACGGGAAGTGATCGTCATTCCGGATACGGTTTCGAACAACCTGCTGGTTAGTTCAGCACCTCGGTATTTTCCTGACATCATGGCGATGATCAAATCACTGGATTCTGAACCCAAGCAGGTGGTGATTCAGGCACTTATCGTCGAAGTGCAGTTGAACAACACCGACGAATTCGGCATTGAATTGGGGATGCAGAGTCCTGTGTTGTTTGACCGCAGTCTTCGACAACCACCTGTCACAATTACACAGACGAACTCGCCCGCCGGCTCCGGCGGTCAAATCTTGACCAACCAAGTGATTCTGTCGGACGAAGGCACGCCTGGATTCAACTTCAATAATCCCGGTGTTCCACTGGGGAACAACGTGCTGGCGGCCGCGAGCTCGGTCGGTGGTCAAAGCCTGACCAACTTTTCATTGGGACGAACGAACAGCCAGTTGGGATACGGTGGGCTGGTATTGTCGGCCGGATCCAATTCGGTCAACGCGCTGCTGCGAGCCTTGTCGTCCAAGACCAAGATCCAGATTCTCAGCCGTCCACAGATTCGTGCTTTGGATAGCCAGTTGGCTGAGGTTTTCGTCGGTCAAACGATTCCCACCGTGACGTCGTTCCAGACAAATGCGACGACGGGTGTGATTTCTCCGACGCTGACGCAGCGGGAAACGGGGATCGGCATGCAGGTCACTCCGCGGATCAATCAGGACGGCAACGTCGTCATTCAACTTTATGCCTATCGCAGCCAGCTCAGCCAGCAAACGGTCAACGTGACCACGGATTCGCGAGGTCAGCCCGTGGGGCAGCGCATCACCGACCTGAGCAACGTGCGGTCGACGGTGTTGGTACCCTCGAATAGCACAATTGTGATTGGCGGAATGATCAGTTCGCGCGACGAAACGCAAGTCCGAAAAGCACCATTGCTCTCGGATATCCCGGTCTTGGGGCATCTCTTCCGCTATGACTCGCGAACCACGATCCGCAGTGAATTGTTGATCTTTTTGACACCACGAATCGTCAATGGTCCTGAGGAAGAAGAGTGTTTGAAAGAGATCGAAATGGGTCGCCTGCACTTTATTGAATCGGAAGCGGAACAAGCCCATGGCCCGCTGCGTGCTCTCCCGCCTCCGGATGACGTTTTCGACGACGAGCATACACCGTGGATTGGACCGGGGGCTGTGCCACCCGCTCCGGTGTCTCCGCAATCACCGACTCTCCAGACCACGCCGCAAGGTTCAGCGTCGGGCATGTCGGCTCCGATGGCCGTTCCGTCGCCCACACCGTCACCCAATAGCGTCCCACCATCGCCCCTCGTTCCCCCTCCGCCATCGCCAGATCCTAGCGTGACAAGGATCAACGCCATGCGAGCGTTGGCCACGGAAAAGGATGATTCGACCGACGGCGAAGTCACACAGGCGACTTGGAAGGCTCCCGCGACGGATAAGCGAAAAACGACGAAACAGAAACGACCGACGCCAGCGGTATCGACGGAATAATCGAGATCGGCCAAGAACAAGCGGCGCCCCGGATCACAAGGTGGGGGCGGGATGCGACGGGATTGTTAAAGACCAGGATGGAGTTGGAAATCATGTCTCGCTACTCACGGATCATCTCAACACTGTCGTGTGTTGTTCTGATCGGCCAGGTCATGGGTTGTGCGACGTTTCATCTGGCCTTCGACAAGAAGATGCCGAAAGCGACTCCGGTCAATCCGGCGGTAGAAATCCTGTGCTTGTGGCAGCCGGGTGAGGGAGTTGATCCCGATGGATATCCCTGCAAGGGTTTCCAGGGACAAATCGTGTTCCTCAACCGAGCTTCTGCGGCTGTGCAGATTGAAGGCGAGGTTCGCATTTATCTGTTCGATGATCAGGGGACTCCGGAAGAACAGTCCAAGCCCTTACGATCGTTCAACTTTGATAATGGTTCGTGGGCCATTCATCTCGCCGATTCATCGCTGGGGCCCTCCTATAGTGTGTTCGTGCCCTACGTTCGTCGCGGTACGACCGATGCGGCCTGCTCATTACGCGTGCGTCTGAAACCAAAGCAGGGGCCGGTGGTCTTCTCTGATTTCTCGAATCTGCCTTTGAACGGCGGCAAGAAGGCATTGAGGGGAGACGATGCACAGCCGATCACCAAGAACGAGAGTGATAAACTCGCCGCCGAAGCGATGGCTGGCGCGCTGCGTCGTACAACGACGATCACCGCAGGTTCCGATCAGAAGTTGCAGGAGGTTGCCCCCGAGTCCAAGAAAGATGCTACTGCCAGTCCGATTCAACTCGCCTCGCATGAAGTTCTCGTGCCCACCGAAAAAGAGACTGCCGACGCCGAACGGATTCGCCGCCTGGAAGCGATGGTTCAGCAGTTGATGGAACAAAAGGCGGGAGCGGCGGCAACACCAACCCCGACGGCTTCGGCAGGATCGCCGCCGGCGGAACTGGATGACGGGCCAACCGATCCGAGCCAACAGTTAAAGCCCAGTCGCCGGATCAAAGTGCGACGCAACGATGATGACGAACCGCGTCCGACGGCGATCCGTCGCCGCGCGCATCCTTTGGATGACAATGAACCGTCGATGTCGGATCACGCAAACGAAAGGGAACTGGCTCCGAAGACCGCAGCCATGGATCCGGTTGACTTTGCGACCGAATTGACCGCGGAGCAGCGATATACGTATCAAGATCAACGTTATCGACGTTCGCCCCGATAATCAGGCGCGTTCTACCAGCACCGCGGGTCGATTCGCTGATGGCAAATCCTGCCAATTTTTGATGGTAATCTGCGTTAAATGCGGCTTACCCAGTTTCAACAGCCGATGTATTCTCCAAGTCGGTCTGGGTGAAAAGGATGATGTGTCGAACGGCTTCGGCACGTTTGACCGATTGTCGTGTGCTCAATTGCCGGTCTTTTTGACGGCCAATAATTGACACAAGGCGGATCGGCGGGAGCCTCACCCTCCCGAACGCGAGGAGAAACATCATTATGACATTCGACTTGATAAGTCGATCGCGTACGCGTGTCGCTGGTTCGGTCGTCTTTCTGTTGACCATTTCCTTGTCGCTGGCTCTCGTGTCCGCCGTATGTGCCGACGAAGACAGTGACAATGCCAATAATATGCTCGAAAGCCTCAAGCGGCGCTCTGCCGAAGAGCGCTGGCAACGGGTCAAGAAGCTGTATCCGAGCGATCCACCGTCGCCGAATCGGCAAACTCCGTCTCGACTGCCCGATGATCGCCAGAATCAATTGTCGGAAAGCGAAATCCCACCCTCGCCGGAACAGACCCCGTTGATTCCGCGATTGCCGGCAGTACCGGTGGATGTGTCCAACGATTGGCTGCGGATTGCTCGTCAACCGGTTGCCGATGGACCGATTTCGGACGGCGCGCCACAACCCAGTCCGGACGGTGTGCCGGCGGCGAGTGACGGATCAGGTAATCCCGTTCCCAGTGTGGGGCCACCGGACGTTGATTCGAATCCACCCACCGTCGACAAAATTGCGGCCACGCATTCGATGCGTGCTCGTGATCGCCGGATCGCTGATATCGACCCCTACTATGATCGTAGTAAAGACAGCGATATTCGTGAATTCGCAACTGAGAAAGCCAAAGAGTTTGATATCCAGTTCACACCGAGAGAATACCTGCAGCGATCGTTCCCACACGTGACGCTCGCGTGGGAAGCGTCAAACTTCTACTTCTATCCGCTGTATTTCTCGGATCCTGCGTTGGAACGTTATGGTCACGCGCACCATCCGTTGATTCAGCCATTTGCGTCCATCGCACGAGTGGGCGCGCAATTTGTCCTGCTGCCATATCAGATGACGATTCTGCCACCGCTGAAGCCGGAATCTCCGCTGGGATACTATCGTCCAGGCGATTGTACTCCCAAACTGCACTATCAGGTTCCTCTCAATGCGGAAGCCGCTGCTGTCGAAGCGGCCGCTTTGACGGGCTTGTTCTTCATCATCGTCCCTTGAACTCCATGCGGCTTGTGAGCCTTCTGGGGCTCGCAAGCCTCTTCTGTTCGATGGACTTGACTGGGCGTACCGGATTCGTCAGCGGATTGCCGGTCGCCATCGTGGCCAGCCAAGTTGTCGACAACAGAGTCGTGCCAGTTCCTCGCCGTTCACCAGATCGGGCAGGAAGCTGGTGACTCCGGCGTCTCGCAGCAGCCATTCCAGTTCCGCCGTCGTGGTCGAACCGCAGGCGATGATCGGCCGTCGAACGGGTTCGCTTCTGGCTTCCGAACCCAACCAGGCGAGGCAATCGACCAGCGCGGCGTCCAGATCAATGACCAAGAGTGCCGATTGGCAGCCATCAATCGCGGGCATCAAATCGCTGACGGCCCGGCATTCACGCACGACAATCGACGTGTGTTTCAGTTGCCTTTGAAGTTCGGGACCCCAGTAGGGACGCGGTTCGAATACGGCGATGACAGGATCTGAGGAATTTGTTGACATGACGGATGAACCGATGAAAGGCGGACGAAACGAAGCTGGTCTATGGGAAATCCTCGAACTACAATGGGCGTATGACGCAGGTAACGATTGTCACCGGAAACGCAGGGGCTGGGAAGACTGAGCGATTACTAAGTGGCTTTCATGCCGCATTGGATCGAGCTCGGGTGGAGCGGCGTCCGGGTCGAGCTCTGTGGTTGACTCCCACCCGGCGTATTCAAAAATCGGTTTCGCAGCAAGTCATCGCTCGCTGCCAAACACCCTGTTTCGCACCCAACGTTTTGACGTTTGATCTGTTTGCCGAAAAGATCCTGGAAGCGGCCGGGCTGCCGCATTCGCCGATCTCGCCCGTTATGAAGCGGCTGCTGCTGCGTCGTATTGCTGCACGATTGCAGGAACAGGGTGAACTGCTTCACTTCCAGCCGATTGCCGGAACGACGGGGTTCCTGGATGTCGTTTCAAACTTTATCAGCGAACTGAAACGCGAAGAAATCTGGCCGGACCAATTCGTCAGCGCTTGCCGAGAACGAAAATCGGCCTTTGCCCGGCGCGATCTGGAACTGGGCCTGATCTATTCCGAGTACCAACGCCACCTGGAACAACAGAACTGGTACGACAACGAAGGTCGATTCTGGTTGGCGCGCACGGAACTCGGAGACAATCCACAATGTCGTCGTCCGTTCGCGGATGTCCGTTTTCTGGCTGTCGATGGCTTCGTCGACTTCACGAAGACCCAGTACGAGATCCTGGGATATCTGGCGAGTTGGATTGATGAGATTTCGATCTCGTTGCCTGTGGAACATCCGCTGACCCGTTCCGATCTGTTCGCCAAGCCCCAGGCGGCGATCGCGCAAATCCAGGCTGAATTGCCTCCAGACGCCACCTTTCGTCTTGAGCGGCTTTCTTCAATCCGTGCTGACGAACCTTCTGCCCGGACCGAATCGGGAAGACAGGGCTGGGCGAATTCGATTTCTGTCATGGCCGATCGTCTGTTTTGCAACCCGCGATTTGGCCAATCATCGGCCGATGGCAGCGGTCTGGAAATCGTGGCGACGAGCGGTCAATTCGGCGAATGGGAAGCGGTGGCCCGACGGATCAAAAAGATGCTGGCAAGCGGCAACGAGGTTGCGCCGGCTCGGAAGCGATCCTCGCCCGCCGCAGTGACCGTTCGCCCGCAAGACATCATGATTGGACTTCGTTCCATTTCAGAGGAAGGGCCGCGACTACGAGACTATCTGGCGGCTGCGGGGTTACCCGTCTGGTGCGAAGCCGAATTACCCTTCACTTCAAGTTCCATTGTGAAGGCTGTCTTGTCGTTGCTGCAGTTCGAGCTGGAAGACTGGCCGTTTGAGCGGCTGATGGGCGTGCTCGATTCGACGTTCTTTCAACCGGCGTGGCCGGAATGGCAAGCCGGCAAAGCGACTCGTGCTGTCGCGGCCTGCTTGCGTCAGTTGGGAATCAATACGGGACGTGAGTTGACGCTACGAGTCTTGGGACGCTATGCGACCGAAGCGTCATCCGGTACAGCGCCACCGCGAGCCAATTCCCTGGCGTCATTGGCGGGCCGGGCGTCTCCCCTGTTGATGAGGTTGTCTCGAAGCCTCGACAAGCTCAGACGATCGCACACACTGGGCGAATGGGCCGACGTCCTGGCCACGATTGGGGACGAACTGGGCTGGACGAAACGAACGACGTTGCTGGCAGATCCATTGGCCGTGGCCGAATCACGTGACCTGGACCTATTGCAGCGCATCTTGCGCACCGCTGCCGAGGCGGATCAGAAACTGGCGGGGCGTGTTCGTCCGAGGACTTTGACGCTGGCCGAGTTCACGTCGGAACTGCGCGATCTGCTCAGTCACGAGACCTTGAAATCGTCGCCCGAAACAGGCGGCTGCATTCGCATCTTGAGTGTTGAGCAGATTCGTAACCTGGATGTTCCGCATCTGTTTTTGATCGGTTTGACTGAGAACAGTTTTCCGATGAATCGCGCGGACGATTGCTTATTCAGCGAAGCGGAACGACAGGATTTTATTACACGGGGCATCGCACTGCGGCATCGATCGGAACGACACGCGGATGAAATGCTGTTGTTCTATAACGTCGTCACGCGAGCGCGAAAAAGTCTGACGCTCAGTTATCCCGCCGTGAATTCCAAGGGCCAGCCCGTTTTTCCCAGTCCCTATGTCACGGCGTTAACGTCGTTGTTTGACCGAGATTCGTACGTGGTGTCGCAGGAAGGTCAGCTGGGTCCAATTCCCCAGGCGGAGGAGGCATTGACCTTCACGGACCTGCGACTGGCGGCGATGGCGGAAGCTCAAAAGGGCAAGCCTGAGCTGTTTCGCGCTGTTCTGGAATGCGATCCCGTGCGGCGAGCCTGCTTTAACACGCTGGCCGCGTGCGAGGTGGCCGATCAGCGGTTTCATCAACAGGGCTTTACCGCGTACGAAGGCCGACTGGAGTTGCCTCAAAATCTGGCGGGTCTTGGCCAGCGATTCGGCTCGCAGCATCAATTCAGTGCCACCGAACTCGAATCGTATGCTCGATGCCCGTTCCAATTCTGGCTCTCGACCGTGTTGAAAGTGGGAGCCGTCGAATCGCCCGAGGAAGGGACCGACTATGCCGGTCGCGGGACCTTGCTGCATGAAGTGGTCGCCAAGTTATTGATGGAGGGGACGCTGGAAGATCCCGCTGCTCTCGAGAATCGCTTTCGCGAGCTGGTCGATTCGCTGCTCGACCGTCAGTTTCCCGAAACGGATTTGCAGCGAGCATTGGTCAATGTCGAACGAATGATTCTGTCGCGGTGGGCCGATGCCTTTGCCCGGCAACAGGACGAGTACGGCCAGAAGATTCGCGAGATCTTGCAGAAGACCTCTTCGCTGGCTCCTGAGATTCCGTTTGGTAATTTGCCTGATGCGCCCGTGGCTGCCGAAGAATTTCATCCCCCGATTCAGTTTGGTCGTGATGATCGTACGGTCAAATTGCGAGGCCGCATTGATCGCGTCGATGTCGGCCAGTTTGAAGGGCAGCCGGCGTATGTCGTGGTCGATTATAAAACCGGACGACGGCCGTCCTCTGGAAACGCGGAATTCATTTCCGGTCGTTCGATCCAACTGGCGTTGTATCTGCTTGCCATCAAGCGACTCGGTTTGGTGGGGGCCGACTCGATTCCGTTCCAAATGGGTTATTGGGTGCTTCACGACACCGGCTTCAAGCCAGGCCAGGGCGGAGCCAAATTGAAACCTATTCCACCCGCCGAAATTCAGCGGATGGAAGCCGTCTTGGATCACCTGTTACCGCAGCTGGCCGACGAGATTCGTTCCGGACGGTTTGTCGTCGAGAACGAGGATCCGAACTGCGCCGGCCGATGTCCTTATCGAACGGTCTGTCGCGTGAATCAACTGCGACCACTGGCCGTGACTCTCGGAAAACAATCACCACCGCGAATCGATCCCGCCCTTGCCGACGGGACCAAGGAATGAACGAGCGTCGAAGCGATTCGGTTGATCGCGATCGATGACTCATTTCGCCGATTCGTTCGCCGTCGTCACCGGGCCGGAATTCCCGATCACCGCGAGTGCCAGGCACAGCCAGCCGAACAAAAAAGCCAATCCCCCCAAAGGTGTCACGGCGCCCCACTTGGTGACACCCGTCAGGGTCAGCGTATAGAGGCTACCGGAAAACAAGACGATGCCCATTGCGAATGACCATCCTGCCAGCGTGGCTGCCCGGGACGGCCGTCGATCGACGACCAGGCCCACGGCGATCAATGCCAATCCGTGATACATCTGGTACTCGGCCGCAGTTTTGAAGTCGTTCAAAAATTTGGCGGCCAGTGGAATGGTTTGTCCGCCGACCGTGCGAGTTCCTTCCGCGTACTTGGCGACAAACACTTTGTCGAGTCCATGCGCGGCGAACGCACCCAGTGCCACGGACAATCCACAACAGATTGCTCCCAATAAGATCCAGCGTGAGCCTGTCATTTTGCCTTTCGCGATGGTGATCAGTAGGCCTCGAATTTCAACCCTCATTGTCAAAGATCATAACAAACCGGCGACCACACCGATGCCCAGTACGGCCTGCCTGCACGAATCGTTTTCGTGCTTTGCCAAACTCAACAGCGGCGTACCATTGCTTGATCGCGTTGGTCCCCACGGTGCTCTGCTCTGGTGATCGAAGAGAAGAGCACTACTTCTCCGAGGAGTGCAAAGCGGTGGCACCGTTCCAAAATGTGCCGTGACAAATCGCTAGGGGCCGACACCTGAAAATTCCTGATCGTGCAGACTGGGTAGAGTCTTCGGCCAACTGCCACGATAGACAACGTTCTTTACGCGGGCATCGGTTTCGTTTGCGTAGTGGAACAAACCGAATTGTCGTTGATTGGTCAGTGCGACGGGGTACTCGTAAATTTCCACGTCGTTCAACGTCAGTTTCATGACATCAGCGGCCAACGACAATTGAACATGATTCCAATCGTTCTTTTTCAATGGCAGCTGGCCAGGACCACGTTGCTGCGATTTCTCGACGGTCACGTTATCGAGTGTCGTTCCCGATCGATCCCATTGTGCATCGGTCATCCAGTGCAACTTGACGCCGTCGGGTTCCAGCAGGAAGGCCATTCGCCCCAGGGTGGGGTGAGCCTGCGTTTGTTCGGGATTGTAGAAAAAGTCATAGCTCACGACGGAGTCTTCCAGCAGCGGTCTGTGATACCGCAGCGCATTGTGCACTTTTCGGCCGGCACTGGCTTCAATCTTCTGGCCGACGATTTCTTTGTCGGATGCGGTCCAGCTTCCCGAGATCTTTCCATCGCTATAAGGACGTGCGACCCAACCGATCAGTTCCCCGTTGGGGGACAAATTCAATTCGTCGGGAATGGTCGGCTGACCCGTGATGCGAATCGATCGAGCACCACCGGAAGAGGAGCCCCAGGTCGCGAGTGCCAGCCAGGGGTCCGAGCGGTCGGTCAACTGCTGTTCATGCACCTGCCGATCACCGACGAAGAACGTCGCCTTTTGCGGTTCAACGACCAGTTTCATCGGGCACCAGTCCTGAAATTCCAGCGTCGGTTCGATCTTGGGGCCGGTCCAACTGGTTAAGAGATTGCCGATATCGACCATTGTCTTGGATTTTTCCGGACCGACCCATTGGATGTGCGTCATCAACCGCATCTCGCGTCGAGGTCCGGCGGCGAGTTCCGCTTCGACGGAATAACTGCCGAGCAGTGGCGATTGAAAATAGAGAAAGTCCTGATCGGCACCTGCGTGATGTTTGATTTCCCGGCCTCGGAAATCCCAGCGCGAGACAGGACCGCGAACGTACATGTCGACCGACTCGAAGATCACCGGTGCCCATTGTCCTCGCGGCGATGAAACACCCGCGAGCGGGTAGTCTCCGTCATCGATCAGCGTCTGGCAGCGATCCCGCAAACCGGTCACGCAACGCTCCCACATCGCTCCGTGAGACTTCTTGTCGTGTTGACTGACGAGCAGCGTCGCCAGCGACAAGGCCGCCTCACGCAACGGGGGATATTGAGCCGCTTCGTAGCTGACAATGTATTCCGGACTGCGTTCGAGGATCGGAGTGTCTTCCGGAATCGCTTCGCACAGCGTCTTCAGTTGGCCGATATCGGCGGTTGCTTTGGCAACATCTCCGTTGGCCATCGCGATCAGGACTAACAGGGCTTGCCTGGATCTCGTTGCCAGCGGCGATTCTTCGGGTGACTGAGCCACCTGTTTCGCCAACTCATCCAATCGCTTCAGCTGCTTGGCCAGGTCGACCAGATCGAGGGCGGGCGCGAACGGATCTCCCCCGAGGATCTGTCGAGGCGCTTTCGCGACGGTCAACCGGGGATCGGACGAGATCCGGGGTGCGAGTCGCGTGTCTGTCGACACCGCTTCACTGGCGGATGTGAAGTCCCCATACAGACGGAAAGCCGAGTGATCGTCGCCGGGTAGAACCCAGTTTTTCAAGGCTTCGTACTGTTCATTCGGGGCCATTGCTCGAGTCCGCATCACCAGCGGTTCGAGATTTGTCGAATGGAATTTTTCGTCGATGGCCATGCCATTGGCCCGCCGTGCTTCGGCCGAACGCGGCTGCGCGGGAGAGAGCAGATTCGACAGGACTTCTGGCGAAAGAGTCTGGGGCCAATTACCCGTCAAAGCGACATTCCGCACACGGACTTGCGTCGCATGTTTGTCGTGATACAAACCAAATTGTCGCGAGTTGCCGTGCTCGAGCGTCCTTTCGGCGATGATTTCGCCGTTGAGCGAAAGGGTGACCGTGTCTCCCTTCAGCGACATTTCGACCGCGTTCCAGTCCTGGTCTTTGAGCGTGACCCGGCCTCGCTGAATCGCATCCTCGACCAGAATGTTCTCGGCCTCCAGACCCGAGTACGCGTCTTCGATTGGATTGCCATCGGTCATCCAGTGCAATTTGACGCCGTTTGCGTCGAAGAGAAACGCGAGACGATCGATTGCCGGGGCGACATGGTGACCACCCGGAGCCGAGTCGTACCAGAACTCGTAATGAATCTTTTCGCCATCCAGAAGCGGGCGGTCGTAGTACAATCGGCTTTGTTTCACACCCGGCAGATTCAAGCCGGAATAAGGTTCCAGACGGCCGTGGATCACGCCGTCTTTGGCCCACCAGTCAAATCCGAGCGTTTCGATCGGCTGAACGGGCTCTTCATTGTCGCTCACGTGCTCCGACCGAACCGTTTCTCGCTTCGGTCGAGTCTCTTTATAAAATTCGCTCACCCAGCCCAACAGTGAATCCGTGTGAGATAAGGGGACTTCTCGCGGAATGACGGGTTGCCCGGTGATTTGCAGGTTTCGCACGGCCGAATGCCAGTCGCGGCTGCAGTGAATGAAGAAGAACGGCGACGTCGAAGCAGAAATCGGTTCTTCGTGAATCAGTGTCTGATTGACGAAATAGCGAACCTTCTCTTTGCGGAATTCCAGGCGGACCCGATTGAACCGTTCGAGCATCTCGGGCGGGTCCAGTTTGTGAATGACATCGCTCCAATTGCCCAGCACATTGATCGTGGTGTCACTGCCCAGTTCCAGACCGCTGTAAATCAATCCGCCATAACCGACCGCACTTTCAGACCAACTTCCCAGCCACGACTCACAGCTGATGTCGAAATCTCCGGTCAGCGGATATTTCAAATAGAGCTGACTGTTATCGGGACCGCAGATATGGCTGATGATTCCTTCATGGGCGACCCACTGCATCGGGACACCGCCCGAGGCGTCGATCTTGGCCGACGTATCCGCACAGGACGTCCAGTGCTGCAAATCCGTTTTCCAGGTCTGGCGATCCATTTGTTCGGCCAGATCGCCGACGGTTTCCGGCAGGTAATGGACCTGTCGTCCCAAGGCCATCATCGGCGAATCATTCATTTGAATGGCGTGTCTAGCGAATTGCTGGGCCAATTCGCGCCCGGCCTGACGCAGGTTCTGATCGGCGACTGCCGCATGCGCCACCAGCACGTCGGCCGTTTGCAGCGGAACAAAATTGTTATTCCGATTGTTATTGTTCTCGGGAAACGCGAGCTTTCGTTCGTCGACGAACTGGCGCAGGGCCGTCAAGACGTCGGCCCCTTCACCTTTGGCCATGCGAGTTAAAAGCAGCAACGATTTCGCGTTTTCGACATTCTGATCGGCGTGGGGAGCGATCTCGGCCTTGAGTTCGTCGAGTTTCTGGGATTCGATCGCCGCGCTGATCAAGAGATCGGCGGTACTCATCAATTGACTATTGCGTGGACCACGCGGGGCGCCGCCGCGCTGTGCGTCAAAACCTGCAGGCGCATTGTCGCCAGGCACCTGTCCTCCGATGATCCGGAACGATTTGCGATCGGCGGTCGGCAGGGTCCATGTCTTCAGCAGTTCGTATCGGTCGGCTGAGGGAAGGGAGGCCAGACCCGACAGAATGGCCACGGTGGCGCGGGCTGCCGATTCGTTTGCATAATTGCGAGTCAGCTGCAAGTCGGCATGTTGACCGAGACAATCCAGGGAATCTTTCTGCAGACCCGCCCGTGCGTACTCGGCGGCGACTTTCATCAATTCGACTCGGCGGCGATACTGACCATAGTCACCGCCGTAGCGGGCATAAACGGGGATCAGGAAGTTCAGATATTCTTCCAGATGTTTCTTGCCCGCTTCGACGTTGTTGTGTTGGAAATGCAGACGAGCCAGTTTGAAACGCAACGACCGCAACGGTTCCTCAGTGACGTTGCCGCGTGCTTGGCCCAGCGAGGCACTTTGTGTGAGGTGGTTGACCGCCTGTTCCAGCAATCCGATGGCCGGCGGAGAGAGATCCAGCAGACCGATGGCCGGAATCGCCACGTGGCAGGCCAGTTCGCTGGAGTTCTGCAGCGAATCCAATTTCAATCGCGCACTCAAGTGTTCGATTTGCTCGGCGGCCTGTGCCCGATCGCGGCTGGCCATGGCCAGTTGTGCCAGCAGGACACGACCGGATAGTTCCCCCAACGGTTGCTTCAGCCGAGGCTCGATCAACTGTTTGATCTCGTCGGATTTGTCCGCTTTGATGGCCGCTTTGACTAACAATGAAGCCACGCTTTGCGGCGACGAAGTGGGATTGAGGCTTAACGGTCGAGGATAAATAAAGACCTCCAGCGGACGCGACGTCGGCAACACGGCGGTCTTCAGCAAGTCATACACAATCTGGTCGGAAATGCCTTTCTGCCGCCAGATTTGTTCGATGGCCGTCAGCCGTTCTTCTACCTTTTGCGCGAATTGCGATTGGACGTCGTTCTGTCCATTTTGGACACGCACGACCGGTTGATTGACGTCGATCGCCTGCATCGCTTCGATTGGCGGACCGGCTTGAATCGCCAGCATCATGGCCTTAACCGACAAATCGTTGAGTCCATTTTCCACTGCCATCGTCGCAATTTCGGCGGCCTGGCTGAATTGGGCGACCGTGACAATTGTGCTTTTGGCAGGCGCGGGGGCAGGTGTTGCCGCTCCTCCTGAGAGGCTAATGCCCGCCCCCTGACTCCAAAAGGCAGGAGCCAGAATCAGATCCCACCGTGACACCGCGGGAGTTGTGAAGACCGCTGCGCGGCCTTCAGCCAATGCTGCCGCCCGTTCCGAACGAATACTCCGCCGGGTATCGAAAGTTGCCTCGTTGGATCGAGCGGCGACGTTCTGCGATGGTCGTTCCCTCGCGCTGGTTGTCCCGTCTTCCGCTTTCTTCGGCTTCTCCACCGGCTTGGGGATGATCACTTCCAGCATCTCTGTCCACCGGCGTTCTGCCGTGGCCTTGTCTCCGGTGTCCACGGCAATCTGTCCCCATTCCCGCAGGATCGCCAGGGAATAGCCATGGTCGGTTTGTCGCCGAGCGGCGTCCAGGGCGCGCTCACCCAATTTTGTGCCGGCCGCGCACAGCGACGGATGCTTCAGGCAGTCGCGAGCCACCAGCCACAGTCCGGCTTGTTGCAGGGCGGCTTCGCGTTGTTTGGTCGTGAACCCGCCTTTCGCCGGAGCCGGTTCCAAGGGGGTTCGGTCGACCAGAGCGACCAGTTCTTCCACGGCGCCCGTGGCGGCGCTCGCTTCTTTGTCGGCGAGGGCGACCTGAACCGCGAGAATCAGGACGGAAAGATCCTCCGGCCGCTTGGCGTGAACCTCCGCGAGCGCCGATTTTGTCTGAGCCACCATTTCCGGGGTGGTCATGATTTTGGTGACCAGCGTTCCGAGCGCACTCGACAGTTGTGTCTTGTTCAGATCGCGTGATTCGATCAACAAGACCAGATCGGTCGTACCGGCGGCGGGACTGGCCGGATCCGCTGTCGAACCTTCGCGACCGGGTTTCTTATCGGCGGGCGGTTTGGCCAACAGCTCGGGTAGCAATTCGGGTCGCAGATTCTTCAGCGCAGTCTGGAACCCGCCTTCGAGTTTATTCTTCATCCGATTGGCTTGGGTGGCTCCGTTCGATCCACCGCCGTACCACTGCGTCACCGCGGCGTAGTCCTCGGTCCGAGCCAACTGGTCCTGATAAATGCGAATCGCGTCGACCGGATAGCCGAGACTATTCAGTTCATTTCCCAGCGAGGACATGGTTTCATAGCGGCGATAGGCTTCATAACCTTCGTTTCCCTGGCGACGTGACGGGCCAACTTTGCCCGCGTCGACATAGATCCGCCGCGCTTCATCCTTGCGTCCCAGTCGTTTGTAGAGTCCCGCCAGCGGCTTGGCAGGAGAGTATTGAAAGCCATTCATTGAGGTGGCTTCGGGATCTTTACAGGCCGCTTCCAGATAGCGTGTTGCCAGGTCGACGCAGGATTCGTGCGCGGCCAGTTCCTGGGAGATTTCCCAGATCGTGTACGTTCCTTGCTGCCGACCTTTGAAGGTTGGCAGCATTTTTTCGAAGGCCGCTTTGGCTTCCTCGATTTTGCCCAGACGCAGGTCGATCAGTGCGGACAACGCTTTGCCGCCCGTCCAAGTTTTGATTTTGCCGCGGGCGTCGTCGACCTTTTTCTTGAGTTCTTCCAGTTTGCGATTCGTGGCGGCGATGGTCAGCACGCGGGTGATCAGGGTGACGATCTTGCCATCGTCGTTGCCCCAGTTTTGGATCTGGCCGAATCCGGCCCAGCCTTCGTTCTGGATCACGGAGTCTTCTTGCGGAATGAGGCCCTCGACGGCATAGCCGTAGATCTCGGGCATTTTCCAGAAGATGTCGTTGTTCAGATTCTGTAACAACTGCGAACGATTTTCGGGCAGATCTTTCCAGGCGCGTTTGAACAGCGTAATGGCGCGTTCCTTGGTTTTGTCGCGATACGACATGTTGCTGATCATGTTGGTCAGCTCCCAGGGATTTTGCCGAAACGCTTTCAGATCCAGCTCGTCGAAGATCGTCGCCAGGTCATCGAGTTTGTCCGCATTCTCGAACGAATTCATCACCTGCCAGAAGTTGTTTCGCATCAATCGCGGATCTTTCTTGATCGCGACCTTGAAATGTTCCACCGCCTCTTTGTTCTTGCCCTGCTGCATCATTTGCTGGCCGAGGTTGTAGCGGAACTGCGGATCGTCCTGTTTTGTTTCGGCAATTTTCGCGGTCAGTTCGCCGGCTTTCTTTGTGTCGCCGTTGGCCATGTAGTACTCGATCAATGTTTCGATCAGCCGCTGCGATTTGGGAGCCGATTTCAGCTGACCTTCAACCTTGGCGATCATTTCGGGCAGCTTGCCCGATCGCTTCAACACGGTCAGGGCCTGTTGCCGCATGGCGTCGCCGCGCTGGGCCGTGGAACGAACACCTCCGACCACCATGACGGTGTTGATGTTCGCGGAGCCCTTGCCGCCCCCCGATCGTCGCAGTAGTTGATGGGCGATCTGCGTGGCGACTTCATTCTTTCCCTGCGACTGGTACTGCAGCATCAGGTTCGACAACACATCGGTCTTGTTGCCGGCCTGTCGTCCGGCCCGGGCCAACACCGCTTCCGCCTGTTCATGCATGCCCAGTTGATGCATCTGCTGCGCGAGTTGTATTTGCAGATTGGAATCGAGCCTCAACCCGAACAGTCGATCGGCGGCCAGCCGTGCCCGTTCGATGTTGCCGCTGTTCACCGCCATGCGTAGCGCGGTGATCTCGCGCTTTTGCAGAGACTGCTGATCGGCGGCCGCCATCGAATCGATAATTTCCAGACCCAGATCATGTTCACCCCGCCGCTCGTACAGTCGAGCCAGTTCAAACTTCATCGCTTGATTGTCAGCCAGTTCCTCGGTCGCGGTTTTCAGCGCGTTCAGCGACTCGTCTTTGTCGTCCAGCCACCAGTGCAGATAGCCCAGTCCAAATTGCCAGAACGGCTTGTGAGTGGGTGGCGTCTTCGGATCGACGATCATTTTCTGGAAATGTTCCAGCAGTTCCTTCAGTGAATCCGCGTCCTTGTAGATCGCGAATGTCTGCCGCAGCATTTGAATCGTCGGCTGATCGTAGATTTCATTCGGGGTCGGGAAATCGAGATTCTCGTACTGTTGTTTGTTGTTGCGCCAGATTTGGGCGTAGGCTCGTTGCTGAAACTGGGCCTGTTGCGGATTACGTTTTCGATTGACGGCGCTTGTCGACTGTTGTTGTTCGCGACGCGCCACGGCGGCGGGCAGATACCGGTCCCACAGTGCCAGGACATCGCCGTAGGCCTTTTTCTGGGCTCGCTTGTCCATCAATTGAGCCAGAATCAGCGACTGGTAATCGGGCGTTGAGTAGTAGGTATTGGCTGTGTTGGCATTAATCGTCACGCGGCCCGAAGTCGTGGGTGTGTTGGCTGTCGGATCGGTTTTGAATTCCGCCAGTCGATCGAGCAGTACTAGCGCCGATTCATAATCGTTGCGTTGTAAGACCATCGACAGCAGTGCGGCCACCTGCTGAGGTTCTTTCGCCGCCTCAAGGGCCTCTTTGAACAGCTTCTCGCTTTCGTCTTTGCGACCGCCGCGTTTCAGTTCGTCGAACATGATTTGCAAGTAGGTTTGCCCGCTGTTCGCCCGTTCTGTGGACGTTTCAATCGTTTTGTAGCAAGCCACAACGTGATCCAATTCCTCTTTGGTGAGGAGGGTCAATTTCGGCTGCCGCGGCTGGTTTTCATCCTCGGGTTCTTCTTCCTCGGATGTGTCGGGTTGGTTGGGATCGAGGCCGCGACCTGAGAGTGACGACAGATAGAGTGACTTGATGGCCCAGTCGGCATCCGCACGCATCGACAGCTTTTTGAGCAATCGATAGGTCTCTTTGTTGTTGTGGATCAAGGTGAATAAATAGTCGTCCCTGAAAAAAGGCCCGGCTGATTTTCCGCGGACGGGGTGCGTCGATTCAGATGAAAACCGGAGCCGGGTTTCGCGGCTGACATTGGTTTTTGTGTATGAGATCGATGAGTAGCCGCCAAAATGCGTGGA
>CAIQIR010000133.1 GCA_903871875.1 uncultured Schlesneria sp.
GCAGTGGCACAACTTCGAATTCGAAGATCTTCAATCGGCGTCCCGAGACGGAAGACTTGTTGTCCGGATAGGACGTCTGGGTGTCTGGAATTCTGTGTGCCACTGCTTCTCGAAGCAGTGTCTTGGCCTTTGTCTTGGCCTTTGATCATCGGTCGATCTGGTTGATCTTGTGTTCGGTGATTCCGTTGTTGGTACGTGACTTCTTTCGCCCTCAGAGGAAGAGCACTGCTTCGAGAAGCAGTGGCACAACTTGGAATTCGAATTCCAATCCCGAATTCCCATTCGAAGATCGGTCCTTGGCGGATTCACGGTCCCCCGCACATTCACCACACAAAAAACGTTCGCAGCGGCCAGCACGGTTTTTTGCGAATTTGCTTGGCCAAGTTGGCAAACATCCCTGTTTTGTAGCGTTTGGTGCGGTTTTCGGTTTGGCAAACATGGCCAAGTTCCCTGTTTTATTGTGTTTCGTGAGTCCGGACATTGTTCGTCGTCTTTCCGGCGCACGACGATGCGCAAGGCCACGGCCTGAGCGCCCTGGATCACGTCGTGCTCTTCGCTGCCACGATGCCGCAATTGAGATCCTCGACCAAGCGTTGAGTAAATCTCATTGCTGCTCTGAGGACTCAGCAGCAATGCCCCCGTTCCCCGTGCGGAATGCGGTCGCGCTGGGATTCACCGGGATGCGGGGCTACCGATCCTGTCCCGGTTTCCAAGTAATGTGTTTGCCAGTCAGCCTCCAGTACCATCGTCCGGAAAACCGGTCCTTCCAGGCGAAGCAGCCGGCGCTATGGAACGCGCGCCGCAAGGTCCTTTCGCTGATATGTTCTTTGGCGGCATCCTGGAAGATGACGTTGGAGAGTACCGGCCGTTCAATCAGTTCGCTCCGCAACCAATTGATGGCTCGATTCAATTCACCGGGAAGATCGTCATCCGCTGAATTCGGCGCACCGGGTTTGGCGGTGGGGATGCAACGATGCCCGTTCAGCAGCACCGGATGGTCCTCCCACTTGAGAGCCCCCTCTTCAATGGCGTACGCCAGACCCGACCGTCCCTCACACAGATTCGTTTTGACCGGTAACAGCAATCGTCGATTCGGATCCTCGTCATCTTGAGTCACGTTCCAGATCGATCGAGCTCCCCTCGTGAGAACTCCGGCCGCCGAGCGACGAGAGGCGTTCTTCCGGATCGCCAACAGCAACAGCTCGGCGACGATGACGATGGCCACCCCGGTCCGCACCGCCAGCTCAGCCAGTCGCGCGGTGATTTTTCCGATCACCTGTTCTTTTTCGTGCGCTTCCACCAATGCCCGTAGCGGATCGATCACAATCATCCGCACATCAACCTGTGCCTCTGTCAGTCGCCGCCATTCCCCTTCGAGCAGCTCCAAATGAGATTCCCAAGGATTGCCTGGGTGATCCGCGGCCGCGTCCACCGGACGTCGACCGTTCGTCTTCGGAGCATACACCCGCGACAAATCGGCCTTGGCCGCCTCCAACCGCGGCCGAACCGTCGTCGCCAGATCATCCTCGGCCGAGAACAACATCACCGCCCCCGGCGATCCAGTCTCTTTCTCGTGCGGTCCCCGATTGCCCCGAGTCACCGCCGCGACGACATCCAGCATGAACAGACTTTTGCCCACCCCCGGTTCCCCGGTGATCAGCGTCAGCTTTCCGGCGGGAATGACCCCACCCCAAACCCAATCCAGTGCTTTCGGAGCGACCTCCGACAAACACAGCAGATCTTCCGACCGTTCCAAAGTCCCACTCAATTCCCGCATGATTTTCCTTCGCGTCGCCTGATGGGTTACGCATCGCCGAACCGTGCTCGCGAGGAACGGTTTTCGATTCCCAACCCACGTGTTTTCGTTCCCTGCGGCCATCCGCTTCTTGATCATCAGTCACATACTGACGGTCTGAAAACATAAGTACTGGAAAATTTGTCGCCACGCAAGATGTGTTTTATTTTTTTATTTTTCCCAAAAAAAGTCGAAAATCGCCGGTCCGCCGGTCCGGAAATGCCTTCAACGTAGGCCTCTCCCTCCGCTGCGAGGAAAGCGGGTTTCATTTCGAATGCGGTACGGTCAGGACGCAAAATGCGCACAGAAGATGCCCAGAGTGGCGAGGTGATCGACTTGACGGAAGCGGTGGGACGATCGGAGCTGTTGGCAATTCGGCTATTGACTCGGCGGAATGAATAGGACGGGTACATTGGTGCCGGTCGTCCAGACTGATCAGATACAGGTTACGTTTGAATCTGATCCAACCATGAAGGCAAAAGGTTCGCCTCCACGAGCGGACATTTCAGCACGGAGGTATCCGACTCGAGTTGGAGCCTGTCGAATATCACATCGAGTGCTTGCAGAGGAGGATTAGGACATTCGGTTTAGCGAGTTGAAGTCTTGAGTGGTGCCACCCCGCCTGCGATCAGTGCGAGCGGCCAGGGTGGCGCCGTTGATGTGTTTGAAGCCGCTCACGACAGGCATTCCCACGATTCAGATCGAGATATCGCGCTCGTGATTCTTGGATTGGGTTCCTGTCACCGCTTTCCTGGTCCGCTCGGTCAGAGCGAGTTCAAATATCAACTATCCAACGTGCGTAGGCGGCCCCTAACGGCGTCCATATCATTTTTGATCGAGCAAGACGACTTCTCTGGGCGCTCGAACTCCGAATCGCGGGTCTTGGCGAAACGATTCAACCCATAATCGGTCTTCCCCCTGGAAGCGTTCGGTCAGTCTGTAATACCAACGAGGCAACGCTCGGAATCGCTCCGCTGCGATTGCCTCCATCACCATTTCTTCCGCTTTGGTGTTATCCCCAGTTCTGCGATACGCAACCGCGAGGTAGTATCGGGAGCCAGGATCGGCGTGTTTTTCTGAAACTTTGTCGTACGCTACGGCCAGCTGCAGAGACCTAGTTGCGTCAACGACGTTGCCATTGGCCAATAGCTGTATTGCTCCGCCACTCGCCAGGCGGGCCGCGGTACTCCGTCGCGTCTCGGGGGAAACGAGCGCAAAGAGTTTGTTGACATCATCTTTCGTCAGATCAATCTGAGCCTTTAGATTGTCGTCTGCCCGCTGGCGTTCTGCCGCCTCGTCGCGAACTTGCCTTTCCAAGCCTTCCTTAGTCCTTCGGAGTGCCGATTGCAAGTTTTGGTTTGATCTCAGTCGCTCCGCTGCCTCGGCCTGAATTTTTCGTTCCAAATCTTCCTGTTTACCTTTAATTCGAGCAATTTCGAGATCCAATCGCACGAGGGACGATTCGAATCTTTCACGAAGCTCCAGTTGTTGCCTTTTGATCTCATTGATCGATACGCGGTTTTCCGCAGCCGTCAGTGCAAGGTCTTGAAGCCGTGCTTCGTGGTCCGCCATCGTCGTATTGATCCGAGCAAGGATTGCGTCGTACTCCGCCGGTGTGGTGTTTGAATCAATCGACGACCGAAGTTGGTGAATTGCACGAGATGATTCGTAATCCCCCGCAGATTCGAATGTCGACAAAATATGATCGAGCCCCTCCTGCGCCAGATGGCCGAGCCCTGCCTTAAGGCCGTCTCCCAAAGTTCCCGCTAACCACTCCTTAAGATCTTTCGATGACGAAGACCTCTCAATTCCACTTTCGACGGCGCGACCGGCGGCGGCTAGTCCTATTCTTTTCATTCGAGGATAAACGGCTTCCCACGAAATCCCGTCTGCAAATACGGATGTCGATTCGATAGTGAGTAACGCAGCGATAAAACCAGTCGCAAGAAAGATGCCGCTTTTTCTTCGCATTGTTTGTTACCTGTTCAGAATTAAAATCTATTGTGAGGAGCCCAATTATGTTCGCCGTATCTAATATTTAAGGTGACCACGATCAGCTTTCAAATAGCCTATGGAAGAGAACCGCCGAATTGCTGCCGCGCCTCGCTGCGGAGGTTCCAGGTCACGTTTCCGTTGAGTTGTATGCGCAAACCGACGACGAATTTGGCGTGCCGGCGTAGATCTGCGTTTTCGGCGAATTTGACGTCCGTATTCATGCTGGGCGAAGCATGGGAGTGACCATATGGTGAATCACGCCTTTTCGATGTAAAGCCACAGGTGATCGACCGCGAACTTGGGGCCAGCGTTGGCCAAATGGACGGGATCGTGCAACACGTCGAACAACTGGCTTAAAATAAGCGAGGCAGAAAATAAACTCATGTTAGTTGATTGCCAAGTTCCGGTAGATATATTTGCAAATCCGGTGCCCTGTAGTCCGTGACCCTGCGCCCTGAGGATCGGCTCAAGCGTGTTTCGCACTGCCGAATTCGTGTCATCGTTAAAGGAAAATCTCAATGTGACGCGGTACATGAACGTCTCATGAAACAAGGGGGAAAATGAAACTTCAACAAGTGAAAGCACAACAAAACTACGTCAAGTCGCGGCGATACGATCGGGCGTGGCGCGTTCCAAACCGATCATCGGTAGGCCGATTTCGACTCTAGACGCGACAGTTGACAATCGCGCAAGGCGTCTAGATCGTACTTAGATCGTTATTGCACACTCTGAGGGTGTACTATCATTTGCCACATAATTGGCCCATCGTCCGGTTGGTGCTGGTGATGGTTCTGCGGTGGAAGTGTGTGTCCGTCCGCGATGGCAATTTCGTGTCCGCAGCTGGTGCACCTATAGATACCCGCATACGGTGCAGGATATCCCGGATGGTGCGTCTTATCGAAAGCTGCGTCCGTCGTGTGTGCGAGAAAGCCTTGATGTTTGTAAAGAGCCATGGTCGCATCCCGTTTTTCAAAGGCGATTTCCGGCGGAGCGGCCTCCGGGCGCACCACTGGTATCATGCACAAAAAGATGACCGCCCAAGTGTGGTCTTTCCATAGACACCGAGCGTCAGCAACAGTGACTGCAGTAAATGTATGTGCAGTGATAAATAGTTGATCCGCATTAGTCAATGCAAAATAGGACACGCGGCGGCGGATGCTGATAAAGAATGCGGCGCGATAACGTGCGGCACGGTCGTATTGAGCGCTACATTGTATAGGAAGCATTGTTGCGGAGAATGGGATAGCATTAAGATGTCGCGCATCGGCGCACGCAAGATGCCGCGCAGGGTTTCTTGATCGCTGTGACCTCGTCAGCAACACTCGCTGGCTGCTTCGATTTGTCCAAAACTCGTTCGACGTCACCTCTACTGCTGGAGCCACATGATGACAGGCCGATGTTCGAGTTGTACTGGTTCGTGGTCCGTTGGGATGCTCTTGGTTCTGGGCGGAGTGATTCTCTCTCCGGTTATCAGCGGCTTCGAGGCCCGGGCGGCGGATGGGGAGGAATATCGGGTTCAGATCTTTGTGGGGAATGCCGATGGATCAGAGCTCAAACGGCTCGTGGTGATTCCGGAATATCAGTCGCATGGTTCGCCCTGCTGGTCGCAGGATGGCCAGAAGATTGCCTTTGATGCCTGGAAGTCTCAAAACGGTGAGCAGTTTTCTGATGGGCATTTGATTCTGGTCAATTCGGATGGGACCGATTGGCGGGATCTGGGGTCGGGCATCATGCCGTCGTTGTCGCCCAAGGGGAATCGCGTGGCTTATATGCGGCATTCGTCGATGGGTGACAAAGGGGTCTGGATGGCGGACGTCAACGACCTGGAATCGAAAATTCAGATCGACCGGCATGGTTGGGGTGTCGATTGGTCGCCCGATGGGACTCGGATTGCTTATGCCGGTGGTGGGAACCTGTTCGTCTACAGCGTGATTGAAGGGACCGTTGAACCGCTCTTTGATCTGGGGTCGCCCACTTACAAGCAGATTTTCTGGAATTTCAGTTGGTCGCCGGACAGTTCACGGATTGCGTTCAAAGCGATGACCAAAGAGAACCAGCCGGTGCTCGCGACGGTCGACGCTCGTGGGGAAAGTTTCGGCGGCGAGATTCTGTATGCAGGAACGATTCATCCCACCGTGACCTGGCATCCCAGCGGGAAAGAGATATTGATGAGCATGCCTGACCCCGGCAGTCGGCAATATCCTCGATTGTTTCGAGTGGATGTGGCCAACAAGACCGCGCCCGTCGTACTGCCCAATCAGCCACCCGATCGCATGATTGACGATCCCAGTTACTCACCCGACGGCAAACGGTTGGCCGTCCGCATCTTTCAGCAATAGCGACCGATGACGATGATCGAGACGGCGCGGCGGAGAATAGAAAACGACTCCGCACAGAGGGCCGTGGCACTGCTGCTGAGTCTGCGGAACAGCAGTGGGTGTTTCTCGCGGGTTGATCGCGGATCCTTCACCGCAGCATCGAACTGTGCCACTGCTTCAGAGAAGCAGTGGCACAGTTCGGGACTTTGTCTTGGGCGAGTGGAAGTCTTGAACAGTGCCACTTCGCCTGAGACTGACCATCATGCGACGGTGGACTGTCCGCGCAACGACCTGGGGATGCTGGTATCGTCTTCGCCTGGTGGAGTTCCGATCACAGTTCGAGACCTGTGATTCGCCTGATCAAATTGCAGGACGTGCGCGATGAAAGTTCTGACCTGCGACGAAGTTGCTGAGTGGTGTGCCGACAAGGGCGTGAGGTTGTTGCCGAAAGAGCGTTCGGTGATGCCTCGGTTGCGGTTGGTGGCTCCCGTGGGAGACGCCGTGGCGATCATGGTGCCTGCCGAGGCCTTGGCTCAAATTCGGCTTTCGTTGGTGTTGACGTTCGCCGATGGTTTTGATGCGGCCAGCGAATATCTGCTTGTCCTTTCGGATTGGGATTTCTGGAGTCCAGAATACGAGGCGATCGGCAGCAGCTTGCTGAGCGGTCTCAGGGCGAAGTCCTCCGAATACCGGAGTGCCTGGGAGTCACCCGCTCATGTGTGTGACCGGTCGCAGTTACCGGATCTGCAAGCGATTCTTTTACTGGTTCTCGCCTTTCAATGGGACGCCTACCTGTTGCCCAATACGGGAGCATTCCTGGTCGAAATCAACCATGACGGCTGGCTGCGGGGCTGGGCATCGTCCGACGTTGGCCGGGACGCGATGAAGACGTTGCTGGGGGATTGGCCGAGTACTTCCGTGTCCCGAGAGTAGTGGAACGAGTTCGATCACGCCTGTGACTTTGTCTTTGGCGACTGGAAGTCTTGAGCAGTGCCACTTCGTGGCCGCCAAGCAATCTTTTCCCCTCGAGAAATCGGTTTTCTCGATTTATTCACGGAGCGTTCATCGGAGATACACAACTTTTCTTATGATGACCGACGAGGACGAGGAGATTTTGGCGGACGGGGTCATGGATCACAGACCCCGGTGGGTTTTTCAATCCTGGGCCGTGAGAAAGGATGCTCCCCATGCCTTTACCGATTTCCGCGGGCACGGCGCCACGCCGGCTTCGCACTCTGTTCGTGAGTGACGTTCATCTGGGGTGCCGCTATTCGCAAGCGGAAGAATTTCTCGCGTTCCTGGAAGGAATCGAAGTCGAACGACTTTATCTTGTCGGCGACTTTATTGATGGCTGGCGGCTCAAGCGACGCTGGCACTGGCAGGCGGTCTATGTGCGGATTTTCCAGCGACTTGTGCAGCTGGCGACGCAAGGGACTCGGATCTGTTATGCACCTGGCAATCACGACGAATTCCTGCGTGACTATTTGCACGATTTTGGCTTCGTGACCGTTGCGGACCAGTTCGTTCACCGCACGGCGGACGGCCGCCGATTCGTCGTGATTCACGGCGACAAATTCGATGACGTTGAGCGTCGCGCAAAATGGCTCTCTGTGATCGGCGCGTACGGCTATGACAGCCTGGTTCATGCGAACGGTCTGGTGAATTGGGTCCGCAGCGGGTTGCGTCTGGCTGATTGTCGCTTCAGCACGCGCGTGAAGATCTGGGCCAAACAAGCCGTTCGGTTCGTCAGCGATTTTGAAGACCGACTGGTCTGTCATGCGAAGGAGCTCCATTGCGACGGCGTCATTTGCGGACATATCCACGTTCCGCGTTTGGATCGCTATCGCGGCATCGTCTACTGCAATACCGGTGACTGGGTCGAGCATTGTTCGGCGTTGGTCGAATACGAGTCCGGTGAATTGGAACTGGTCGAATGGTCCCGAAATCGATCGCAGTTGCTGCGTCGCGAGCCTCAATGGCCACCGCAGGCGGCGGAACCGCCTGAATGCCTGGTTCCGACAGAGCATTTGGCCGCGTCGGTGCCTGTTGCTCGACCGGAAGTGATCGCACCGTTCCAAGCCGTCTGGCCTGCAAATCTTGCAGGCCAGCTTCGTTAATCGTCGTTGAAAAAAGGCCGCGGACATCGTGGAGGGGATCCCTCCACTGACCCGCAACGATTGTCGCATTCGGTCGCAGATGTTCCGCAGCTTGTTGCGTGCCGGACCGTGGGCACGCGTCCCAATTTCCTCAGGTCCAGGGAACCGATCATGGGAAAGATCTTCTATAGCGTGGCGGGTGAAGGGCGTGGTCATGCCGTACGCGTGCGGACCATTGTCGAAGAATTGCGGCGCGAACATGAGGTTGTGCTGTTTGCTCCGCACATTGCGTATGAATTCCTGGATCATGTCTATCAGGACGCGACCGATGTTGACGTGCGGCGGATTCCCGGCTTGCAGTTTTGCTATCGACAACGGCGGGTCAGCTATCTGCATTCGATTTGGCAAAGCCTGCCCTATCTTCAAAATCTTCCTCACCTGGTGACATCGATGGAACGGTTGTTACGTGATGAGCAGCCCGACCTGATCATGACCGACTTTGAACCTGTTCTGCCGCGTGCGGCTCGTCGACTGGGACTGCCATTTGTGAGCTTCGATCATCAGCATTTTCTCACCACATTCGATCTGTCGTCACTGCCCTGGCCGCTGTGGCTGAAAGCGAAGTCCATCGCGTCGTCCATCAACCTGTTCTACACCGGCCAGCGCGAAACGATTGTCTCGTCATTTTTCTCCACTCGCCTGCGGCGCGACGTGGGGCACGTCACGTCGGTCGGAGTGATGTTGCGTCGCGAATTGTGGCATGTTCGTCCTTCCGACCAGCGTCATCTGCTGGTCTACCTGCGGCGATTTGCACCGCCCCGTTTGATGGAAGCCCTTCGCCGCTCTGGCCGTGAGATCAAGATTTACGGGTTGGGAGCACTGCCGCGAGATGGAAATCTTCATTATTTTGAAGTCAATGAAACGGGATTCTTCGAGGATCTGGCTCACTGTCACGCGTTGATTTCGAATGCCGGAAACCAGTTGGTCGGTGAAGCCTTGTGCCTGAGAAAGCCCGTGCTGGCCTTACCGGAAGAAGGCAACTTCGAGCAGTCGATCAATGGCCACTTCCTCGCTCAGACGGGCTATGGCGTCAGCCGGGATGCGTCCGTTTTCACCGAGGAGCAACTGACGGAATTCCTCGATCAAGTCCCGATCTTGCGGGAGCAGATTGAGCCCGAAGCGGTGATCGGTAACGCGGCCGCTCTCGCGGCGATCCGTCGTCACTTGCCCCGGCCTGTTCAAGTTCCGCTGGATGTCGCACGGGTCGCTTGATCGTCGGTTAAGTCACCGCCGCCGATTCCGTGACAGCTTGAATGAGTGACAATTGGCCGTTTCCGCACCACGTTTTCCCCCGCCTGTCGGAATTGAGTTTCCTTTGTTTGCAAGGAACGGATCAAATGCTTGCCCGCACTGTCTCTTTTCTGCGTAGCGTTTATCGAAATCGAAATCACCAGGTGGCTCTGCCCAGGTTTTTGACCTACACGGTGACATTCGGCTGCAATGCCCGCTGCATCATGTGCGATTCCTGGAAGATGCCGGCCAAGGGAGATCTTTCCCTCGACGAAGTTGATCGGATCTTCAGTCAGTTGCCCGTCATGGATGCGGTCCGATTGACGGGCGGAGAGCCGTTCGTTCGCCGTGACCTGGCGGAGATCGGTCAGATCGCTCAACAAAGACTCAAGCCGTTGATGCTGCACATCACGACGAACGGCTTTTTGACGGATCGCGTGGTGGCCTATTGTGAGCAGCGCGATCGCCGCGTGCCGTTGCAGATGCTCGTTTCCATCGATGGAGTCGGCGAGAAGCATAACCACGTACGCGGAAGTACACAGGCCTGGAACATGGTGATGGAGACAATTCGGGCTCTGGCCCCCCGGCAAAAATCGCTGCGGCTGCGGCTGGGCGTCAATCAGACCATCGTGGACGCGGAGGGGGTTGATCACTACCGACAATTGCGGGAAGTTCTGCGTCCCTTGGGCATTCACAATAATGTGGTCATGGCCTACGACATGAGCGCGACGTACAACATGGAACGTGACGTTGATGTCGCGCCCACGGAAGTCGGACAATTCTCGACGTTCGGCGAGTTCACCGATCAAAATCTTCGCGATCTGTTGGACGAAGTCGAACAGGATGTGAAACTGCTGCCGTTTGGTGAACGTTTAGCGAAACGTTATTACCTGCGGGGCATTCGCAATCGGTTGCTCGAAAAACGCGGAACGCCGAATCCGAAATGTGTGGCCCTGAATGCCCATCTGCGAATTTTTCCGAATGGCGATGTCCCGACGTGCCAGTTCAATAGTCGGGTGGTGGGCAATCTGCGTGAACAAACTTTTCGGGACGTGTGGGGCAGCCTGATTGCCACCGAACAGAGAGCCTGGGTGAAACGCTGTCCCGGTTGCTGGGCGGAGTGCGAAGTACTGCCCAGCGCGATCTACACGTTGGATCTGCTGAAACCAACTTTTGCGAAACGGGCTTAGGGGTTGTGGCATTGCTGCTGAGTCTTTTGTATAGACTGCGGAGAAGCAGTCGGTTTTGGTCTTGAGTTCATCGTGGATTCCTTCGCAGCATCGAACGGAAGAGCACGGTTTCTTCGAAGACTCCGAAACAGTGGCACGGTGAAGAATGTTTCGATTGAAGAACGTTTCGGTTGGCGGGCTGAAGCCTTGAGAAGTACGGCCGCGCCTGAGAACGGAAAACTCTTCTGCACAGTCCCTTCAACGGTGAATCAAACTCACGATGAATATGACAGAGATTTACGGGGTCGTGGTGCGGGAACTGGCTCTGCTGGCGGGGGCTTCGCCGCTGGTGATGATGGGGCTGCGAAACTCGCACGTGCCCAATCGCTGGAAGTTGGTCGGCTGCAGTGCGTTGGTGATGCTTCTGAACGATCTGGCGACGAGTGTGGATTCGATTTTTGGCATCGCGCCGCCTGATTGGCTGCATTGGAACTGGACCGGAAAGCTGGCCTGTATCGTCACGGTCGCTGTCATCGCTGGCCTGCTTCCGCGGGAAATCCTGCGAAAGTCGGGGCTGCTCACCTTGCCCTCAAAGGACTCGACGCTGCCGGTGTTGGGCTTTCTGATTTACTGTACCATCTTGGGTTCTTTGGCGGCCTTTGATCCCAAAATGACCGTGAATGCAGAGACGCTGGCTTATCAACTGCTGATGCCGAGTCTGGCGGAAGAACCGGTTTTCCGAGCCATCCTGCCGGCTTTGCTGAGTACGGCGATGGGCAGTCCCTGGAAGATTGCGGGTGCTCAACTGGGATGGTGGTGGCTGGCGATCTCGGTCTGTTTCGGGTTGGGACACGCCGTGAACTGGTCAACTGAAGGCGGCTTCGAGTTTGACATGATCCCCTTTGTCGTGGTGACCTTATTCACGATGCCCTATGGGTGGATCGCCGCTCGCTGCGGCTCCGTCTGGCCGTGCGTGATCGGTCATAGTCTGAACAACTCGACCTACGTGGCGATGGCGTTGTTGTGGAAGTCGTGGCCAGTTGGATGAATTTCGGAACGGACGATGCCGCGGTTCAGGGCGCGATGCGAAACGTGAGTGGGCTGTGGCACTGCAGCGGAGTCTACGGAGACGTAGTGGGTTTTTCCCGCAGGTTCATCAAGGACCTCTCACCGTAACGCCGAATGGAAGAGCACTGCTTCGAGAAGCAGTGGCACAGTTTGGGACTTTGGGGTGGTGAGTTAAAGCATTGCGCGGGGCGACCGGCCGCGTCTTTCGACCGAGCGAACGATGGAAATTTGTCGGAAAATCGTCGGAAAGATGAGATTCCGAAATAAAAAGGGCCGCCGCCAGGGATCAATAAGTAGCCGCAATCTTCGGGCGAGGACAAACCGGCCATGACGGACGAGAAATTGCAGTGGCGCGTTTGTCTTGTGGCCTGCCGGATTGCGTGCCCATCAGCCATTTTCCACGGAATGAAAGTCGATCGACGTGAGTCACCCGCCTGAAACCCTGATTGCGAAGGAACGCGTGGTGGGTGTGCGAGCGGCAAAGGGTGCTGATGTGACCGGTTCGCAATTGCTGGACGACTTTGCCAGGCGGCGCGACGAGGCGGCTTTTGCGGAACTGGTTCGCGTGTACGGTCCGCTGGTTTATGGTGTCTGCCGTCGTGTGGTTGGCAATCATCATGATGCGGAAGACGCGTTCCAGGCGACGTTTTTGATTCTCTCGCGCAAAGCCGCTTCGGTCAGGAATTCTGACGTCCTGCCCAGTTGGCTGTATCGCGTGGCCTATCACGTTTCATTACGAGCCAAAAAATCCTTGAATCAACGGCGCGTCAAGGAGACACCGATGTCTGCCGCGAACGAACCCGTCTCGGCGGAACCGGGGGCCTGGTCCGATCTGGAACCGATCCTGGACCTGGAATTGAACCGGTTGTCGGAGAAGTACCGGGCGGCGATCGTGCTGTGTGATCTGGGCGGCAGCACATTGAAAGAGGCCGCGACGGAACTGGGTTGGTCGCAGGGGACGCTGGCGACGCGGCTGAACAAAGCGCGTGCGATTCTGGCCGAACGGCTGGCCCGGCATGGCTTTGCCCTGCCGGCGGGGGCATTGGCGGTGTTGATTTCTCAGAACGCCGCTTCGGCCGCCGTACCGGCGACATTGGCCGCTTCTACCGTGCAGACCGCGGGTATGTTGTCGGCCGGACAGGCGGTACCGGTGGGCCTGGCCTCCTCAAAGGTGACCGCTCTGGCCCAGGGGACCATGAAATCGATGTTACTCGTGAATCTGAAAGTGGCCGCCGTGTCGCTGGTCGTTGTGGCGGGCGCGGCTCTGGGGCTGCAGATCCCGTCGGTGCAGCCGAAGGCGGATGTGGCCGTCAAGCTTCCGCAGGCGGCTGCCGGTCTTGCGCTGCCTGCCGAGGTTCAGGCCGCGTTGGAACAGAATGCGAAACAGCTCAGTCCGATCACGGTTCGCTATACGCGGCAGGTCAAGAGCCGAATCAGCGAGCAAGAGACGTTTGAATGGCTGAAGATGTCGCCTGAAAGCGAGCTGCCGTGGATGTTCAATAAGTTACCGCAGTGCGCGATCTGGCAGGAGGGACGTTTTTACGCGTCGACGAAATCGGTGAGCAGTCCACCGGGCCGTCGTGAGAAGCAGATTGATTCGACGATCGAATGGAGTTTTGACGGAACCAATCAGTATCGAGGAATGATTTACGACGCCCCGGAACCCCCGGCCCGGTTGACGAAGAAGTCCAAGTCTCGCGGACGGATCGGTGAGATGCCGGTATTTGTCATGTCGAGCACGCACTATCCGTATTTCAAGAGATTTTCGGGACTCTCGTTTCGACAGAATGGCGAAGAGCTGACGGAGCTTGAGCCTCAGTCTGATCTGCTCGCGCTATTGCGGGAAGGCGGACAACTTCGCTCGGTGGAGAATGTTGTGCTGGACGATCGTCCTCACGTGAAGATTGAGGTGATGGCCGAAAACGGCGCGAAACGTCGGGCCGACGCCGTGGATCTGGCCAGGATCCGTTCCCGCACGATGACGGTCGACGGTCCTGACGGGAAGCCATTACAGCTCGAAGCTCAATTCACGGTCCGTGAGCAAATGGATTTGATCGAGAACATCAACCAGCAGCGGAGTCTTCCGGCGACCAGGCGGCACGTTTATTACCTGGATCCCGCGATGAACTATGCGTTGCGGCGGCGCGAGGAATGGTACGATCCAGACCGATTGCTGGTGCGGTGTGAGAGCAGCGAATTCGAGAAACTGCCGAATCGCCCGGTCTGGCTGCCGCGCCATTGGGAGAGCGAGATCCACGAGTTCGAGAGGTACTTTCGTCTCGAATTTCGCGGACCCGGTCACATCTCCAACGATATGGAGACCTTGTCGTTTCTGTTCGAGGATTCGTTTTTAACGGAGGTGGTGGAGGTTCAGAAACTGAGCGGCGAACCTGTGCCGGCGGAACAGTTTGTTTTGAACTACACCCAACCGGGAACGCAGATCGTGGACGACACGGAGGCCGTTCAAACCGGCGAGCGAAAAGGAGGCGTGGGGTTCGCCGTCGGACAGACTCCCGCAGAGACGCTGCGAAACAAAGAGGTCGCGCTGAATCAACGTCTCGTCGGAACCAGGCAAGCGGATCAACAGGCGATCCTGGTTCGACCGAAACCGCAGCCAATCATGCGCTGGTTTCTGATCGGCAACTCCATCGCGATCCTGCTGGTTGGCGCTTTCTTCGCTTATCGGCGATTCTTCAGATCGTGACGGCGAGTAGTCGTAGACGTTGTCGAGACGTCGTTGTTCTCATCGTGGTTCGGCACATGGCAGAGTGGCCACGAGACGGGCGTCTCACGAGTCGCATTCTTTCGGTGTTTGGTCCCTCAATGGGAGCTTGCCGTCAATAGCTCAGTTCCCGATACTTTGGGCGGCGGTGGCCACGGAATGGACGGACTCGGATGAGGACGCGACGCGATGGACGAGACTGCTCATGAACAAGTGAACGTCTGGCCGTTCCTACGACAGTCTCTTGGCCGCGTCGTGGTGGGGGTGGTTTTGGTCGC
>CAIQIR010000134.1 GCA_903871875.1 uncultured Schlesneria sp.
AAGTCCGGTGACCATACGCAAGAGGAAACACACGTTCCCATTCCGAACACGACCGTTAAGCTCTTGTGGCCGATGATAGTGCCTAAAAGCGTGAAAGTAGGTTATTGCCGGGCATTTTAAACAAACCCTCCACTTCGGTGGAGGGTTTGTTTTTTTCTTTGATAACGCAATTCGCTCGGCCCTGCCATCTGAATCGAGGGCGAACGAGCGTGCGACGTGACTTATTCAATCAGATTAAAAAGCCAGATCGACGCCACCCCACCACGGGTGTGACTTCGATCTGGCTTTTTCGTTTCGCAAAATCGGCTGCTGACAGAATCCATCCGCCTTCAGCGATCTCGAATTGGAACAACGGACGCGAGAGAAGTTCTTTGGCCTCGCACTTCACGGGAATTTTTGCCCAACCAGCTCGATGAAGTTCGTGGCTAAGACAGGTCCCGCTCCTGTTTCTTCATGTTTAAAGAACACAAAAGCCTCTTCCCAACCCTGCGACACAAGGTCTTTCACCCAAGCAACTAATTCTTTTTTGCCATATTGGTCACGACGCAGACGGATATAGCCCCAATTTGCGGTTCGGACCAACCTCGCTTTTGGAGTTTCTTCTGCGTCCGCCACGCAAAGGGCGCAGGAATGAGCTCGAAGAACGTCAAAAACGTCGTCCTCGAACCAACTCTCGTGGCGAAATTCGAACGCGGCCAACATTTTTTTGTCGAGCAGCGTCAAAAACGCGGCTAAACGTTCGACATCTTTTTTAAAATTGGGCGGCAATTGGAACAGAACAGGGCCGAGCTGCTTCTTCAGCGCCCTCGTCGCCTCGTTCAATTCCTCCAAATCGGCCTCCGAATTTCTCAATCGCTTGAAATGAGTGATCGATTGCGGCGCTTTCACGGCAAATCGGAACGATTTCGGAACCTGCCCGACCAATGTTTCGAGACTTTCTGCCGTCGGCATTCGCCGAAAAGTGTTATTCAATTCCACCGCGTTGAACTGCTGACCGTAGTAACTCAGCATCTGCTTGGCAGAAAGCTTCTCGGGATAGAACTTTCCCTTCCATTCTTTGTAGCCATAGCCGCTTGTGCCCACGAAGAGTTGCATCACGGACCTCCAAAAATCGCCGTTTGCGAAAACCGACTGATTAGGTCGCCGCACCAAAAACCGTTGGCTATTGAGCACGACGACCTAATCAGTCGGGTCGCCGCGACGCAATTCGACCCTCATTTGGCTGGCCATCCTCACTTTTACGAAAATCCATCTCCCCTGAAAGCTCTGCGGCTGACTGAGATTCGTCAATCAGAACAATTCGGTCAATCGACCTCAATCTCGCTATCAACAGGCCGGCGCCACCAATCACTCGAGATTTGTAGGGCTCCACTGGAGCAGGTAGGGGAATCAATGATCTTCACGTAAACTGGTCAGGGATGTGTAGGGGATCGAAACTCGTTTTTTTTCGATCCCCATCGAAAATCATCTCGCCTCGATCAGACAGAGAATTTCCTATGGGAGGACTCGCGATGGACATCGATAATCCGTGCTTGTTGCCTCGCGGAATCGTTCCCGTTATTCAAACCCCTTTCTCTGCGACTGGTTTGATCGATTGGGACAGCCTGGGCCGCCTCATCACCGACGCGATCTCCGCTGGCGTGGCGGGATTTCTAGCGCCGGCCGTCGCCAGTGAAGTCGCGTTCTTGTCGATTTCGGAACGAGAAGAACTCTTAAAGTGCCTGGTTGCTCGCTTGCCGGACCGATTTCCGCTGATCGTCGGCGCGTCATCGGATGATCCACGAATTTGCCGCAGCATGGCTGATATAGCGATCGAGTTACACGCCGCAGCATGGCTCGTCGCGGTACCTCAATCGCTATATCAATCGCCCCCACAAATCATGGCGTTCTTTCGCGAGGTTTGTGGTGACATTCCGCTTCCGTTGATCATTCAAGATCTTCAGTTCGGCGGGCCAGGATTATCTTTGAACCTGATTCGAGATTTGCAGCAACAACTGCCCCAATTTCAGGGCATCAAAATTGAGACCGTTCCTGCAGGCCCCAAGTATTCGGCCGTCCGCGAAGCTCTGGGTTCCGATTTCTATATTGCCGGTGGCTGGGCCGTCCCGCAGATGATCGAAGCCTTGGATCGGGGCATTGACGCCATGATCCCCGAAAGCTCGATGGTTCGTGTCTATCAAACCATCTATTTCCACTATCAATCTGGACGACGCGATGCGGCCCTGAAATTGTTTCGTCAGTTGTTGCCCGTGTTGGCATTCACAAATCAGGAGCTCGCCGTATCAATTGCATTCTTCAAACGGCTGCTCGTACGCAAAAAACTGTTTGCCAGTGACGCCCTGCGGATCGGCGGCTTTTCCTGGGATGACTACAGCCGTCGGATTGCCGACGAACTGATCGAATACTACCTGACACTGGAATCACATTGCGCATCCATCGGACCCAAGTTCCATTCAATGCCGCGAAACTCGTAGAACCCGATTCCGCTCGATCATGAATCCTTCGGGGTGGTTGAGGCCATACGCTTAAAACGAACAGCAGGTGCGCAAAGACTTAACCAGCCATTGCTCAAGGTCATCCCCAATGGATTACTTTTTCGCCTGGCCTTTTCCTTGAAGCATCTTGAGCAACGGAGCTTTCATCATCGACTCACGAGAAAAGCCGCGATAGCTTTCCAGTAGTTGCGGCATCTCAGACTTGTTCGCCGCGACGACCATCAAGTTCATGCTGGCCATCTCGTTCGTGGACTCTTCTCCGAAGCGGACACGAGCTGGGGGATTCGTAGGATTCCGAGGGTTTTCCGTCGTGTTGTCGTACGTGATCCGGGAATGCAGTCGAGTTCCTTTCGGCAGGGGAACGTAGTCGGCAAATTGATATTGTTCCTGCCAGGCGAAATCCCAATCGGGAATACTCAGCAATGTTCGTTCTTCGCCATCAGGCAAGGTTGCGGTCAATTTCATGGTCTTTGCGAGATAGTGAGCATGAGCACTGACGCCGAAGGCCTCCACGTCGATCGGCAATTCGAAGGAGTCCTCGACGACATATTCTTTCGTGCCCGCGGGAATATCGATGTTCTTGAAGGCACCAAACGAAGGGGGCAATTGAACTCCGGTAAATCGCTGTTTGGCTGGCTCTTTCGCGAAATAAATTCCGACCGTCGACACTTCTTCTTCCGCCTTTCCCGACGGATGAAAGTGGGTGGCCAGAATCAAATCGGAACCGGCCGGAAGAAAGTAAGCCAGTCCCTCAGGCAAGAAACGGGGCTGTGCCCCCAACGCCCAACCGCCCAGCGGCCCAAACTTGGGTGAAGTGTCTTTTTGTTGTTCCCCTTGATCGGCCTGTTGCTCGTTGGGATTGGCGGCAGGAGAGTCACCTGTTTGGCCCGGCTTTTCGGCCGATTCGTTATTTCTTCGCCCACGCATCGTTCCCCCACCACCACGCAATCTCATCAAGGCTCCCATTCCGCCTTTGAAGCCGGCCGGCGCATCTTCCTCGTCCAGCTGACGAGCCCGACCTGTCGCTTCGAAGAAGAACAACGAGTGATGCACGACCGATCTCGCACTGGGACGAAAATCGATAGCAGTGATCCATCGATCCGTTGTCAGCCCCAACGGCAGAACAAAGTTTCGATAAATGTCCGGTCCATCGGCGGGAACCTGGTAACCGTCTTTCATCGTCACAATCAAATCCGGTTCACCCAGACTCCAACCGGGTGTGTATTGGGGAAGAGGTGGAAGGTCGACCGGGTTCCCTTCAGGCATCCCCGCAGCGGACCAGACGGCGATCAGCTGAATTTGATCGTCACTCAATCGCCGATCCCCGCGAAAGGCCGCGGCGCCTTCACCCGCTTTCCACGGCGGCATCAGCCGCTCGTTGACAACATGGGGGATCAACTCGCCACGCTTCTTCACATCAGTGTAGGTCTGCAAAGCAAATGGAGCCGCCTCACCCGGCCGATGACACGAGGTACATTTCTCGAAGACAATGGGCGCAATATCTTTCGAGAATGTCACCTCGGCTCGCAACGGACCGGTGCCCGTCAAGCCAAGGACAACGGTCAAACCTGTGATCCAATAACGGCAATGGGCCAGCATGATCAAATTCCTTCCGAGAAAACATGGTCCATTCGGCAGACCTCCTTCATCATGGTTGATCGTCATCAGACACACAATCACGAACGATCACGAAGGTCCCTGCGGAAGCCAACCCCGTGTTTAGATTTCAGTTTAATTTCAGGCTCTCATCATCCCTAAAAACGGGCTTCCGAACGGGAAAACATCCCTTTCGACGCAAACAAAAATCCCGTGACCAACCGGACTGCATCACAAAAGTCTTTTCGTCGGCCCGCTGGTGGGAGAAATCCGTCGAAACGTGAATCTCCGACGGCAAATAAGAATCCGTTCAGAAGGCCCCTGATCGTATTGCTTTCTTTTTCGAATCCTTCTCCTGTTTCTTGTTGAATATCATCGCTTTGCGCCATTCCGAAAAGACGATCGATTGAAAGGTTGGAATTCACGTACATTTGGCCCTTCTGTTTGCCTACAATGTCAGCGAGTTGCCCTCAAGGCCAACTCAAGAAGAGACTGCCGGTCTGCCGCTATTGATCCGTCGTGCCCGCCCCTCAATCTCGCCACGAATGTGAGGCCGTTTTGAATTTACAACAATTGATTTCGTATCCGGCGACTCGCCGTGAATTCCTGGCGCGTTCAGGAACGGGATTGGGCGCATTGGGTCTGGCAGGCATCATGGGCAGCGCTCGCGAAGCCAACGGAGCCCCCGCGATGGAGGCTGGCCAGTCTCCGATGATTGCGAAGCCCTCTCATTATGCCGGCAAAGCGAAGCACGTCATCCACATTTTTTTGAACGGCGGTCCCTCGCATGTCGATACCTTCGATCCGAAACCCTCACTGACCAAGTATGCCGGCCAGATTCTTCCGACGCCCAATTTGCCAACCGAACGAAAGACGGGCGCCGCACTCGCCTCGCCGTTCAGTTTCGCGAAATATGGGGAAAGCGGAATTGAAGTCAGCGAACTGTTCCAGCATACGGCCCAGCACATCGATGACATCTGCGTCATACGATCGATGCATGCGGAAGTGCCGAACCACGAACCATCACTGATGCTGATGAACTGCGGGGACGGCCGGCTGCCTCGACCGAGTTTTGGTTCGTGGGTGACGTATGGACTCGGAACAGAAAATCAGAATCTGCCGGGATTCATCGCGATGTGCCCGAATGGGCTGCCAATCACAGGAGCCCAGAATTGGCGATCCTCATTCCTGCCGGGTGTCTTCCAAGGCACGTATATCGACACGCGGCATCGTGAGATCGAAAAGCTGATTGAAAACATCCGCAACGATCAGATTGGTCGAGTCGAACAACGCCGACAGCTCGATCTGCTGCAAGAGCTCAACCGGCAGCATGCGGACCAGCGGGCTCATGAATCGGCCTTGGAGTCTCGCATTCATTCGTTCGAGCTCGCCTATCGCATGCAGATGGAAGCGACCGACGCCTTCGACATCGAGCAAGAACCAAAGCATGTGCAAGAGGCTTATGGAACGTCGGTCCAGGCTCGACAGCTGTTGATCGCGCGGCGATTGATCGAACGTGGTGTTCGCTTCGTGCAGCTTTGGCACGGCGAGGGACAACCGTGGGACAACCACGACGATCTCGAACAGAACCACCGCAAGCTGGCCGAACAGTGCGACAAGGCGATCGGGGCGCTCTTGAACGATCTTAAAGAACGAGGCCTGCTGGACGAGACCCTGGTGTTGTGGGGCGGAGAATTTGGAAGAACGCCCACGGTGGAAATGCCCACCCCGGGTGCGAACGCCGGGAAAATCAATGGCCGTGACCACAATCATCATGGCTTTACCGTCTGGATGGCGGGTGGCGGCGTCAAAGGGGGGTATGTTCACGGAGCGACCGACGAATTCGGCTTTCGCGCCGTTGAGAAAAAGGTCTCGATCCACGACCTGCACGCCACGATGCTTCATCTTATGGGCATCGATCACGAGAAGTTGACCTATCGTTACGCCGCACGCGACTTCCGTTTGACCGATATTTACGGTGAAGTCGTGAAAGATTTGCTCGCATGAGCGAACCTGTGGCTCCGCCGCCTGATTCATCGAGCCCCCGCCGATCGAGACTCGATCGGTGGTATGGATGGTTCGGCGTTCTTCGTCGGCTGACCTCGATCATGATCTGGGGACTGGTGGCGATCGGCTTAGTACTGCGTTTCACCGTTCGAGACCGATTCCATCCGTGGGCGCTCTTCTTCTACGTCACGCCGATTCCGTCACTCCCCATTTGGATGCTGCTGGCGGGAACAATTGGATCACCCGGACGTACCTGGCGCCGAAATACCGAAACCACGCGAGCCACAACGTGGCTTTCACCACAGCGATTGAATCTGATCGCGGGGTTATTCTTTACGGTTTGGACGCTTTCATCGGAGTATCTCCATCGAGCTCAGCCGCCATCGCCTCAGGATTTGCGGCTCGTGTTCTGGAACGTCGCGCGAGTCCAAGCCGGCGTTGATCGTCTGGCAACACAGTTGCGAACCTTTCAGGCACCCGTGATTGGTCTCGTTGAAGCCGATCGGAAGTACCACGTTAACATCGACGAGTGGCAGCGGGAGTTTCCCGAATATGAAGTCCGACCAACGGATTTCGGTGGACTGATCGCAGTCAAAGGCAAAGTGATCTCGCAGCAGTTGCATTATCTGACCGCCCAGTCCTTCTGCGAGCAGTTTGACCTGGAAATCGATGAGACACATTTCACGGTCCTGCTGGTGGACATTGCCAGTGATTTGCTGCGATCGAGACGTCGGCCGCTACTCGCGCTGGCGAAACTGGCAGACGAACTCGCCGATCGTCCGGTCGTGATTATGGGAGACTTCAATACGCCAGACGATTCTGTCTGGATGACGGCCCTGCAACGACATCACCGCCGAGCCTTTCGCGAACGAGGCACCGGTTACGCAGCGACATGGCCAATGCCGCTGCCCGTGTTAACCCTGGACCAAGTCTGGGTGAACGAACGAGTCTCGACTTCGTCATGCGAACCTGACTGGAATTTTCTGAGCGATCATCGTGCCGTGATCAGCCATGTTTCATTTGCTCGCAACCACTGATCGCTTCCCCATGGCTTCGTGAAAATGCGGCCTCATCTGCGGTCCAGTCGACCGGTTGAAGGTATCGCAATCTCTTTTTGTCAGGTACGGAATGGTCCGGTAATTCCGACTTTTCCGTACATGTCATTCCGCGACCTGCCGAGTTTTGGAAAACGGTGTCGATTGCGAAGGCAGGATGTTCCGCGCGCTCACTTCGGCAATTTAAGATTCAGATGGAAACGGCCGGAACGTTTGAACAGCCAACAACCCCAAGCTGCCCGCAATGCAAGGAGAGTTTGTGTGAATACGAACCACCAGCGCATCGGCATCGCACTCGATCTCTTGTCGGAAGGGATTTATCCGTTCTTCGAGCAAGAGTTGCGGGCGGTGCACGGAGACGGTTGGGAAGAAACCGCCCGATCCAATTGCCGTAGTCAGGCGACCCTTCAAACAGGTGCCTTCCATTGGGACGCTCAGGCCATCTTGACCGTCATGTGGGATCTTTGGAATTCCGTATTTCGGCGAACGTTAGGCATTGTTGAACGCAGCATCGTCAGCGAATTGCGTGAGTTCCGAAACCGCTGGGCTCATCAGACATCGTTCACCGAAGATGACGCCTATCGAGTTCTCGACAGTGCTCAGCGGCTGTTAATCGCCTGTCATGCCACAAAGGCGGTCGCTCAAATCGAAGATCACAAACTCGATCTGCTGCGCAATAAGCTGGGGCGACGAGTCAACGAAGAACTGGCGAGAACGCGATTCAATCGATCTCGCATCATCGATACGATTTTGTATTCGACCTGCGCAATAGCAATTGCTTCGATGATGATCCTCATGTGGGGACATCATCATCCGATGTCGGCCGGGTTTGTCGTCGGCTTCACGCTGTTCGTCTTCGTCTATCTGATTTACGGACGCTTTCAGGCATCACCGCCGGCTTACGGCGTGCATGAATGTGCGAAATGCGGGAAGGTGATCTACAGCGAAGTCTGCCCGTATTGTGATCCCGCTCCGCTTCGATCCCCCGTCGTTCGTCCGAATCCGAAAACGAATGCCGGCCTGTTGAAGACCGGTCAGCGAAGTGTGATGAAGCTGATGCGACGGGCGGAAAAGGTTTGAACCGCGCTACGCCGGCACAAAAACAAAGAGTTCCCTCGAGCGGCTGATTCGATACCGCCGCTCGCTCACGGTGTCCGCGGAGCATTTCTGCTCCCTTGCAGGGAACGCCATCCGATCGTTTCATCGCATTGATTGCGGTTCATTCACCCAGCCGCTTTAAGCGGATTTTACGAAATTCGACTTTGAGCGGCCCCCCACTGTGAACCTGCAGCGCGATAATTCCTTTCCGCGGGATCTCCGGCTGAAGTTCTTTGTAATCGACCGTAGTGATCCCATTCATTTTCAGGACGATGTGGTCCGCTTCCGCTCGAATCGTGTACTCGTTCCAATCGCCTTTTTTTAGCGTCTTCTCGAAATCAGCAGGGGCAGACGCCAGGACTTTGTTGCGGCGTGATTCGTCGTACAAGCAGCCCCAATAACTCTCGCCGATGTCGGCTTGATAACCAGAGACCTCAGTGCTGCTCGGAATTCGTTTGGTCCGGAATTGCACTCCTGAATTTCCAATCCCTTCTTTCAGCCGGAATTCCAGTTTCAGCTCGAAATCCCCGAATTCTTCGTTGGTCACCAGAAACTGATTGTGTTTGATACCAACCGAATCGCCGACAATGACCTGATCTTCGATCTTCCATAGTGAAGTATCACCTTCCCAGCCGGAGAGATCTTTTCCATTGAATAGCGGCCGGAAACCGGCTTCGTCGCCGCCAATCCCTGGACAGCACAGCAGGGCAAATACGATCCACGGCAACAGCGGACAGGTCGACTTTGGCACGATAACTTCCAATTGGAAAAGCTTCAGTTTTGTCGAACCGTACCCTGAATGGGACTGTCGGTTCGCCTTCGCGATTCTACTGCGATCGGTGACATGTTGTGAACTTGGCCAGTTTGCAAACTGAACTCGTCTCTGAAACAATTTGCACCACGGCGGTCGGATGTTCAGCGCCGCGAAAATCCAAAGCAGATTGAAAGATTGAAATGGCCAACGAAAAAGTTCGCATCGCAATTATCGGAGCCGGTCTGGTCTCCGACTTCCACCACGTTCCCGGAATTCGAGTCGACTCGCGGTGTGAACTGGCCGCTGTCTGTGATCCGAACGAGCAGTTGCTGAACCAGCGTAAAAACGAATGGGGATCAGCCAAGTACACGACCGACTACGAAGAAATCGCAAACGATCCGGACATTGACGCGGTCATCATTGCCACCCCCAATTTCACCCACAAGGACATTGCTTTGGCCTGTATTCACGGCGGCAAGCATGTGATGTGTGAAAAGCCGTTGGGTGTCAGCTACGCCGAAGCGGCAGAGATGTATCAAGCGGCGAAGGCCAAGGGGGTTCGTCACATGACGGCATTTACCTACCGTTTCGCCCCGTCGATGAAATACCTGCGTTTTTTGCTGAAGAGCGGAGCACTTGGCGAGCCGCGACACTTCCGCAGTCAACGTTTCCTCGATCTGCCGGAAACCAGTTGGGGCTGGCGGCAGTACAAGAATCTGGCGGGAGCCGGAGACCTTTATGACATGACCATTCATCGCATCGATTTCGCCCAGGATTTGATGGGCCCCATTCAAAGCGTTTGCGGTGCGGTTAAGACATTTGTCCCTCGAGACAAGACCGTCGACGGCAAAACGTGCGAACCCTCAGAGGTCGACGATTGGTCAGCCCTGATTGGCACATTCCAATCAGGAGCTGTCGGGGTGTGGGAAGGAAGCACGCTGATGAAAGGCCACCACAACAATGGCGTAGGCTTTGAATGGGCCGAAGTGAACGGCAGCGAAGGCTCGGCCGTATATCAGTTGGTCGATCCCAATTACATTCTGGTGGGTAAGCATGGCGGAACGATGGAAAAGTCGCTGGTTCCCAGCCAATTCATGAAGCCGGAGGGTAGCCCGCGCAACCCTGACGACGGCAAACCGAGTACCGTATTCCGCTATGATCTCGTCTTCGAACTCGTCAGTGCGATCATCGAAGGACGTGATGCGGTTCCGGGATTTGACGACGGAGCCAGTGCTCAGGCCGTCGCCGATGCAGTCCTGCAATCTTTTGCCGAACGACGTTGGGTTGATGTCCCCAAGTAATGGTGAGGGATGTCGGCAGTGAGACGCTCACCGAAACTCATCACCGCGACTCTCCGGCTGGCATCCCGTTCTATCCCGCTACTTTGTCCTTCCATTGGTTCAGCGGCCGTTCGATCACCCAGAACGACAGAGCCGCCGCGCCCAAAGCCAGTACGACATTTTGAGGAAACTCGTGAATCCAGCCGGGTTGGCGGGGATGAATGAACAGCTGCTGCCAGAGATAGATGCTGTACGAACCGTAACCGATCGCCGTCAGTAGGGGGTTGCGAAGGATCCGGGGGGCCAGGCCTTTCGATTGAATCAATCCCCACATCAACAAAGCGATGCACACCGCATTCAATGTGTAGGCGACGCAAAGCAGATACTTTGAGGACTCTGACAGGACGATTGACGTATAGAACGTAACCAGCCAAACCCAAAACATCTCTGGTGTCGTCAGGCGATCCAGCCAGACTCGACCATTCGCCGTGCGGCAGCCGAGTGCCAACAAGCTGCCCATGGTAATGGTGTCCAGTCGCGTGAATGTCCAGTTTTCCGCCATCAAAGCGCACCGGGTGACATCCCATTCTGAGTCGGCCGGCAGTATCAGTGTCGATAATCCGAAGGCAATACCAGCACGGATCATCCAGCAAACAACGACGCAGATCAGCCCCACTCGCCAGCCCGCCGCGACGCCCCCTGCAGACAACACGAAGGGCCAAAGCAGGTAAAAATGTTCTTCCACCGAGAGCGACCAGGAGTGTCCAAGCTCCCATGACGGCTTATACAAGAAGTTCGTCGTGTAGGTGGCCGCTCCAATCCAATCGCGGGCTTTCAATTGGTAATAGCCACACCACTGAAAGATCGCCAGCACTAACATGAGGCAGACATAGGCAGGAATGATGCGTAGGAAGCGGCGCAAGTAGAAGCGTTTCAGCTGGACACTTCCATCACGTTCCAGTTCGCGGACCAAGAGCGTTGTGATCAAAAACCCACTGATCACAAAAAAGATATCAACGCCAATCACCCCTTGGCGAGCGATGTATTTGACCGCTGGCCAATCGGGAAATCCGACCGACTGAAAGGCGTGGGTCAGCAGCACCATCAGCACCGCGACGGCCCGTAGCCCATCCAACCCTGGAATGTGTCCACGCCGGATCCACGTCGGCTCTGGTGAAGCGGCGATCGCAGTCTCTGACATCGCCGCCCGCTTGATTTGGGGCGGGTCCAAGAGGGCGGTCGGCGAACAATCATTCATCATCGAATGGCCTCAATGCGTCGGACAATTGATCTTCCACTGGCAACACCGTGGCCATCCACCGCGATTCGGGACCGTCATGTCAACTTTACGTTGTGATTCCCCTGAGGCCGAAGAATTCAACCCATTCCAACGCGAGCATGCGTTGAAACATGACAAACTCGCCGGATGAATACGACATGTTCATTTTTCACCACCGCGCAGTATGCCAAATCATTCGAGCGAATGGTGCCTTCCAATAAGTTCGTCATTCTTCGTTTTACCGGTATAACTCGCGTGGGAACCTGATGCTCGAAAGAGTTTCTGCCACCTCTCGGCAAACCTTCGCATGATTCGCAATCCCTTTATGACGATATTGTCATCTTTTCTTAGACACCCTACGAATTTTGCTGAACCGCCAGAATCGCGGCTTGCATCTGGGAGATGTCGCTTTTTACCTTGATCGAAAGGAGCTGCAGACGATTCCCCCGTCGTCCCAGTACCCACACCGGTTTTGTCTTCGGACCCGAACGCAGCATTAAGACAAGGGGGCCTTCACAATGGTGATGCAACTGATTTCTGACAGCACCAAAAGCCAAAATGAGCTGGTCGACCGCGTGTATCGTCGTACAAATCTTGTGGCCAACTACGCTTCGGCGAGACTCTTGCCGCCCGAGGCAACAGCTTTCATCCGATACCGTGATGATCTGGTCAACCGACGCGTCTTGGATATGGGTTGCGGTGCTGGACGCCTGGCGGTCTTTCTACAATCGCTCGTCGCGCGTTACACAGGCTTCGACATTTCGCCCTATATGGTCGAACACTGTCGCCGCGAGTTCGGCGGTGATTTCTTCGAAGCCGACATGCGAGATCTCTCGCTATTCGACAACGCTTCTTTCGACACACTTCTGGCTGTCTCGAACTTGTTCGACGCCGTGTCTCATGAAGATCGTTTGAAGGTTCTGGCCGAGGTGCGTCGCCTGCTGACGCCCGGCGGCTTGCTGTTCTTTTCGGCACACAATCGAAATTTCGTCGGAGCGGGGGAGGGACCAACGCTGGAATGGCGATCCAATCCAGTGACTCAATTGCGAGTACTTCTCGACTATGGCAAGGCCAGATCGAATCATCGGCGATTGAAGAAATACCAACGATCCGAAGTTGACTACGCCTTGTTCAATGATTCGGGCAACAACTACGCTTCGCTGCACTACTATGTCAGCCGCGAAGTCCAGTGGCGCCAGTTGATCACTGCGGGGTTTCAGCCGCTAGAATGCCTGGATTCGCTCGGCCGAGTGCTGCCGGAATCCGCAAACGATGTGGACTATCCATCGCTTCACTACATCGTTCGTCGCAACCGGTGAGATGAACCACTGGCTCGCCACTGCGCGAGAATTGGTGATTCGAAATCCCTGAGATGACACAGCGGCCAATTACCACCACAGGTATTTTTGCACGAACTCGATGACATCGCCGAACAGGACATCGCCCAAGTAGGATTGCCCGCAACCAATGCGAGCCCGCACATCGGCCCCGATCGTCCGGGTCGGCAACTTGCTGGTGTCGAGCGTGGCGCGAGCTTCCAGGACACTGCCTTTTTCTTCCGCCGTGACCGTCCGAGTTGCCAACGATTCCAGCGTCGCCTCGTAACTCAGCTCGGGACTGGTCAACAACCGATATTCGATTGCCAAGTGGGGCGATAAGGCTTGCTGGGCTTTCAGGATTCGACCGACGCGATGTTCCGCGATCTCGAGTTCGAGTTGCCAATCTCCCTTGTCGTCCATGACTTCCAGCAACACGTCGCCGCGTTTCACCGGACGGTTGAGCAGCAGTTGTTGCACTTGGAACGTTGTGACAAGACCATCGATTGGGGCTCGGACAGTCAACCGTTCACGACGATCTTTCAGCATCTCGTACTGCAGTCGCGCTCCGTCGATTTCCACCTGCGTTTCGACTCGCTTCCCCTGTGCTCTGAGTTTTTCGTCGGATTTTCCATCCTTGTCCGCTTGTTCGTATTGAGCCTTCAGAGAATTGAGCAGCTTCTGCTTTTCTTCCAGCTCATTTCGGATTTTGACAAAATCGGCTTCCAGTTCGTCGTTGCGAAGCTTGATCAGTTCTTGTCCTTTGGTGACTCGTTCGTCTCCCTCAACGAACAATTCGACGACCTGACCATCCCACGGAGCGAAAACTTCTCGTTGAATGACCGGCATCAGCCGGCCCGTGGCATCAACGCGGTACTCCCAAGGTACGAAGACCAGTGCCGTACCTGCCGCCGCCAGCAGGATCAGAATCGCAAAGGCGATCGCAAGACGGCGACCCCGCAACCATTCGAAAAAACCTCCCAATGTCCGCCAGAGCGGCAAAAGAAAGATCGAACTATGATTTCGGGCATTGAACGTCGCAGCGGCAATATGATCGGTGACAGAATCGAGCGTGCCTGCCAATTGGGGCGACGGCTCGCTGCTCGACATCTGTTCGATGATCAAAGCCCCAATCGTTTTGCGCACCACTCGCTGGGGCTTTCCGCCGCCCAGCGGTTCTTCGGGTTTGATCAGTCGTTCGGGTTCGATCAAGGGAACAATCAACAAGAATCGAGTGCCCGATTCTTGAATGAAATCGGCCAGTGGCTCTTCCAGCTGTTTCGGAACCGCGCTCAATGAACCATCAAAACGAAATGCTTCGCCTGCCGTGACCACTTTTTGAGTCAGTCGTCGCAGGGCGCGAATCAAGTTGCCGCGTGGATGGACCGATTCCTGACCGCTGATCGCTTTAATGACGGCATTGCGCCCTCGACGCAAAGCCAGGCCGACACGATCGACTCCGAACAAGACTCGTCCATCATTCACGATCACATTGGAGATTTCGGTCAGATCCAGACTGCGTTGCAGCGACAAGACATATTCAAGGACCGCTTGTTGATCAACGGCCGTCCGTGAGGCGGTGGACGAAGGAGCCGAAACGACAGATGTCTGCGGGGCACCAACGACGATGGCAGGAGCTGCCGCCGACGACAAAGTTGGCCCTGCCGCTGGAGCCGGTTCACGATTCAGGGTTGGTTCCGGGGTGGGAGTCACCGTCATCGCGATCTGGCGACTTAATTCCCGACACCGCACTTCCAGATGCCGCATCATGCCTTGGCGCTGTTGCTGGGGCAGGTTAGGCCGTTCGACAATCAGAATGACCCCGGGCCTGGCATTCGGGATCAGCAACGGTGACACGAACAGCGTGGCATGACCGAACGCTCGAGGTTCAATCAGGCCTTCGGTATCGAATGTCTGGGCTCGCGCCTGGGTGAGGGTATCGGACAGAATCTGTTGCAGAAACTTCTTGCCCTCGAGCCCGTCGAACAGCTGACTTTCTTCCAATCCCACTGCCAGAATGGGAACAAGTTGCCCGTCGCCTCCGACCCAGATCGCACCGACTTTGGCACCCAATTCACCCAGAACACGGCGCAGGAACTCGGCCGCATTCAACGGTCGTTCAATAGTTCCGGTTTCATCAGTCGACATCGGTGGGGCCTTGGGGGAAAAAGCGCCGGATGGAACCATCAGAGTATCGTTCCAATCGGCCGACTTCGGCAAGACTAAGCGGCCCTGTCTGGGATATTCTCCCCGGGATTCCAACTCGGCGACCTGTCAGAAACACCCTGATCGTTGCATCTTTCCCCGCCGCAGCGGGGGATCCTCGTCGCAATTGTCAGAATGCCCCGCTGAAGCAGGTCCCGGTTGACCAATTGATCCCTTGGTCGATACCGGTCCGGGTCAAGCCAATTTCCCTGCCGTTCACACCGAAAGTTCTGGAATCACCTTTCCGCTTTGCACGATCGGAATGGGACGCCCCGAGTGATCGGTAAAGGCAATCTGTTCGGGATCGATGCCCAAGTGACGATACATCGTCGCGAGGAAATCACCGCGCCCGACGATTCGATCGACCGCGTCTTCGCCGCGCGGGTCGGTCGCACCGATCACTCGGCCCGTGGCAATCCCGCCACCCGCAAACAGCATGGACGTCGCCCGAGGCCAGTGATCTCGCCCAGGCTGCTTCGTTCCCGCCGCGGCACTGGCAGTTCCTTCACCCGTGCTTTCGGCATAGTTGATCTTGGGAGTACGACCGAATTCCCCCGTGACCACGACCATCACTCGGCGATCGAGCCCCCGATCGTAAATATCCTCGATCAGCGACGCGACGGCGTGATCGAAGAAAGGGGTGCGATGCTGCATCCCCGCAAAGACGTTGTGGTTCACGGCGTGATCGTCCCAATTGCCAATTCGACCGCACAGCGAACCGTCAAACTGCACCGTGACCAGATCAACGCCCGCTTCCACCAGCCTTCTGGCCAATAAACATCGCTGACCCCAGACATTTCGGCCATACCGATCCCGTGTCGCGGCGTCTTCCCGCGACAGATCGAAGGCCTCACCCGTCGCCAAACTGGTCAGCATGTTCCAGGCCTGAGATTCAAACGAGTCGAAAGCGGCCATATTCCCCAGTCGATCTGCATCACGACGGAAACGGTCGAACCGGCGGCGCAAATCGAGCCGGTCTTCCAGTCGCGTCGTTTTGGCCGTATCACCCGCGGCGATGTTTGGGACATGAAACTGCGGGGAATTCGGATCGCCGGTCACCGCAAAGGGTTCGTAGCTGGGCCCCAGATAGGCGGCCCCGGAATAATTGACAGCGGGAACACCGATGTAGTTGGGGATCGCCCGTTGCTCGTCAAACCTTAAACGGTGAGTCACGCTGAGAAAATCCGGGTGATCGGGACGATTGCGTAACTCGCGCACTTCGTGCCCGGTAAACAGTTGTTGCGTTCCCTGCTGATGGCAAAAGCCGGTGTGAACCATCGATCGCAGCAGCGTAAAACGGTCGGCAATTGCGGCATGCCGCGGCAGTAAATCACAAATTTGAACTCCGCTCGCCTTGGTCGACATGGCCGAAAAAGGGCCGCGGTATTCTAAAGGCGCGTTGGGCTTGGGATCATAAGTCTCGAGGTGACTGGCACCGCCGGGCAGCCAAACAACAATGAGCGCCGTTCGTTCGCGTGGCGAAGAATCGCTCGCCGTTGCTCGCGCCTGAAAGAGGTTGCCCAGCGAAAGACTGCCAAGACCAGCCATTCCGCAACGCAATAATTCGCGCCGCGAAATCGGTCCAGGACATGGACTTTTGACACCAGTTTGCATCTCTCGCCTTTGTGGAGTCGCACAAGCATCCATATCGGTTGATGCAATATCGTCGTGAGTCTTCCAACAGTGTGTCAAGTGTTGCCTGGCGGGAAGGAAGTAACCGCAGGCGTCGTCGGGCAGCTTGGCGACGCCAGGAATGAGACCAACTTCTCGTGGGAATGGGACCGCAAACGAGATGATCCAAAGTCGTTGGTCAACCCAACGTTCCCCAAAAACACGGATCCCAAACGCTAGCGATTCCAGAATGCGAATTTGATCCTTTTTTTCGCCCATTCAGTTTGGTATTACTATAGACCGATTGTCTAAGATCGACTCCAGAAAGCTGATTCGAGTTGCCTGGCAACTGTTCGGCGTCAAAGGATTCGCATCAACAAGAGGCACGTCAGCTTGACCTTCACGGGTTCAAACAGGGGAATCTTTCATGGCAGAATCGACGGGCTCGGTAACGAACCTCAGCGATAACGATGTCGGCGCAATCGATCGCCTGCGAGGGCTTTATGCCAGCCTGCAAAAGGAACTTGGACGCGTCATCATCGGGCAGCATGACGTCATTGAGCGGCTGGCCATCTGCATGTTTGCCCGTGGACACGGCCTGCTGATGGGCGTGCCCGGCTTGGCCAAAACACTGCTGGTGAGCAAACTGGCGGAAACGATGTCGCTGAATTTCAGCCGCATCCAGTTCACGCCCGACCTGATGCCAATGGACATCACGGGAACGGATATTCTTCAAGACGGTGCGGACGGACGTCGCGAGTTTCAATTTATCCGCGGTCCTGTGTTCGCGAATATCGTTCTGGCGGACGAAATCAACCGAGCCCCTCCCAAAACGCAGGCTGCCATGTTGGAGGCGATGCAGGAACAAAAGGTGACCGTTGTCGGGAAAACGTTCCGACTGGAATCGCCGTTTTTTGTGCTCGCCACGCAGAACCCAGTGGAACAGGAAGGAACGTACCCGCTGCCCGAAGCGCAGCTCGATCGCTTCATGTTTTTGATCGAGTTGGACTATCCGTCGGAAGACGAAGAAGTCCAGATTGCCAGGACGACGACCGGCGACGCCTTGCCTGAGCTGAACCATCTGATGACGGCTGCGGAAATCATCGACCACCAACACCTGGTACGTCGTCTTCCCGTTCCCGACCACATCTATAAATACGCCGCGAAGCTGGTCCGCAAGACGCGACCGCAGGGCGCGTCGGCACCGGCTTGGCTGAAACCGCTGGTCGCGTGGGGCGCGGGTCCGCGAGCGGTTCAGTTTCTCATTCTCGGTGCGAAAGCCCGAGCCGCCTTGCGAGGCAGTTATATGGTGCGGCTGGAAGACATTCACGAAGTTGCAGTACCCGTCTTGACGCATCGCGTCATCACCACCTTTGCCGCGCAAGCCGAAGGACTGGATGCCAAGCAAATTGTGAAGCGGTTGATCGGCGAAACGATTGAAGAGCAATAGCATGGCCAAGGGGGCTATTTGGTGGAATTTCCGTTGATTCAGGGACGGAGCCCTTCGGACGACGAACATACAAGGAGCGTCATCAATGCTTGCTGACCGCCAGCCACGCAGTTTTCTCGACGCGCAAGTCTTGTCGCGGCTGGCGGGAATCCCCTTGTTCGCGCGGCGGCCGATGCAAGGCAACGTTTCGGGCCGTCACGCCAGCCCCCACCGGGGCTCGAGTGTCGAATTCGCCGAATACCGCAAATATGTCCCGGGTGACGACCTTCGCCGGTTGGATTGGCGAGCTTACGGCCGGTCGGATCGCTTCTATGTGAAGGAATTTGAAGCCGACACCAATTTGCGATGCTGTTTCGTGCTGGATACCAGCGGATCAATGAACTTTGGTTCAACGGGCGTGACCAAGATCGAATATGCGAGACGGATTGCTGGTACGCTGGGGTATCTCGCCAGTCAGCAAGGGGATGCGGTTGGACTGTCTTGTGTCGCGAACGAGATCGTGCGGACTTTGCCGCCCAAACGGAATGCCGCACATCTGCGATTGATACTCGACATGCTGGAGCAAGCCAAGCCGAAGGGCGAGACTCAACTCGCTGCGGTGCTGCACGAACTGGCCGAAACCATCCGGCAGCGGGCACTGATCATCATTCTGTCCGATTTGTTCATCGAACCGGAAACTCTCCGAAGCTGCTTCCAGCATTTGCGATTTCGCCATCACGACGCCACCGTGTTTCACCTGCTCGACCCCCTGGAACTGAATTTTCAGTTTCGTCGGCCGATGCGATTTCTTGACATGGAGGGCGGCCCGGCCATTTTCGCGGAGCCAAACGATATCGCGGATCGCTACGACAAGGCGCTTCAAGCTTATTTGGTAGCCTTGAAGCAGGTGGTGCTCGAATCGGCAGTTGACTATCAGCGCATCAGCATCGACGGCGACTATGAACAGGCCCTCGTCCGATTTCTGGTCGGTCGAGCCCAGGCGAAGGGGATGCGATGAGCTTTCTGCAACCCTGGCTGTTGGTCGGCCTGCCACTGATCGCGTTGCCGATCATCATCCATTTGATCAATCAACGGCGGTTCCAGACGATTCACTGGGCCGCGATGATGTTTCTACTGGCCGCGCACCGCATGGCGCGGGGCTATTCGCGGCTGCGGCAGTGGCTGATCATGATGTTTCGAATGCTGGCCATCGCCGGCTTGTTGTTTGCCATCGCCCGGCCGCTTGCGAGTGGATGGCTGGGTCTGGCTGCCGGGGGCCAGGCTGATACGACGATCATTTTGCTCGATCGTTCGCCCAGTATGCAGCAACGCGGTGCGGGAACAGGTAACTCCAAACTGGAAACCGGCAAACATCAGTTGGTCCAAACTTTGCAGACTTTGGGATCGGCTCGTTGGGTCCTGATCGACAGTGCCGGCCATGAACCCACGGAACTGGAATCGCCGGCCGCCCTGTTGGATCTCCCTCAGGCCGGCGCGACCAGTTCACCGGCCGATTTGCCGGTGATGCTTCAAGCGGCTCATGATTATATTCGCGACAATCGCGTGGGACGGACCGAAGTCTGGATCTGTTCGGACCTGCGTGAAAATGATTGGACGGCCGAAAGCGGACGCTGGTCCACCTTACGCGACGCGTTTCAGGAATTTCCCCAGGCCGTTCGCTTTCATCTGCTGGCCTACCCACAACTTCCTGTCACGAACATGTCGATTCGCGTGACCGACGTTCGCCGCCAGACAAGCGGCGACAGCGCGGAATTGCTGGTGTCATTGAAACTCAATCGCCAGGGGCCCGACGAGCAGAAAATCAGCGTTCCGATCGAATTCGATATCGAAGGCGCACGCTCGGTCGTGACGGTCGAACTGAACGGCCCCACCATGGATCTGAAAGACCATCGAATTCCCATCGAGAAAGCCCGTGAACGAGGGTGGGGACGAGTCTCGATCCCCGCCGACGCCAACCCGGCTGACGACGACTTCTACTTTGTGTTCGATAATCCGCCTCCACGTCGAACCATCATTGTCGCGGAAGAGGCGCAGGTCGAACGCCCGCTACAATTGGCCGCGGCGATTCCTCCTGAACCCTCGATCCGTTGTGAGGCCGACGTCATCGGCATCGAGCAACTGTCGACGATGGAATGGGATCAGGTGTCACTCGTGTTATGGCAAGCGGCACTTCCCACTGGTGCCGATGCCGAGCTGCTGCAATCGTTCGTTGATCGCGGCGGCGAGGCGGTCTTTCTACCGCCCCGAAGTCCGACTCGGGACGAATTGTTCGGGGTTCGCTGGCAGGACTGGACAACGTCCAGCGACAACATCCCGATTGAGACTTGGCGAAGCGACGAAGATTTGCTCAGCCGAACGCTCAGCGGTGCCGCATTGCCCGTCGGCCAATTGGAAATCCATCAGTATTGCGGGATGACCGGCGAATACACACCGCTGGCAACGCTGAAAGGCGGAGCCCCTTTATTGGCTCGCGTTCCGACAAAAACGGGAGGAGTTTATTTCTGGGCGACGACACCCGCGCCGCGCGATTCATCACTGGCTACAGGCGGCGTCGTCTTGTACGCCTTCGTTCAGCGAGCGCTCTCGTCTGGAGCCGCTGGACTTAGCAAGGCCCGACAATTAGACGCCGGTGATGCAGCCGGGGAAACTCCGGCGACCTGGAACACAATCACCGAAGGCGATCAGGGATTGTCGACGGAATCCTTGTACCACCGCGGCGTGTATGGTTCGAACGACCGCTTGCTGGCGGTAAACCGCCCAGTCGTTGAAGATGATGCCCGAGTCATCAGCGATGGCCGCGTTGCAGAGCTGTTCCGTGGATTGAGTTTTGCTCGTGTCGACGATCAAGCGGGCAGCGTTAGCTCATTGATTCAGGAGATCTGGCGCGTCTTTCTGATGGCCATGCTGATTTCTCTGGTTGCCGAAGCGGTCCTTTGCCTGCCAAAACCGGTTCGAGTCAGGGAGGTCACCGCATGAATAGCGTTCGCTCACTGACATTTGTCTGGGCCCCGTGGTCTGTCGTGGTTTCGCTGGTTGTCATCACCCTGACGGCTGGACTGTGTTTCATTGCTTGGCGACGAACCGGCTACCGGCGATCGATTGGCTGGCTGGAACTGTTGCGGTTGGCCATGGTCTGTCTGGTGACAATCCTGTTCAACCAGCCGGAATGGATCGAGGAATATCGTCCGGAAGAGAAACCGACGATTGCCGTCTTGTGGGACAACTCCGCCAGTATGGGAACTCGCGACGTCGCCATGACCGAAACACCGTCGACAACCGTGACGACGCGACGCGATGCGATCCAGCGGCTAACCGAGAGTCACTTCTGGAATGCGCTGCAAGAAAAATCGACCGTCGTCGTTCAGTCGTTCGGTGCGGTCGATCCCGCCGTACCGGCGGCACAGGGCACTAACTTGTACGAACCGCTGGCGCGAGCGCCTCAACGATTTAAGAACTTGCGGGCGATTGTTCTGGCCTCTGACGGCGATTGGAACGAGGGAGAACCACCGGTCCTGGCCGCATCCGCGTTACGGCTGAAAGGCATTCCCGTCTTCGCCGTTCCCGTCGGCAGTTCGACGCGGTTGCCAGACATCGAGCTATTGAGTCTCGATTCACCGACATTCGGCGTGACCGGAAAATCGGTTCGCATTCCGTTCACGATCGATAGCACGCTGCCGCGCGAACACGTGACCACCGTCAAATTGAAAGTCTCGGATGGAGAAGAGATCACGAAGGACGTTCGCATCGCGCCGATGGGTCGAACCAGCGAGTGGGTGATCTGGAAACCAAAAACGACCGGGGACTATACGTTAACTCTGGACGTCACCAAACATGCGGACGAACTGGTCCCCGATAACAACAAGTTGTCGGCCCCGATTGCGATCCGCGAAGAGAAATTGCGCGTGCTGGTCGTGGAATCGGTGCCACGCTGGGAATATCGCTATTTACGGAATGCACTGTCGCGCGATCCCGGTGTCGAAGTCTCATGCCTGCTGTTCCATCCTGGTCTCAGCAAGGCCGGGGGCGGCAACAAAGACTATATCAAGCAGTTTCCCAAGGGACTCGACGAACTCTCCAAATACGACGTCGTATTCCTGGGCGATGTCGGCCTGGAAGAGGGACAATTATCAACAGAAGACTGTCGACTGTTGAAAGGCCTTGTCGAACATCAGGCCAGTGGTCTGGTCTTTATGCCCGGTTGGCAAGGACGACAGGCCTCGCTCGTGGAGACCGAGTTGGGCGATCTTTGCCCGGTCGTCCTCGATCCCACTCAACCAGGCGGCTGGGGATCGCGAACGGCCAGTCATTTTGAATTGACAGAACTGGGCCGCCGCAGCCTGCTGACGAAGCTCGCGGATACACAGGACGACAATATCGAAGTTTGGGAAGGTCTTCCCGGCTTTCAATGGTACGCGCCGGCCCTGCGAGCCAAAGCGGGCTGTGAAGTCCTGGCTGTTCATAAAGATGTCTCGAATGAATTCGGTCGGTTGCCTCTTCTGGCCACACGCACGTTCGGCGCCGGAAAAGTCCTGTTCATGGGCACTGACGGAGCCTGGCGCTGGCGAAAAGGCGTGGAAGACAAATACCACTATCGCTTTTGGGGACAGGTGGTACGCTGGATGGCCTATCAGCGAAATATGGCCAAGGGTGAATCGATGCGGATGTATTACTCGCCCGAACAGCCACAAGTCCGACAGACGATCGCACTGAGCGCCAACGTCATGGAAAAGAGCGGAGAACCGCTGCCGAAAGGTGACGTGACGGCGCGGATCGTCGCCCCCTCGGGCAAGGCCGAAACCGTGCGGTTCACGTCATCGGGCGACGAGTGGGGCGCGTTCGCATCCCGGTTCACGGCCGAAGAGCCCGGCAAGCACGAAGTGACGCTGACCTGCAAGCAAACGGGCGCCATCCTCGAAGCGTCATTCTTCGTCCAGGGATCCGCCATCGAACGAGTTGGCCGCGCCGCCCGCCCGGAAGTCTTGGAGGAAATTGCTCGCGTGTCGAAAGGGCAGATGATTTCGCTCGATCGAGTGGAAGACGTCCTAAAATCACTGGCAACATTACCCGAGCCCCCCGCTTCGGTACGACGAGTTCAATTATGGTGTCATCCGCTGGTCGCCGCGGCGCTCGTCGTGATGCTGGGCGTTTTTTGGGTCGGACGAAAGATTGTGGGTTTGATCTGATGTTTCGAATCACTTTTATCAGCAGCAGCCTGAAGACGCAGGCCATCAATGATATTTGTGTCCACCGGTGAAAGTCGCGACGGTTCGTGTTCCAGGAGAAGAGCGAAATGAGCGTTTCACAACCGAATTCCGGACTGAAGTTGCCCGCCTCGTTACAGACGAAAATGCATGAGTTTCGTCGCCGAGTCTGGACGATCAAATCGATCGAGGCCGCCTGCGGTGCTTTGTTCGGCATCGTTCTTTCCTACCTGCTGGTGTTCGCGCTTGACCGAGTCATCGACACGCCGGCCTGGATGCGATCGCTGATCTTCCTGGCGGCCGTCGCCGGATGTGCCTTTGTCCCGATCTACCTGCATCGCTGGATCTGGTGCAACCGACGATTGGATCAACTGGCCAGACTGCTCAGCCGCCGATACCCCAGTATCGGCGATCAGATGCTGGGAATTATCGAACTGGTACGAAATGAATTCGAGCAGCAGCGATCCCGAGCATTGTGCGAGGCGGCCATACGACAAGTTGCGGAAGTCGCCAATCAACGCGACTTTAACGAGGCCGTTCCGAACCCTCGTCATCGCATGTGGACCTGGATGGCCGCCGTACCGACGGTCACCGCGTTGCTCGTTCTGGCCCTGTTCCCCTCCGCCGCATCGAATGCCTGGGCTCGGTTCGTCACCCCATGGCAACCCATTGCCCGATACACATTCACCAGCCTCGAACCGCTTGGCAAAACGATCGTCGTACCGCATGGCGAACCGGTGACCATTCCAGTTCGCCTGTTAGAGACGTCCAGTTGGCATCCCTCGCAAGGGACCGTGCGACTGGGCAGCCAGCTGCCGGTCACCACAGAACTGAAAGACGGACGATACGAATTTTTGATTCCGCCACAAATCGCAGCTGGCTGGCTCGATTTAAACATCGGCGATGCGCAACAACGAACTCATCTTGAACCGATGCTGCGGCCAGAACTGACACATGTCGCGGCCGACATTCAATTGCCCGCTTATCTTGAAAGATCTGAGCCCTTGCACAAAGACCTGCGTGGCGGAGTGTTAACCGTCGTTCAGGGGTGTGCCACCACCTTCGAAGTGACGGCCAATCGAAATCTGCAGGAAGGTATCTGGTCGATGGCCGAGCGTCCGGAAGAGCGGCTCGCGACGATGGCCAGCACACCGTCCTCACCAGCGACGATGATCAGCCCGGCCATCGCGATTGATGCCTCGCAAAAGGTACTCTTCCAATGGAAAGACGAATTTGGGCTGACCGGTAAGGAACCACTGACGGTCAACATCAACGCCCGGGAAGACGAAACGCCATCGCTCTCGTGTGAAGATCTGCCCCGACAAAAAGTCATCATCGATTCCGAAACCCTGACGTTCAAAGTGCGCGCTCAAGACGATTTTGGCATCAAAGTCGTTGGGATCGAGTGGCAGGGGGTCGACAAGGCGGCTGTTTCCAAGCTCGCCCACGGAGAACGAATTCTCGCCGCGGGAGCCAGCCATAAAGAACTACTCGAATTGACCGGTACCTTCTGTGCCCAGACGCTCAAAATCGAACCACAACCACTGAGCGTCCGATTGTTCGTGGAAGATTACTTCCCCGGACGATCTCGAACCTATTCTCAGCCTTACATCTTATACGTACTCAACGCCGAGCAGCATTCGATCTGGCTGACGGAACAATTGAGCCGTTGGCACAAGCAATCGCTGGAAGTCCGCGATCGTGAAATGCAATTGCATCACACGAACCAGGAATTGCGCATGCTCACGGACGAACAGCTCGATCAGCCGGAAACGCGGCTTCGGATCGAATCGCAGTCCGCGGCCGAACGGGCCAATGGCCGGCGATTGAGTTCGCTGGTCAACGGTGGCGAGGACCTGATCCGTCAAGCGATGCGAAATCCCGATTTCGGTGTGGGACATCTCGAAAAATGGGCCGAAATGCTGCAGATTCTGAAAGACATCTCTGGCAATCGGATGCCCAATGTGGCCGATTTGCTGAAGCAATCGTCGCAAGCGCCTGGAGTCGTGGCGAGTCAAACACCCAAGCCGGCCGGCCCCACGGCGGGACAAAATCGCTCGAGTAGTGCGGGAACCCAAAAGACAACGGGCGACGGCCCACCTAAGCCACCGGTGCCATCGGTGACGGACAGGGAATCTTCGCAAAATCCGGGCGACACGAAACCGGCCGAACCTCAAGAACCCAGCAAAAGTAACTCCAGCCCTCGACTCACGCTGCCCGTGACGACCGTGTTAGCAGCGGGCGACAACAAACCCAAGCCGCCCGCAGCGCCTGCCGCGGCCAAACTGGACGAAGCGGTGAAGGCCCAGCAGGACCTGCTGGCCGAATTCGACAAGATCGCCGAAGAGCTGAACAAAGTCCTGGCCAACCTCGAAGGCAGCACCTTGGTCAAACGACTGAAAGCCGCTTCACGGAAACAGTATGTCGTGGCCGGCAAAATTGGCGATCAAGTCGATCTCGGTTTCGGTCAGAAAAAGAAACCGGCACCGGTCAAAGAGGTCCTGGACGACTTGTCGAAACAGGAAGCTACCAGCAGCCAGGATATCTCCATGATCATGGACGATATGCAGGCCTATTTCGAACGCCGTCGCTACCAGCGTTTCAAAACCGTTCTCGATGACATGAGAAGTCAGGACGCCATCGGCAGCCTGCGACAACTCGGTGACGACATTCGTGTCGAAACGGGTCTGTCGATTGCCCAGGCCGAATTCTGGTCCGATACCTTCGATCGCTGGGCCGACGATCTGATTGATCCCGCCTGTTGTGGCAAGTGCCCGGGCTGCAAGTCGAAGGCCAGCCTGCCTCCCTCGATCGTGCTGGAAGCGATGCAGATTCTCGAAGCCGAAGTGGGTCTCCGCGAAGAAACTCGCGTGGCCGAACAAGCGCGTCCCGCGATTGTCGCCGAGCAATACAATGAACTGTCCAAGAAACTGTCGTTCACACAAGAAGGGCTCTCCGAACGAGTGGTCAAATTGACCGAACGCATTCGCGACCTTCCTGACAGCGAGATCGAATTCTCGAAAGAAATTAATCTGTTGATGAAGGTCGAGATTGTCATGAACGAAGCGACAGAGATCCTCGAACGGCCTGAAACTGGTCCCGAAGCCATCGGGGCCGAAACGGAAGCCATCGAACTGCTGCTGCAATCGAAGAAGATCAATCCCAAGGGGGGCGGCGGTGCCGGCTCGACTCCTGGCGGCGGCGGCACGGGAACCACCAGCGATTCGGCCCTGGCGATGGTGGGTTCGGGCATGAACGACAAGGAAGTTCGCGAAGATCGTGGTGTCTCTCAGGCAACGGGCGAAGCAGGAGTTTCGCTGCCCGAAGAGTTCCGTGCCGGATTGGACGAATACTTCAACCGACTTGAACGTGATTCGAACAAATAATGGTAACTCCCGATCAAGAGAAAGTTGCAAGAAATCGCTTTCGCGAACGGGAAGCGAAGCAGGGGGCGATCAAACGTTTCTGCCCTGCCAGTCGTCGAAGTCCTGGTGGGATTTGAAGCACGAACCCCGCCTCACGTCGAACGCCACACGTTCGGATCGGAGAACGAAATGAGTCACTGGTATCGCACTGCATGGGGACTCGCCCTGATGTCGGCTTGCCTGGCAGGGCAGGCGACATTCGCCGACGGCCCTGCCGAAAAAGAAGAGGCCCCCAAAGAGGCAGAGGCCAAACCAAAGAAAAAACAACCTAAAGCGGCTCAAAATAAAACCGCGATCGAAGCCATCGAGTTGAATCTCGATGCCGTCGCCGCACCGCTGCGCAATCTGTTTGGCGGAGGCATTGTCGCCGAAATGGCGAATGCCCCTAATGCCGCGGCCGAAAATCAAGCCTTGATTCAACAGTTCCAACAGCAACTTCGTCCGGTGATGATGTCGGAATTGCGATTCGTTCGTCTGATGTGCGGTGATCTGACGCTTGATCAACGACGAACGATTAAACGGCAGGCCGAGGCCAGTTTGACACAGGCCGCGAAACAAATGTCTCATCAGCAAGTTCGACAGCAACGAGGTCAAGCCGTCGCGCGAAACAAGCTGTCTGACGGACCTCGCAAATTGATCCGTAACGAGATTGCCAACGCATTGAAGGGAGCACTTCCGGACGATCGCGTGGCCAGTTACACCGCAGCGGCGGAGCTACGCAGCAACGATATCAAGCAGGCCGCCATTCTCAGCGTGGTGTCGCTGTTGGATGGACAAGTGAACCTGACATCCGAACAGCGAGAAAAAATTTCGGACTCGATCGCCGCGAAATGGCAGGACGATTCGGAAAAATGGCTCTTGATGTCGCAAATGTACGCTGATCGCTATTTCCCCACGGGACTCGATCAGGCGGTTGTCCCCCACCTCAACGCCAGCCAAAAATCGGTTTGGCAGGGAATCCAGAAAATTGATGTGGGCTGGTGGGACGTCAATCAAGGACAGGCTCCCGAGGATGATGGGTGGTGGGGCTTTGAACCTGGGAATCAGGAAGGTCCTGCGATCTTCAACTTCGAAGTTCTGGACGTCGAGGTTCCGGAGATCGTGCGATGAGACCAACTGATCACCGATCGCGAAGCATTTGGATGTCGCTGGTTTTGCTGCTGGGGCAAACACAGCTCCAAGCCGCGCCTGACGACGTCGAAGCCTTGCCGGCTAAAAATCCGGCCAACAATCAATTCTTCATGAACGAAGCGAACCTTGACGCCAACATCTTCAATCCGCACGGCAACGCAAAACAAGCGCGAGCCCGCCTGGAATACAAACTGAAGCTGCAATTGGAAGAATTGCAGCGCGTTTGCGACTTGAACGAGGGGCAACGACAGAAACTGACCTTGGCGGCCAGTTCGGATCTGAAAAAATTCTTCGACGAGACCGAAGCCGTTCGCCAGAAATACCGGACGGGAAAACAAGATCAGCAAGCCTGGCAGCAGATCTGGCAAGATATCCAGCCCCTGCAAATGAAAATGTCGTCCGGGCTATTCGGCGAGGCGTCGTTCTTCTCCAAGACGCTTTACAAAACCCTGACGGACGATCAATTGCTGAAGTATCAGATGGTCGTCGGCGAACGTCGACGATTCCGCTACCGGGCCTGCATCGAATCCACGATGGTGACGATGGAAAACGTCGTTCCCCTGCGTCATGAACAGCATGAGAAAATCGTCAATCTGCTGCTCACCGAAAGCCCGCCGCCCAGCACATTCGGACAATATGATCATTTCCTGGTGATGTACCGCCTGGCGAAACTTCCGGAAAACAAAGTGAAGCCGCTGGTGGATGCAAATCAATGGAAACAGCTGCAGAATCGCCTGAATCAGGCTCGCGGAATGGAGCAGTTTTTGATCCAGCAGGGAATCATTACGAAGGACGAGGCCGAAGAGCCGAAGGCCAAAGTTCGAGTCCGACGGGTCATCAGACAACCCGATGCCCCCGCCGACGCGGTTCATCCAGAAAATCGACCAGAAAAGACAGCATCCTGAATCGCAGACGCGTCACGCGGAAGACATCGACGATGAATCAAGTCACGAAACGGCAACAGGTCGCCATGAGCTTTTCACCGAACGAACGATCCGACCAGATTCCTGGGCGTCATTCTGTTCGGTCAGTCCTCAATACCGCTGGCGACTTCGAAACGACATTCGCACGATGTACGGAAGGGAGGAATCAGATGGATTGCCAGCAGCCCCGATTCTTGAGCCCCTTATTCGCCATCACCCTCTGGGGTAACTCCGATCTGTTCGCGGTCGATGACGACGTCGTGGAGGCAATCCCCGCCATGACCGTCTCTCGACGAATCATTGTGCAACCGGAACGGATTGACCAATGGGTGTTCGGCAACGATCCGAATTCGCCCCGCCGAGCGATGGAGAATCAAATCTTCGAAAAGATTCACCACATCAAGGCTCAATATGAACTGACGCCGGCCGCGCTGCACCAACTGACGCTGGCCGCTCGCATCGACAAAATGCGGTTTGAAAGTGAAGTCGATCAATTGCGACAGAAATTGAATGCCGCGAAAGGAGATCTCGTTCAGGTGCGAGCGATCGCCGCCGAAGCATCTCTTCTGCGACAGAAACTTCAAAATGGATTGGGCCCCGATTCCTTCTTCGAAAAAGCGGCCAAAAAGATCCTGGAAGGACAACCGCGGGCGGACGCAAAGCGTCCAGCCGATCGTGAATTTCACCGGCGACAGCGCGAGCATATCGAGGACGCGGTTCGATCGATCGAGCGGCATGTCCGGCTACCAAAACAGCAACGCCTGGAATTGCTCGAATTCCTGATTCGAGAACTGGTTCAAGAACGAGCCCCCGCCGAGGAACCCACCGACTACCAAGACATCCTGATGAAATATCGCATTTCACGAATCCCCCGAGACAAGCTGATGCCACTGTTTGACAAGGATCAGTGGCCGGGGGTACGAGAGGTGCTGGACGGTTTCCTGGAGTTTGGTCCGGTTTTGGCTCGCTATCACATGCTGGACCAAGTGCCTGTTCGTTCGCCAACGGTCGTCTCTCGCATCGGTCAGTTTCAAGGCCGTCGGCCCGAACGTCCTGCCGATGCCACGGTGCCAGAGAACACGGTGCCAGAAAACGCAGCGCCACAGAATGGGGACAAGCACTGAAATGAATTCGGTCCGACAGACATTTTTGGCAAGCGTGTTGCTGGCGACAATTTCACTCGGCCAGGCGACGGCCTTCGCCACTGATGACGAAATCGTCGACCAGCGTCCGCAAGTCATCGGTCCTGAACGGCCATTGATCGTTAGACGAGTCGTTGCTCCACGAGGCCTGATCGTTGAGGCCCCTCAGTTCAGTCGATGGGTGTTCGGCGCCGATGCCGAAAACGCTCGGCCCGCGATTGATGAGGCGGTCGAGCGCCGCCTGCGCGAGATTGAAATCCGATATCACCTGTCCGACGAAAAACGGCAGCGATTGGCACTCGCCGCGCGGACCGACAAAATTCAGTTCCTGCAACGAGTGGACGATCTGCGACGTCGATTCGAGGCGTCGGCCGGTGACCCCGATCAGCTCGCCCTGATTCAAAACGAGGCGCTGCAACTCGCGCGAGACCGCATGACCTTCCTGGGACCGGAATCGTTCTTCGCGAAATTGGCCAAGAGCATTCTGGAAGGCGAATCGGTCTTGCCCCAATATGCCGAGATCGATGACCAACAGCTCGCACGCCACTTGTCGAATATCGAAGGGGCAATTCGCGCGGTCGAACGACAGGTGCCGTTGCAAAAACCGCAGCGTGAGCGACTGGCCGATCTGCTGTCAAAAGCATCCACCCCCGCCAAAGTGTTTGGTGATTTCGACGATATCCTGGTGAAGTATCAGTTGGCTCAATTGCCTGACAATCAATTGAAACCCCTCTTCAGCGAGGCGCAATGGCCCAAAGCCCGTCAGGCGTTGGACGAATTTCTCGAATTCGGTCCCAGCCTGGTTCGCCGGGGATTGATCCACACCGGAGACAACGCGTGGCGGGTGAACCGGATCCAAACCGCAATTTCGCAATCGGAGTCGATTGCCGATGCGATGAAACCGTCTAACCTCGGTAAGCACTGAAATGACCAAAGGACGACAGACCATCGAACGCCCATCATTAACACTGGCCTCGACAGATCGAGAACAGCGTTGTCATCAACATCAATGCCCAGCAAAAATGGGGACATCGAAACGTCGATGCCCATCCGACGGGGGACTTTCCATGAGACGATCTGCAACTGACTTAAATCGCTTCCGCCGCACGACGGCGATGCTGTTGTTTTGCCTGGGCCTGTTGTCATCTCAAGGATTGGCTCAAGCCCCTGCCACGCGATTTGGCGAAGTGGTTCCACGCGACGTGCGAGAGATCTACGACAAAGGCTTGCAATACCTGGTCTCCAGCCAAAATGAAGCGGGCGATTGGAAAAATGGCGGCGAACAGGGGCCGGGCGTGACCGGACTTTGCCTGATGGTCTTCTTAGCCTCGGGCGAGGACCCGAACTATGGCCTGTACAGCAATAATGTCCGTCGAGCACTGCGCAGCATCATTTCCGGCCAAGACGGGGCCACCGGCTTTTATGCCGGCAATCATGGCCACAGCAGCATGTACAACCATGGGTTCGCCATGCTGGCGATGGCCGAAGCCTACGGCGCCGTCGACGATCGCGACCTTTGGAAGGGCGGCGAAAAAAATCGGCGGACGATCGGTCAATCACTGGAACTCGCGGTGCGGGCGGCCGTGACGTCGCAGAAGAAAAACCAGTTTGGCGGTTGGAGGTATTCGCCCGATGCGACCGACGCAGATACGTCGGTCAGTGGTGCCGTCCTGGTGGGGCTGCTCGCGGCACGAAATGCGGGCATCGAAGTCCCCGACGAGTCGATCGATAAAGCCGTCAATTACTTCACGAAGATGACATCACCCTCCGGGCAGGTGGGCTATTCGGGCGGATTTGGTGGTTTTGATGAATCCATTCCCCGCATCTCGATTGCGACATTGATCTACGCCGTCGCTCGGCGCAAGGATTTGACCCAATTCAAAGCGACCCTGGGTTATCTGGCGCAACGCATCGAAAATACGTCACAAGATCATTGGGCCGAATATGGCCGCTATTACCAGGCCCAGGCCTTGTTTCAGGGTGATGTCGAAGCGTGGGAGAAATGGAATAAGCTGCTGGTCCGCCAATTGAAACAGGCCCAGGCAGCGGACGGAAGTATCCAGGGTCAGCAGGGAACGACGCTCGGAACGTCGATGTCCTGCTTGGCGCTCGCTTTGAATTTCCGCTTTCTGCCGATTTACGAACGATAATAACCACGACCACAGTCCAACTCGTTCGCGAGCGGCTTTAGTTCTGAGGATCGCTATGGTGTCCCAGCCTTTTACGAAACAATCCTGTCGACATCGCTCGGCGGCGACGCACCCGACTGTTCAATTTGCCGGTGCCGCGCGATCGTGCCACGACGATCAAACGCGAACACGTCGCTGCTTGCCGGCGTGCCTGATCGTGTGGATCTCGGCCCTGGTTGCCGTCTGTTCCGCCCCGGGCGTTTCCGGTCGTACTTCTGCCAGCGAACTCACGGGAGAGGCGCGCACCTCCGTTCTGGTATTGACGAACGGCGACCACGTGGCGGGAAGACTCGTTCCTTCCCCGAAAGTGGATTGTCTCGGCTGGCAGTCTCCCGCATTTGTTGCGCCGTTTCAGTTTCAACTGGAGGGCCTGGAGTCGATTCATTTTTCGGCCCCCGCCGCATTGCCCGAGCCCACCGGCTCGTATGGGCTGGAATTGGCCGACGGAGATTTGCTGTTCGGTTCGCTGATCGGTCTGGATGCGACCGTGGCCGTCTGGGATCTGCCCGACAAGACTCGTTTAAATATCGATCGCGCCATCATGAAACGCCTGTACCGTCGCGGAGCGGGAAGCGATGTCTTGTTCGTCGGACCGAACGGACTGAACGGCTGGGAGACTCCGGGTGAGGCCGGATTGTGGCGCGAGGATGCCGGCCACCTGACATCGGATAAGCCTGGGGCGGTCCTGCGACGTGATTTCAAACTTCCCAACCAGTCACGACTGGAATTCGAACTGTCCTGGACCAACCAGCCCGATTTTGAATTGGCGATCGGCGTTGATGACAACTCAAAAACGGTCTCGCGGGCCTATCGTTTTGACGTCTGGGAAAACGAACTGGTGATTCAACGTGAAGCGGAACGGGAAGCCAATGTCGAAAGTCTGCAAAAACTGGCGAAAAGCTCGGGACGGATTCATGTGCAGGCTTTTCTCGACCAGATACTCGGACGGATGCTGGTCTATTCGTCCAGTGGCAAACCGCTGGCCGACCTGACGGTGATGACCGCCAAACCACAAGTCTTCGGCGGAATTCAACTCACCAATCGACGCGGCGACATCCGGTTGGAACGCTTGCAGATTGGACGCTGGAATGGAGAAGTGCCTCGCAAGGTCGAAGCGGACAAATCCCGAATTCACCTGATCGATGGGACGATCACCTACGGGAATCTCACATCATTCGATGCCGAGAAACGGGAATTTGCGATCGGCGATGAGGCAGCAACCCAGACCATCGCAGAAGACAAGGTTCAAGATGTCTTTCTGTCGCAACCCGGCGAGCTAGCCCCGCGTTCGCTGCGAGCGGTTTACCTGACCGGCATGAAAATCAGCGGCGACTTGATGCGGATCGAAGACCAGACAATCTGGTTGAAGTCACCGGGAATTCAGGAACCGGTACAGGTTCCGCTCGACGCCTTGCAATCATTGGTCATTCTGAGGGCGAAAAGCGAACACCCGGAATCCAAATCAAAAAGTGAGACGCCCGAATCGCCCCAGCGTCGCGGTCGGTTCGAGATCAGCGGCGCCACACTGCAAGGGTATCTGATCGATGGCAAAGAAGGGGACACGAGCTGTCTCGTCTGGCAACCGGTACAAAGTTCCACGGCGAGTGCCATTCAGCGTGGGGTCTCGGCTCAAATTGTCTATCGCGAACTGCCCAAACCACCTGCACAGACCGCTCAACAACAGCTGCGCCAGCAAGCCCAGCCCGGCACTGCCGCACAACGGCCCGTGAGAAAGGTGGTTCCTCCGAAATCCACCTCCAAAGCCGAATCCATCTTGCATTTGCGAACGGGCGATAAAATCCCGTGCGAAGCCACCAGTATCGACGAACAGGGCCTGACGTTTAAATCCTCCGTCTCTGAAGCGACATTTGTTCCCCACCATCAGATCCATGCCTTGGAACTTCTCCCCAACGAACCGCCTGTTCCCATTGAGAACAAAAAGCGGGAACGATTGCTGACGCTGCCACGCATGCAGCGCAACAATCCACCGACTCACTTATTCCGCTCGGTGGATGGCGACTACTTGCGAGGCCGGCTGGAATCGATGAACGAGGATCAGGTCAAAGTGGAACTTCGACTGGAAGGACGGATCATCCCGCGTGATCGCGTGGCCCGCATCATCTGGTTGCATCCCGAATCCCTGACAACGCCGGCGGACGCGTCCAATGATTCCGCAGGCTTCCCAACAAAGAACCTCGTACAAACCTTGCAGCGTCCGGCAGAATCTTCCGGATCGAAAGCCCACACCGACGGAAATCGATTGACGTTCGCACCTGAACAAGTGGAAGGTGGCGTCTTGTCGGGCCGCAGTGAACTGTTTGGCATCTGTCACGTGGAACTGACGCAGGTCGATCAATTATTGATTGGCGGCGCCATCGAGCAAGCCGCGGCAAATCTTCCGTTTGGTTCGTGGAAGTTGAAACAATCGGCCGACCCGTTGGGCCCGAAGGACGGCAGCGATGGGGCAGGGGACGGCAGCGAAGGACTCGAATCGGCACTGGTCGCGAAACCCGCACCGGCGATTTCACTCCAAACGCTCGACGGCAAAAAGTTCCAGCTCTCCGATCATCTCGGCAAGATCGTCATTTTGGATTTTTGGGCGTCATGGTGCGGCCCTTGTCTGCAAGCAATGCCCCAGGTCGACAAAGTCGCGGAAGAATTTGCCGATCAAGGAGTGGTCCTCTTTGCGATCAACCTGGAAGAAACGCCCGACAAGGTCAATGCCGCCCTCGAGCGATTGAAGTTGTCGCCCACCGTACTGCTCGATCGAGACGGCCGTATCGCGGAAAAATACGGCGCCACTTCCATTCCACAGACAGTCATCATTGACCGCGAGGGCAAAGTGGCCCGCCTGTACGTGGGAACCAGCGCGCGTTTCGACGAACAACTTCGAACCGGATTAAAAGGCGTCTTGTCCGCCGAGCAACCCAAGAGCGAATGAAAATCGCCAGCGGATTCCGTCGCCCGGCATCCCCTCTCAGGCTCGAAGTCAGGCCTCAGCCTGACGTCATGAGGAATGAGAAATCTCCTCTTGCCTCTGCGGCCTCCGTGTTTCCGTGTTTCAAATCTTCCTTTGTCTTGCTTGGGATCATCGGCGTCGTTCACGCAGCCGGCTTCGATCCCTGACAATTCTGTTGTCTTTCACAATGGGAGAAATGACAGGCGTGCACGCGCCGCATTTTCGTTGTTCCTAGCGCACAGACTTCATCGGCGAGCGCGGATGGGAATACGGAGTTGGAAACACAGAGCGACGGAGGGCACGGAGGTCAGAGGAGGTGAGGCCAGAAGGCCTTGGTTGTTGGTGAGATCTGCCATTGTTTCGCAAGGCTCTGGAAGTAATCAATCTGTCCGAGCCATTGATGTCGCGAATCGAGGAATTTCGTTTCGAGTTCTGGTGAGACCAGCTTTCCTGCCCCTCATTTCTTTCTCAGTTTTCTCTCTGTGGCCTCCGTGCCTTGTATGTTGCCCAAGCGAAGTAAACGCAGTGTAGTGGAGGCCGTGAAGCCTGCGGTTTTGAGCGCCAGCGAAAAGCCGCAGGCTTCACGGAGTACGGCAGATCGACCGTGCCTGGGTGTTCAAAACACCGTCACAGAGCGAGATCGCCGTGCGTCC
>CAIQIR010000135.1 GCA_903871875.1 uncultured Schlesneria sp.
ACCGGAAGTTTCATCACAAACTGAAGTTCTCGTTCCACAAAAACGATCAATTACGCATCAGTCAAGTGGTTCCCTTTTCGATTGCCGATTGGCTCCCTTCCCACTGCCGAAGTGGTTCCCTTTTCGATTGCCGTTTCCAGCAATCGAGGAACAGAAACGAGGGTCGCCTCTCCCCCTTGCGCCTTGGCGTCTCTGCGGCTTTACGTTCCCGTCTTCGCGACAAAGCCCCTGTTGCCTGGACCTTTCAATTCGCGTAAGTGCTGGTAAATACTCGCATTGTGACCAGTGTTCCAAACGTTTGGAAACAAGACGTGATTTGATATTGTTCGACGTCTCTTTTTTCGTATGTTATCACCTAATGCACTGCCGCACGTTAGTCGCCGTCTGCAGCGGCGAAAAACTCAGTGGGCGGCGTGGGGTTGCCGCTCTGATTTCGAGCGGACTCGGGGCGTTTGGTGTCGGAATTATCGGGGGGGGACTCAGGGATGTTAGAAATCGATTTGCCCGTGGATGTCGAACAGGGGCACGGACGCGGTCGGATTGAGGAACAGCCTCGATGGCGAAAGGAACCGCTGCAGCGGTTCACGTCCCCGAATTGGGCGACCGTGCTGGCGGCCGTTGGTGAATGGATCGTGTGGTGGTTATCTCTCGCCGTGAGGTTGATGGCGGGAACCAGGTGCCGCAGGCCTGAGGTCCGGCGCGGCTCGCGCCCAGGCAATGTCGCGACCGACACCGGCGGTGGCGGGTGGTTTGGGAGCGGGTTGTCGGGGGCGGGTTTTCGGGGGTGGGGCCGCTTGATCGGCGAAACAGTTCGCGCACGGCTGCCACATTCTTTGTCGGCGCGGTCGGAGTATCCGTGCATGGCCAGGCCGAAGGAGTGCCCAGGACCGCGAATCGCCAAACTCTACGAAATAGGGAACTTGGCCAACTTTGCCAAACGCAAAAGTGGCTCAAACGCTACAAAACAGGGATGTTTGCCAACTTGGCCAACTTGGCCAACGTTTTTTCACCAAATCAGCCGCAAACGGCTCCGATTGGCAGCCTCGTGCGACACCTGTGCCCGATGGCGGGCCATCGATCTCGCTGGGCTTAACTCAAAGTGAGAGGAGGACTTCATTGTTGATCGCGGCGAGATGAAGGTCAGGATCGACGGCCAATGGGCCCGTTCGGAATCGGGAAAAATGGGTGTCGAAGACGAAAACCGAGCAAAATGGCGGCGGATCTTTTCCGGTGGGGGCGGACGATTGTCCAAGTTCTCGGCCAGACTCGGTTGAATCCGCCTGTTTGGCCCCGTAACGTGTGTCATGCGATCAAGCTATTGTTCGTTTTCATCCCTCACGTATTGTCATTTCCGATGATCCTGACTGGCGAAGAAATCAAGGCACAGTTGGGGAAGAACATTGTCATCGAACCGTTCGATGCCGCGATGCTCAACCCCAACAGTTACAATCTCTGCCTGCACGATGAGTTGCTGGTCTATGAAGAAATTGTATTGGATGTGCGGCGTCCTAACCGGTATCGGCGACATGTGATCCCGCCCGAGGGCTTTGTGTTGCAGCCGGGGCAGTTGTACCTGGGCCGCACGGTCGAACGAACGGAAACTCATAACCTCGTCCCGATGCTCGAAGGTCGGTCATCGATCGGGCGGCTGGGGCTGTTTGTGCATGTGACGGCCGGGTTTGGCGACGTCGGATTTTGCGGGTACTGGACGCTCGAACTGTATGCCGTCCATGCGATCCGCATTTACCCCGGCCTGCCGATCTGCCAAATCATTTACCATACCCTCGTGGGGGAAATTTCTGAGTATCGTGCCGGGAAATATCAGAACAATCAGGACATTCAACCCAGCCTGTTCTTCAAAGAGCTGCAATCTCCCCAGAAGGACCCCCAAATGCGGCTGGCGTTTGGCCAGGAGATGGCCGAATAGCGTCTTCGAACCCCGCGAATCGTAACGGTCAGAGGGATTTGGCCGAAATTCCGCCTGACTTGCCCCAATCCAGCCCGGATCGGGACCGCGACAACTCGACGCGACTTGTCACTTGCCCCTAAAATTGGGCACCCCCAACGGGACGCTCCGTCGCAAACGAAATTCGGCCAGGTTTGCGTGGCTTCTGGTCGCCCTCCGGGCCGGAAACCGACGTGGAACAGGAACTGTCTTTCCACCGAACTCGGCCGAAGACCGCGAACAACCGAGGGCGATGAATTGTCCGGTTGGTAACAACCGACCGTTCGCCCCGCATTAAATATCCATCAACTTCATTACTGAACCAAGCGATTTCCTATGTCTACCCGTTCCGTCGGCTACTTCGAGCAACTGCTCTCTGAACGCATCCTCGTGCTGGACGGCGCGATGGGGACGATGATTCAGCGATTTTCTCCGACCGAGGCCGACTATCGCGGGAAACGGTTCGCCAAACATCCGATCGACCTGAAGAACGCCGGTGATGTGCTGGTGCTGACGCAGCCCCAGATGATTGCCGATATCCATCGGCAATACCTGGCGGCCGGTGCCGACATCATCGAAACCGATTCGTTCAACGCGAACATCATCTCGATGGAAGAATTCGGCCTGGCGGAATTCACGCGCGCAATCAACGTGGAAGCCGCGCGACTGGCGCGGGCCGCTTGCGACGAATTCACCGCCTCCAACCCGAACAAGCCGCGATTTGTCGCCGGCAGTATCGGCCCCACGAAGGTGCTGCTGTCGTTCAACGCCGATAAACCGGGCTATCGACCGGTGACGTTCGATCAAATGGTCGCGTCTTACGC
>CAIQIR010000136.1 GCA_903871875.1 uncultured Schlesneria sp.
ATACTTGTCAGGTCAGGTGCCACGGCGACGCGGTCGGTGAGATTGTCGAAGCTTTAAAGTTCATTCACCTATTGTCATTGGAGAAGTTGTTCGATTTCCTCTTCGTCTGGAGGCGAGTGTGAAAAACCAGAGACGCATTTGCCTGATTTATCAATTAAGAAGTAGACCGGCACTCGTTCGATTCCGTAGCTCTCGAATGTCTCTCCCGAGTCGATGGCAATCGGAAACGTGATCCCATGCTTTTCGAGAAAAGCGGAAACGGTCTCGGCCCCATCACTGGAATGGACTCCAATGACCACCAGTCCTTTGTCTTGATATTTCTCGTACAGCTTTTGGACTTTGGGGAGTTTCTCGATGCAGGGCAAGCACCAGGTGCCCCAGAAATCGAGTAACACAACTTTGCCTTTGTAGGCTTCCAGCGTGGTGGTTGCGGGGACATTTTTCCACTCGGCGGCGGAGATCGCTGGTGCGGGCTTGTCGCCAAATTCGGAAACGAGTTTCTGATGAGCCAGATTCAATTCCGCGATTTCGGTTAATGACCGTTCGGCGAGGAACAAAGTCCCTTCGTCGATCGCATATCGTTCTCCATAGAAGGCTTTGGATGGTCGTGGACCACCCGTAAATCCTGACGAGAAGCCGTTTGAGTTCTTCGTGCGAATTTCCAGATGCTCAAGGCGAACCCACACATCCTTTTTATCGTTGGGCAATCCGCCCGTAACCCATTGCCACTGATTGGACCGGAGGCCGGTCATTTTAACGGGCTTTCCGGCCCAGGTACTCTGCCCGCCGGGTGCCGGAGCGACTCCGACAAATTGATATTCCGGCCACGGCAGAGAATCCGCCGTCTTCCGCTGTCGTTGCAATCGCAGGTATCCAAGGTTTTCGCGGATGAAATAATCTCCGTAGCTCAGATCGAATCCCGTGAACGTTTCGTCAATCACCACGACGGGGCGTTTGTTGGAGATGGGTTGTGCCAACGCCACCTGCCATTCGACGTCACCTTGAGAGTCTTTGCGGACGGCGGAGAGCCATCCCTGTTCAACCCAAAGTGTCACGGTCGCTGGTTTGAGATAGGTCTTGCCCGAAGGCGATTTGAGTGCAGGGATTTCGAAAACCTGCTGCCACCCATTTTGTAGTCCGGCGTCGGCATCCTGAATGGGAATCTCGCGTTCCGCCGCGGCGACACGAGCCACCAACGGTGATCGATCGAGCAATGTTCCGAAAAGTGTTGTTGCGGAAAAGAAGCCAGCGAAGGCGAGTGCGGAACGGATCTTCATTTCTTGTCTCCTTTTGTTTCTAGTAATGATTGATCGATCTCTTTTGATGAAGCTGTCGACAGTCCATTGTTAATTAGGAACACTCGGTCCGAATCGACCGAACGCTGCAGCCGGTTCAGGGCCTCGGCGGGAATCGTCGTGTCGCCGCCGTCGAGTCGGGCCTTAAGTTGCTGAATCGTCTCTTTGAGTTGCTCGCGATATTGCTCGATGGTCAAAGTGGGTGGGTTCCAACGGACGAAAACGGTGTAAGGACCACCTTTCAATGTTTCCGCCGACTGCCCATTGCGGACATTCTTGATGGCGAGAGTTGTCTGTTCGTGGCGGATCGTAATCGTTCCGTCCTGCAGAACTCCGTCACCCGTGCTGCCCTTAAGTGGGATCAACGAGAATTCCACTTTGGCCAAACCGGGAACATCGACGAACGCGAGGTTTCCCCCTGCGATTCCCAAGGTTCCGAGATAATCTTGATCGTTGAGAATCAAGCTCGATCCGATTAGCGACCAATGATCCCAGTGCATCGCTTCGCTGCTGAACGGTTTCGTTGCAGGATACTCATTCACTCGAGGAACGATATTCACTCGGTAAATCCGACCATCGGCATCTCGCGCGATTTCGACAGACTCTGGCTTTAAATCCGTCAGCTCGATTTCCCGTGAAAGACTTTCAATGGCAGTTGCCTTGCCCTTCGAAAGATCTTGCACACTGAAGTCGACAAGAAATCGGCGGTCCTTTGTTCGTCCTGTGGCGACCACGCGAAGATTCTGCGAGAGGTTTTGAATTCCCGCTTCCCCCCGACGACCGACCTCAACGCTGACGTTTCCGTGATCGCGAAATGTCTCGGGGCCGGCTGGGGGGATGATTGAATAGAGCTTGAATTCCGCGACGTATGCGTAAGTTGATTTGTCGCGTGGAAGTGGTGACTGACCGTGACAGATGCCCGTCATCAAAACAGAAAGGAACCATACCGCTATCAAAGCACACGAGAGGGATTTGTGCATGAAAATCATTGGTTCGTCTCCCGAATGGCGTAAAGCGACGATGTATTCACTTCTCCTAACCCGCACACGTAAGTACTTGTCACGTATCGGTCCAAAACAGGCTGATCATCGACCGGGCGGTTGGACGCTGCTTTCGGAGGTAAATCGTCAGGACTTCGTGTCGAACGAACTTCTGTGGGGTGAGTGGGATGTTTCTGATTGACGGCCATGCGATCCGGATTTGGTACCGCGAACATCAAGGCGCCCAGAATTCCCAGGCTTACGCCTGTCGCGAACGGAACGGCTGAAGACAACGGTCGTTGCCACCAGGGGCGAGCTGGCTGTACGACAGTTGAATTGATTCTGGCCAATTCACGAGCCACTGTCGTTCGGTTCTGAATCTGGCCTGTGAGCGTCGGCTGAATTTGCTTGAGCGACGCAAACAAGTCCGCCAATTCGGATTCATGGATATCGAAGTCGTCGTCGTTATTCGGTTTCAATTCTCGTCCTCCTTTCCTGTCAGGATCGATTTCAGTCGCGCAATCCCGCGATGGATGTGACTCTTCACGGTTCCCAATGGGAGACCTACGATTTCGGTAATGTCGTCGAGCGATGTCTCTTCCACGAATCGCAACAACAGAATCTCACGAACGTGTGGCTCGAATCGGGCGATCGCGTTCAACATCTGTTGTGTCTGCTCCCGATTCGAAGCAATTGCTTCGGGAGCCGGAGCGGGATCGCGGATGTCGAGTGCATTTTCGATGGGGCTACACACAACAACGGGCTTCCTCCAATGTCGCGATTTCAGGTGCCGGGCAATCGAAAACACAAACGGCCTGAGCTGCGATTCGGTCCCCTGCATTCGTGGTAGCGAACGGATAATTTCCACAAACGTTTCCGAAGTCTGTTCTTGCGCTAAGTGATAGTCGCGGTGGTCGCACAGAAAAAATCGAAACAACGGTGCTTCGAACTGAACCACCAGCCACTCGTAGGCCGCAGGTTCACGGGCCTTCAGTTGCTGAAATATTGTTTCGTCGGGAACCATGAATTCGAATCTCTCAGATGTCATGCGGTTAGATGAATAGTGCCAAATTCACTCTCGAAGGTTGCAGTGACATCAAGAAAAAATCCCGAATTCTATGGGATGACGCGACGGAGGCCGAATTCTCTCCAAAAACGACCCAACACACGACCGTGGATGAGGACACACGATCTTGCAAGTGGACTCTACTTTCAGGCAACGGGATCGATGGGAAACCGATTTCGAAAACCGGAGTACAAGAGGCATTCATTGTGAGAGCGAGACGATCACTCAGCAGTGGTCGAAAGATTGCGCACCATTGACGATGCAGACGGTATGGCGAAGTGATCGAAGACGAAGGGCGGATTTGAGTCGCAGTCAGCCGGACAGCTGAATCCTAACTGACCGAGTTCAGCCGGTTGTTCGCATGCCCGCGGCAATCCCTTGAACCGTCAGACGCAGCAATCCGCGAATTCGCTCGGTGTCACTGGTCGGTGTGTCTGGTGTCAGGTTGCGTCGGCGGCGAATCAATTCGATCTGAATGAGATTCAAGGGATCGATATACGGATTGCGCACTTCAATCGACGATTGTAGCCACAATGTGGCAGAGAGCAGGTTGGCTGTTCCCGTCAAAGCGAGGATCACCCTAACAGTGCGATCCCATTCATGAGAGATTTCTCTCCAAATGCGTTCTCGCACTTCGATGGTCTCCACCAACTCGACATATTTAGAGGCGATGAAGGTATCTGCTTTGGCCAGCGCCAAAGCCGCGTTTTCGATGGTTGCTTTAAAGAATGACCACTTGCGGTACATCTCACAGACCGTCTGCCATTTGGCGGGATCCTGTTCTAAGATTTCCACCAGTGCTGTTCCCATTCCATACCAGGCTGGGATCAGGCAGCGGTTCTGCGTCCAGGAAAAGACCCACGGAATCGCCCTGAGGTCTGCCAGCGTTCTTTCACCGCGACGGCGGGCCGGACGCGAGCCGATGTTCAAACTTTCAATTTCATCGATCGGAGTGGCCGAGCCAAAGAATTCGATGAACCCCGGTTGTTCAACCAGATTGCGGTAATGTTCGTACGATCGCTGCGAAAGCAGTTCCATAATCTCGGTCCATGACGAATCCGCTGCCGCAGAAGGTCGGGCACTGGCGAGCAAGGTGGCCGTCGTCACTTGTTCCAGATGTCGGTAAGCAATCTGGTCGTCGTCGTATCGCTCGGCCAACACCTCACCTTGTTCGGTCAGTCGCAAGCTGCCATCAATGGCTTCCGGCGGCAATGAGTAAATTCCGCGCGCCGCGGGGCCACCGCCGCGTCCGAGTGAACCACCTCGACCATGGAAAAACGTCAGTTTCACTCCGTGTTGATTCGCCACATGCTGCAGTTCGCACTGGGCACGATACAGGCCCCAACAGGCCGCCAGATAACCACCGTCCTTGGTACTGTCCGAATAGCCGATCATCACAATCTGACGGCCACGTTGCCTGGAGAGGTGACTGGAATACATCGGATTGTTGAGGATTGCGTCCAAAGTGGATGCCGCACGCTGGAGATCTCCAATTTTCTCGAACAGCGGCACGATTGCCAGTTGATCGGCGGCTGTCGCGACATCGGTTCCCGGCGCCGACCCGATAGTTTGTGCCCAGCGCCAGAACCACAGTACGGTCAACATGTCGCTTGGTACGCTGGTCAGGCTGATGATGTGACTGCCCAGACAATTCGGGCCGAAGGTCGAGATGGCGTTGTAAAGCAGGCGGAACAAATCAAGCGTCTCGATAGCTTGCGGGGAAAGACCTTCGCGCGGAATGTCGTGGGGCCATGGCATGCTCCGGGAAAGCACCTGTTGTCGTTCCTCTTCCGGCAACTCCGCGAAGTTTTCCGTGACTTTTAGTTTCGCCAACAATTCAGTGATGACGTCAGAGTAGACTCGGGCATCCTGGCGGACGTCCAGTCGATTCATGTGCAGGCCGAAGGCGCGGACCAGATCCAGCCAGGGAAATAGCTCTTCGTTAATCAATCGCTGGGCGGGGTTGCCCTGCAGGCAATCGATCAAAGCCACCAAATCGACTTCTAATTCCGCGCCGTCACGATACGCGCCGGCGGGTAATGGTTCGCCGAGATTTGTGGCTAAGGATTGTTCCAAACGCCAATCGATCATCTCCAGCCATTGGCGACAGGTTTCCATCGGTGCGATCGGTGACAGCCGAGGCGCCAAGCCGGGCCATCGTGCGACTGCCTGTGAGAGGGGTTCTTTGAGCGTCGCAGTCATCGGTTGTTCATTGTCCGAGATCGACAGGAATTCTGTGAGCCGACGACAGCAGTCCAGATGGGCTTCAATGGCGGCCTGACGCAACCAAAGCAGTGTCTTGGCCGTGATCTCAGTGGTCACGTGAGGATGACCATCACGGTCGCCACCAATCCAGGATCCGAATCTCAGAAAGACCGGAAGACGAAAGCGGGCCGCTGGGTAATAGGTTTCCAGAGCGCGACGCATGTCTCCGTAGACTTGAGGCACGACTTCCCACAGTCGAGGTGCGATTGTGAGTCCCCGTCGCACTTCTTGCAGTACTGTCGGTCGTGACGGACGGAGAAACTCGCTTTGCCACAACACGGTCAGTTCCGTACGGATCAGACTTTCCAGTTTCTGGCGTTCTCTTGGTAACAGGTCGATCCGGTCAAGTTCTTCCATGGCCTGCCGCATGCGGCGGATTTTCGTCCGATGACCGCGGCGTTTCGCTTCACTGGGGTGAGCGGTGAACACCAGTTCGATCGACAGTCGATCGAGCGATGCCTGCACTTCGGCCGCGGTTAATCCCGCCTCGTGCAATTGGCGAATTGCTTCACCAATCGACTCGTTACGGGGTTGCGGATGCCTTTCCTGTTCCCGGATTCGCAATACGCGGATGCGATGGCGGTCTTCGGCCAGATTGGCGAGATCGAAAAACAGACTGAACGCGCGAGTCACGATCCGGGCCATCGATTCGTCAAGTCCTGAGATTTTGTTGCTCAGATCAAGTTCGGCGTGTGGCAATCCAGATCGTCGATCACGTGAAACCTTACGGATCTCTTCGACGAGATCCAATGCTTTCGCGCCGGCCAAGTCCCTGATCACATCGCCGAGCATTTCTCCCAGCAGGTGGACGTCCCGTCGCAGCAGATCGTCATTCACGTTGGCCAAGATTGTTGCGCCTCAAAAGAGTTAGTGGCCCTGACCATTGTACCGGACATTTTAGGCGACCCGTTAATCCGATTGTTACCTGTTCTATTGGCGATTTCGGATGTGGTGGGGTACTTCGCGTCGCGGGATCCCCGGAAAGTCTGATCTAGACGGTTCGTTGACGTTGCCAAAGCAGGGCTCCAGAGCCACACGACCGACTTCGGATAGGTGAAGGAGGCTGGGTGCTCATTTTTATTTTCTGGCCGCGTTACCACGCAATTCGCAACATCGTAGAGCTTAGCGACACGTAAAATACGTAATTTTATTCGTGTAACAGTAGTCGCTAGTGGGCGCCTCGGCAAGGTTCCTTGGCGAAAAAAACGGCCAAGACGGTCGCCGGAAATCCCGGGGCTAACGGAGGGAAAATGGCAACTGGTCAGCCGATGGCGGACGACGGTGTTTCGAGAACCAACCGCCTGAGTTGCTACGTTGTCATCGGCAAACAGAAGAGCGGTTGCAGGATTTGGTGACGGTGAATGCCATCACGGAGCGAATGGTTTTGTGGTCCGCAGCAGAGACTGAAACGCGTCTATCGTGGATGACTTAGAAAGAGAGCTGTCATCGATCCACCGTGACCGTTGAGCAGGCCAGTGGGATTTGAACAAGTGGCGGACCGAATTGTGGTTGGGGGCGATGGTCCAGACGAAGTAGACAGTCTGACGGCCTGGTGGTTGGGCTGGATGAAAAAAAGGCCACGCAGACGCGATCGACGCGTCCGGTGGCCATGGCCTTGCAACTTGATCAGAATCCGGTGATTTTGACGTGATGTTCGTCCCAAGGATAAGCCACACCGTTTACGGTGAGCCGATTGTCCACTTCCGAGATTCCGATCGTGCGCAACGCCAATTCGCCGGCCTCATGACGTTCCTTCCATGAATTGACGTCACCTTCCATCGTGGCCACTCCATTGCGGACGGTCACATTGATTTTGTCTGCAATAAACCAAGTCGTCCAACGAGAACGAAGCCGGGACTTAATCGATTTCACCAGATCAGCCTCCTTCTTCCAGCGACCTCCATTGGTATCGTTCGCCTCAGAGACGATGATATTGTTGATCACGGCCACAACGCCGCGAACGCGAGAGGCAATCTCAGCCGCGTGTGACGACTGATACCATGAATTGACTTTTCCGGTCAGCGTGACAACGCCGCTCTTGACGCCCACATCCAGATTGAAGCCTTCGATGATGGCATCGGTACCAAGATTGAATTCGACATCGTTCTCGATTGTCCAATCCTCACGCTGGTCCGCGCGGACAACCAGATTGTTTTTCACCCAGGCGACACCCACGACGTTTTTGGCATCCTGTTCGGCGATTCCCTTTTCGAAATGACTGGCGACCGACCCATCCAGCGTGACGTCACCCGAAAATGTCCGAATCGTGATCTGTTTAGCAATCAGGCGACTGTCCTGATCGAGCGATTTACGGACGGCCTGTTTAAGAGCCTCATCCGATGGCGTCCCGCTCTCTGATTTGACGCCGCGGTTTTCATACCATTCGACGGTGAGGCCGTTTTTCACATCCTTCACGTTCGAGATCCAGCGCACGTCGTTGAGGGCGCGGTCTTTTTCGTGCGAATTGCCGACCGTACCGCTGAGCGTAACGACACCATTCTGGACGGTGACGGTGATCGGGAGGCCTGTCAGATAGACATCCTGTCCAAGCGCCGTAATCACATCGTTCTTAATTTCGAGATCGCTGCGCGTGTCGATCCATTTGGTGTGGATGTTGTTTTGCACTTCCTTAACACCACGGACTTCACTCGCCAAAAGTGCCGCCTGCTGTTCTTCCGGATAACTTGCCACCGTGCCGGAAAGTGTCACAACACCGCCCTTGCAGGTGACGAACAGTTCCTGCGAATCGATCACCGCGCTATTCAGAATGCGTCGGCGTACCGCGTTGCTGATGTCCGCATCTGAATGCGAATCGGGTGTCACAATCAGCTTGTCAATCACTCCCAGCACGCCGTTGATCTTCTTGGCTTCGGCGACGGCATAGGTCTTGATCGCGAGATTATCGACGTTGCCTGACAGTGTCACAATTCCATTTGCAGTGATGGCGACGATCGCTGCACCATTCGTCCGTGGGTCGTCGCGCAAGGCATCTTTCACGTTGTAATTAATGTCGGTATCCGGCACCGCGGCATGAGCCGATGGTGACGAAATAATCGCCGCACTCAATGTGACGATAAGGTATAAAAGGTGTGTTTGTCGCCGGTGACTGTTCATGACAATGGTCATCCTTCTGATTGATTCAAATTGACCTGGACGAGATTGTTGTCCGAGCGATACCAGGGCTTCAGGTTGGGCCCTGTGTTTTTCCGGTCAGTGGTCGAACTCATGCGAGGCGAAGTCGCATTGAGGCGAATCGTCGCCGGTCACTGCGGCTTTGTGCCTTTCATCCAATTGGTGGCTTTGTGCCACCACTGGGAAATCCGGGATACGTGTTTTTGTCGGTCCGCATCGGAGAGATTTCCCTTGGAAAGTTCTACGGTGAGTTTGTCGATTTCCTCTTGTAACGCGTTCACTTCGCAACCTCGCTTTTCGCCGACCAGTTTCTCGTAGCGTTTGAGATCGTCGGCAGCGAGGTTCAATGCTGCCTTGGCCTCTTCCACTTTGCCCTCTTTTAATTCGGTTTCGGCCAGCTTGAGATTGTCGGCGACCTCTTCTAACGGCAGGTCAATTTCCTCGAGCACGAACAGCACGCCTCGCGATTGCAAGGTCATCAGAGCATGGTCTGCTGCGTCGCTTTCGTTGTCATTCAAATCACGCTTGGCTCGATTCAACATCGTTCGGGCGAGCTGGATATCAAGTTTTGCCGCAGAATAGACAACGTCCGCATGCGTGATTCCCAATGCGGGGTGCGCCTTAGTGGCCGCAGAGTCCTTTTCTTTGTTGGGTGGGACAGTCTGTTCCGCTTGCTTCTTCGCCTGCACGATCGGAGAGATCATGTCACGCCGTTCTAATTCATCGAAGATCGTCAGGTATCGGGGCGTCACATCATCGTCGTCGTTGTAGACTAGGTTGCCAGACTTGATCTCGGTCTTGACGTTGGTGTGTGGTAGTAGGCTATCGATGATTGTGATCAGTTTTAGTCCCTGATCAATGTGACTGACCGCGACATCTGTTTTCTTTTCGTCGATGGCGTGACGCGCTTGAGCCACATGCTTCAGGATTCTGCCGGCCGCGAACGACAATTCACGCGCCTCCTTGATTGTCAGCGCCGCCGGAGAATGGACGTTCACGTTAGACGAAATTCGTGGTGGCGGTTCTTTCTTCTTCGTATCGGAGTCTGAACTGGGTGATTCGGCGGCAAGTGTAACCGTAGCCGCCAGACAGAGAATAGCACCGACTGACCGAGACATTGAATGGAACATGTGTTCGCTTCCTTTCTGGAACAAAATGGAGCTTTCCATCGGCGACGCAGACTTGCACGGCGCCACAACACCTTGCCTTCGTGGGGATGAAGTGGGAAAACAACAATTGCAATTGCGGTGCCATGCCGTTCGTAATCGTCTCGATTCGCTCTATAGCAGAGCGTCACGCGGTGGCATGACGTTGCAAGCAAGGCTGATCGGCCAAAACGTACGAGAAATGGTGGGAGGTGATTCTAGACTATGCCCATGGTATGTGATCAACAACACGCCAACCGGACGGAATTCGCCAGGAAAAAGCTCGGTCTTCTCGATACTGACGATCCTGATCCTGCGAATCTGTCCCCCATTTGTCTTTCGACATGTACGAAGCACCGATTTTCCCAGATTAAATCTCGATCCCCTGTAGCGGACGGTATTCACTTGCCAGAGGGCAACCCGTCAAGTCCGCTCAGGTCCTGGTGAATGTGACCTCGTCAATTGCGAGCTTTCCTAAAAAAGGAAACCACACAGAGTCAAACAATGTGTGGTCAACGACACTTGAATCGCTGTCACCGGGACACGCGATTCAGCCAATTGGACAAGAACTTGCCAAATCCGCTTGGGGTTGATGGGCAATACGGGGCAAGGGGTGACATCAAATCACGGAATAGCACGTCGTTTTTGGGTTTTCGAATTCTCGGCACAGCCTATGCGTTGCAGTTTTCCTCGTCTGACAACATGAATTACCGGCGATTTCACTCAGTCGTTGCTGGGTTTGAGTTCCACCGATGAAGTCAGATGTCTTTTGAAAACACATTTAGGAAAGCTTGTATCATGAACGGTCCCTCTCTGCGGAAAGCGAGCTTGTCCCTCATCATCGCAGTGACTATTGGCGGGGCGCTGAATCGTTCCGAATCTCTGGCGGTTGATCACCAAAATACGGTTGAGAAAGACGATCAATCAGCAAGTCATCTTGAAGGGGGTAAGGCGTACCTGGGAATGAGGATCGAGGATCTGCACCCGGCCATTGCGAGTCATCTGCCGAGCATCGGCTCGACAGGTCAAGGCGTCATGGTTCACGCAGTTGCTGCTGATTCACCGGCAGCCAAAGCCGGAATCAAGCCATTTGATATTCTGCTGACTTACGACGATCAGAAGCTTTACAATCACGGACAGCTATTAAAACTGGTTGGCAGCGATAAACCTGGGCGTGAAGTGGCAATTGGTTTAATCCGCGAAGGAAAGCGGGAAATCGTGAAGATTCAACTCGGTGAACGCCCAGCCGGTTGGATTGCCTCTCAGCTCTCGGAAGAGAAGGTTGCCAGAAAACCAATCCAGCCGGGCTCGCATCGAGATCAGCTGGACCGATCGCCCTCAGGCGAGATTGGCACTTCTTGGAATCGCATTGATTCGATCGTGGTCAAGAGGCTGGACGAGAACCGCTTCCGCGCCTTGCTCACGCATTTCGACAAAGATGGCAATTTGGAAAAGCACGAGTATGACGGCACTCGCGAAGAACTTCGTAAGCTGATTGACGCGGACGATGATCTCAAAATGAATGAGCGCTATCATTTGCTTCGAAGTTTGGACATTTCTGATCGGGGCAACCCTTGGCAATTGTTTCCAGACGACAAACGTTCCAGCTTCTAATGCGGCCAAGTCAGAAAACGGCGTGGTGGGAATGCGTTCGATCGACCGCGTTCTTCATGCCGTTTTCTCTCGTCCGGTAAAAAAACGTGGTTTGAATTGCCTTGTGAAGCTCCTGTTCGAGGCAACAGTCTGGACATCATCAATCGACAACGTTGATCGAGCTCCAACGATCTTCACTCGTGAACTGAAGAAGCGCAGCCGGTCGAGTCAAAATGATCGTCGAATTGCCGAATGGACAGCATTTCTCGCGACACTTATTGACGGTATTCGATCATTGTCTGCCCGCGTAGGAAGGCTCTTCAGAGCCAAGACCGCAATCATTGGAGCCTGACGATGTCGCTCGTACGTGTGCCATCTGCGTCGTTGTATGTCGCGAATTTCGCAGATTAACCGAGGAATCCATTTCATGACTGATCCACAAGCGATTGAACCAGATCAGCAGCCTCTCGTTCTTGCTCAAACATCTATTCGTGAGCCACGGACGCTTTCGGATCAACTCTCGAGCGAATCTCGTCGCTTGCTGACGATCCCGAGATTAGAGTTGCTGCCGCTGATCTCGACGGCTGGTCCTGCGAAACGGTTTGAGCTGTTCCGCCGATACGGCAACTTCACTATGGCGTACTCCACCTTGCAGCCGGAGCTGAAATATTTCGAGTCTCACGGTGGATATCTGGCCTATGACAATTATTGGGGCACCACTTTCGTCTTGGCAGACCCGGTTGCTCCGGTGGAAAATCACGCGGCCCTCATTGAGGCATTCCTGCGTCAGTTTCCGCGTACCTGCTTTTGTCAAATTTCAAAACCAGTCGCCGCCATCCTCGCTCGATTTGGCCCACTACGATTTTAACGGCCCGAAAAAGAGCAAGCTTCGTCAGGCGATCCACAAGATCCGACGCGAAGGATAACGCGGCATTCGCTGCAGACGTGGATCGCCACGACAGCAAGATTCGCCATGACCTCGCTGGCTATGCCGTCCCATTCATTTGAATAAAAAACAGTCACCTGGCGGAAAAATCACCATCCATGGGGCTGTTGTCCAGAAGTTGATGTCGACTGAGTTCGACGTTTGTCCTTCTGCCCGCACGGTCTCACTGAAGGCTATTTGTGAGAAGGGTTCATCCGTTCGAAAAGATCGTAACCATTCTCGCCAGTTTGATTACCACGGTCGAAAGAGTAATTCCGTACAAAAAAGCCAATTCAGGACCGCAGTGCTTTCCCCAATTTTCGCATTTCACCAACAACGGACGGTCATTTGATGTAGATAATGTTGGAAGGACCAAAGAGGCCATTCACGGAAGAATGGATCGGACTCACCATCCGAGCAGGTTTCACAAATGTCTGACAAAGGAGGCATGGCTCTCTGGAACGGCAGGTAACGGAAGGCGGCCTAGTGACCGAGGGCGAATTTCGCTGATCCGTGGTGAAGGTTCGTCCGGGCCTTGTGCCCGAAGGGCTCACTTCACATCCTGCTAAGGGGGAATGACGATTCGCACGCTCATGCGGTCGATGGGAAAGCTGCCGAGGGGTGGCTTTTTTGTGTCTTGGCAATAGACGGACTCAGCGAAACGTCAGCTCAATGATGATTGTTTCACGTGACTTCGATTTTCCAACGAAAACGCCGTTCTGGTTTGATGGCCAAGTTGCTGTCCACGCGGACGATTCTGCGGACGTCTCGCTTTGTCGGTTCGTCGGCCCTCTCATTGGCGAGCGATTAGCCGTGTGAAAGAGTTGGCTCCACGACGTCTCGTGCAAATTGTGCCGAGCTGCAGTATTACCTGTCAGAGACCGTTGCAAGGAATCGTTCGATATATTCGCACGCCTTGGCACACGCAGTGCGGGCAGGTTACTCATCGCCATCAAGCTTCAGAAATTGATTGGCAACCGACGGATTTATTGAACTTGATTGCGCCGATTCGTTCTATCAACAACAAACGAGTTTTTTCATGTCGCTACTGCGGTACGATGTCACGACAAATGACTGGGTCATTTTTGCCCCCGAACGTTCTCGCCGTCCTCATGAAAGGAAGGAGCTTGTCCGCCAAAACACCAGTCCCGAGGGATCCAGCAACCATTGCCCGTTTTGTCCAGGAAATGAGCAGTTAACCGGACCGGAAATCTACGCCGTTCGCAATTCAACATCGCCCAACTCGCCGGGATGGAGTGTGCGCGTCATTCCCAATAAATTCCCGGCGCTTCGAATTGAAGAAGAGAGTCGACGATTCCAAGAGGGGGCCATGTTTCGATTCATGGAGGGCTGTGGGGCGCATGAGGTCAACCGAGACGATTGGAAAGGACTAGACGCCTTCGCATTCACTTTTTGGCAAGCCCCCAGCGTCGAGTTCGAGGACTGCGACCAGTCAGTTTGCACTCGGACGAAGATGAGCTTTCGTTCCAGCCGAGGCCAACGCAGTCCCGATAACGCTGTCGCCACCTGATGTCCAGCTGGCGGAACAAACGCTTCAACTCTGCGCCATGTAGACCGTTTCCGATAGCGACGGGAACAAGTCTGGTCCACTTCACACAGCGTCTGCTCTCTTGCTGCTCCCAGCTCACTCAGCAGGGAATGTCGACGCAGCGGGGGCTAGAATTTTCTGACGGGTGTCTCGCCGCCGTTCTCAGCCATCGGTGAGGGGCGTCGAAATCACCGAGTTTCCGAAGAAATCGATTTGGCGGTTCCCGTTTCGTTCAAGTTGACACTTGATGATTGGTGCGACGCCGAGACGAGCTTTTCGTTTGGAGCCGCAGGGTTGTCATTCACGGTCCGTGCCTGCGTCAGAATCCGTGAGAACTCGAGCGCGAACAAGAGCGCCAACAGAGTCAGCATGGCGATCCCGAAGAGGAGTGATAAATCCAATTGGGGACGCCTCGTGACGTCAGCGATCGCTGGCTTCCGGGAAGCCAACTGATTTTCAACGATCGAATTCATGATGCTTCTCTCGAACATCGCTCATCTTTCAAGGAGCTGAGCACTTTCAGAAGTCAGAGGACCGAAAGAGCGTTACCCATCAGGCCTGCCTACGACTGGAGTTTCCATTTATCGAAGTTGCGGGAATCCCAGTTGAGGTAAAAAAACATTGCAGTCATTCGCGTCAGTCCAGTTATGTTCGCTCTTTACCTTCCGGGCGGGGCTGCAAACACTGCGCCGAGGAATCGCCTTGTGCTGCAACATATTGGTGCATCGAAGGATATGGAACTGACGTAGTTGGAATGACGGCCGCGAGAAATTGCAAATTGCCTGAACCATGAGGGAATCTGCCCGGTCATTGTGCGAACGTGGCAAATGAACCGTCGAAGTCATCAACATTTGAATTGCTATCACGGCGGAGTCTGATTCCACGGGCGGCGTCCGCTGGTGCTGTAGGAGGATGTTGCGGCGAGTATCGGGCCGATTCCGAGGGACCGTTGACCGGCTGGAGGGCGAGCAGAGGTCTGGTAGGTATGGGGCTGTGCTCTAACTTATACGCTTGAGTCAGCGCCTCATCCAGTCTGGGCCTCGGCAAAAAAGACACTGACAGTACGACTTCGCGAATTGCAATTTGCATGGCGATTCAGGCGATCTGCAATGTCGCTGCGACCTTATTTCTCTGGAAAGCGGACGCTTTTGGCTGCTGGTAAATAAGTTGTGTCACGCAGACTGAGGGCGGCACGGACTTTGCGTTTCACCAGTCAGATGGCTCTACGGGAAAGCGGGCCAATTCATTTCCACTCGGGGTTAAGGGACATTCCCATGCAACTCTTTAACAGTTGGAAAAATCGCACGATTGACTGAAATACTGGCCGAACGTCGTAGCGAAACCGTCCCACTGCTGACTCGAAGTCCCAACGTTTACCGAGTCGTTACGGCTGGGAGGAATAAAAGAGAACGAGGGCATTGTCGCCTTTGTTGGCTTTGACCTCGATTCCTTTTTCCATCAGTTCAGGACTACGAAGTGTTGTCTTCATTGACGGGTTGTCCCAATCGGTGAAGTAGTAGGTTTTGGATGGATTGAGTCCACGAAGTTTTAGTTGGCGAGATTGCTCTTTCGCATCAGCCCCGCAAAATGCCTGCACGAAGCCTTCATCTTTGGCAGGATCATGGAATTGGAACGCGAGCCATTGCGTGGGATCGTTGTTCCATTCGGTCAGCGGGTAATAGTCGACGGCAAAAAGGGAACGAATTCTCAGATAGCGTTTCAGATGCTGACGCAAGGCCGCGACAGAGTTTTCGTCGTTGAAGTTGATTGCGAACGAAGCGCACGCCCCCAAGAGCGCGATCATTCGTACGATCGTCGGTGCGACAGGACAGCATGATGCTTGGCAATGCATGACCGGTTGGTCATCCCGAGAGTTGCAATTTCTGGGCGGTCATCCTTCAGTGGGGGCCGTCGCGACAAAAGTTCTGGGGCCCGTCGATCCGTCTGTTCCTGCGTTCGTGGGATTGGCCGAAAGAACCACACATGTGCCGTGGTCTGATCCGGGTTCATCGGGATTTCTGGGACCGGCTTACGGTTGTTTTCGACCCGAAGGTCCCGGGTTGGCCGATATGCAGTTGAACGGCATCACGGTGGATCATCTTGACGATCGGAAAGGACTGCTCGCCAGTTTCGATCGCATGCGCCGTGACGTCGACGCGCGAGGCATGATGACGGGCATCGACGCATTCAATCAGCTAGCCTTCAATGTCTTGACGAGCAGCCGTTTGCTCGAAGCACTCGACTTGTCGAAGGAGCCGGCCGAGGTCCGCGCACGGTACGGTGACGGGAAGCCATACAACTTCCAATACGACGGCGCACCGACGGTCAACGAACAGTTGTTACTGGCCAGACGGTTGGTCGAAGCAGGCGTGCGTTGCGTGACACTTAGCTACGGTCGATGGGACAGCCACAGCCAGAACTTTGCCCTGGTTCGTGATCACGGGGCGAAGCTCGATCAATGCCTCAGTGCGCTCATTGAAGATCTCGATCAACGCGGCATGCTCAATGATGTGACGGTAATCGCTTGGGGCGAGTTCGGACGCTCACCTCAAATCAATAAAGATGCTGGGCGTGACCATTGGCCAAAAGTCAATGCCGCGTTTATGGCGGGCGGTGGAATGACCACGGGCCAGGTCATCGGCGCCACGAACCGTCTGGGCGAATTTCCGGAGAAGCGGCCGGTCAATTTTCAGGAAGTGATCGCGACGCTCTATCACAATTTGGGCATCAATCCTGCGTCAAAACCGATTGTCGATCAAGCCGGACGACCGCAGCCGCTTGTGGAAAAAGATGTGATCCGCGAACTGCTTTGAGCCAAGTCCGAATCCGGCAGTGCCGTGGTTGTGTAGACGAGTGTTTGGATGACGTGAGACGCTATTTCAAACCTCTGATCACACCGGGGATCAGGGCGCGTGTTGCCACGCTCTCAAGATTTCGACACAGTCCTTACCGAGGGAAGAATCCAGGCGTTATCAACGTTGATTTGAAAGACCCTATTACCGGCGGCGCATGATTTGTGATCGAACGTTCGTCCCTCTCGTACGCTGTCCCGTTTAGCCGGAAACGGGACGCCGTACTGAAACTGTCGAGCGAAGACTTCGGAGAATCGTCTGCCAAATCGTGGCAGGACAATTATTGCTTCTTCGGAGCCAGTTCAGTCGTGTCTGTTCCTGCTGGGAGCGGCCTGACACGAAGATTTTTGAAATACACGGTGCTCTCGGAATCATGTCCCTGTAGCGCGAAGGTGCCTTTGGAGAGTTTTCGCTCGGTGAACCAGGGTGGATGGCGGAGGATGAAATCGGTCGGTTCAGTCCAATCAACGACCATTTTGTCATTGACTCGAATGATCACATGCTTGCCTCGTACACTCAGGTACAGATGACACCACTCATTGTCCTTCGCCGGTGATTCGGTGATATCTGCGACAGCGTATAGACTGCCGGTCTTTTTGGGGTGCGTCGGATCATTGTCAATTTGAATCTCGAACCCTTTTTGTGGCCAGGCATTGGTGATGAACTCGGTATGGAAATAAATGCCGCTGTTCGCATGGTGCTCGCTCTTGATGTCTGCCTCAAATTCAAAGTCTGTGAACGAGGCATGGCCATCCGGTCCCAGATAAAACAAGTGACACTTCGGATGCGGTGCCTGATCTTTGATCGCTGTACCACGGCCTTGAGCCACAATCATCCCGTCGCGAACCAGAAAGGACTCGGGGTCTTCATTGGGCTTCCAGCCGTTGAGAGTTTTTCCATCGAAAAGCAGTTTCCATCCCGCCTTTTGTTCTGCGTCTGTCAATGTATTTTGCGAGTTGGTCTGATCCGCAGCATTGATAATCAACGTCCACGCCAGCGCGACTGTGGCCAGTGGTAGCACTAATCGTCCTGGTTTCATCGTCCGTCGATCCCTGATTTGATTCATCACTTTTTCTCCCCAGCACGCGACAGAAACGAGACTTAGCCTTTTGGCCTTCGGCGTGAGGTCAATTGACACTCGTGTGCATCAGTTGGCACAGCTTAAGCATTGGGATATCTGGTACTCAATCCAACCGACGAGAATCTCCGTTGCACTCTTCGGTTGTACGCAGTGAATGCAAATCGTTCGTCGGAGACGGTCATTTCCGGTTGCGAACCGAACGGTACTCTGTCAAGTTGCCGCGTTTTCATTTCGCCGGCGAAAACAGCGGTCGGAAACTGAACGTGTCGACCAGGACCTTTGTTCCAGAGGGAATCATGATGCTTGACGCGAATCCGCCCATGACGGAATTGGCTGGTGTGACGTCCATGGTGGCCTCTGTCCAGTCCGTTCCCACCGGGAATTCTTTCGCCTCTTGGCCCAGTTGAACCGTGACCTTCGTCGGTCGATCGGCTTTCAGAAAGCAAGAGAAACGATGTGGCCAGCCAGCTGTCGATAAGATGGGTGGTAAAACCGTGCGATCTGTATTCAGGATGGCAGCATGCTGGCCTGACTGGGCATCCGTACTCAGTTGCGGCAGCCATCGGATCTGACCGCAGGCGTTGTGTTGGGCGAGAAATGCCATGTGATTGTCTTCAAGTCCACCCCACTCGCGACAGCCGTCGTAGTCGGGACCTGGAACCGTTGCGTGGATCCCCAGGCGATCCGCTTCGATCCGTTGCAGCGACGTCGACGATCGACCGCCGCGAGGACTGATGACGGCTCCGCTGATGTAACAGGGCAAGCTTCCGGCAGGCAACGTGGCGCGGCACTTGCGACCGTTGATTTCGGCCGGCAGCGTGTGCCAGTATCGGCCTCGCCAATTGCCCGTTTCGCCATAGCTGGCGATCATGTCGGCTGACGTCGCATCTCCGTCAAAATCCCACGTCGCAACTAGAACTCCCGCTTCATTGCGAACGGTGACCGGCGACACTTTGGTAAATGCCGGCTGGTTTCTCAAATGCACATCCAGCCAGTCGTAGACATGCTGGTTATGGAAGGAGCTCGGCATGGCGTGGTCCCAATTTGGCAGTAGCGACAGATGAGTGGGGCCAGAACACAGACTTCGCGTTTGCATCATCGCGGGCATGGAATAGAAGGCATCGTTGGTGGTGGTAAACCAGGCCATCGGTGTCGTTCTGGCCGCCAATCGCCAGGCGGGATCGAGTGTGACTCGCCATCGCTCGCGCTGTCCGGGTGTGGGGAGCGGTCGTCCATTCTGACTGATCCCGTCCCACCAGGCGTTTCCGAGTTGCAAGCTGCCGGTTCCATAGAGACAAGAACCGACTTTCAGTCGTGGATCGATGCCGACCATCAATGTTGTGAAGAATCCGCCCCACGAAGCACCCGCCATACCGATGCGATCACGATCCACCTCGGGACGCGATTGCAGGTAACTGACCGCCTTCAGCAGCGCGACCGCGCCGTGATAGATGGGGGCGGCCTTCGGATCGTCGCCCAATTCCAGGCCGGTATTGATGGGATAATTTCCGGTGGACCGGTAGCCCGGTTGAGGAAAGTCGATGCACAAGACGGCGTAACCCCGGCGTGCGGGGGTTTCGGTGTAGCCGCGAGCGGCTTGTCCGAGACCACCCGGATTCCAGATAAAGGCCGGTAGCTGCTGGGCGCCTTGGGGATACGAAAAGTAGGCGAAAATCTCGACATCTTTGTCGCCATCGGTTTCCGAATGAAAACGGACTTCTTCCGTCACGATTCCGTCGCGTTCGTCACGGCGCAGTGTTTGAGACTTCAGAGGTGTGGAGCTGAGTGCGTCGACGTCAAAGATCGGATCGTCGGCTGCCGGGCATGATGCTTTCATCGACAACCACACGGCGAAGGCCGCGAACAATCCCCGCGCAATGGAGTGGATCCCATGCGCCACCGTCAAAACTTGGTGAGTGATACGAAAGAGAGAGGCAGGTTCTCCGGGAAGCTGAAGCGACGGCATTGATGATCCTCGGCGCGAGAGATGGCAAATGTGATTCGAACAACTGAGCATGGTCGGCAAACGAATCCAAGAGCTGAAGGTCTTCGTTATTTCGGAGTTCCATATCAATCAACAACGATAGCAATTCGTCTCGCGATCCCCCACACACCGGAGTTGCCAGCAAACAAGAGAGTTGAACGAAGAGGAAGCATTTTCGTGATCGATGTTCGATCACAGCCCCTATTTTACGGAGGAGTGATTGAGGCCGAATGGGCAAGTGGGGTCGCTGTGCTGCGGAGCGATCCTGACAGGGATGCGTTGATCGGCACTGGTATCATTTAGTCTCGCACATGGCTCGAAAGCACAGCTGTGCCATCGCCGTTTTGCCGAGCGTTGCGTTTGGGACAACGCTCGCAATTCCTGATTGCGATTAGCACTGGAGGTCTCGCCCGAAGGTTCCGGAGAATGGGTCTGTCTGGATAACTCTCGCGAAGCAGAAGCGATCTTCTATTTCGCGAGGGACCTGTCGGGCGAGGAAACAGATGTCTTGTTGATGGCAAAGTCGCGCCGATTGATCGATCATGCCAAGAGTTCCGTGTTGCCGTCGAGAAGCGCGATTACGAGCGTCATCCCAACGAATCTTGATCAGGACAACCAATGTTGTCAGCCAGAGCAGGCTGCCGACGGCCACGAAAAAGATTGTATTCCAATCGTTCATCTTGAGATCCCCCCTTGGCCGCCGACGTCCCTATTTGTCGCGGCATTGCTGGATCGCTCGCTCATCATCCTCCAAAATAATGCAGGTCTCGTGCCATTGGACCGTATCTGGGATCTGTTTCGGCGAGAAAAGGTCGAATGACGCGGCCGTGGTTGATTGCCCGGACCTGTTGGATAGGATGTGGTGACTCAGACTTCCGATTTGGCTGACGGCAGCTGTGGTGATCCAGGAATTTGACGGAAGGACGCATCGTGCAAATCAGGCTGTTGTTTCTGCTGCTGATTTCTGTTTGTTGGCCCCTGATGCTACAAGCCGCGCTGCTCGACGCAGGAATTGCGAGGATCGATATCACCCCACCGCTCTCGCTGAATGCGCCGCTTGGTGGATATGGTGAACGAATGAATAAGCCCGCGCAGGGGGTTCACGATCGCATTTTTGCCAAAGCACTTTTTCTTTCCGACGGTTCACGCAAATTCGTCATCGTGACGGCCGATATGATCGGTTTTCCTCCCACATTTAAACCGGAAATCGTGCGACAACTGGCCGACTCCGAAGTGACGCTGGAAAACCTGCTGCTGCTGCCCAGTCATTCGCACACAAGTGTCGAGATGAACGCCTTTAATCCCGACAATCACTATAAGATTCCGCAGATCGGGATCTATGACCCGGCCGTCCATAAGTTTCTGCTCGACCAATTTACGGCTGTCATTCGTGAGGCCGCACGCCATCCTGTACCGGTTCGCGTGGGGACTTCCAGTCAGATCATTCCCGGTTGGAATCGGAATCGCCGGCACCCAGGTGGTGTGGTCGATGATGAGTTGACGCTGACACGTGTCGATACTTTGGATGGCAAGTCGCTCGCAGTGCTGGTGAATTTTGCGGCTCATCCGACGTTTCTCGGAGCCGAACAAATGGAGTTTTCGGGAGATTGGCCGGGACAACTGCAACGGTCCCTGGAGGCACTCGTTGGTCAACAGACAACCGTGATGTATTACAACGGAGCGGAAGGAGACCAGGCCCCGGTCGCGCGACCTGATTCTGGATCCAGTCCTTGGGAGAAAGGAAATCGCTATGGAACCGAACTGGCGATCATTGCCTGGCGCGTCTTTACGTCGATTGAAACGCAACGGGACATTCCGTTCCAGTTTCATCGTCAGGAAATCGAACTTCCCGCGACCAGTTGGCATCCGAAATTCATGGAGACGGGTGGAGCGGAGTACGGTCTGACCGAGGCGCTCCTCAAAGAAATGCTGCCGCGGATGTATCCGAAAAAGACCGCCAGCGTGTCATTGCGGTTCGGGGATCTACTGATTGTCGGGATTCCGGGTGAAATGGCGGCGGAACTGGGACGTACGATCAAGCAGGACGCGTCCAAAAAAATGGGTGTCGCCTTTCCTGTGATTGGCGGTCTGGCCGATGAATGGGACAGCTATATCCTTTCTGCTGCCGAGTACCGTTCGGGAGGATACGAAGCAAGTGTCAGCTTTTACGGCGAGACATTGGGGACGACGATTGTCGACGGAGCACTCCGCGGGGTTTCGCAGCTTTCGCCCAGGTAAAACGATCAAGCGCTGTTGTTCCCCATGCCGCCGATGATCAAGTCCCAAGGACGTGTCGCATAGTCGGCGAATGCGAGTGCGAAAAGAATCGCCAGCCAAAGTAAGGCCGCCGCGATCACCAGCTTGACCAGCGAAGTGCTGTGTCGAACGTGCATAAAGAACAGCACGATCAGAATCGCTTTCGCCGCGGCAATCGACAAGGTGATGACGAGGTTCAATTCCCCCAGGTCGTGTCGCGCGGCTTCGACCGTCAGTGCCAACAGCACCAGCAGGACCACATAGATTGCGGCATAGACCGGAACTTCGGATCGCTTGGACGACATCATCATCGTGCTCCGATCAGGTAGAGCATCGGGAACAAAAACACCCACACGACGTCCACAAAATGCCAATAGAGACCGGTTACTCGAACGGGGGCCGCATGATCGCCCAACAACCCGCCGCGAATCGCCTTCACCAGCAGCACCAGCAAGATGACCAGCCCGATTAACATGTGCAGTGCGTGGACCCCCGTCATCAAGAAGTACAGGTCAAAAAACAACGCCGCATGAGCGGGAGAAGGGCCGTCCCAATGGAACGGTAGTCCTCCCAAGGGCATCAATCCATGTACGTACTTTTGATGGTACTCCATGAATTTGATCGACACGAACAGCGATCCCAATCCGATGGTCGCAGTCAACAGTCCGATCAATTGTTGCCGCTGTCGTGATTCCGCGGCGTGTGTGGCGAGTGCGACCGTCAGACTGCTGGTGAGTAGGATCGCAGTGTTCAGTGTGCCCCAAAACAAGTCCAATTCCTGGCTGGCCGCGGCAAATGTCGCTTCGTCTTGTCGACGATAGACGGTGTAAGCCAGAAAAAGTCCACCAAAGAACATTAATTCTGTACTCAGGAACAGCCACATTCCTAGATCGTCGGCCTCGTTCTGCTGAGTGAGATCGTCGAACTGATGAGCCAGCGCGGACACAGTTGGGGTGGGTGTTTCGCCGATCATTTTCCACCTCCTTCAGTGGCGGCCAGACTGTCGAACCGGTGATAGTCATAGGCTTCGTCCAGAACGACAGGGGTTTCGGAAAAGTTCTCCGTCGGCGGCGGCGACGACGTCTGCCATTCGAGACCGGTGGCTCGCCAGGGGTTTGGCGAAGCCCGTTTTCCGAAGTACAGCGACCAGCTCAAATATGTCAGCGGAAAGAAATAGCCCATCCCCAGGATTGAGGCTCCGGCAGACGACATCACGTTCAGAACCTGAAATTCTGGCGGATAAACGTGATACCGTCGTGGCATTCCCAGATAACCCAGAATGTACTGCGGGAAAAATGTCAGATTGAACCCAACAAAAATCAGGATCGCCGACAGTCTTGCCCAGCCTTCGGGATAGATGCGGCCTGTCATCTTGGGCCACCAGAAATGGATGCCACCTAGATAGCCCATAACGGCGCCGCCGACCATGATGTAGTGGAAATGGGCCACGATAAAATAAGTGTCGTGAACATGCACATCCACGGCTAAGGCGGCGACGAACAGGCCCGTTAGCCCTCCCATCGTGAACAGCCCCACGAAACCCAAGGCATACAGCATTGGCGTGTCGAAGCTGATCGAGCCCTTGTGTAAAGAGGCTGTCCAGTTGAAGACTTTGACGGCTGAAGGAATGGCCACCAGATAGCTCAGCATCGAAAACACCATTCCGGCATAGATCGATTGTCCGCTGACGAACAGGTGATGGCCCCAGACCAGAAAACTGAACACGGCAATCGCCACACTTGAAAAACCGATAAACGCGTAGCCGAACGGCCGCTTGCGGCAATAACAGGGAATAATCTCGCTGACGACACCCATGCTGGGCAGGATCATGATGTAGACGGCGGGATGCGAGTAGAACCAAAACAGGTGCTGGAACAGAATTGGATCGCCACCCAACCGCGGGTCGAAGATTCCGATCCCCAGCAGTCGTTCCATGCCCACCAATAACAGTGTGATCGCCAGGACTGGTGTTCCCAGGACCATGATGATGCTGGTCGCATACAAGGCCCAGATAAACAGCGGCAGCCGGAACCACGTCAGTCCTGGCGCCCGCATTTTGTGAATCGTGACGATGAAGTTCAGGCCGGTAAGAATTGATGAAAAGCCCGTGATGAAAATGCCGACCGCCGTGGCCATCACATAAGTATTGCTATAGGTGCTGCTGTAAGGGGCATAAAAGGTCCAACCCGTATCGACGCCGCCGGCCAACAGGGCATACAGCGTGAATAGTTCACCCAGCATATAGACATACCAGCTCAGCAGGTTCAATCGCGGAAAGGCCAGATCGCGCGCTCCCACCATCAGCGGCACCAGAAAATTCCCCAGTACGGCGGGAATCGACGGAATCAGAAAGAAGAACACCATGATCACGCCGTGGGCCGTGAACAGCTTGTTATAGGTTTCGGACTGGACCAGATCGGCCTGGGGTGTCATCAGATCCAGACGAACGACGATGACCGCCGCACCTCCTAAGAGGAAGAAAAAGGTGATCGACAGCAAGTACAGAATGGCGATGCGTTTGTGATCGGTGGTCAACAACCACGAACGCACGCTGTAACCGTCGGTCAGATAATTCCGTTGTTGCGTCCGCGGCTGTGATGGTGTAGCGGCGGATTCAGGTGCGACGAGGATGGTCATGGTTTAGCCAGTGACTTGATGTAGGAGATTAACTGAATCAATTGTTCTTCGTCCACTTGCCCGTCATAGCTGGGCATCAACGGTTGAAACCCTTCGACCACCTTGGCGGCTGGTCGTAAAATCGATTCGCGTAGATAGTTCTCGTCGGCGATGATCGTCGCACCGCCGGTCAATTTGACTTCGCGCCCCAACAGGCCGGCCAGGGGTGGGCAACGTCCGGTCGCTCCGTCGGGACGATGACAAGTGACGCAGCGTAATTCTTCGAATAACCGCTGACCGGCAGCGACGGGAGTCTCTTTCGCACTGCCTCCGCCCAGCCAGTCTTCATATTCAGCCGGTTCCATCACGATCACCCGACCAATCATTCGCGAATGGTTGGTGCCGCAATATTCCGCGCAAAACAGATGAAAGTCGCCCGTTCGCGTCGCTTCAAACCAGCAACTGCTGTAGCTGCCCGGAAGGACATCGCGCTTCACACGAAAAGCGGGAACGTACAGGCTGTGAATCACATCCTCCGAGATCATGATCATCTTGATCGGTTGGCCAAGCGGGATATGCAGGGTATTGATTTCACGGTGACCATTCGGGTGCTGGAACTTCCACATCCACTGCTTCGCCACCGTGCGGATTTCCATCGCGCCGGCCGGCGGACGGTATTCCGAGAAATACAGCGTGGCGCCCCAGCCAAAGATCCCCATCGAAAAGATCAACGGGACCACCATCCAGATGATCTCCAACAGGGTCGAATGGCCAGGGCGTGAGCTTCGATCGACTCGTGTATTGCCGCGACGGTATTTGATGGAGAAATAGATGATCAGCACAGTGATCAGCACCGTAAAAAACAGCGCCACACCCAGCAAAAAGTAGTACAACAGGTCGACGTGCGGGGCCAGCGTCGAAGCTTGTTCAGGCAGCAATCGGAAACCGTCGTCGATCATGATTGTTTCCACTGCGAAAGCGGATTGTCCTGCAATGCGATTGGGACAGTGTCGGAGGTCGCATCTCGCACCAACTTGGGTTGATTCCGCTCTCGGCGAAACATCACGATCAGGAATCCTCCCATCGCCAGGATTGTGAACAGGCCTGCGAATTGCAGCAGACCCGCGATTGCCAGACCATATTTGCCAGTCAGCGGGTCATAGTGGTAACAGAGCAACAACACCTGATCGACCGGCGTCCCGATTCGTCCATGGGAACTTTCCACCAATCCCAATCGCAGATCAGACGGTGAGTATTCGATGCCGTAAAGATAGCGAGCGATCCGGCCTGCGGGCGTGGCCAGTGTGATGCCGCTGGCGTGAGCAAACTGATCGGTACGCTCGACGTACTGGTAACGGAATCCGACGGACCGAGTGAGTCCGTCGATGGCCGCCTGATCACCGGTCAAAAAATGCATGCCGTTGGCCGCACCGGGACGGCGGTAAACGCGGGCATAGTGCTTCTTCTTTTCGGCCGCTAATTCCGGGCCTTCGCGAGCATCAAAGCTGACGGCCACAAATTGATAGTCACGTCCTACCTGCAGGGGAATTGCCTGGCTGGATTTGAGAAATCCATTCAGCACCTGCGTGCAGAGCATCGGACAGCGATATTGCACGAGCGCCAGGACCACTGGCTGCTCGCCGAAATAGTCACCCAGCCGAACTTCCTGTCCCGCTTCATCGCGGAAGAGAGTCTCCAGCGGCAACGGAGCGTCCAGGTGCTGTTCAATTGCGACATCACGCAGCAATTCTGCCGTGGGACTTTTTCCTGCCGGAGTGTTGTAAGGCCCGCCAGTAGCAAATCGTTGGGCCATGGCTGGCGGAGGTTGAGCAGCCACAATCAGTATGACGACCCCGCTCCACATGAGCACGGATCGCGAGAACCGCAAATACGAGATCCATTCGTTCATGGTTTGGGATCCTTTCGTTCGTTCGTTTCCGAAGACCCGACCGGTTCAGGGAAACCTCGTTCAGCCAGAAGGGACATCGCGCGTTCAATCGGCAGGTGGACAATTTTCTGACCCTCGTCGATCCAGCCGTACGTAGACAAACGCTGGTCTTCCTGTCGGCGCATGCGGATGAGATCCGTCGCGGGCTGAGACTGTAATTTCGGACCCGCAAATGTCGGTGGCGTTGCTAACGGACTTTGCGTGGGATCAGCCTGTTTGGCTCTTGATTCCAATTGCCAGAACACCCCGCCGAGAAACGGCAGCACCAGCGCTAACATCAACGCCAGTCCCAAGGCGAACAGTCCAATCGAAATCGGACGGACGTCTGTCGTCTCGTGACGGTGCGGGTTCGGAAGTTCTTGCGGAAGTTGATTGGCCGGGGCGTTCATTGTTTCCCCTCCCTCAATTCGGGGTCATCGATCGGCAAGCGAATGCGAATCGACAATCGCCAGGTGAAGACGGCCAGCCAAAATCCGCCAATGGCAACCCAGGTCGCGATGTTCAGCCAGTGAAAGGGGATTCCCGGCCCAGCGGATTCGTCCGATTGGAAGCCGGGCACGACAGTCCAGTCCAGATCGACGTAATGCATGGCCAGCAGCAACAGGGCAATTCGGGACAACTGTCGGGCGTCTCGTTTAATTTTCTTCGACAAGAGCAACAGGAACGGCACGGCGAAGTGGAATAGAATGAGACTGATCGCCAGGTACTGCCATCCTGCTTGCGAACGGCGAACGTACCACACGTTTTCTTCCGGAAGATTTCCCGACCAAATGACGAGATATTGGAAGAACGAGCAATAGGCCCAGAACATCACTGACGCCAACATCAGATTGCCATAGTCGTTCAGCCGAACCGAAGTCACGGTGCGCGACCACGGCAGAAACGAACGAAGCTGCACCACGACTAATAGGGCAAAGCACAGGCTGGCTACCCCCTGTCCGGCGATTTGAATCAAGGCATACATCGTCGAGTACCACTCGGGTTCGAGCGACATCATCCAATCGACCGCGGCCAGCGTAAACGTGAATCCGTAGGCCATAAAGCCCAAGCCACTGACCCGTTGCAAGCGGCGGGCGCGAAGGGAGTCGGGGTCGCGTTCTTCGTTCGGTGAGGACCGGTTGAGCGCCCAGGTGATGATCATCCAAATCGCGAAATAGGCGATCGCACGAAGGTGAAATCCGGCGAGATTCAGATACCCCGCTTTACGTGCCAAGACCGCGTGATGTTGGACAACGTCCGGGTCGGCCCAGTCGTAAATGGATGCTGCCCCGAACCAGAGGGGTAAAAACAGGATCGCCATCAGCGGCAACGTTTCGTACCCCGCTTCGACGACGCGGCGAACCATGCGTCCCCAGGCTCCGCCCGTCATCCCATGAATCATGGCGACCGCCAGACAACCTAAAGAGAGTCCCAGCCAATAGAGAAACGCGGCCAGGTAAGCTGGATAGAACTGTTCGCGCAGAGAGGGGAAGCTGATCGCACACAGGCCGCCAGCCAGACCGCCAATCAACAGTCCTCGCCGATGAATCTGTTGCAGATGAGCGAACAGCTCTGGAGCCAGCTTCATGGTGACGGTTCCTGTGATCGAGGGACAACGTCATTGGCAGGCCGTGTTGTCGTCAGTTCGTCGCGATGATCCAGGGGCACTTCCTCGAGCCGAGCATGTTGGCTTAGCTGCAGTGCGCGGAGATAGGCCACAATCGCCCACCGATCGGCGACGTCGATCCGGCTGGAATAGCTGGCCATTGCACCAAAACCGTTCGTGATGACGTCAAAGAAATGGCCCGCTGCGGCGTCGCGCAAGCGATCAATATGGTACGACGGAGGCCGGCGGAATCCGCGACGAACGATCATGCCGTCACCATCTCCGGTTCGGCCGTGACAGACCGAACAATAAATCTCAAATCGTTCGCGACCCCGTTCCAGCAACGCCTGTCGCAACACAACCGGCTCGATCTGGTTAAAGGGTTCGTTGAATTGCTGGGGTTGGCGGTCATACAAGGCCTGGTAGGCCGCCGCCGGGATCGGGCTCACCGGTTTCCCGTCCTCTTTGCCGGTGTAGAAAGGGATATCGTCACGCAGTCCACCACGAGGAATCGTGCCTTCCACCGGCGGACGGGCCGAAAGACCGTCGCCGAAGAAACGGCTCGCTTCCAGTGCCTCATATCGCGGTTGGTCGTACATGTCGAGACGGTCGCAGCCGATGGTGAACGAGAGATACAGCAGCGGTAGAATCAGTTGACCGCGAAGACGAACGCGAGCCGATTCGTTTAGGACGCGAGTAATGAAGGCCCACCAGATCAGCCGTTCTGATCTGATTCGACACCAGGCCGTCCGTTGAACAGCTACGGTGTCTCGGCGAAGTGGAAGACGGTGACGGCTCATGACGGCACCTCGTGGACGCGCAAGGCCATCCCTTCGAGGAATCGTCGGGTCTGTTCGAGATCAAATAACGGATCGCGAACTTGAATGCACAAGAAGAATCGATCGCGTGTGGCCAGGCTGAAGGCCGGGACTTCGAACAACGGATGATTGGGATGCGGCAGTCCATTCAGCGCCAGCATGCCGAAGAATGCGGCAAAGGCGGCCCCTAGCACGGTCATTTCAAACGTGATGGGAATGAATGACGGCCAACTGTGCATTGGTCGTCCCCCCACGTTCAGCGGGTAGCTAATCACGCAGGCGTAATACAACATGAAATACGCCGCGCTTCCACCTGTCAAACCACCCAAAAGGACTAGCCATGGTAACCGTGTGGGCCGTTGTCCCAATGCGGCAGAAATTCCTTCCAACGGAAACGGAGTGTAAGCGTTCATCTGTCGATATCCAGCCGCGTATGCCTGTTGGGCCGCGTTCAGGACGGTGTCCGCCTGGTCGAATTCGGCCAGCAAGCCGTAGAGGGGTTCTTGTGGAGAGGGTGTGCCCATGCTCAGGCCTCCTCATCGGTTTCATGGACTAACGAGCGGAGTTCAAAGATCGAAATCACCGGTAAGATGCGGACGAAGAGAAACAACAGCGTAAAGAAGAGTCCGATCGAGCCGACCAGATGTGTGAAGTCCCATACCGTCGGGTAGTACATCCGCCACGATGACGGCAGAAAATCGCGATGCAGGCTGACAATCACGATGATGAACCGTTCCAGCCACATCCCGACATTCACGATCAGGGAGATCACGAAGAGCACAGCGATATTGTGTCGCAGCCGTTGCGACCAGAGAAATTGTGGGGCAATGACATTGCAGGCGATCAAGGCCCAATAGCTCCACCCATAAAGGCTGACCGGAATCGTAAAGATTCGCCCCAATCGCGAGATCGGCCAGGATTTTCCGAAGCGGGCGGCTGACGCCCAGTTCCCCATTCAGCAACGCCATTGCCGCCTCCGCTTCCACGGTCGTCCAGATTCGAGGTCGGCTCACGACTTCGCATTGAACCAAGCCCCCATTTAATCCTCGTCGATTCCAAACGGACTTTCCAGATGAGGTGAATTGCCGTCCCGATACTTTTTGCCGCCTTCGCCACGAATCTGATTGGTGATGAGATTTGGGGGGAAAGTTGTGGGCGGTGGGGAGCAATTAAGGAGACGGGAACGCAGGGTGCTTTGCTGTGTTTTCAGCTTTGCCATCTTTGGGAGTGCGTGGTACTGGCAGTATCGTTCTCGGATCGATTCGTCCATCGTCTGTCAACTCAACTGCCTCACCTCTTTAGGTGAGATGCGAACTATTGCGATTTCCTTTGGGGACTGCATGATTGGACTTACCCACGAAATGTGGGCGCGGGGAAAAGCGAGTATGCTTAACCCCAAGAAGCCCCAAGAATGTCCGAACGTCGCAAACACACGCCCGAGTTTAAACGCGAAGCCTTGAGTTTAGTGATCGATCAGCAGTTGTCGATCGCGGAGGTTTCACGTCGGCTGGGCATCAGCCAATCGTTGCTTCATAAGTGGAA
>CAIQIR010000137.1 GCA_903871875.1 uncultured Schlesneria sp.
GACTATGCCGAAGCTCATAACAACCTGGGTAACGCCCTCGTCGAACAGGAACACCTCGAAGAAGCTGCCGACTGTTGCCGACGCGCCCTGGAACTCAAACCCGATTACGCCGTCGCCTACAACAATCTCGGCAACGCGCTCAAGAGCTAGGGGAAGCTGGATGAAGCGATTGCCTGCTATCGACGAGTGCTCGAACTGACACCCAACGATGCCGAGAAGCACAGCAACTTGCTGCTCACGCTGCAGTATTGCCAAGGGATTTCGCTGGAAGCACTCTTCGACGCGCATGCGGCGTATGATCGCCAGCATGCAGTGGCGCTTCGCGGCCCGGCCATTCCCAAGACTCACGGTCCCGAGCAGCTTCGACTGGGATTTGTCTCGGCCGATCTCGGACGACATCCCGTGGGCAACTTCGTGGTCAAAGCGTTAGAAAATCTGCGCCAACATTCGGTCGAGACGTTTTGTTACTCGGATCGTATTGTGAAGGATGACATGACCCGCCGAATTCAATCGGCGGCGACTTTGTGGCGCGATGTGCACGGGACCAGCGACGAGCAATTGGCCATGCAAATCCGTGAGGATCGGGTCGACATCCTGATTGATCTGGCGGGACATACCGCTCACAATCGACTGCTGGTGTTCGCTCGCAAGCCTGCCCCCATCCAAATCACCTGGATTGGTTACGAGGGAACGACAGGCCTCTCGGCAATGGATTACCTGATCGCCGATCGTCAACTGATACCGACAGGAAGCGAACGCTACTATCACGAAAAGTTGTTGTTCCTGCCGGATGGTTACCTGTGCTATGAACCTCCAGATGTCGCGCCGCCAGTTGGTCCGCTGCCGTTGATCAAGAATGGATATCCGACATTTGGCAGCTTTAACAATCTGGCCAAAATTACGCCACAAGTGATCGATGTCTGGTCCAAGATCCTGCGGCGATTGAAGACAGCGCGGCTGATGTTGAAATATCGTGGTCTGGGTGATCCCCGCGTCAAACAGCGTTTTCTGGATGCGTTTGCCGCCCAGGGAATCGAGCTGGAACGGTTGGATTTGTTACCCCCCAGCTCCTACGGCGATTATCTCGCCACCTATCATCAGGTAGACGTCGCACTCGATCCATTCCCGTTCACAGGAGGAGCCACCACCTGTGAAGCCCTGTGGATGGCCGTGCCCGTGATCACTTATCCGGGTGAAACGTTTGCCAATCGACATTCCCTGAGTCATCTCGCCAATGTCGGATTGACGGAGACGACGGCCACGAATTTGGACGAGTACGTCGAATTAGCGATTGCTTGGGCGAGCGACATACCGCGGCTGGCAGCCCTCAGGGCAAGTCTGCGGGAACGAATGGCCGCTTCGCCGTTGTGTGACGGAACACGATTCGCAGCTCATTTCGTGTCGATGTTACAGAACATCTGGGCCGATGACGGCGTTTCCGCCCACCCAACAAATTAGGTGACCAGTGACAGGGCCGATGTCACCATTTGGTTCGTGGTCGTAATCACCTTCGAGTTGGCCGTGTAGGCCTGCTGCGTGGTCACCAAGTTGGTCAATTCACTCGTCACATCGACGTTGGATTGCTCGAGACTCTGGCTTTGCAGTGTCCCCAGTATGCCCGTGCCCGGCGTGCCGACGGTTGGCGGTCCTGATGCGACCGACTCGCTGTACAGATTCCCCCCCTCGCTCATCAGGCCTTCCTGGTTGGTGAAACTAGCGAGTTGAATCTGTCCCAGTACCTTCGGGGTGTTCGGGGAAGTACTGGTCAGCACGCTGACGGTCCCGTCAGAAGCAATCGTCGTGGTGATGGCATTAGGTGGAATAATAATTGGTGGCTGTACGATATTGCCCGCGCCGGTCACCAATCGACCAGTTGCATCAGTCCCCAGCGCGCCATCGCGGGTGTACTGGATTGATCCATTAGGAAGCTGGACCAGCATAAACCCCTTGCCGTTGATCGCGACATCGAGATTGCGGCCCGTACCGACGACCGTCCCTTGGGCAAAACCAAGAGGTGCCACGGACGCCACTTTGACGCCGGTACCGACCTGCGCGTTCGGCGGGCCAGCGTACATCAAGTCCTGAAAACTCACGACGCTTCGCTTGAACGCCGTCGTGTTGACGTTCGCCAAATTGTTCGAAGTGTTGTCCAACGACGTCTGAAACGCGCCCAGGGCATTGGCGGATGTGAACATTCCGGTCTGCATTACACAATCTCGATGTTGAAGGCCGACGAGGAGTGTGATCTCAACGGGTTAAGTCGAACACCTGACACGTCACACATCAACACCACCGAAACAGACGACATCTCTCTCAAAACTGTTATTACCCCGTTCGTAAGATCATTCGATCTCATCAGCAGTTTTTGCCATCGACCCGCCCCCGCAGCTTAGGGGCTTTGGGGCGAGTTTGTGGCATATCTTAGTCGTTACAGGTCATCCCTGCCGACGTTGCGATCCACACAACCCACAAATCCGGGAATTTGGGTCGACTCGGTATAGCTCGGATCTTACGAGTAATCGTTACGGTCGGAAATGTCCGATGCATACCTGTGATATCGAAGAACCGCGCCTGCGGAGAGCGTTTCGGCACGAAGCGCCGGTCGTGAATGACGCCGGGCATCGTGAAGAACCAGACCGCGTGTGATTGAGGTGAATTGTGATTCGAGGCCTTTATAGTGCGGCAGGAGGGATGCAGGCGGTTACCGTCCAGCAGGATGCCACCGCTCACAACCTCAGTCATGCGATGAAACCCGGCTATCGCCGTGAGATGGTGCGATTTGAATCCATTGGCGAACCGGCGGATATCGTCGCCCCGATGAATTCGCTGCACACGGATTTCTCGCAAGGTGTCATGGAGTTCACGGCGGGGAAGCTGGATGTAGCAATCAGTGGCCCCGGATTCTTTTCGGTCCAGGGTCCGTCCGGTCCACTTTATACGCGCACCGGCATTTTCCAGCTGAACAGTCAGGGCCAGGTGGTGACGCCCGACGGATTACGGGTCGAAGGGAAGTCCGGCCCCATCTCGCTGCCGCTCGACATGAATCCCAATACTCTCGAAATCCTGGGCGATGGGTCCATCGTCGTCGACGGCGGCACAATCGACCAGTTGAAAGTGACCGCATTCCAAAACCCTAACGAATTGCAACGCGCCGGAACATCCTACTTTCAGGCGTCGCCAGAGACTCTGAAATCAGCCGTCGCCTCCGAAGTACGACAAGGATATCGCGAACTCGGTAATACGACCGTCGTTCATGAAATGGTTCAGATGCTTTCAGGAGCACGCCTTTTCGATGCCACGCAGCGTGCACTGCGCCAAATCAGCGACACCATCAGTCTTAATACTCGTCCGCGTTAACAGGTAAATTAATCATGATGAAGTCCCTGTACACAGCCGCCACAGGTATGCAGGCGCATCAAACGGTTGTCGACACGACGGCAAACAACCTTGCCAACGTCGACACCACCGGATTCAAACGCAGCCAGGTCGAATTTCAAGATTTGCTGTACCAAACTGTCCGCGCCGCAGGTACGCAGGGAGCGACCGGAGCCCAGGTTCCGACCGGTATCCAGATTGGTAGCGGTGTTCGCACCTCCGGCATTTCGAAGATTTTCACCCAAGGTGATATGCAGAACACCGGAAACGAGTTTGACATTTCCATCAATGGTCAGGGGTTCTTTCAAGTCCTGCTGCCCAACGGTGACTTTCGTTACACACGTGACGGTTCGTTCCGCGAAGATTCAACAGGACAGCTGGTCACGGCTGACGGCTACTTGCTGCAGCCACCCGTCCAGCTTCCCCCGGACACGCTTTCCGTGACGATCGGCAACGATGGTACGGTTTCGGTGATATCGGCCGGGGCTCCCACGACCGCGACCACCGTGGGCGCCATCTCACTGTCACGCTTCGTCAATCCGAGCGGTTTGTCTTCGGAAGGTCGCAACCTGTTCGCGGAATCGACCGCATCGGGGGCTCCCTTGCAGGGCATTCCGGGAAGTAACGGTTTGGGCTCGTTGCAACAGGGTTTTCAGGAACGATCAAACGTCCAAGTCGTGACGGAACTGATTCGCTTGATTACGGCCCAGCGAGCATTCGATGCCAGCCAACGTGCCGTTCTGACAAGCGATGAAATGTTGCAAACTACCAATGGCATGATCAGGTAATTTCTTATGTGGAATGTTCATCACATTGCCGTTGGCCTGCCGCTGTTGACCGGACTGTTTGTCGCGGGGCAAGAGCCTTGCGTCGCGCGAGAACCCGCGCCTACACCGATGAAACAAGTCCGGCAAGAAGCTGTCGTGATCGCGCTACGGCCCAACATCCAGGTGGCTGGGCGAGTGATTCGTCTGGGCGACGTGGCATTGATCAGTGGCGGCGACGCGACATTTCGAGAACAGCTGAAGCAACTCGATCTCGAAGACATGCTGCCAACGGGTGACAGCGTGACAATCTTGCCGCAGCAGATCGAATTTCGCCTGCGGGTTGCCGGGATCGACGTCCGACGCGTTTCGCTTCGAGGCACCGGATCTCGAGTGACCGCGGGCAGTATCGCGGAACCACGCGAAGTCGAATTGACGAAGGGTACCACCGCCCTGATTCCATCCGACAATCGCTCGCGAGCCTCCCGGGATTTGAGCGGAGTCTCAATTGGCGAAGGACCGCTCGAGCATCAAATGATCCAAGCGGCGAAAGCGTGTCTATTGAGTAAGCTGCCCTGGGATGAGGAAAATGTCGACATTCGGCTCGCTCAGCCCGTCTCGGCTGACATTCGCCAAGCTAGTAGCGCCGAAAACTACAAGTGTTCAGCCGAGTTGCGAACGGTGGGGCCACCTGTCGGTCGGGTTCAGGTTCGCGTCGTGGCCGAGGCACCACAAAAGCCGCCTTTCGACATTTCGATCGCCTTCGATGTACGTCACTTCGAAACCGTGGTGCTCACAACGAAGTCGCTGGAGCGGGGGCACACGATTACGGCCGCCGATGTTTATGTCGATCGCCAGGATGTGACGGACTTGGCGGATTATTACTCGACGCCCAAAGAACTGATCGGCATGACGACGAAGCGCGCGGTCCGGTCACTCATCCCACTGCATCTGTCGGATATCGAAGCGATCAGTCGTACGGAAAAATCGCTGCTAATCAGGCGTCGCGAACAAGTGAAAATGGTCGCCCGAGTGGGTGGCTTGAATATCACCGCCACGGGCGAGGCACTGCAGGATGGACATTTGGGTGAAGTGATTCAACTTCGCAACCTGGATTCCAAGGCAAACGTACAAGGACGCGTGATCAGTGCCGGTGAAGTGGAGATTTCCTTTTAGAAATCGCTGTCGGATACCCGTCACGGTACTACAAATTGCCTGAGAGAAAATTGACGTTGAAATCGACCGGATGGCAACGTCGCCTGGAATTGGAAAAAAGGGTCAACATGACACGTCGCCAATGGATTGGTCTCTGGCTTCTCGCCGCGGGCACGATTCCGATCAGCGGAGGTTACGCAGATTCGATTTGGGATCGGCGGGACCAGCGCAGCGGCTATTTGTTCATGGATAACCGTGCACGTCGGGTTGGTGACACATTAACGGTCACCATCAACGAAACGACGGATGCGAACAACACGGAACAGCGAAAGATGCAGAAAGATACGGCGGTATCGGGAAAATTTGACCTCGCCGGTTCGACAGGAAATGCCGGCGCCACCACGGCCAAAGCCGTCAATGCCTCGCTCACCGCAGACAACAGCTCTGACCGGACATTTCAAGGCAGTGCCCAGTATCAAAGCAATCGCCAATTGCTGGACTACATGCAAGTCCGAGTGGTCGACATTCTGCCCAATGGCAACTTGCTAGTCGAAGGTTCCCGCCGACGCATCGTGTCGAACGAAACTCGCTGGATGCGCGTGACCGGAATCGTTCGACCCAACGACATCGAAATTCCCAACACCATCAGCTCTCAAATGATTGCCGAATTTAACATCGTATACGAAGGAGGAGGCGTGGAATCCCGTTTCACCAACCAGGGTTGGGTGGGACGAATCACCAATAAACTTTGGCCGTACTAACGAGTTAATGGTTGATTGTTGATTGATACGCGGTGAACGCGTACGCCTCCAAGGAATCGAATCATGAACATCCCCCTTCGCCATCTGCTGCTTAGCCTCACGTGCGTCATGGCGTTTTCCGCACCTTGTCGGGGAGAAGTCCGCATTAAGGACATCACACGGATCGAAGGGGCCGACTCGAACATGCTCTACGGCACAGGTCTGGTCGTTGGTTTGTTCGGTACGGGCGGGCGGTCTCTTTCCACGCAGCAAATGGCGATCGACATGCTGCGAAAATTGGAAATGACGACGAAACTCGCACGGCAGACATTGCTCGACAACGTCTTTAAATCAAACAACATTTCTCAGGTCATGGTGACAGTTGAGCTGCCCGCATTCTCTCGTAAGGGAAGCAAACTGGACGTCACCGTGTCGGTCTTGGATGACGCGATCAGTTTGGAAGGCGGGACCTTGCTGCTGACACCGTTACGCGGTGCCGACGGCGAAGTCTACGCGGTGGCGCAAGGACAACTATCGATTGGCGGTTTTCGCGTGCCGACCACCGTCGCCGGAACCCAGAAGAACCATCCCACGGTGGCTCGCGCTCAAAATGGGGCCATCGTGGAAAGAGAAGCCCTGGGTCAAATCGATCATGGTGGAATCGTCCGAATGCTGCTGCGTGATCCCGACTTCACGACCGCCAAAATGATCATGCTGGCAATCAACAAGCAATATCCGGCCACCGCAAAGTCGATTGACCCGGGGACGATCCAGATTCGTGTTCCGCCACAGCGACGACTCGATATCCCTGATTTTGTCAGCGAAATTGGCCAGTTGAGCGTCATGCCCGATACACCGGCTCGAGTGGTGATTAACGAGAGAACGGGAACAGTGATCGTCGGACACCAGGTCCGGATTTCTTCGGTGGCCATTGCGCACGGCAATCTCGTGATCAAACCCAATGTGACGCTAGTACCGGCAGGCACGCCCCCAGGCGGCAATGGCCAGCCTGACGCTCCGCCCAATGAGCAGAAGGGGCCACCCCCGAATGAGGACGGAGATTCGATCGACGATATTTTGAAGTCACTTCGCCCTCGTTCATTGCCTGAGGCCGATCCGTTGCAGCAACCGTTGACGCTGCACAACGTCGAGCAGACGTTCACCGTGGCTGACCTGGCGCGCGTTTTGAATGCCCTGGGGGTTTCCCCTCGTGATTTGATTGCCATTTTCCAGGCCCTGAAAGAATCGGGTGCCATGCACGCCGACTTGGTCGTGATGTAACCAATTTGAAAGGATTTCAAAATGTCTTCGATTCAATCGGCGCTGATGTCCGCTCCCCTGCCTTTGGACAAATCGACTGGTAACAGTCCTTTCAAGCCGAACACGAGCGGTGCGGATACGGAAAAAGTCGCCAAAGACTTTGAGAGTGTTTTTAACTCGATGATGCTCAGCGAAATGCGCAAATCACTGGAACCAGGGTCGTTGTTCGGCGAAGACTCGGGCGACGTGTACGGCGGAATGTTCGATCAATTCCTCGGTCAGCATATGGCGGACTCGGGTGGAATCGGTCTGGCGAAGATGGTTCGCGAGGCACTGGATCGAGCAGAAACCCACGCTCAGACTTCATTGGACAAACTCACGGCCGTGAATTGAAATCAGACTCCTTCCATCGGAAATCGGGGCAAATCTCATGTCTAAAGAAAGCATGACGCCATCATCGGCTCAGGAAATGAAGATTGTCGGTCCTGTTGCCGAACAATTGCTCAGCCACTTGGGGGACGAAAGTGCCACTCTTGCCGCCATGTTGACCGCCGTTCGCGAGGTCCATCACGCGCTCATCCATTTGGATGACGGAGCATTGCAAAAGTCACTCGAAGCGGAAGCCCGCGAACTTTCTTCGAGCCTGGAAATTCAAAAGCGGCGGCTTCAATTGCAGGCTGATTTAGCGAACGTGCTGAACATGCCTCCGCAAGAAGTCACCCTGCGCCGCCTGGTCACCATGACATCGGGATCTCTCTGTGAAACGATCCAGCGCGTCTGGCGTTCTCTGGCCGAGATGGCGGCCGAAGTCGATCGACTGAATCGCCAGAATGCCGCCATGATCAGCCAGTCACTGGCGATTGTTCGTGGTGTCGTCGAACGTTTGACCGGTGCCGCGGCCGTTGGCGAATCCTATAACGCGGTCGGAGTTCGAGCGGACACCCACGTTGGTCCAATCATCCAGTGGGGAGCCTAGATCGTGCTACAGTTTTCGATTGGACTTTCAGCGCTGCAAACGGCGCAACAGGGTTTGGCCGTCGCCGGCAATAACCTCGCCAACGCCGCCACACCTGGCTATCACCGCGAAATTGCCAACGTCGCCGCCCTGGATCCGACGCAACAAGATGGAATCTCCGTCGGTACCGGCGTGGGAATTTCGGGTATCAACCGTCAGGTCAGCGCGGAATTAGATACAGCGGTCATGCAACAAACCAGCGTGAATGGCGCCACCGACGCCAGTTTGTCAGGCAGCACGCAAATCGAACAAGCGATTTCGACCGGAACGACATCTCCCTCGACGCAATTAGAAAGTCTGTTGAACAGCCTGCAGGCTTTGTCTTCCAACCCGACCAGCAGTTCTTCGCTGCAAGCCGCGGTCTCAAGCGCCGCGGCAGTTGCCAGTTCATTCAATACAGCGTCGTCTGATCTCTCTCAAATCCAACATGGTTTGGATCAGCGGATGAGTGGTGACGTCTCACAGATCAATTCTCTCGCGACGCAAATTGCGAACTTAAACGTACAAATCAGTACGCTCTCCAGCCAAGGTGTCAGCCCCAACGCTTTGCTGGACCAGCGAGACCAATCGGTCGGCAATCTGGCTCAACTCGTCGGTATTCAGGTCCAAAACCAAGGCAACGGACAGATCCTCGTGATTGTCGGCGGAACGCCCCTGGTGGCAGGGAATCAAACCGAAACCCTCGTTGCCGGAACGGACAAAACGGGAGCAGCCAACATCACTGCCGTCGGATCGCCCCAATCGATCGCCATCAGCGGCGGTGATCTGGGCGGGTTGCTGACACAGCGAAACCAGACGCTCGCCGATTTCCAAAATCGGCTCGACGCATTGGCCAAACAGGTCGCGGCGTCATTCAATGCAATTCAGTCGACAGGCTTGGGAGGCTCCGGCGGATTCACGACTCTCACGGGTCAGAACGGGGTGACAAGTACGACGGCCAATCTTAACGCCGCCGGATTATCGTTTCCGCCCCAGGGTGGGTCGCTTTATATCGGAGTGACGAATACAGCCACCGGACAGCGAACGATCACTCAAGTCCCCATCGATCCCCAGTCTCAATCCGTGCAGGATGTCGCGAATGAGATTGGAAGTACCGTCCCCAACATGCAGGCTTACGTGAACAGCCAAACGGGAACGCTGACGCTTGGATCGGCAACAGGGTACACGTTTGATTTTACCGGCGGATACCAATCCACCCCGACCACAAACTTTGCGGGCGGATCAACCACGACACCGACAATTGGGGGGACTTACACGGGTAAGACCAACGACAATTACACCTTCACGTTCACGTCTTCGGGAACGGTGGGGGTGACACCGGGACTACAAGCTCAGGTGACAAACCAGGCCGGCGCAGTGATTGGAACCGTCAATGTCGGCCAAGGCTATCAAGCCGGTCAACCCTTAAGCGCGGCGAATGGCATTACGTTAACGTTGGGGGCCGGCACGGTGGCAGCCGGCGATTCGATCGCGACACCCGTGGTGGGAAACCCCGATTCCGCCGGAATCCTGAACGCACTGGGGCTGAATACACTCTTTAGCGGCAACAACGCCGCCTCTCTGTCCGTGAACCAGAATATTGTTGACAATCCCAGTCAGCTCGCTACGTCGACGACAGGCCAGGCAGCCGATACGTCAAATCTGCAACGCTTCGCGGCGCTCACCGATGCCCCGGTCTTAACCAATGGAACGCAGTCGTTTTCCCAATATGCGAATCAGATGGTGTCCGACATCGGAACCCAAGTCCAATCGTTAACGACGCAACAAAGCACCAATCAAACGCTGACAACCAGCCTGACAGCCCAACAGCAAAGCGTGTCGGGGGTCGATACTAATGAAGAATTGGCCAACGTGATGCAATACCAGCAGATGTTCGAACTGGCCGGCAAATACATCAGTGCCGTGAATGATGCGATGCAACAATTCATCAGCGTCATCTGACCTCAAAATGGTCACTTTTGGCGGACATGGATAAGACGTCGGCAATGAACAGATTTGAGCGTAAATTTCAGTAGTTTATGGCGGTGAATCATGAGAATCACATCAGAAACGCAAAGTCAGCAGACCATCCTCAACGTTCAGCTGAACTATGCCAAGATGACGCAGTTGCAGACGCAGATCACGTCGGGCAATCAAATCAACGCCCCGTCGGACAATCCCGTGGGCATGGCGCAGGTCCTGCAATACAACACTCAGAACGCCCAGTTGACGGCAGATCTTGCGTCGATTCAAAGCGCCAGCAATGTCCTGCAGACTAGTGTCACCGCCATCACCAACGCTCAAAATGAGATCACGAGCGTCATCAATACGGCGGAAACTGCGAATAGCGCCACCAATCAAGCGGCCAGCAACAGTGCTTTGGCCGCACAGGTGAATTCCGCAATTACCCAACTGATGGGCATCGCCAATACTCAACTGTCAAATGGAACCTACATCTTCGGCGGCACAGCCAATCAGAAGCCGCCCTTTGCGATCACCGGTTCAGATTCGAGCGGACAGCCCAGCGCGATTGGCTACCAGGGAAACCAGCAAAGTTCACAGGTAATCGTCGGTAAATCGCTGACGGTCAACACGTTGATCCCGGGAAGTTCTGTTTTTCAACCGAACATCAGTGGGCCGACGGTTTATTCAGGCTCAACCGGGGCCGCCGCCGGAACGGGGGCCGACACTGCGACGGGCCAGGGAACCCTGCAAGTCACACATAGTTTGACGACTTACACGGGAACATCCGGTGTCGCACCGGGAAGTTCCTCGTCTTCGAGTGACACGGTCATCGGACCGGCCGGAGCAAACACACTTGTCATCAAGGACTTGAGTGGTACCGGCGCCAGCGGAACCGTATCACTCAACGGCGGAAGTCCTGTAGCCTTCTCAAGTTCCAACACAAACCTGAAGGTGACAGGCCCTTCGGGCGAAGTTGTCTATATCGACACCTCGGCGATTTCACCAGGGTTTAACGGCAGCGTGCCGATCGAGGGTGACGGGACTCTGTCGGTTGACGGCGGTGCGACGACAACGCCCATTAACTTCAGCTCAAATCAAGCCATTACCAATGGAACGACGGGCGCTACGACCAATGTGAATTCGACCAATATTCGACAAGCAGGCAACGAACAGTTGAACTATCCGGGACAAACGGACCTGTTCCAGGCACTGATTACGTTGCGAGACACGATCAACAATACCCAGGGATTGAGTGCCGCGGATCGAACGACAGCCATCAATCAACAGATCGCCTCTTTGCAACAAATCAACACTTCGCTGGCAACTCCGTTGGGCAGCCAGTCGACGCAAGCCCAGTTTTTGTCGAACCTGCAAACTCGGACGACCAATCTGCAGACGAACGTTCAACAAGCCACCAGCACCCTGCAATCAACCGACATGGCCACGGTGATTGTGAAACTGCAGCAAGATCAAGTGCTGTATCAAGCCGGTTTGCAAATTGCCGCCGGCCTGAATCAACTCACTCTGTCTAACTACATCACCGTCTGAGCCCCCGACTTGAGCCGAGTTTCATTCCATCGCCTTCTCACAAGAGAATGGCTTGGGATGCTTTTCGCCGGTCCTTTGACAGGGCGGGAAATGATGTTGACCATCGTTTCCCGTAGGCGGTTCTCTTCGGCAGGACGCCGGTCGCCGGCCAAATCCGCCGCATCCGCGATTGCCACGTCGCCAGACGAACCTCGGCAGCTCTCAGTGCCCATTAATTTCATGGGGTTTCGCTGCATTGGCAGGAACTGCCGAAATCATAGCAATTCGCTGTCAGACTGTGATTTCTTTGACCTCTGATCATGCGCGACCGACTCTTCGCTTCAACTCGGACTTTCGGCACAACCGATAAAACCGGTATGGCTGTTACACCTTCACAATTCGATCTCCTGTCAAAGCTGGTCGACGTCACGACGATGCGGCACAAGGTTCTCTCGCAGAACGTGGCCAACGTCAACACGCCGGGTTACCAGAAGCTGTCGCTGTCGTTCGACGAAACTCTGGCGGCACGTCTGGACCGTGAGAAGGATAAAAGCCTTCGCTCGCTTCAGCCTGAGATCGTTGCGGACTATTCAACGCCGGAACGATTCGACGGCAATAACGTGGACATCGACCGCGAAATGATGCGTCTCAATAAGAACACCTTACTCAACAATACACTCCTTCAAATCATCTCCACGAAGGCATCCATGATGCGTCGTGCGATCAATAGCCAATAGTCTTCGACTCGGGGGGAGCGGACATGGGATTTGATACCACCTTCAATGCGTTCAACATCAGTTCCACGGGGCTGACGGCCGAACGCCTGCGAATGGAAGTTGTCGCCAACAACATTGCAAATGCAAATGTGACGCGAACGCCACAGGGTGGCCCCTATCGACGTAAAGATGTGGTCTTTGAAACAGCTCTGAATCGCAGCAGCATTTTCCAGGGCGGACCGTCGAACATCACGTCGGGACTGTCCGGGGTGAACGTTGTCGGGACCGTCGAAGATCAATCGGAGTTGCCTCGGGTCTACAATCCAGGCCATCCCGACGCGGATCTGGATGGCTATGTCACCATGCCGAATGTGAATCTGCCTATCGAGATGGTGAACCTGATCACTGCGACCCGCGCCTACGAGGCTAATCTGAAAGCGGCGCAATCGTTCACGGACATGACTCAACAGGCAATTGCTCTCTTGAAAGGTCAATAATGAACGTCATTCCAGCAGGAGACATAGCCAGCCTGCCTTTGGGACTGGTCCAAGCAGGCGACCGATCCACACCCGGCGTCGGTGGGTTCAGCAAAATCGTTCAGCGTTTCATCGACGAAACAAACACGACGCAGCTTCAATCGGATCAATCCGTCGAACGATTGGCCACAGGCCAAAGCGACAGTGTTCACGAAACGATGCTGGCTCTGACGAAAGCCGACCTGAGTTTGCGGGTCTTCATGGAAGTTCGCAACAAAGTGATCGATGCCTATCAGGAAGTTATGCGGATGCAGTTGTAGTTGTCGTTGGCGTGGAACACGCGGTTGGAATGGATTCATGAAGACTCTAGTGGCGGCATTCATCACGGCGATACTCGTTTTCGCGCTGGCAACAGCGTGGACAGAGATGGTCCAGCCTCGGTTGGAGATGCTGGCGTTCTCGGCGACATCAAAGTCCAGTGAAGCGTCCACGAAATCGTCGACCAAACGAGGCCAGCGAACTGCGATCGATCGCGACCTCGATGAAGATCCCGATGATCTTGACGCCGAACCTGTTCCGAAAGTGACCGGCAAATCATCGCGAGTGGCCAAACAACGCGCCGAGACAGCAAAAAAAGATCGGCTGATGGTGCAACTCGAACAGGTCAAGTTGCAGGAATCGAAGCTGCTCGAGCGGCAGGCGATGATGGAGCTTCTGTATCAGGACATTCGCAAGGAATTGGCGGAAGTCGATGAAATTCGACGGAAATCGGCCGCCGAGCTCGCGCTGGCCGAACGGAGAATGGTCGAAGGCATCGCGACCAAGACGAATGTGGCGGCCCGAACCATCGAAGCAGACGACGCCGCGAAAACGGTCGCAAAGCAGCGCGTCGCGACCGAGGCGAGTATCGCCAACTTGATTCAGGAACTCGCCAGCAAGGGCAACGTTCGGGACGCCGCCTTGTTGCTCAGCGAATTGAAGGATCGAGAGGTCGCAAAAGTCCTGATGTCATTATATTCGCGCAATCCCTCGCTCGCGCTGCAGCTGTCTGACAAAGTCAATGATGCCAAGCAGGGCATCGTCCGGCAATGACGGAACGGGTGACGCCGTTCGACAACAATTCGGTGTCTTCAAATACCGACCTGGCGGATCACGCGACGATGTGTCTTAACACTTGCGGCAATTCGTCAGTTGCAGGCGAGATTTGACCTTGCCGCTCCATCGCGTTCGCGGTCTCGCGAATGTCCAGCAGCCCCCCCTGGATGATTTTAAGCACCTTGATGGCCGCGGGTAGATCAAGTTTCTCGCCGACACCAATGCATCCGAGTACGAACAAATACAACTTCTGCATGTTCATGGGGATCTCGCCGTAACGGATATCGATCCCTTCGTAAAGAGCTAGCACAAGTCGCTGTGACGCAAGCAACAGCGGTTGTGCCCTCATCATCTCGCCCTGTTCGACGAGGGGTTGGGCTGCTTCCAGCCGCGAGATTGTTCCGTCGAAGGCAGCCAGCAACATTTCGATGCGGGTCCATTGAACGGCGGATTGGGCGTAGGCGCTGAGTCGGTTCATCAGGACAAAATCCTTTATAGTGACATCCAAGGGAAGGAAGCATCAAGATTTGATCGATTAACTGCCTGTCGACGCGATCGACGCGTTTGAGAAACTGGGCATGCTCGAAGCAACGGTTGAGCTGGCTGACGAACTGCTGCTCGACGAGCCGGAATTGGCCAAAGCGCTGGTCAACAAGTTGCTTGTCTGCTGGAGATTAGCCATCACTGTTTCCAGGGCGGCGAACTGCGCCATCAGAGCCGTCTGCTGGGCATTCATGGCATTGGTTTGAGTCGTGACATCCGCCTGAGCACTTGTGATCTCTTTTGTAATCTGGTTGCCGATTGTCGTGATCTGCCCGTTCACCGGATCGAGCATGCTTTGAAGGGAATTATTCAAGATCGACGCCAAGCCTTGGGTCACTGCCAGCGTCGAGTCGGTTCCTCCCGCCACGATCTGCGATGGCTTGAGCGAGACGACAACTTCCAGTCCGGACGTGTTCGTATTCGTCGAATTTCCCGTCAGAATTTGCCCCACACCCGTCGCAGCTTCCGTGACTCCGTTGACGACGAACGAGCCCTGCACATCGGTGCCTGTCGAGGTCTCAGTTCCCGTGTAGCCGAGTGCCGTCAGGGCGGATCCCGACAAGCTGGTGACTCCAGATGACGCTCCGTAACTATTGGACGTGATCTGCAGATTATTATTAGAAACGGAAACGGTCACGGAACCTCCATTCGCGGCGACGGCGGCATTGATATCGGTTTGAAGTTCGGTAGCCAACGCCTGCTGCGAATAAGTTCCTGAAGCCAGCGTGATCGTACCGCTGGCTTTCCCATCGATCTTCAGGGACAGCGCGTTATTGGAACTGTCGATGACCGTACTGCTCGCTACGGCATTGGTCGATGTGACCGAGGCCTGCGTGGCTGCCTGAGTGATATGGACCGTGTACGGCGTTGACGAAGAAGGCAATGTCTTACTGGTTCCCGTCGCGAATTGAACGCCCGACGAACTCGATTGCCCCTGCAATCCAAACAGATTCTTAACGTCATTAAAAGTCACACCCGGAACGCCGCCGGTGAGTGCACTGTTGAGTTGCGACGTGTCGATCGAGAGTTGACCGCTCGAGTTGACACTGACGCCGAGCGCCCCCAGACGATTCATCCCGGACGGCAGGTTAGGAGCAACTGCGAGAAGCTGCTGCTCCACCTGATTCTGGACATCGACTAGCGAGGTATAGCTATTCAGCGGTCCGGCGACACCGGGCGCGGTTCCCGCTCCCGGTGTATAAGCAGTATCCGTGGCCATGTCGCTGGCAAATTGATTGTAATCGTTCACGAAATTCGTGATCGCCGTGGTCACCGAAGATACGTCGTTGGCAACGTTCAATTGCACGGTTTGCCCGGGCGCCGCCGATTGCAGCGATAGCGTCACACCGGGAATCAGGTTCGTCAGCGTGTTCGTTGGATTCTGAACGACAATCGCACCGGTACCAGATCCCAGTTGCACCTGAGCATTCGTTGCCGCCTGAATTGTCGGCGAGTCCACGTTGACCGAGAACTGATCTCCGTTAACAAGTGTGCCTGCCCCAAATTGAACTTGAACGCCGTCCGCCACCGTGAGCGGATTGTTCAGGTCAGTAGCATTCAGAGTCAGCGTACCCGTTTTGGTACCGCTGGTATTCGTATAGCCCACTTGAATGCCGTTGCTGGTACCGACGGTGCCACCGTTAAGAACAGTAAACGTATAGGCGTCGTTAGCCGAACCCGTATAGGTTCCGCCCGAGGTCACCGCCGACGTCCCGGTAAAATTGGTTGCCGTCGACGCCGGACCGATCACCGAGGTACTGAAATTTGGCTGAACCGTCGTACCCGAACTGGCAGCCAGATTGTTCGTGATTTTGATTGCATTAGCTGTGCCGGTGGCACTCGAGGTGAGCAATAGCCGATACGGCTGCGCCTGTGTGCCATTCGAACCGGTATTGACGATCGTGGCCGAAACCCCCACCCCCGCGTTGTTGATCGCTTGTGCTAAACCGTTCAGCGTATTGTTCGTGGAATCAATCGTGATCGTCGCCGATTTTGATCCCGACTGGATCTGGAATGTCCCCTGAGAAATCGTACTGCTTGAACTCGTATATCCCTGTGAGGCGATCTGGTTGGATTGTGCCAGCGACAGAACCTGCAGACTGGTGATTCCCGCCTGGGCTCCCGTCCCCGCCGCAGCGGTCAGAATGCCGGAGTTGCTGGACGTTGCCGTCATGCTGTCAAAAACGCTGCCTTGCGATTGGGCGAGCTGGCTGGCCGCCGCTTGCAGGGATTGCAGGTCCTTTTGCACACCTTGAAAGGCGGACTGCTGGTTTTGGTCAGTGGACACCTGGGTTTGTAGCGTGGCGATATTCTGCTGATCGAAACGGAGCACGTTCTGCACTAGCGCCGTCGTGTTCAATCCGGAAGCGAGACCGGTAAACGAAATATTGGATGTCATAATCACAACCCCGACCAAAGGGTAATTGCAAACCGGGTATTAAGACGTGAAGGGAGCGCCGCAACGTGTACGGGCTCCCTTCGCACTAAACTCGATTCACTGGCGATATTATGCGTTCTTGAGCAGGTCAACGATCGACGAGTTGGCTTGGTTGGCAAACCCGAGAACGGTCGAAGCAGCCTGTTGCCGAATGCTTTCGCTCGTGTAGTTGGCGATTTCCGTCTGATAGTTGGTATCGGTCAAAAGCGAGTTGGCAGCTTGAAGATTCGTGAGCTGCGATTGATTGTTGGATTGTGTGGCGTTTAATGTACCGGTAATGAAGGAACCGATGCCTCCGCGATCCGAAGCGATCGTAGTGATTGCGGCATCGATAGCGGTCAGAGCGCTGCTAGCACCAGCAGCGGTCGTCAGGTCGATCGAGTTCACACCCAGCGTCGTCGAATCGGCGGCGCCGATCGTCAACGTGGCCGTTTGACCCGAGAACGCGCCCGTCTGGAATTGAGCGTTCGTAAAGCTGCCGTCCAGCAAGTTCACTGTACCGAACTTGGTGGTACTGGCAATGCTATCGATACTGGACAACAGAGCGGTGGCACTCGCTTGGTTAGCGGCCAATGACGCGGTGCTTTGGGTCGCCGTGTTGGCTGAGTTCGAAGCGAGCGTACGAATCTGGACGAGCAGGTTATTGATGTTCGCCAGCGACGAGTCAGCAGTTTGGGCGAGCGACGATCCCGTCTGAATATTCTGGATCGACGTTTGCAAGCCCGAAATTTGTGAGGCCTGCAAGGATGACGTCACCAGGCCAGCGGGATTATCCCCGGCACTATTGATCTGCAGACCGGTCGACAATCGTTGGAGCGAGGTGTTCAATGAGGACTGGGCCGATTGCAATGCGTTTTGGGCTGTAAGGGAGGCCACGTTTGTGTTTACGGAGAGGGACATGCGCTGATTCCTTGTTGTGAGGGTCTCAATGGGTAACTGATTTGCATTTTCGGGAGAAGACGCGTGTTCGGCGGCTTTCGAATCATCCCCCGTCTGTGAATGACTTATCGAATCGGGTCCGAGCAACTTGCCGAAAATCTGCGAAAAACGCCGTTCCGGAACGCGTTTCTTATGCACAGAAGGCCGTCATAGTGGCCAAAAGTTCAACATCAGCTCATACAATCGCGACAACTCACAAAGTCGCGATCGGATCATTTGCTCTCGCGAAGACACCAAACCAAAGTCGACATCACGCGCAAACAAACGTCCGGCGAAGAATCGCGCCGTCTTTTCAGGGATCTCGCAGACAATCAAGTTAAAACAACAGCCGAAGGTGTTGTGAGAAGAACGACACCGCTTGGAATCACAACAGATTGGCGGCATCGGTTGCGTGAAGTGCCAACTGCCGGTCTGGGGAATGCCACAATTGGGCCGCGAATTCCCCAAATCCGAATATCCGTTGCCGTTCAAGCCCTTGAACGATCGTCAACAGACATCACGACATGGGCCGGCGCAGACTGACGAAGCGATCACACCCGCAAAATACGAACAACTTCCGAGCCGTTCGTAACAATTGCAACTTGAACCGCAAGCGAATCGGTCTCTCTCACCCGTGGCTGATCGTAAAATCACAATCCCATCTCAGCGAAACAGCATTATCAGCCGATGAAACTTGCGAGATCGGAGAGAATGGCTTCCGCGGTTTGTTCGGCAGCAGCTCGAGTCAAGTGCTCTCCGCGCTTCAAACGACGACGAACTTCTTCCACGACATCCATGCGGACATCGGGAAGCTCGTCCAGACCGGCCATTAACGGTGCGAACTCTGCGGATGCCGCAGATTCTGAAGACGACTCTGATGAAGTCACCGATGTACGTTGAGCCGCTCGTCCGGGCCGTCGGCCGGGTACGGGAGGTATGTTCGAATTTCCGGGTTCGATTCGCACGGTGACATCCTCGCTCAATCCGACATTTAACAGATCACACGGGTCATAATCGTTTGCACTTACCGAAACGTGCGGCATATTTGCTGGTTCGACTTCTTTCGTCAAGGCCAACTCCGATGACAACCGCGAAATCGATACCAGCAACGGATACGATACACGTGCCACCCTCCTCTCCAGCATCGGCCGAGGCTCCACAGACGACCGAAGTAACGAATGTAGCGGAAACGACGGAAGCCACTGTCGCATCGCGAACGTCGCTGATGTTTCCCTTGGCCCTCACGGTCCTGGCAATTTTTCCTCTCGCACTGGGTATCGGGACTGTTCGATTGAAAGCGGCAGCATCGGCTTCTCGGACCAACTGCGATACCCTCGACACCGAACACAACGAAGAAGTGTCGCGCCCCCTCCCTAACATAACCGATCGACGACTGGGGGACCGCGATTTCTTTGCTCGACGATATGAAGTTGCCCTTCAATATTATGAGTCGTTGGGAGATTCCGATCCGGCCCGCCTGCCACCCGATTTGCTGTACCGCATCGCACTCTGCCAGGAAGGCCTGGGGCGCTGGAATGAGGCACTCGGAAATCTGCGGAGCGTTGTGGGGACCACCGACGATTCACTGTTGAAAGCCGCAGCCAGCTTTGGCCAGGCCCGACTCAGACTGCGGATGAACGAACCGCACAATGCGTTGCCTCTACTACTCTCACTCGTGTTTCGTCCCAGCAGTGATCGACCACTGCCTCGAAACATGTCACGAGATATCGCCTTCCTGATCCCCTTGACCATGGCACAAGAGACCCTGTCTCACAAAAACCAGACGAAGGACTGGGTTCCCGCACGCCTGGGTGAGCTACTCGGCTGGTCGCTGGAATCGGCATTGGAATGGATCGATCAACCGCAACAGACGGAAGCATCAGTACCTGATGCGAATGTTCCCGCTAATTCACTTTCCTGCCAACTACAGGCACTTTCTGCCCCCGCAGCAGAGTCGAATGCGGCCATCGAATCTCGCGAGGCCCAGATTTGTTGTCAAAGTCAACCGCTTAAGTTGATCGTCCAGCGGATCGCCGATGAATGCGGCTGGACACTCGATTGGACCGACACTTCGCACGCCCCTGCACTGAATCGAATCGTCGATTTTTCGGTAGAAGATCAGCCCATCAGCCTGACACTGACGATGCTCTGCTCCGAATTGCATTCCGTGTGGTCGGTCGCGAAAAAGCAATTGGGGATTACCCGCATAGACCACGAGAGAACTCGGTCAAGGCAGATGATTTCGCTGACCTTGGCCAACCTGGCTGATTGGATTCCTCATCATCGCCTGGCTAATTACGCTCGATTTGCCCAAGCAGAAATCGCTCGCTATGACGGTCGTCCGTCTGACGCCGTCCACATTTATGAATCGTTAGTGGGACGTGAATCATCGCCGCTCACGATTCGTGCGGCCTACAACGCCGCCGTGATTTACTATCAAAACGGCGATTATTCCCGCGCCTGTCGTCAGCTGGATTATGTGGTGAATGGTGCGCCAGAGTATGAGTTGCATACGGAATCGCTGATCCTGCTGGGACAATTGCTGATGGATCATGGCGAGGCACAACAGGCGGTCTTTCAATTTCGTCGAGCCACTGAGGCGCACAAACGCCCGCAAGCCCAGGCCCGCGCCGCAGTCCTCTTGGGATTCGCCTACCTGGCTCAAAACAAGTTTACAGAAGCAGCCGATGCAATTTTTGCGAATCGATTTCACCTGGAAGAGCCTGCAGTGCGTACGGCGGCTTCATTCGTAACGGCCTTCGCCCGTTGGCAATCCGTCAAGGGGGAGATGCAAGAACGTGAAACCGCGTTTCTGTATCGATCACTTGTTTCCATGCCCTCGGAGACTGAGTGGCTCGGCCAGACGGGCCAAATGATGGTTGGACGTGCGTATTCGGAAATTGGTTTCGACGACCGTATGGCGGAAAGGTATTCACACCTATTGGCTGCTGGCGTCACCGACCACATTGCCCCCGAACTAAACTACTCACTGGCCAATTACGAACAAACGCGTGGACAGACAGACTCGGCTGTCCAAATGTGGACGACGCTCGCGAGCGGTTCGTCAAGTCTCTGGGCCAATCGATCGCGACTGCGATTGGCCGAAGTGGCCCTGACGGCAGGACGCGCCAAGGATTGTCTGGAATACTGCGAGTCCATCGACTCGGATGAAGGCATTGTCCGCAAGGATATTCTTAAGCTGCAAGGACGTGCCTATGAATCCCTGGGGGAGGATGTGCTTGCCGCGAAATGTTACGCAGGCAGGCCGCCAAAACTTCAACAATCTGAGGGCCTTGAAGGCGAAGAAAAACACTTGCCTTAAAGTCACATCACGATCTGCACGTCGTTGAACCCCGGTTTTGTCAGCACGACTTTTTTTTGGGTCACGCCAGGTCGGTGGCGACTTTCAACGAATCACCAAAGCACGCGTCAAACTTCGACATCCGTCATGGTACTGCGCCCTCAGCCGGCTTTGATTTGGCTTCACTGTCGACAAGGCCTTCGTCGGGCACCAACCTCAACCGCGCGTTGTAGGACTTCAATTCGATGGACGGTTCCTCAGCATTGATGCTCAACGCGTGGAATCCGCTGTAGATCGATGGAATCTTCGAATTAATCAGTAGTTGCCCCGTCTGCTTATCAACCGCGGCGATATTAAGCGATCCAATATCAGTGCGAGGGCGTGGTTTAAACGACCGCGAAACAAATAGCAGGACGGGCATCGCCGAGAACCGGTCGATCACCAGGTTTTGACGATCGATGGACCGCTTCCACAGGAAATGATGATCCTGTCGACTCCAGGCTAAGACCGTGCCATGAACCCGAATCGAAGTCAAACTCTCGCCATAAGACTGATTCGCATTGTCCGGTGAATTGACGATCAAGTACACCCGATCATCGTCAGCGAGCAGATACTTCTCGCGATTGGCAGCAGCTTTTTTCGCGGAATTCGCTTCAGCCGGCGCGGCTTCGAAGGCGGTCACTTTTCCCGTTGCGACATCAATCCGCTGGACCTGTCCGTCGGACAATGCCGCAACGACCTCATCTTGCCCCAAGGGGCTGACCAGCGTTCCCCCGGCCAATTCCAGCTGCCATTGGGTCGAACGAGCAACGGGATCGTATAACCGAAGTAAACACTTTTGCGTTTTCGCACGTCTGATCCCCAGCACCTCCAGAGGGTTTGTTCCCACCTGTTCAAACAACAACAACGACGAGCCGTGCGTGAGCAACGCGTTGTTCAGCAATTTGGCCACACCATCAACCACGATCGGTTTCCCGTCGAGCGCCCTGTAGGCCAATACTTCGTGCTTGCCAGGAACGATCGCGAACAAAGCGTCGCGACTGCCGACAATTTGTGCGTTGCCTAACAAGCCATCCTGCTTCCACAATTCATCGCCAGTACGCGGGTCGAGAACCGACAGCGAACGTCGGCCATACAAACAAAGATAGTTGGATTGAACAATCGTCAGATGGCCCATCGATGACGCTCGCTGCAAGAGCAGTGACGACGAGGCATCTTCATGGCCGGCTGACACCATGGGTGTGACGGGTGGACGACTGTCGTGTCGAACTTGCCCATTTCCATCGGACTGATCGTCCAATGATTTGGACCAGAGGATTCGTTTTTCAATCGGCGAAACGGCGTGCAGAACACCGCGATTGACGAAGTACATTTGATGCCCCACGTGGCTGGTGGCCAGGTAGCCGTCATCGACGCCGCGAATGGCGCTACGCAATGGGATCGTCCAATCCACTTGCCCTGTCGCTACCGATTCCAACGTCAGACGCTGGTCATTTTGGTACGACTCGAGGCTCAATCGATCGAAGAAAGGCAGCGGCGTTTCATGCACAATATCTTGAGAAGGCAACGAGTAATTCATCACCGACTGCTCAAGCCGTAACGGAGTCGGTTTCCACAGCACACCACGAAACTTTGGTTCGAAATCGGCGTCGATCGACGCGCGGGCCTGCTTCGTCAGATCAGCCCCAGTCAGATTGTCACGAACAACCACTTCTGGATATTTGGATTCCAGTTGGCGGTAATAATAAATGGCATCCGCGGGTAACTGGCTTTGCAGCATCAACCGGGCTAATCGGTCAGTGGCTCGCGCTGCAACAACCCTGTCGGAATGTTCACAGAGCTGCTGAAGTTCCAAGCGTGCACCGCTGATGTCATGAGCGGCCACCAACCATTCGACGAATCGTTGTCGCGCTTCAAGGGCCAGCGGATGAAAGGCAAATAGTGTTGCAATCCGGTGGCAATCATCGGCGCTGCGTTCGGCAGCGGTCGCAGTCAGCTCCGAAATTCGTTCGTCGATCAAATGACGTTCGGCCTCGGGCACCGCCGACCAGATTTCGGACATTCGCCCACTTAACCAGACAATCCGCCGTACCGCGATGTGGCGCTCATCCGAACGGACAACGAACGCGTCGCCGGCATCTTCGGCCAGCTTCGCAAAGACGTCAAATGCGGCCACCGGTTGATGCTCGGCCAATAGCTTTTCCGCGGTCAATTCGAAATACAACAGTTTCTCTGCCGGTGAAGCCGCCAATCGGCCCAATTCATCCAGTTCGTCGCCGTGATGGAGAATGTCGTTATGGACCAAAGTCGACAAGCATTCGATGAGCGCTGCGTGCTGCCGAATTTGCTCAGTAGTAGTCAATCGATCGAGCGAAATTCGTCTGAGCAATGGAATCGCTTCCGCGTATTTACGGTTGAGAAGCTGGATTTCACTGGATCGCAACAAGGCCCAGGGATCGTCGGGATCAGTGGCCAATCGCTGCTGAATTTCTGCCAGAACCGCCTCTCGCTGCCCAAAGACGGTCAATCCTGTCGAGTTGAGTGAAATCAGCTTGCCATGATGCATCGCCAGATTTCCCAATGACGGCTGCTTCGAACCGACATAGGTCTGCGACAAGATTTCGCCCGTCGCCAATCCAATGGCTCGCAATTCTCCGTTACTCAGGGGCACATAGTAATGGTTGCCTACGACTACTCCGCGACCCGACGGGCGGACTCCGTCATCAAACTTACTGGTCCAGAGCACCCGGCCATCTGACAAGTGATAGGCCGTGATGTTCGCTTCTCCGACGATCAGCACCTGCTGATTGAAAACCCCGGCCAAGTACAGCCCGCGTTCCTTGGGCTTTTCCCAAACACGTCGACCGTCGACCACATTCAGACAGATCAACAGTGGCTCCTCTTGAGGAGTAAACACCACGAAATTACCGGAAATAACCGGTGCCGAGGGACACCAAAGAGCATTCAATTCGCGTTGCGGAAGTAGTGCCGATCCTGTTTCCCGGTCAGAATTATTGACAGCGGCCCGTGGAAGATATCGATGCGCCCACAAGACTGATTGCCGCATTCGATCAATGGCCACCAGCCAGCCCACCGTCGTCGGGCAAACGATGATTCCGTTTCCTACGGCAACCTGCGACGTAATCCATCGTCGTGCGATATCCAGGTCGATCTTCGTATCGGAATAAGCAATGAGTTGAGACCACAACGGTGTTCCCGTCCTGCGATCCAGAGCCCACAACCGAATATCGTCACCTTTTCCTGCCACCAGAAACAAGTCGTTCCCATCGACGGCAGGCGTTCCATAAAAATAACTACCGGCTAGAGGCAAATCAAAAGACTCACGTGATTCGTTGCCGCCCAAATTCCACAGTGTTCGGCCCGTTCGCAGGTCATACGACACCAATCGATTGGTCTTCCACGGGACGCCAAACGGATCTTGAGGCTCGGCGTTTCCGTCCCATCCCCAGTGTTGGCCCGGCTGTTTCAACGACAGAATTCCATGATCTTCGATCACGAAAAGTTGTTTGCCGTCGCTGCTGATCAAGCCATACGTTCCATCACGAAACAACAGACTGGTTAAAGGGCTGTATTCCGCAGACATTCCCTGGAATTCGCCCAGGTTCTGAAATGGATTCACAGGTGGTCGCCAGCTATCTTGCGGGTCGAGTTGTTGCGAAGGAACGCCCCCGAGAATCCGCTCGGGAGAAACACCTTCAACCCCTTCCCAAAGCGTACGACCACGTTCGATGTCGACACTGCGCAAGCCGCGCAGGTCTCGATAGAGAACTTTCCCATCAATCACGAGTGGCTGTGCAGCAAGAACTAATGCTCGCTGCTGGTCCTGCAAGTCATGCACGAGCCATTTCAGCGAATTGCGAACGGTATGACTGGAAGTCAGCGGCACAGACCAATTCGGCGAGAGAAGTGCATCGCCGCCGACGGCAGTTCCCACTCGCGCGGCCGTTCCGTAGATCTGCGTCCAGTCCTCCAACTGGTACTCGCCCGGTCGCCCAGCTTCCCGCACCTGTTCGAGCCACTCTGACGCTTTGACTGAACCTGTACCGAGCGGCACCACAGTCGTCGGTCCTTGCGATAGGCGGGCCAATAGCAGGTTAGCTCCGTTTGAGTTTCCGGCTCGATCCAAGGCCAAAGCGGCCTGCAATAGCCAGGAATCTTGGCGAGCAATTGGGGCGGGCGACGCGGCCAATGTAGAAAACCAGTAGGCTGCCAGTTCAAATTCCGATCGATCGAAATGTTGCGTCGCAATAATCTGCGCCGCTTCGTATCCGGCAGGTGTATGAAAGAAACGGGTAGCCACACTGACAAAATCGGCATTCTGACCGCTTCGACGGGCTGACATCAGCAACTGATTAGCCAGGCCCCCATATTGCGACCGGTACTCAACCAGCGTGGCCTCCGGCAATTGGCTGAACTTCTCGTTGACGGTTTGTCGAACCGACTGCCAGTTGCCATTCGCCGCTAGGTGGAGCGAATCTTCCGGTTGGTCCAGTAGTCGCTGGAACAGATCGACCGCCGATTTCCAATTTTTTTGTCGCACGGCCAGATCAGCAGCCTGCAGCAACTGTTCAAGTTTGGTATCGCGAGGAGCTCGGCTATCTATCGGATCGCGTGTACTGGCTAACCCGATATCGGGCGCCGACTCTTCAGGAACTGAAGGTCTTGTGTCACGGGGGCGTCCTCCCCGCCCGTTGGGGACGAGCAGCTCACGGAAGAGATCTTTTAGTAAACCGCCGGGTTCGGGAGCAACCGGCTTCGCCCCCTCTTTTTCCTCGGCCCGCGCAAGCCACCCCATCGACAGAATGATCACCAGGAACGGAAACAACCCATTCCTCGCGAACATCATTCGCGTCGACCTTTGATTTCGTGGGCGAATCATTCTCGATTCCCTCGTTCGACCCTGCGGAACGAAATTGGCACAAGATCCCTCAAAGCAAGTCTGAACAATTCGCTCAACTTGACGCCGGATCAAGTATACAGGCCGGAGTCGGCTCTGTGCAGTCGGTCTTTTCCGTTTCGCGGACTTCGATATTTTCCTTTTGATGAGGAAGAAAGTGGGACGGGAAAAAATGGGCGCTCACGTCAATCTCACTCGGATCTCGCGCGGCCGATTTTGAGCAAGACCGGAATTCGGACCATTGGTGCCACTGCGAGGAATCGTCGGTATGATCGCTTCCAGACCTCAGTGCGATCAAACGGGAGCCATCCCCGTAAAGCGAACTTCGCAATTCCGAAGGGGATGACCTCGTGCAACTGCCGCGGCGATTTCCACAACCCCATTTCCATCGGAGCAGGATCAATGTCTGATCACGGTATTTTATTACCGCAGGTGACTGCCCCAGGCAAATTGCCTCCGATTTGGTGCAAGACCACCTTGTGGGCCGCCATCTTATTCGCCAGTGGGATCCTGGAACGTCCGGCTTTCTCGGGCGACGTCAAACCGCCAGCGTCCCTATCCAATGAGGAACGAGCGGTGCGCATGGTCCCCGCCAAGATCGCGGCCACGTATCGCGGTGGTGAACTGGTCGAATTCCGGATCAGCAATCGGATGGCCTATGTGGTCAAGCCAACTCAGTCGATCGATACTCAAAAGCGATGGCTGTGGGAATTCCCCTTCTGGTTGGGAGTCAACGATGGGTTTGGAAATTTGCAACATCGTAACTATCTCGAACAGGCCTTAGCAGCCGGCTTTCACATTGCCGGCGTGGATGTGGGCCCGTCTTGTGGAAGCCCGGCCGCGGCGGCTATCTGCCAGGCCTTCTACGAGCGGGCCGTCGCCGATTTCGGTCTGAATAAACGAGCCCGCATCATGGGACAAAGTCACGGCGGCCTGATCGCCTACGGCTGGGCCTTTCGCTATCCGAAATGCGTGGACCGCATTGCAGGAATTTGTCCCGCAACTGATTTCCTCAGTTGGCCCACGCTGCCGAATGTCATCAATTTTCCTGCCAAAGGATTGGATTACGGCCTGACACAAGCAGAACTGGCCCAGCGCATTTCCGAATTCAATCCGATCGACAATCTGGCGCCACTTGCCAAGGCCGGAGTGAAGATTCTGCACCTGCACGGTGACAAAGACGAACTGGTGCCGATGAGTGCGAATTCCACGGAATTGGCACGGCGCTATCACGAACTGGGTGGCTCGGCCGAAATTGTAGTGATCGAAGGTTTGGGACACGGTGGCAAGGAACTTTACGAATCGAAACCGTTCCTGCAATTCTTGTTGGCCGAATGAGCCTGATCCATTTTTGGGCCGGATGATGACGAACAATTGGCCACGCAGCGCAGGCTCGCTGCCGCAGGGGTTACTTCAACTGCACCTTCAACCATTCGTAGGCTTCGTTTCGCTGCGCGATGGGAAATTCATGGGGAGCGTCAGGTGTCACGAGCTTCAGCCGATCTTGCGCATCAAACAGCGAAAAAACAGCCTCGGCTTTGGCAAAGGCTTTACGAACACCGGCGAGATCGAAATTGCTGTCGTGAATCGGTGAGTTCGAATAAAAGCTACGCGGAGCAAGACCTCCCAGAATCTCGTAGAAATCAAATGGAACCTGGTCTGGATCATTGTGATAGACGTCGCGAATACGAGGCATATATCGGTCGCTCGTCCAGCCAGCGAGTTTTCCCTGATAATAATCATGAAACGGCGTAAATCCGCAACTCGACACGACCGCCTTCAGGCGTTCGTCAAACAACGCAGTAAATAGCGAATTATGCCCGCCCAATGAATGACCAATTACGCCGATCCGCGTTCGATCGACTTGGGGTAATGATTCCAGCAAGTCTATGGCGCGCATGTTGTTCCAGATCGCTTTCATCGAACCACTGGCATAGTGTGTGCCTTGTTTTTTGAAATCGTATTTGTATTCGCCGAACGAGGGATAATCGGGGACCAGACAGACAAAGCCTCGCTCAGCCAATTCGTGTGCGTAGGCCAACTGCGTCAGACCGCCCAATCCCGCCGGCTCGTCTTTGCCGACATTATTCGTCTGATGCAGGCATAATATGGCCGCAGCGGTACCTCCCGCGGGCAATCCGCGAGGAATTAAGAGCCAGGCAGGCACACGATCGCCCGGTTCCGGAGTAAACGTCACTTTCCGTCGGACATACTTGTCACTGACCTCTTCCGGCCCGTTTTGGACCTCGAGAGGAACTCGTTGACTGGCCCCGGGAACGGGTCCCATCACCAATTGCATGTTCGCTCGGATCTGCTCGAGACGGATCGCCCAATCGGCCTTCGATTTGACAGGCCGTTCGTTGCCTTGTAAATCACGGACCACCATCAGGTTGGAATGATCGGGATAAGGGACGGCATCCGCCGCAAAGCAATCCGCCAGCATCAGCGTCATCGGACACAACAGCAGGCAATGCAATCCGGCCCGCAACGATCCACGCATGATAACCCTTCACACAGGTGATTCTTCGGAAAAGAGAACTTTGGTCCGATGGCTGCAGCCAATGCTACTCGCCTCATCTTCGCGGTCCAACTCAGCCAATCTAACGGCGCGGGTTTTGTATTTCACGGATTGCGTCAATTCACAACGAGCAAAGCTCGACGAGGTGTCCGTCAGGATCATTGACGAAAAGTTGGATCGCACCATCGGGACGCTGCTTCGGCGGCGAGACGAACGGCAGGCCGACCTCTTCGATCCGTTTCGCTGCGGCGTGACAATCGTCGACCAGAAACGCGAAATGATGACCGCGCGAGTTCGCACAGGCGCCCGAGCCCGCGGGGCCCGACCCCTCGAATTCCAGAATCGTGTGTATCAATGTCGGCCCCGCCTGAAACCATTGTCCAGCAAACGTAAAACCTGGACGAGGAACTTCTTCCATGCCCAGGATGTCAACGTAGAATCGCCGGGTCGCAGCGAGATCTTTGACGACGATTGTGACGTGATCGAGCGATTTAACGCGAATGGATGGCGCAGGACTCACAATGGGATTCTCGGCTGGCCTGATGAAGAAGGTAGAGGACCAATGATCGAATTGTTGGATGGTGACAGGGAATTTGTCAAAGCTGCTCTTGGATTAAGCGAATGATGGTGACCACCAGAAATAACCGCTTCTCCGATTCACGACCGACCGCGCGAGACCTCGGCATGGCGGAAGCAGTCCACCAGATGATCGTTCACCATGCCGACGGCTTGCATGAAGGCATAGCAAATCGTGCTGCCGACAAATTTAAAGCCACGCTGTTTCAGGCTTTTGCTCATCGCGTCGGATTCGGGTGTGCTCGCCGGAACTTCGCTCAGTGACCGCCATCGATTTTGTTTCGACCGGCCTTCAACAAAACTCCAGATGTACTGGTCGAAGCTCCCGAACTCATCTTGCACGCTCAGAAACACTTTGGCGTTCTGAATGACGCTGGCAATCTTCAGTCGGTTTCGAACAATTCCCGGATTCGATAGCAACTCGGCCTGCTTCTTTTCCCCGTACCGGGCGAGAACCTGAGGTTCAAACTGATCGAAAGCCAAACGGTAGTTGTCGCGCTTCTTCAAAATGGTTTCCCAACTAAGCCCGGCCTGCGCGCCTTCGAGGATCAAAAACTCGAACAGCTTACGGTCATCATGAATGGGCACGCCCCATTCGCTGTCGTGATACTGCAGATTGGGCTCGGCTTTGGCCCATGGGCAACGGTAGATTTCGGTCGTTGGACGTCGTTTCGGCATCAGTTTCTTCCATTTTTGGATCAGGCAAATCCGGCCTACTGGCAAATCGCGATCGGCCGATCATGCGGCCGAGTCATCAGCTCAAGATCACCGTCAGTTAGCACTGTCATGGCCAACAGAAATCTATCAAGTAGTCGCCCGAAAAACTCGGCCGAAATCAGTTGACTCGCAATTAGTTTACATGTAATGTATTATCATGAAAGGTAAGCGGTGACCACCATGACGACCCATCAATTGCAACGTGAGCTGAAGAAGAAACATCCGTTCGAATCGCTTGAGCAAGAGGTCGACCTGAATATCGTGCGGACGAGCGACCAGTTTCAAAATCGGTTCGGCAAGCTGTTCCGCCAGTACGGCCTGACATCGTCACAGTACAATGTCTTGCGGATTTTGCGGGGCGAAGGCAAGCCGATGCCCAGTCTCGAAATCTCTAGCCGAATGATTCAAGTTGTACCGGCGATGACAGGGCTGATCGACCGTCTCGAAAAGCAGGGACTTGTCCGACGGCATCGCTGTACGGAAGATCGACGGGTGATTTTCATCGAGATTACGGAAGCCGGCGGAGACATGCTTCAACAACTGGACGAACCCGTGCTCGAATTACATCGTAGCCTGGTCGGACACTTGACCCGGACTGAGCTGAAGGACTTGAATCGACTGCTGGAAAAATGCCGTCAAAGCATCCAGAACGATGCAACTTGAGGGGATTTTCCTTTTTTTTAGAAAAATAGATTACATGTAAGATATTGATGCGACAGCAGTATTCATTCACAGGAGGGCTCGTCGGCCCTCCAACACACCGCCGGATGGTGGAAAAGAAAGGAACGATCATCATGATGCAGATTCGCAAGGCTAACGAACGGGGACATGCCGATCACGGCTGGCTGAATGCCTACCACACCTTCTCGTTTTCATCGTACCGCGACCCGCGATACATGGGCTTCCGGTCGCTGCGCGTGATGAACGAAGACAGGGTGGCGCCAGGCCAAGGATTCGGAACACATCCGCACCAAGACATGGAAATCGTGACCTATGTGCTCGAAGGAGCTCTGGAGCACAAAGATTCCATGGGAAACGGCGAAGTGTTGCGGCCAGGCGAGTTCCAGCGGATGTCCGCGGGAACAGGCATCACCCACAGTGAGTTCAATCCGTCGGAAAGTGAATCTGTTCATCTCTATCAGATCTGGTTGTATCCCGATCGAAAGGGACTGGATCCCAGCTATGAACAAAAACGGTTCACTGAAGCGGAACAACGAGATCAATTGCGGCTGGTGGCTTCGCCGACAGCAGAAAACGGTTCGCTACTGATCCATCAAGACGCGAGGATTTTCCTTTCGCAAATCACGAAAGGAAGACAAGTCGTCCATGAAACAGTTCCAGGCCGTCATGCATGGTTACAGGTTTTGAGGGGTTCGGTCCTGCTGAACGGAGTCGATCTGCAAACCAGCGATGGTGCAGCCGTCAGCGACGAAACCCGATTGACCATCCAGGCCACGAGTGATGCCGAGATCATGCTGTTTGATCTGGCCTAAGGCATCTGTCCCAGGTGGATCTGGTGACCGGAAGGTCACTCGATCCACCCCTTGTCCAGCATCTCATCCAATTCAACATCGATCAGAAAGAGAGTTAATCATGCCGAATTTAATCCAAGGGCTGGCCAGCGTCGCGGGCCGAGTGATGATCGCCACGATTTTTTTGCTGAGTGCCGTCGGCAATAAGATCCCGAAATTCAACCAGGTTGCCAATTACATGGCATCTGAAGGTGTGCCTCAACCGCAATTCATGCTGGTGGGCGCGATTGTATTTCTGATCGTCGGCAGCGTGTCGATCGTTCTGGGCTACAAAGCCCGCATCGGCGCCAGTTTGCTACTGGTTTTTCTGGTACTAGCGACCTATTACTTCCATGCCTTCTGGAAATTCGAAGGCCCCGAACAGCAACAACAAATGATTCAATTCATGAAGAATCTTTCAATGATGGGAACGATGGTCTTCGTGATTGCGAACGGGTCTGGAGCGATGAGTTTGGACGCTCGCCGAGTGACAACGGCCGCATGAACAATCCCATTCCGATAATTCGATCGATCTGAAAGGATCACTTATGACCGCCCAAAGTCTGTTGACATCGTTCACGATGCAGGATTTGGTTCTTCGCAATCGCGTCGTCATGGCCCCCATGACGCGCTCACGTGCGGGAACACAGCGACTGCCAAATGACGTCATGGCTCGCTATTACGCCCAACGCAGTTCTGCAGGCTTGATCATTACCGAGGCGACGACGATTTCGGAAGAAGCCAACGGTTGGAATGAATCTCCGGGAATCTACACCGACGCGATGACAACCGCCTGGAAGCGGGTCGTTAACGCCGTGCATGAGCAAGGAGGATTGATCTTCCTTCAACTCTGGCACATGGGGCGTTCTTCCCACAGCAGTTTTCACCAGGGCAAGCTGCCGGTGGCTCCCTCCGCGATTAAGCTCAACGGGGACACCATTCACACTCCGACCGGCAAGCAACCGTACGAGGTGCCCCGTGCACTCGAGACCACTGAAATTCCCCGCGTGGTTCGTGATTATCAACTCGCTGCCGAACGAGCCAATAGCGCCGGATTTGACGGCGTCGAAATCCATGGCGCCAATGGCTACCTGATTGACGAATTTCTGCAGTCCAAGACCAATCACCGGCAGGACCAATATGGTGGCAGTGTCGAGAATCGCTTCCGATTCCTCCAAGAGGTTGTCGAGGCCGTGACGTCGGTCTGGCCTGCCTACCGAGTCGGTGTGCGGTTGTCGCCCAACGGAGTATTCAACGATATGGGCTCACCCGATTTCCGCGAGCAGTTCACTTACACGGCCCAGCAACTCGACCAATATGGTCTGGCCTATCTTCATGTGATGGACGGGTTGGCTTTCGGATTCCACAATCTGGGCGAACCGATGACGTTGGCCGATTTTCGTCAGGTTTTTCGTGGGCCTCTGATCGGTAATTGCGGGTACTCGCAAGAAACCGCCGAGAGTGCGATTGCCGAAGGACATGCCGATTTGATCGCGTTTGGCCGGCCCTTTATCAGCAATCCTGATCTTGTGGAACGATTCAAACATGGCTGGCCGCTGACGGACATCGCACCGATGTCAGACTGGTACTCGCCCAGCGGCGAGAAAGGCTATACGGACTTTCACAGTTACTCGGCCCAAAAGGCCTGAGCGTTCACCGTGAATCGTCCATCAAGACAAACGAGGCGGAGACCACTTTCTGCGGTCTCCGCCTCATTTCATTTTACTTCGACGAAACCAACCGACGCGCGGAGTCGATAAAAGCGCCTTGCGCCCGATCCCCATCCTGCGGGAATCCGGCGTGCTGAACCAGCCAAACTGTCACCAGTTCGTGTTTGTAGTCGACGGTCATGTTCGTACTGAGTGCTCCGCCATGGCCCAACCACCCGTCGCCGACGCTCCAACCCAGGCCATAACTGTCCTTGATCCATTCGCCAGTTTGACGCGTCGACATCTCCTTAATCGCCTTTTCAGACAGATACCGTTTGCCACGAAATTCTCCGTTATTGAGAATCATCTGGCAGAACAGTCCCATATCGGTCGCCGTCGAAAACAGTCCACCCGCAGGCATGGGACCGCGTTGCCGATTGCTCAAGGGGTACTGCAGCTGACTGATTTTGATTTCTTGCAATCCCGTTTTGTCGGGCGTTGGTGAATAGGCTTTGACGACTCGCGTCGACTGTTCGTCGTTGGGCCAGAACGTAGTGTCTTTCATGCCGAGCGGATCAAAAAATCGTGTCTGCAGAAAATCTTCGAACGATTGTTTCGCCACTACTTCAATGATGCGAGCAGCCGTATTGATCCCCGCGTTCGAATACTGATATTTCGTTCCGGGTTCAAACAGCAAGGGGGTCATCGCGTAACTGCGGACGGCCACTGCCAGGGGAAGCCCATCTAAAGTCGGCGTTTCCAGCGCCGATTGAAACGGCATGCCACTGGTGTGCCGCAGGATGTCTCGCACCGTGATGACTCGCGCGGGATGACGCAACACCTGATGGTCATTGTCGTGCTGAGTCGTCAGCCACAACCCGCGAAATTCCGGCAAGTATTTCTCCACCGGATCATCAAGCTGAACCTTACCTTCGTCGACGACCACCATCAACGCGGTACCCGTGACAGGCTTGCTCATCGAGGCGATCCAGAACAATCCATTGGCCGCAATGGGCACCTTTCCAGCGACGTCGGAATATCCCGCCGTTTCCACCGTCAACGTCTTGTCTCGATCGGCGACCAGCATGACGGCCCCCGCCAACGCACCGCGTTCGACGAACGGCAGCACATTCTTGTTCACCTGGACCGATTGCTGCGCCAGGGCGGCTTGGCCCCATAGTGACCAGCCGATCAAAACGGTCCATAGGCGGTAATGTGCAAATAAAGAACTCAAACGCGACATCAAGCCGTCTCCTCAATTGTCTCTCGAGATATTGGTCGACTCATTCGCCACGCTTGCCCTGGATAAACGCCATTACCTCGGCGCGGCTGGATTGATTGGTTTTGAACAGGCCACGAACGGCACTGGTAATTGTGATGCTGCCTGGTTTTCTTACTCCTCGAATGGTCATGCACGAGTGTGAGGCTTCGATCACAACGACCACGCCTTTGGGGTCGAGTTCCTGTTGCAAGAGGTCCGCGACCTGATGCGTCATACGTTCCTGCACTTGCGGCCGATGCGAAACTTCTTCCACAACACGCGCCAGCTTCGATAACCCCACCACTTTGCCCCGAGGAAGATAGCCAACGTGGGCTGTGCCAATAAACGGCAAGAGGTGATGTTCACACATGCTGTTAAAAGAGATATCGCGAACCAGAACAAGTTCGTCGTACTGTTCCACAAAGACTTTTTTCAGGTGTCGTCCTGGTTCAAGGTGCAGGCCCCTGAACAGTTCCGCATACATGCGGGCCACTCGAGCGGGAGTTTCCAGCAGACCTTCGCGATCGGGGTCTTCGCCGACTGCGGCGAGAATTTCGCGAACCGCCCGCTCCATCCGCGGCAGATCCACACCCATCGGAGTCGGAGCTTCCCTGGCGGCAGCGGACATCTCAGATGACGCCGAACCCTGGACACAGTCGTCATGATCGTCAGTCGAGTCTTTACTCAAAATGAATTCCAACAGCTTAACAAAGGCCAACAAACTCTTGCGGCGATGACTTTGGTCACGACGGAAGCAGAGACCAAGAGTTTTATCCCGCAATCGGCATCCGTCCACACAAGTCAGGGACCACGCATTGTGGCCTTACTCGGTGACAGGATCGCCGGTCATTACATCCACTGGGCAAGCATGTTATGCATTTTCCGGGCAAATTGTCAGAATGGCGGCAAAAAAGGATTTTCCCGCTTGATTCGAAAATTCTGCGGAGCTAAGCTGACAGCCGCCGATTAGAGACATACCGTCTACTGGCAGGAGTCCCTCATGTCCGAAGCATCGCTTACTTCTCGACTATTGACTCAGGTCATGCAACGCATGCGATTGGCGGCGGTTGGCCGCTGTTTCTATTCGACGTTTCTGTTGTTTTGCGGACTGTTCGGTGCCGTCCTGTTGACAGCGAGACTTTCGGGACTGATCGTCCTGCCGGCCGCATCGTCGACTTGGCTGGCTTTTGCCACTGTTCCCGCAGTCGCCGGCCTCTTGTCGTGGCTGTTCCATCGCCGTCCGACACTGCCCGATGCCGCGCGTCTGGTCGACCGATCGACGGGCGCGAAAGATCTGTATCTCACGGTGTCGCTATTGGATTCTTCCGCCGGAGCTTACCAAGCGCTAGTCGTTAAATCGGCCGAAGCTCGGGCTGTCGGAGTGAAAGCGAACGGAATTCTGCCGTTCACCTGGCGACGGCAGTTCTGGCCGGCGGTTTGGGTTCCCGGACTGGTGGCCTTGGGAATTCTGTTTCTGCCGCAACTCGATCCGTTTGGCCAGGTGGCAGCGGCGAAGTTGATTGAACGGCGGAATGACCGACTGACGGAACAGAAAAAGACCACGGAACTTCGTCTGGAAGAAGTTCAGCGGCAGATCGAAGAACACGAAGAAAGCAATGAGGCCGATCTGGCAATCGAAGAGTTGAAGCTGACATTCAACAAGATGAAGGCCGCAAAGAAAGCGGAAAATCTGAAGATGCTGTCCAGTGAACAGAAGGACATCGGCAAACTCTGGCGACAGATCAGCAGCGAGAAGCTGAAGGATTTGATGAAGTCGGCGCCTCCCAGCGATCAACAATTCGGCGCCAGCCAGGACGAGAAACTGAACAAATGGGCCAAAGAGCTGCAGGAAGGCGACGCGGGCGGTCTGCAAAGCGAACTGCAGAACTTGAAAGAACAGCTGCAACAACTGGCCGCCACGAAAGACCCGCTCAAACGAAGTGAGCTGATGCAGAATTTGAAAGAGCGGTTGCAGAATCTGGAAAAGCTGGCTCATGAAAAATTGAACAATGAACCCTTGGCGACAGCACTCGAACGAGCCATGCAGCAAATGGAATTGTCCGAGGACAAGGAAATGCAGCAGGAAGCCATGGAAGCCGCCATGAAATCGCTGGAATTGAGCGAGCGAGAATTGGAGCAGACCGAGCAAGCCGTCAAGGACATGAAAGAACTCGAAGACGCCTTAAGGACGATTCAACAGGCCAAGAAGTTGAACGAGCAAGAGAAGCTTGACGGCGGCCAAAGCGAGAATTTCAAGACCCTGGCCGACTATGAAGCGTTCTATGCTCAGATGCTGGCTGACGCCGGCGAAGAACCGGCTGAAGGCGAAGGCGAAGCAGGGGGACAAGGTTTCGGTGATGGCCAGGAAATGGCCGAAGACGATTCCGTCGAAACCGGCTTCAAGAGCGAACAATCGAAATCCGCCCTCGTAGCAGGAAAAATGCTGCTGTCGATGCAGACCAAAGGTGAGGCCGAAAAAGGGGAAGTTGTTCGCGACTACAAGCAGTTGCTGCAATCGGTGAAGCAGGGTGCGATGGAAGCGATGAATACCGAACAGATTCCTCCCGGCTACCACGAAAGCATCAAGAGCTACTTTGATTCGTTGGAAAAGAACAAAGAACAACCTGCCAAGTGAGAATCGGACAGCCTTGACGGCGGATGGTGGAAATCGACTTTCGACCACGTGCTGCGATTCGCCTGCAAGAAATGGATCATCAAGCCTGGCTCGGATTTAACAACGGCGGGATCGCGTCACAACGCGGTCCCGCCGTGCTGCTTTTCGTGGCCTCAGACTGGGCTCGTGTTGCCGCTGCCTGGACTCGTGCGGTAGACTTGAAGGGTTGGTTGATTTCTGTTTTCTGAACATGAACTGTTTTTATGAGTCCCGTCGAGACCGATCACCGCATTTCCTCGCCCATGTCGTCGTCGCTGGATGTTTTTCTACTCGGCACGGTTGAGTTGGGCGCGTCGCTGGAGTTGCAGGAACGTCTGCGTCGGGAAATTGCGGCTCGGACCGATTGTCATGGAACAATTCTGGTGTGCGAGCACCCGCCGTCGATCTCGATTGGTCGGGAAGGAAGCTTTGCCGATGTGCTCGTCGACCGTGAAGAATTGATCTCGCGCCGAATGGAAGTGCGATGGATCAATCGCGGTGGTGGCACTTTCGTCCACTTACCGGGTCAGTTATCCGTGTCGGTCGTCGTCCCGCTCGAGCGATTTCAGCGGGGGATCCTGGATTTTCGCACCGCATTGGAAAACAGTTTGATTGCGTTGGCGGCGGATTTGAAAGTTCCAGCCGAGCGAGGAACTGCCCTTCCGGGTGCGGCCTGCCGCTGCGGGCAATTCGCCTTCATTGGAGCGGCGGTGCGCGAGGGAATTTCGCATGGCGGGGTCCATGTCAACGTTTCGCTGCCCCAGGAAGCACTCGATGTGGTGCAATGGACGGATTCCGACGTGCGCATCACGTCGCTCGCCGCGCAGCGCACGCGTCCGACAGCCATGTCGACGGTGCGGGAAAGTCTGATCAGAAACCTCGCGGCTGCCTTGGGCTATGACAGCTATCACCTCTATACTGGACATCCACTGCTACACCGATCTTCGCGAAAGGTCTACGTGTACGCCTGAAGAAAAACCGTTCGCGACTTGAATAGGAATGATTGACTGATGTCGACGAATCTCTTGAACATTCTGCCAAATGATGAGCCTGCCGCCGAGCCATCTCGAATGAGACTTCCCAAATGGCTCAAGCGGCCCCTGCCTCAAGCCGGAATGCAGTTTACTTCAAATGTGATTGCCGATCTGCGACTCGAAACGGTCTGCGAAAGCGCCAAGTGTCCGAACAGGACAGAATGCTGGTCGCAGCAGACCGCGACGTTCATGATCCTGGGCAACGTCTGTACGCGTCCCTGCGGTTTTTGTTCGGTTTTGAAAGGCAAAACCGAAGTTGTCCAACAGGACGAACCGGAACGCGTCGCCGAAGCGGCCGAACGATTGGGCTTGAAATATGTCGTCATCACCTCGGTGACGCGTGATGACCTGTCCGATGGGGGGGCGAACCACTTCCATGACTGTGTGATTGCCGTTCGCGAACGAACGGGTGCCAAAGTCGAAGTGCTGACTCCCGATTTTCGAGGCAACCGTGACGCCATTCATCGGGTGATTGAATCGCGTCCCGATGTCTTCAACCACAACACCGAAACGGTTCCTCGCCTTTACGATCGAGTCCGGCGCAATGCCGAATATCAGCGAACGCTGGATCTGTTACAGCAAGTAAAAGACGAAGTTCCCAACATGCCGACGAAAAGCGGCTTGATGCTGGGCTTGGGCGAGACACGAGAAGAGTTGCTCGAGGTTTGTTCGGATTTACGAAGTGTCGGGGTCGAGATGCTGACGCTGGGACAGTACTTGCAGCCGACTGCGGAACATTTGCCTGTCGAACGTTATGTCACCCCGGAAGAATTCGACGAGATCGGCGAGCAGATGCGTCGCCTGGGATTTGGCATGGTGGCCAGCGGTCCATTCGTCAGGTCGAGCTACCACGCGGGCGAAATGGCCGACGTCTTGCACGTCTAACAATCAGCCTCGACTGTGGCAGAAAGAACAAAACCGGTTAATGGCAGTAGGGTGAGGCGATGATTCGCCTCACCCTTTTATTTGTGCCAACACCGGTTTCTTAAACCAACACCACACGGACGGATCACCGGCCCGCATGGCAAATATCGTCAGGCCACGCGGCTGGTCAACGCTTCTTGACCGCTCAACCGGCTGCGATAGCCGCTCAGATGCTGCTGATAGAGCTTATCAAGACTTTCGTCCAGTAGCGGCAGGGGAATTCCGAGTGCGCGGCGGATCTTGCGAGTCTGCAGCGATGTCTCGCCACAGCCAAATCCGATCGTGCGATCGACCAGCGAACCGGCAATCGGCGTGGCCGGCTTCGGCAATCGGAAGTGATCGGCCAACCGCATGGCGAATTCGCGTGGGCTGATTCGTTCTGCACCGCCAATGTGATGCGTGCCGACCAGCCCCGATTCCCAGCTCTTTCTCAGAACTTCCGCCAGATCGGTGGCCAACATGGGCGTTCCATGTCGGGCGAAGTCGACTGATCCGATCGAACCCCGTTCCAGTTCCATCAACAATGATTCCAGCCAACCGGGATTGTTGCCAGCCTGCCAGCCAATCGCGTGCGTCCGTACGATTAACGCATCGGCAGACGTGATCGCCGCATGTTGTTCAATCTGACGTAAGAGAATTGATTCGGTGCTGGGACAAATGGAATGGCTGTTTTCTGCGTGAAACATCCAAGGTCCTGTGAAGACGGCATCGGACGAAATCAGCGTCAAGTGGCAACCCAACGAGTGGGCTGCTTCGATCCAGATTTTCGCTTGTGCAACGTCAGACGCTTGAGGCCGATGACTTTCGTCCCAACTCGACTCGCATCCGACACCACACAGTACAACTCGACCTGGCTGCACCCGTCGCAACATTTCGAGAACTGCAGATGCCTTACGAGGCGATTCTTGTTCGACCTCGCAGGTCGGCAATTCAACACTGGAATTCAACGAAACACCAATCACCGGGCGCTGGTCAGACAGGGCCTCGGCAAGGTTTGCTCCGACAACCGTGTTAACGCCAGCCACTAGAATCTTGTCCACGCGGTGCCTCCCTGCTCATGCGTGTAAATGTTCGAAAGAAGTCCGCTTCGTGCGGTCGCGAAATATATGTTTCATCGGAATCTTGGCCAACCCCAATCTGGCGGGATCGGCCGAATTTGCCGGCGACACGGTTACTCTCGCAGTCGGCCAGAACCCAAGTCCCGGCGGCGTTTCACTTCTTGTATGCCTCTGCCTCTTTTATCCCTCGGGAATCGCATTAGGGTTTCTGACCTCGGAACTCTCTCCCAAAAGTCAAAGTCGGATTCTTCGTTATATTTTGACTAAACGGCAAGGTTTTTCCAGAAGTCAGGCAATCGCTACAACCGATACAGGTGGTATAGCCGTTAGTGTCGGTGCGTCGAGTCCTTGACGGATGGGATCGATCGCACTGAGGACCCGTCGGGCTACACTTGCCAGGGAACCATCATGACCGGACGGATTCCATTCGGTTTGCTTACATTGCTGACTGCGTTGGCCTGCGTGCCAATCCAGGCTCAGGACCCAATGGGACCGGCTTCAGGATATGGTGCGCAACCAGGGGGATATCAATCATCCCTCGTTGGGCCAGGCCAATATTCCGCCCCGCCGGGCAGCTATCAAATGGCCCCGCTTCCGGGCGTCGCAGGTCCTCCTCCTCGGACGATCTATGAAGAATTGCCCGACGATCTGGGGTTCACCGATCGTGACACGCCGTTGGGAAGAATATTAACGGAAACATTCCGGCACTCATGGTTCCGGGCTGAATACCTGCTCTGGAATATCTCGGGGCCTGGAAACGGAGTCTTGGGAGCACAGACGGCAGACGGTGTGACTGCCAACCCAACCGGACTGGTTCCTAACACCACAGGTGGATCGGCGAATATCCCGATTTCGTCCGGCGTCAGTTTCAACCAAACGGTCAACGGCGTCACCGGCACATCTCAATCGCCCGGGCTGAGTGACTTTCAGATTTCCAATTTGAACGGATTCCGTGGTACCTACGGGCTTCCGTTCTCGTTCGGCGAAATGGAATTGAGCGCCTTCGTACTGGGCTCTAATTCACAGAATTTCACGCCGGCTGCGGTGAATATCCCGGGTAGCCTGATTCAAACCCAGATCACAGCGATTCCGGCCGTCACCCCCGGCAGCACGTTGTCGGCTGACGGAACCAATGATGCCGTCAACGGTCGCAGTGCGACGTTCATCTCGCAAGCGATTCTCGTCGATGGACAACGCACCCCCTTCGCCCAGGGAAACTTTATTAATTACGACATTAACTACCAGGCCAAGCTGACGACATCCGTCTGGGGCTCGGAAGCCAATTTCGTGATGAATGGCGTCGATCCCAACTCGCCTTTCCAACTGCGGCCCTCGTTCGGTTTCCGCTACTTTAATTTCCAGGATCGCTTGCTGCAGGGCGGTCAGTACAACCAACCGAATCCGTCCGACCCCACTGTCAACATCGTCGTGGCGCGACAGATTAATTCCGCCGCCAACAATAACCTGCTCGGTCCACAAATCTCGGCTCGTGCCGAATTCACTTACTCCCGATTGTTGATCGGTTTCGAACCAAAATTGATGTTCGCCGTCAATACCTGGCAATCGAGTTTGAATACATCGAACGTGCTCAGCTCGGTCGATCCAGCCCAGAATTTGACGCAGCACGGCACGACGTTCAGTCCGTTGGTCGACCTCAAAGGGTACTCCAACATCGCCGTCTCGAAAAACCTCTCAGCCTATCTCGCCTACAACTTCATCTGGACAGGCAGCGTCAATCGAAGTGCCAACGATATCGTTTACAACAAAAATTCGACGACGGGTAACTCGGACTTCTTCCTGCAAAAGAACTATTCGGCAACGTACCTGCAAGGATTGTCGCTCGGATTTGAGTACCGTTATTAATCGTCGCCCGAAGTTTTTGACGACGAAAACGTAATGGATTCCCGGCGGCGACCGCTTCATATTGACGTCATTGATCTTCCACTCTAGAGTCCGCCGGATTCTTGACGGGAACAAACCGGATCGATGAGGGCAACGCACGATGCCGAGCCTAATTTTGTAAGCGTACTTATGGATGAAACGGCCGGTGGAGCACTGGCCGTACAAGCGACATTGATTGACAAGCATGCGGACCGTTTCGCTGGCGGACGAACCTGTTTGCCCTCCGGAAAACGACTACCACTGCCTGTCGGATGCGAAAGGACTCGCAGATGACAATCACTTCATTTCTTCCCAATGACCGACCAGTTCCGTTTATCGATCTTGTGCCGCAGTTCAACGCCATGTCGGCGGAAATCATGTCGGCCGTGGAAACGGTTTTTGCCGAGCAGAAATTTATTTTGGGTGACGAAGTTTCCAAACTGGAAACCGAGATCGCAGAATACTGCGACGCCCGCCATGCGATCGGATGCAATTCCGGCACCGACGCCCTGATCATTGCACTACAAGCTCTGGGCATCGGAGAAGGTGATGAAGTCATCACCACTCCTTTCTCGTTTTTTGCCACGGCCAGTTCGATCTGTCGTGTCGGGGCGACCCCCGTGTTTGTCGACATCGAACCCGACAGTTTCAACATGGATCCGCATGCGATTGAAGAAGCGATCACTCCGCGAACCCGTGCTATCATGCCGGTGCACCTGTTCGGCCAGTGCTGCGATATGGAATCAATCTGGCGACTCGCTCAGAAGCACGATTTGAGTATCGTCGAAGACGCGTGCCAGGCGATTGGTGCCGAATACCAGGGGCGCCGAACGGGCGTGCTGGGATCAGTCGGTTGCTTCAGCTTCTTCCCAACAAAAAATCTTGGCGGTGCCGGTGACGGTGGCATGATGACCACCGACGATCCCGAACTGGCCCAACGACTGAAATGTCTTCGCGTTCACGGCGACGTCGGCCAGTATGAACATATTGAAGTTGGCATGAACAGCCGACTGGACGCGTTACAGGCCGCCGTACTGCGAGTGAAGCTGAAACAGTTGGAAACGTGGACATTGGCCCGTCAGCAGAATGCCAAACACTACGGAGACATGTTTCGACAGGAAGGCGTACTCGACACGATCGTGTTGCCCAAAGCCGGACCGCACCGACGACATGTGTACAATCAGTACTGCATCCGTGTTCGTCAGGGGCAACGCGATCATTTGCAGCAAGAACTGAAGGCTCGGAAAATCGGCTGCGCCATTTACTATCCCAAGCCGCTGCATCAGCAAACCTGCTTCAAATACCTGGGATATCGCACCGGACAATTCCCACAGGCGGAGGCCGCTTCACGGGACATTCTGGCCCTGCCCAGCTATCCAGAACTTCCCGCCATCGATCAGGAACGAATCGTCACAGCGGTCGTCGAGATCTGTCGCGAAATGCGATCGAATCGTCAATTGCGTCGCTCGGCCTGACGAAAATCGTTCCTCGTCGGAACACGCTCACCCCTTAAAACGAGGCCTCGGCAAACCTGCGGTGGGATGAAACAAATCTGAATGGAAAAGAGCCCGGCTGCTCAAGCAGCCGGGCTCTTCTATTTGCCAAGAATCGACAACGTCGGCTGCAATCATCGCCACGGCAAGCCGTACGAATTGAACCACGGTACCAGCGGATCAGTGGACCAGCGAACTGGAGGTTTCATTCGGCTCGCGATGGCCGTAGAAACTATACAGGATCGGCATCAGGTACCGGGTCAAAAACAGTGTGGCGATCATGCCACCGACGACCACAATCGCCAGCGGCCGCTGTGTCTGAGCACCAATGCGAGTCGACATCGCGGCGGGCAACAGCCCGAAAATGGCAGTCAGTGCCGTCATCGTGACCGGGCGAACTCGCTTTTCCGCGCCGAGCATAATCGATTCTTTCAGTGGCATTCCCTGATGTCGCAGATGATTGAAGTAAGAAATCATCAGTAGACCGTCCATGATCGCGACGCCAAACAACGAGATGAACCCGACTGCGGCCGAAATACTGAAGTTGGTACCTGTCAAAAACAATGCCCAGATGCCACCGATCGATAGAGCCAAAACGTTGGAAAGGACGGCACAAGCATCCAGCAGCGAGTGGAACGCCAGATACAGCAGAATGAAAATCAGTGTCAGCGACAACGGAACGATGAACATCAACCGAGCCTCGGCCTCTTTCATCTCTTGGAATTCGCCGCTCCACTCAGTTGTGTAAGGAGCATGGAACAGGTCGCTCGTCTTTTCCTGGGCTTCCGCCACCGCACTGGCCAGGTCACGCCCTCGAACGCTGAACTTGACGGCGATCAGGCGATTTCCCTGCTCGCGGTAAATCGTCGATGCGCCCGAACGGATAAAATCTTCTGTGGGATCGGGAACGCCTCGTGAATCGACGGGAGTAACGAAGTCGCGCAGGCGACGTCGCGGTTGATTCATGATGTAGTTCAGTTGCGAACTGACCGGATTCCCGCTAAGCGACGGCTGCGGTTCGTTAAAACCACGTCGATTCAGCGGCGCATTGTTGTTCATCGAATTGTCGTTGCTCGTGTCGTCGTTGCTGTTGTCATCCGTGATGTTGTTATTCGAGATATCGACGGGGATGTTCAAAATAGCATCTTCACTCGTTCGAAGTTCGGCGGGCCAACGCAGGGTGATGTCGAATCGCTTTTCTCCTTCAACCATGGTCGAGAACGGCTTACCACCCACCGCCGTTTCCAGCACATCCTCGACATCCGCCACACTCAGTCCCCAACGGCTGCATTTGAGCGGATCGACCGGAATTTCCAAATTCGGTTGTCCCTTTACGCGGAAGATTCCGACGTTTTCAATCCCGTGAATGCTGTCGAGACGCTGCTTCAACAGCCCCGCCAGTCGTTCCAGTTCATCCAGGTCCGGTCCCAGAATTTTGACGCTGTTGTCACCCTTTACCCCGGAAAGCGATTCCATCACGTTGTCGCGAATGTTTTGCGAGAAATTCCAATTGACCCCGAACAGGTTGTCTTCGAGCTCACGATTCATCTCTTCTACAAGCTCTTCTTTGCTCCGCGAGCGGTGGGACGAGAACAACGACCAGATGCCCGTCGTCTTTTTGACTGCCGGCCACTCATTGTGTTGTTTCAGCGGAACAAAGTATTCCGAATTGTAAAAGCCCGTGGGGTCGGTTCCGTCATCGGGTCGTCCGTTCATGGAAACGACAACTTCGATTTCAGGAAACTTCTGCATGATTTTCCGTGCCGTTCGAATCTGATCGGCGGCGGCGTCCTGAGCGATACTGATTGGGAATGTCCCGCGAATCCACAGGTTACCCTCCTCCAACTCAGGCATGAATTCGCGTCCCATATATGGCAGACAGGCAAATGTTCCGCCGACGGCCAATAGGGTGACTCCCAAGGTGACGTAGCGATATCGCAGGTACAAGTCGAGGTTCTTGAGGTAGCCCCGTTTCAGCGTTCTCACCAGGATATTGTCTTCGGCCGGCTTGAGATTCCTGAAGAACAAAGCGCACAGAACCGGAGCGAGTGTCAGGGCCATCAGCAAAGCCCCGCCCAAAGCGAACGCGTAGGTGTCTGCCATCGGACCGAAAATTTGCCCTTCCGGGCCCTGCATTGTGAACAGGGGCAAGAACGCACAAACCATGATGGCCGTCGTAAAGAACAAGCCGCTTTCCACTTCGCGACAGGCAATCAGAATGCGATCACGGAAAGGCAGATCTTTATTGTCTCCCGCGCTCAGATGTCGGTAGATGTTTTCGACCATGATCACCGACGAATCGACGATGATCCCGAAATCCACGGCTCCGATCGACAGCAGATTGGCTGATTTACCTCGGACAAACAGCACGACAAACGCAAACAGCAGTGCCAGCGGGATGTTAATGGCAACAATCAGCGCGCTGCGGACATTGCCAAGAAACATCAACAGAATCAGCGTGACCAGTACCATACCCACGATCAGATTTTCGTGAACCGTTTCGGTCGTCACATTGATCAAATCGGTACGATCGTAATACGGTTCGATCGTCACCCCAGGAAGCAAACGGGCCGAACGAGCCGGATCGTTTAATTCAGAAATCTTCTTTTCCAGTGCAGCCAACGCAGGAAGTGATGCTTCGCCTTTCCTCAGCAGAACGATTCCCTGAACCTTCTCATCTTCGTCGATCCACAAAACGTTGCCATCTTTGTCCAGCATCACCTTGCCATTCTCGTCCTTCTGACGAAAACTGATGCTGGCCCGCCCAAGTCGCGGCAGATTTCCCACGATCACACCGCGCATCCCCAATTCATCAGGATCTCGATTCGGACCGCCGTCGACGACGTCCTCCACGCGAATCGGTTGATGGTTGACCGCCTTGATCACCGTCGATCGAATACGGCGGATTCGGCGCAGCTCTTCTTCACGAAGGAAGGCCGCTGCCGCTTCTGGAGAAGGTGCCTGGAGCACCTTCGAATCGCGCGTCGGATCAAGTCCGCCCCCGATCAAACCAATCGCACGGATGTTGAGCAGGTTGTCACCCTGTACCATATAATCGCCACCGACGTTGGCATTGCTGTCTTGAATCGCCTGGGTCAGCTGGTCGAGCGTGACTTCGTACCGCATCAAGCGCTCTGGATCGGGATGAATTTCATATCGCTTCACCGTACCACCACTGCTGACGATGTCGATGATTCGAGGTACACGTCGGAATTGACGTTCCAGGACCGTGTCTTGCATGGATTTGAGGTCGTTCAGTGTATAGACATCGCCGCCCGTCTCGGCCTTGGGATTGTGGAGCGTGTAACGAAGGATTTCTCCCGTAGGGCTTTGTGGTGACAGGGAAGGTGTCACTCCCGAAGGCAAACCGTCCACAAATTGCAGACGATTGATGATTTCCTGCCGGGCTTTCAGGAAATCCACCCCGTACTCGAATTGATTGCGAAGGTGAGAGAGTCCGAACAGCGATTTGGTACGTGTGTATTTCAGACCCGGAATTCCCGCGATCGCGACTTCGAGCGGGATCGTTACCTGACGTTCGACTTCTTCGGCCGAAGCACCAGGGAACTTGGCAATCACTTCCACGATCGCCGGAGCAGGGTCGGGATACGCCTCGACATTCACATAGACGAACGAATAGCCGCCAAACCCGATCAGCGCGCAGGTCAACAGTAGGACAATCACTTTATTGTCGAGCGCCCATTGAATTAGCTTATGGACCATGGTCTCGTTCACATTGAAGAGGATGTTTCAACTTGCCGACTGTGCGGCGCCATCACTTTTTCGGTGCGGAAGAGGTCAGGTCATTCAATTCAGCATCGAGTTCAACGACCGCATTGACCAAGACACGTTCACCGGCGCGAAGCGACCGAGCCCCTTGTTCGGTTTGAATTTTGTCAGGTTCACTTCTGACATGGACGATCGTACGGCCGCGACGAGTGACGGCAATCAATCGACGCGTGAATTCATGCCGTTCGGCGTTCGATTCGACGAAGACAGCCGTCGTTGATCCTTGTTCGATGACCGCCGAAACGGGGATGACCACTTGCGTCGGGTCTCCCGGAACCTCGATTGTCGCCGTGATGAATTGGCCAATCGCCAAGTTTCGCTTGGTATTGTCAGTGTAGCCCATGACCACCGAAGTATGCATTTTCGGATCGACAATCATGCCGATCTGATCAAAATGCCCCAGGATCGCGGTGTCGACCGCTTCTGATTTCAACTGAAGACTCCATTTCTTTTCTTCCGGCGCGAGCCGACGCAAAAGCGGTAAGTCTTCTTCAAAAACGTTCGCCAGCACCTGAAGCCGGTCAATATCGGCAATCTTCAACAAGTCCAGCGAGGTGTCGACAATATCGCCTACGTTGAAATTCTTTTCGGCGATCATCCCCTCTTGGGGTGCGACGACGTCCAATTCGGCCCAGTGGCCGTCGTCCGCTACGACGGCATGGACCAACGAATGATTCTTATCCGAGATCTGTCCAGGATGCCGCAATTTTTCCACCAATTCGATGATGTCGCGAGTTTCCTGACGGACAGCTTCGATTTCCGTCTCAGAGAAATTCCACGAACGCAGCGTACGTTCGGCTTTGGCAACGGCCACCATGTCGCCTTGGTAGTTTCTCTCGGCATCGGTGATGGTTCGTTCGGGGACGACACCACTTTTGATCAGGCGGTCGAGTACGATTTTGTCAAAATGGACTTTCGAAAGTGCGTCGACCAGCTCACTTTTCTTCTCGCCAACGTCTTTACTCCAAATGGTGGCGAGCAACTGGCCCACGCCCACTTTATCGCCGTATTGCAGTGGTCGATTCGTGCCCGTCGCGGTTCCGACACGACGAACTTCCCCTGGGAAGCGTGAGTGCACGCGGACGAAACGGTTGGGGTCGAGGGAGAGAACTCCGGGCAGACGAAGCTTATTGGGCGGCGGATCGCTTCCAATCGTGTAGACGGAAATCCCCAAGCTGGCCGGATCACGGTCCACAAGACGCATTGTATCCGGTTTATCCGGCACCAATTCAAACAAGGGCCGTTTGACTTTTCGAATCGGGCTGCTCGCGGTGGAAACGGCGTCCTCACGACCGGCCTGAATATGGTCGGCCCAAATTCGCTTGATCGCTTCACGATTCCAAATGGCGATACCGACGATCGCCGCCAGACCGATCAACGGTAACACCATTCGCGGCAATCGTTTACGTGGTGTCGTCGAGATGCTGTTCATAGGTCGGACTCACATTGGCAACCAGATGCGCGACGCTAAATGGCTTAAGGGGCAACAGATTCATATCGGCGGGGAATGTGATGAAGGATAACCGCTGGAACGGATGCGGGCGATGACAAAAGACTGACATATTCGAGAGCTACCGCGAATCATGTCTTAAACGAATCCCAATTTTTAGCGTGGATTCCTGCAAGACGCGCGCTCTGGAGACCGCAAATCGAGGACGGATTGGATGTCAAAATGCACAATCTGCCCTCCGATTGACCGCACCAAAATAACTGGTCTAGGTCGGTTTGCAGCGACTTTTTATACTCTCCATTGGTTCAACAAGCACGTCCTGCATTCCTGCAATCAGCGGATGGGAACTTTACCTCGATAGGTATCGCCGATGGTTCCTCTCAAAATGCCGTCCAACAACTCAGGGCGATCCCAAGAGTCCTGGCGACGCCACGGTCTCTGCTTGGGACTATTGTGTCTCTTGGCGATGCAGCCCGGATGTGTCAGTCGGCGGATGACGTTTGTTTCGAACCCGCCAGGTGCGATGGTCTTGCTCGAAGGAAAAGAAATCGGTTACTCGCCCGCTTCGGTCGACTTCATCTACTACGGAACGCGGCAAGTGACCATGATCAAAGACGGATACGAAACCAAAACGGACCTCGTCACTGTTTCCACTCCTTGGTATCAGTGGCCGATCATTGAATTCTTCACCGACAACTTTTCGCCAACACGAATCACGGATCGACGAGTCTTCAATTTTGACCTACAGCCGAAACAAATGATTCCTGACGAAGAGCTGCGTTCGCGTGCGCGACAACTTCGTAGCGAAAGTCAGTTCAACCCGTCGGGAGGCAGTCAGTAGGCGGCTGGATCACAATGGCCTCACGGCTTCATGCGATCACGACTTTGACGTCTGACTTTGCCATCGCAGCCAGTGATCGGCCAGCACGATGGCCACCATCGCTTCGGCCATCGGAATGAAACGCGGCAATAGACAGGGGTCGTGGCGACCCTTCGTACGGACTGTTGTTGGCTCACCCTGTTTATTTACGGTCAGCTGTTCGATCGGCAGGCTGCTTGTCGGTTTGACGGCGGCACGCAAAATCAAAGGCAAACCGGTCGTGATTCCCCCCAGCATTCCACCATGCCGATTGGTATCAGTTGTAATTCCCGGTTGACCATTGTGGGCCAGTTCAGGAGCGGGGATGAAGTGATCGTTGTGCTGACTTCCGCGCATCGTTACACAGCCGAAGCCAATCCCGTATTCCACTCCCAATACGGCCGGCAGACTGAATAAGGCTTTCGCCAAATCAGCTTTAATCTTATCGAACACCGGTTCACCAAGGCCGGCGGGGATATGGGTGGCCACAACTTCGGCCGCGCCTCCAATCGAATCACCGTCCTTGCGGATCGCTTCGATCAGTTCGATCATCTGTGCCGCCGCCACGAGATCGGGGCAACGAATAATATTTGGTTCGCCACTCGGCAGCGTTTCGACCTGGGCCTGTGTGACCTGGGCGGGATCCGGAATGTGGGCCTTGATATCGCCCACTTGAGTTACATAGCCGATCACTTGACCGTTGAAGGCCTGTTTCAGGATTTTCTTGGCGAGCACGCCGGCGGCAACGCGAACGGTCGTCTCTCGGGCGCTGGAACGACCGCCACCACGGTAGTCTCGAAATCCATATTTCGCGTCGAAGCTGTAGTCCGCATGGCCCGGCCGATAGGTATCTTGGATATTCCCGTAGTCTTTGCTGCGCTGATCCTGATTGCGAATCAGGATTGCCACGCTGGTGCCGGTTGTTCGCCCCTCAAATACGCCTGCCAGAATTTCGGGAGTATCCGATTCGTCACGCTGGGTGACAATATGGCTTTGCCCCGGCCGGCGCCGATTGAGGTCGACCATCAGATCTTCAACACTCAGTGGGATTCCTGGCGGAACACCATCAATGATGACGACATTCGCAGGACCGTGGCTTTCACCAGCAGTCGTGATTCGAAACGCTTGTCCAAATGAATTTCCTGGCATGATGTGGCAGATTGTACCGAAGTCAGTGTGGTTGTTCAGCTGTGATCATCGGCGGGCGATCCCGACTTTCCCATTCTCCAAGATTTGACCGGTCGAGGATCGGTCCATCCGGGCAGACGGCGTAATTTTGACCTGTTGCAGGACGTTTTCCTGTCTTTGGCGGATTTTTCGTCATATTCCGTCAAGGAGCTCGGCGAAGGGTGCCGATATTTGAGATGGCCGCGAGGAGTTTGCGCGGTTCTACGGATGGACTTCCGTCGCTTCGACACCAGGGATGATTATGATGCGACAACGCCTTCGACTATTTACCGGTGAGGAAGATACGACTCAAACCGAGGCCGAGAACGTCACCGTTCGGCTGGGAGACATCTCCCGTGCGCTGCTGGATGCCAGCCGCTGGAATCGGAGCTGGGTTTCGGACTTCGCCGATGACGAGATTCAAGTCTCGTCCGATCTGTACGAGATTCTGTCCGCCTATATGCGAATGCGGCCCGGTGCGTAATTGTGACTCTGCGACAACAGGCAGAGGCCATTTGGAACGCGGGCGTCGCTTCCGTCGATTCAACGAAACTCGTTGAACGGGTGCTGCGCTACCACGATCAACGACTTGAGCTGTTCGGCGAGACCTTGGCCATCGCGGGTCTTCGCCGAATCGTCGTTGTCGGCGCGGGAAAAGCCGGCGCGGGAATGGCGGCCGGTGTGGAACAATCGCTCGGAAAAGATCTGGTAGACGAGAAGGTTCTCGGCTGGATCAACGTCCCGCTCGATTGCGTCCGTCCGTTGCAGCGAATTCATCTGCACGCGGCCCGTCCGCCGGGAGTTAACGAACCGACCGCTGAAGGAGTCTTCGGCAGCGAAAAGATCCTGGAACTAGTGGGATCGCTGACTGACGACGATCTTTGCCTGGTCTTAATTTCGGGAGGTGGCAGCGCTCTGTTGCCAGCTCCGGTCCCGGGTATCAGTCTGGCCGACAAGTTGGCCGTCACTCGATTTCTGATGCATTCGGGTGCGACGATTCAGCAATTGAATACCGTTCGCAAACGCATTTCTCGCATTAAAGGCGGCGGCTTGCTGCGTACCGCTCCAGCCGGCCGGATGGTCTCCCTGATCATTTCTGATGTGCCGAATGATCCGCTGGACATTATCGCGTCGGGTCCCACCGTTTGTGATCAGGGGACGGCTCAAGAGGCGTTGGATGTACTCCAGCAGTTCGCCAATGCTGCGGGAACCAAAACGACAATCCCCGATTCAGTCTGGACCACATTGGACGAACAAGCAAGGAATTCCTCTCACAACGTTCCACCGGCAATTTCGTGCGCGAACTATGTGATCGGGAATAACCGAACCGCCGTTGATGCCGCGGCTCAAAAGGCGAAAGACTTCGGATTCGAAGTTCGCATTCTGGGAAGCAACCGGCAAGGAATCGCGCAAACGATGGGGGGCGAATTGGCCGAACTGTGTCTGGCCGCACGCCAAGAGTCCTCATCCCAGGGGATTTGTTACGTTGGTGGAGGCGAGCCAACCGTCAAACTTGCGGTAACGGACAAACCTCGACGCGGCGGACGCAATCAAGAAGTCGCCCTGGCGGCCGGATCCCGTTGGATGAACGAAGACATTCACGGAATGGTGATCCTTTCTGGTGGCACTGACGGCGAAGATGGTCCCACGGACGCGGCGGGTGCCTGGTTTGACGAGACGATCCAACAACAAGTTCAGCAAAAAGGCTTGAATCCAGACGATTTTCTGGCGATCAACGACTCATACACTTTTTTTGACCAGGTGGGTGGCTTGCTGAAGACAGGTCCGACTCATACGAACGTGATGGATCTGCAAATTGCCTTGGTTTCAGGTGCCCGACGATGATCGTCATCTTCAAATTGGGTGGCAGCCTGCTGACATTACCGGGATTGGCGGACAAACTTCGGGTTGTTCTGGGCCTGCGATCCGATCAACGTTGCCTCATTCTGACAGGCGGTGGAGCAGCGGCAGATGCGGTGCGCGAGTGGAGCCGCATTCATCAGCTTGATGACGAGACCGCACATTGGCTGGCCATCGCCAGCATGAATCTCAATCGCGAATTCCTTGGGCGACTACTACCGGAAACGTCGGTCAGTGATCGCGATCAAGCCCGCTTGCTGTGGGCCAACAAGTCATCACCACTGCTATTGGATATGGCAAGATTTGCCACAACCGAAGAGGCCAGCGGACAATCGCTGCCCCACAATTGGAATGTGACAAGCGATTCGCTGGCGGCCTGGGCGGCGATTCGCTGGCCGGCCGAAGAACTGGTGTTGTTGAAGTCCGTTCCAATCCCAACGGGACTTTCGGCGGACGATGCGAGCGAGCGTGAGTTGGTAGATCCCTATTTTCCTCGACTGGCGCCTCAGATTCAGCGCATCTTCTGGTGCAATCTGAGAGCACCGAATCTCTTGATTGAACGCTGGTTGTGAAACCTCGATCAGCCCCAATGTTTTCGCGCCAACGTTCGGTAGGACACAGGTCAGAAAAGCAGAAAATGGCGTGGTAAACTCTTTCGAATGTTCCGTCCGCGAAAACTGGGATAAGTCAGCCGCACATTCCGGTCACGTACGGCCAATTCGGATCAAACGGACCCGTGCCAGGGAACCGTTAGGTTTGACTTACATTCGTTTAGAGATCCATTCCGATAACTCTCCCGAAGGCTAGGTCCTTCTTTCCAGCGAGGTGACCTCATACGTCAGGAATTCGTTCACACTCGGATCGTGCAACGAACTCCAATCGAACTGAACGCGACTCAGGATGAAGTCACTCAGTTTGAAGACACGTAATGGAAATACCGCAGCAAAGAGCTGACAGGAGCGCGCACGGATGTTGACTCACCTCAGGAAATTGCCTCAGTCTCGCGCCGACTTGGGACAGTCTGTCCCCAACTGGTGGAAATGGTCGGGACTGTTCGCAGCGATCTGTCTAGCGGGCCCCATTCCGGCCATCGCACAGAATGGCCAGTTCAATTCGCGGCAAATTGTCGTTCAATCAACGACCATGCCGCAGGCTCCTGCTCAGGCAGGTGCTCCCCAAAACATGATTCAACAAGTGCAGAACACCCCGCAGTCCGCGAGGGCGATTCATCATTTGATCCAAGACATGCCTCAATCCCAGGAAGAGCTGGAGATCATTCAGCAGCGTAGTCAGCTGGTGATTACACGCGAGAATGTGCTGAAGGCGGCTGTTGCCGATCCCGCCATTCTGGATATCGTCCAGTACTCACCTCGTCAGTTTGCGATTGTCGGACTGGCCATGGGCTCGACAACGTTAACATTGTGGTTCGAGAACCAGGCCGATCCCCTGATCTACACCGTGAGAACAATCCGTGATCCGAACCTCGACAATCAGCGTAAGCTGGATTACGGCAAGCTCGAACGACGACTGGCCGCGCTGTTCCCCAACAGCAAGGTCTATCTGATCCCCATGTCACGCAAGATTCTGGTCCGAGGACAAGCCCGTGATTCGAACGAAGCCGCACATATCCTGGCACTCGTGCGTGGCGAAGTCATCAACCAGGAAGGCTCGTTATTCGGCCCACAAGCGATGGGACTGGGTAACAGCGGTATCGGTGGGACTGGGTTCGTAGGCGGCGTTTCGAGTGGTGGTTATGCCGGCCTTGGAATGGGAGGTGTCGGCGGCCTGAACGCCTTTGATCTGGCCGCGTCCTTTATCATTAACGAGCTACAAGTCCCCGGCGAATTTCAAATCGCCTTGCGAGTCAAAATCGCGGAAGTCGAACGAACGGCCGCAGACAGCGCGGGGGTTAATATCAACGTTTTGTTCGCCGACGCTCGTCAATCGCTGTCGTCCGCAGTCGGCGCCGCGACAGGTGCCACGCTCAGCGGCACGTTCGAAAATGGTGAGATTGGTTTGTTTCTGGATTGGCTCTGCTCCAACGGTACCGCCAAGATTCTGGCCGAACCGTCGGCAACCGTGCTGAGCGGCCGAAACGTGCGTTTCCTGTCCGGTGGTGAATTTGCTGTACCGACAACCGTCGGTATCGGCGGAGCACAGGGAACAACCACGTCATTCCGTGGCTTCGGAACGTCACTGCTGGCCACACCAACCGTCATCGACCGTGACAATATTCGTATCGGCGTGATCGCCGAATACAGCAATATCACCTCGGAAAACACGGTTGCCGGCATCCCCGGCATGCAGACACGACGTATCGAAACCGTCGTGGAAATGCGTGAAGGTCAAACTATGGCGATGGCCGGTTTGCTTTCGAACCGTACTACGACGGAAGTGCAACGCATCCCGCTGCTGGGAGATATCCCTTACGTAGGTCCGTTGTTCTTCAGCAACAAGACAATGACCCAGGACGAGAATGAATTGTTGATCCTGGTCACCCCCGAAATCGTCCGTCCGATGGACGCTCACGAAGTTCCTCCTCCTCCTGGATTCGATGTTACCAAGCCGCAACACGAGGAATTCTGGAAATACAATATGACCGAAGGACGGCCTGACACCGGTTACTACCACTCGGCCCCATACGGCAGCGGCACCACCGGAATCAATGTCGACTACCAGCACTTTAATCCAGGTCCTGCGGGATCGATGTACTCGCCGGTACCGACCAACCCCGGCCCGGTGCCAGTCCCCCCTGCCGGACAATTCAATGGGCAATTCAACAGTCCTCCTCCGAGTAGCCAGGTGCCTCCCGCTCCGCAGGCGGGGACACAACGCACACAGGGACAACGCCAGTTTCGTCAGCAATCGTCCAGTCAGGTGATTCAGACGGGTAATCCGGACGTCCGCCAGACGAACTACGCAGCTCCATTGGGTCTCTCACAAGGCCAACGCAATAACCGTCAAAACAACAACTACGCACCGTCACAACAACAGCAACGGCAACAACAGCAACAATATCCGTCGCAACAGTAATGATCGCCAGCCACCAATTTCGCTTCCATCAACAGAGAACTCGCTCCCGCCATTTTTGGTGAGAACAGGGATATACGATGATTCGCATGAACCCACGAGGCTTCGCCCTCTCATCTGTAGTACTGATAGCCCTGACTCACCTTGGCTGTGTCAGCCCCAACTGTTGCCCCAGCACATGCAATTCGAACTGTGGGGATTACTCCACCGGTTGTTCGACGGGTTGCTCAACCGGCTGTTGTCGGCCGTCATTCTGTGGTGGATTTGGCTGCGGAGCCCTGCTCGGTCGACTGTTTCCACGATCGCTGGCGATTCCTGACCAACTGCCGGTCGGAGCAGTTCAACGAGCCAGCTTCCATCAGATGGAAACGAACGCCGAAGCCACTGACTTCATTCTTTACCAGATGGATTTCGTAGGTCAAACGGCCGAATTGACTCCAGACGGCAAAGACAAAATCAATGAAATCGGGGCTCGGATGCGAAGTACGCCATTCCCCGTCTTGGTGGAACGAACTTTCAATAATTCCGATCCCGAACTTGACGCCCATCGCCGCGAACTCGTGGCGATGATCCTGAGCGAGAAGGGCAATCCCGACGCGAATAACCGCGTCTTCGTGTCACCAACCTATAGCCTGGGTAAATCGTCTCTGGAAGCCGCACCCGAATTCTATCAGCACGTCTATCAGTCCTCCGGCCAGTTCAACAACAATGGATTCGGCGGCGGAATGGGCGGCGGTGGGATGGGCGGCGGTGGGATGGGCGGCGGTGGGATGGGCGGCGGCGGATTTGGTGGTGGTGGATTCGGAATGTGATCCACCAATCACAGACTGCCTGAAAATCAAAACAAAGCCCGACGCCAAGTCGGGCTTTGTTCATTGTCGAGCTGTGCGAAACCGGCGTCTGATGACGGGCGCATGATGATGCCGCAGCTCAATATAGACTTAGTGACGTATCGAACCAGGTGCCGCGGGGCGAAATGGCTGCGGACAACAATCATCGAAAGTAATCGATTCCATTCTGGAACAGCTTCAGGCCTGCGCCATTGCCTTCCAGATTCAAACGCGTCCAGTGCGGGTGCTGAGTGGCAAACAAGAACCGTTCGGGATGGGGCATCAGTCCCAACACTCGACCGCTTGGGTCACTCAATCCTGCAATATCGGCCACCGCGCCATTCGGGTTCGCATCCCATCGTTCATTGACCGGATGAGAAGCCCCGTCCGTTCCGAGAGTCCAGGGAGCGTATTGCAGCGCAATCTGCTGTTGGGTCTGCCAATTCTTGACAACCTCAGCCGATTGTGGCACCAAGCGGCCCTCAGCATGCGCGATCGGAAGATCGAGTTCATCGATCCCTCGCAGAAAGACATTCCGTGACCCGGCCGTCTTCAAATGCACCCAGCGAGCCGTATACTTGCCATTGTGATTCCAAGTCAGCGTCGCGTCTGCATGACTTCGATCCGATTTTTCCCAACCCGCCGCGCCGTACGGCAACACCCCTGCCTTCAACAGAGTTTGAAAGCCGTTACAGATCCCCAGTACCAACTTGTCCGACGAGAGGAATCGGTGAACGACATCTCCCAAGTGTCCGCGAAGCTGACTGGAAAAGACCACTCCTGCACCGATGTCGTCACCGTAGCTGAAGCCGCCTGGAATACACAGGATTTGATAGGCGTCGAGCATCGACGGTTCGGCAATCAAACGGTACAGGTGGACTCGTTCGGCAACTCCGCCGCACGTGTCAAAAGCAAATGCCGTTTCCACATCACAATTCGTGCCAGGAGCACGCAGTACACAAACACGAGGCGCGGCCATTTCAAAAAATCCCTTCGCGGCGATCAGCGTGTTCTTCGCAAGGATCGCCTAGGTTCAATTCCAGAGGCATCATCATACCGGCATCGCAACGCAAGACAAAGCAAGCGTTTCGATGAGCAGAATCCCGTGACAGACAATCGGGATTTTTCGTTCGGAATCGACCTCAATCCCTGCCGTTCCTCGATCGGCCTGTTGTGTGATCCGTTATAACCGCCGCATTCAATTCGTCTCACTGGACCGCACGTCGGTACAGGCGATTCGGTTACAGCAGGCGGCGAAACGGCGCCGATACGAACAGCAATCATGGTGCCGACCAGGATGAAAACAGGAACAGTGGAATGGACTTCACAACGCCAATAGCGCTGCGCCGACAGCAGTCGAGCTCGGACAAAGCCCAGGGGAATGTCGATAAACAGCCCCCGAATGTCCCGCCCGGTCCGTCCTTCTGGCGGCGACTGAGCCTGTTCATCGTTGTCATGATCGCACCGCTCGCGACCGAGTCCCGGGCATTTGACATTCTTCACTCTCGAACGTCCTCTTGCCCTATCCGTTGCTGTTTCGACGACTACTGCTCGAAACCCGTCCCCTCCACAAATCGCCCCTGTCAGCGTAGTGTGCTGGATTGCTATTGTCCCAAGCCCCTACCACGACAGTGTCCGTCGTGTCTACACGGTTCTCCGGACGACTACTGCACCAAGCCAACGCCTCGCGTGTGCCGGCCCTGCAGTCCAATGTTCTGCCGCTGAATACCAATACGCCGTGCCGTTTCAATTGCATTCGGCCAGCAACGGACCAGCCAATTCCTTGAGGAAAAACAAGCGTCCCGGCTGCGCTGGCATGAACGAGGAAGGGATCCACGCCGTCGGTTCGTGGCGCAACGTCATCCACAGTGACAGTCCTTGCCACTGCATTCCACGGCCGAAGACTCCGTCCGCTCCACCGATAATTCTGTCGCAGCCCAGAAACAGGCCTGGCCCGATCGTATTCGCAAAGGCAGGGACATGAGTCGTTCGGCTTTTGAAACTGGTCAACGCATTTTGCTCGATCGTCAGCGGATGCAATTTCGCACCTAGTCGGTGCGTTTGCCGTTTCCATTCTCCCACAGACGAAAACTCGCTCGCAAAATGAGGTTCCCAAAAAGCGATATGACAGACGCGGCCAATACCAAAAACCGTTGTCAGTTTACCACCCTTGGAACGCAGTTCCCCGATCTTCTCGGCAAAGGTGGGCAAGACTTTTTTGGTGGCGAAATGTCGTTGTTTTTTGGGTACGGTCAACTTGCCCAGCGGACCATAGAACGCTTGCTCCATCGCATATTGGAATGATCCCGTGTGCGTCGACGGCAGGGTATTACCTTCTCGATCCGACCACTCGTCCATATTGAATCCATGTACGTGGTCGCACGACACATTCCATTCGGTCAGGAAGTAAATGGCCCAGCGATACATCCCCATCGGCCCCACGGGCAGGATCATCACCGCCGGATGGTTGGCATCGCGAGCCTGCTTGATCGTCATCGCGATCTCGTGACCCAACATCATGTCGAAATCAGCCAGGCTGCTGCAGGGAATCGGTTGAAAGTTCTTGTGCCAGTGCTTTTGACGCACAGCAATCGTCGCAGGATCAGGATCGACACACGCATCGATCTTGGCCAGGTCCCACCCGGACGGGAAAAAACCCTCCATCAACGAACCCGACAACGTCGTGAGCAAATCCATCAATCAAACTCCTTCAGACAAAAAAACGAGACGCGACGAAACGGACTTTCTATATCAGTTACTCAGTCCGAGAGCCATTTCCAACGCTCAATTCGGCAATCGGGACAGGCCACCATCACGGCGGCAGCATAGCCAGAGGCCAATTCGAGCGACTGAATCATCCAACGCTCAGGCTCAGTCGGCTGGTCGACTACACTCAACAGCGAAGCCGACTGAGCCGGGTCGATCGCAACGCAAAAACTGCTCAGCGAAAGCGACATCCCTCGTCCGGTGGCCTTGAGATAAGCTTCCTTGCACGTCCAACCTCGATAAAACCCGGCCAACTGCTTTTCAACCGGAAGGTTGGCGAGTTCCGCCGCCTCTGACGGAGCAAAAAAACGCTGCGCCAACCGCAGCGTCTTAACAGCGGGATTGCATTCCTCGACATCGACTCCCACAGCTGATCCGACGGTTAATCCGATCAAACCCAAGTCACCCGAATGCGAAACACTAAACTCCATTCTGGGTACCGTGGACTCGAAATCGGAAAACGACAGTTCTGGCTTGCCATGATCACCATATCGCAATGGGACAGCCTTGGGCGGGCAGCCGCAGCAACTTGCCAAAAGTCTTCGCAGCGTCATGCGGCACGCGGCGAACCGTTGGCGGGGCTCCTCAAAACGAAACCGAGCGGCACGGCCAAGCTCCTCATTCGACAAGACGTCTTTCATTTCCGTCTCGGTAATCAATCGCCCACCAAGCTCCAAACGAATGACATGAACAATTTCTGGCGACAATGGCAACGGCAACCGAATCTCGGGCCAGTCGCTCTCCATTTTTAAAACATCATCCATCGTCAGAATTTCTACTCAGGATTCGAGACGACTTCGAACGCGCCCGACACTTCGGATGGGATCCGCTTCGGCATTCCCGTGGAATATTCGACAAACGCCCAGTCGGTGGCCGCCTTCGCCAGAACCACATCATCGTTAACGCGGAACATGACAAAGCGCCGAAGAGAGGTGACTTTCTTTAGATTTTCGACAAATGTTCGCACCACAATTTCATCACCCAGTCGAGCCGACGCGAGGTATTCGATGTGGTGCGATCGAACGACCCACCCCTGACCGATCGCACGGTAGGCTTCGACCGGCCAACCCTGCGCCGCCGAATGTGCCAGCGCGGCCGACTGCATCCATTTCAAATACGAAATATTGTTGGCATGCCCCAAGTCATCCAAGTCTGATTCGCTCACCACATGCTTCCAATCATAGATGGCGGGCATCAGAATCGCTCCTGAGTGAATAGACAACCAAGCGCACAGGGCGAGGATTTACGATCGCACGCTGGCGAGAATGCAAATGTCTTCATCACGGTCTTTTGCGGGCCCATCGAAGTCCATCGGAATCAACATACGGCTTCAGCGAGCACCTAAACCGCGATTCAGTCGCGTAAGTGCCAACTTCAGATTGGCCTGCGTCCAAAGCAACGGGCAAATATCATTGGGAACGTACTGACCTCGCTCGCGGAAGTACGACTCTGGACAACGATAAACTCCAAAACGAGAACCCGCGCCAGTCAGCTGACTCAACGAGCGATTTAAATGACGTATTTGCGCACTACGGTCTTTGTTGTCGCCCGTTCGCTCAAAGCGAAGACCATAGTGGATGGAAACGATCGGATCAAACAAACACCACTGAGCCTCGAGCCCCGGTTCCAGCAGACGGTCACGCTCCGCCAGATTATCGCTGAAATCGGCAGTACGCACGTCGGCGGCCAACTTGTCCTTGTAGTCGGCACACCAGTACGAGTCACCCAGATAGCGTCGAATGCCGTGCTCACCCATCAGTTGAGCCGTCACGTCAGCAACAATCCGCTCGGCCATCTCGTCAGAAACAACCTGATAGGGGTAGATCAAAAACAACAACGCCGCGTCGTAGCGCCGCAGTTTACCGGGTTCAGATTGCACACACTCGGCAGGCAGAATGGCATCGAGCGCTTGTCGCCCCGCACGTTTTATCGATGAATCGAATCGAGCCTTCCAAGCGTCCAATGCGGCGACGACGACGCCGATGCTCGACGCAGCCACCTTTCGAACCTCTTCCCAGTGTCCGCTGTCTTCGTCCTGCCAATACTGAATCGCCTGCAAATAGGCGGCAATCTTGTCGATCACTTCCAGTTCGTGACTTTGCCATTGGCATTGGTCAGCCAGTTTGCCCGCTAGCCAGAGAAATGCGCCCAAGGCATCGTTCTGGGCGTGCGACCACTTTTCGTCGAGCTCCTTCAATCGGTCGCCATCGAAACGAATATGCGGCCGGTTCATCGGGTCGGCAGGCGACACTCGGCCTTCGATAATCTCCGTGAAACGGTCTTGGTATTTGAGATAGAATGCCATCAGCGACTTCAGTGCGGCGATGGCCTTGCCGGTTTCGCCCCATTGCCAATGGGCGTGAGCGATATGAATGTTGTCTCGCACCCAGACATTTCGATAACCGGTCAGATCGAAATCGTCACCCGTGCCAGCCGCGGCGGAAAAGAGCCCGTTCGGCAACGTCGGAAAACGAAACGTCCCTTGTTCCTCCAGAAACTGCAGCAATTTCTCGACGTCACTTGAAGAACAACGCTCGCTTAAAGCGAGTGTACTTCGAATGGTGACCATGATCTTCGTCCTTGAATGTCCCAATCGAGATCCGTCGCGAGCGCCGCCGGCCTGCAGTGCAACGGTTCGTCTTCCATGCTCCTGATACATTCGGAAACGGCGCATTCCGATCGGAGTTACTGGACCAGTCCTTTCGTCAACGACATGAATGCCGTTTCCAGATTCACCTCTTCCTCGCGGAAGAGCGTCAATTGAAAACCTTCGGTAATCAACAATGTCGGCAGGGCACTGTAATCAAATGTATCAGCTTTGAGCGTGGCGTCGATGGTTCCCTTGACGATATCGACTTTTGATACCAGGTCGTGTTTCTCTAATAACGCTGCCGCCTTTTCCATTCGATCTTTCACGCGGATCTGCAACATGATCTGCTGCCTCGCTTTCCGCATGACTTCGTCCACATAACCGTCGACGATCAGATTGCCTTTTTCAATCATCCCCACGCGCGTGCAAACATCGGCCAGTTCGGGCAGGATGTGACTGGAAACAATGACTGTTTTCTTAAGTTCTCCAAGTTTCTTCAAGAGATTGCGAATTTCGATACGAGCACGGGGATCGAGGCCACTCGCAGGTTCGTCGAGCAGCAAGACCTGAGGTTCATGAAGGAGCGTTCGGGCCAGTCCAATTCGCTGAGTCTGTCCACGCGACAACTGATTGACCATCGCATCGCGTTTGAAGGCCATGTCGACCAGTTCCAGTTTGTCTTCGCAAACCTTCCGTCGCCCCGGACCGTTGATCCGATAAGTCGAGGCGAAAAACTCAAGATATTCAATGACAGTCATGTCATCATAAACGCCAAAAAAGTCCGGCATATAGCCGACTAGCCGCCGGATTTCGCGAGGGTCGTTATAAATCGACTTGCCGCAGACATAGGCTTCGCCGTAGTCCGGTGCCAGCAAGGTTGCAATCATTCGCATGGTGGTGGTTTTTCCGGAACCGTTCGGACCGATAAATCCAAACACATCCCCTTCCTTCAACGAGAGATTGATCTCGTTGACGGCAATGAGATGCCCATAGCGTTTCGTCAGTTGTCGTGTTTCGATCATGGGACATTCGCCAGCGCGGAATGGAAAGCAGATTCAAGAATAAAGGTCGAAAACCTGAGTTAGTTTGAAATAAACCGTGGCAATTCCCTGATAACCTCGTTGGGTTGTGCGACAGGTAAGATCAAACGAACAAAAGAAACTTGATGGTCCGGCTCAACCGTCGTTTGATCCAGTTGTATCTTGGCGACAGATTGGTTGAGACGTCCGAAAAGAATCGCTCGCCCGAGCTTCAGCAGGTGCGAACAGTCTTCGTTGTCCAAAATCTGATTGGTCAGCCCCGTGTATCGTTCCCCACCCACGTGCTGGTGAAAGGTCAGAATTCGCACCGTATAGGCCGGATCGAGTGACAGCGGGTCGTATGTGGACTGATGGTTGGTGAAATCGGTGGCTTGCGGCTCACCGAAACGTGGCGTGGCCATCGTAATCATTCCGGTCAGGTACGGACGCAGTTCACGTGAATGAACACTCGGCTGATCAACTCGCCAGACTTGTTTGGGTGGCAGCGGAAGCGATAGGGGATCGTCCTTTTTCTTCAGATGTCGATAGACGACGTTCCGGTGAACGACCATCCAATCGTCGATCGCCGCGGAAAAATTGTGCGAAATCGTACCCGTCAGTCGCCCCGTCGGAGATGCACGCAGATCACAGTCGACAAGCCCTGGCACCGATTGCTGACTATTGGCCACCAGCGCCTTGGAACTCCACTGCATGACCGGAAGCTGCGTCAGATGTCCGTCAGGTTGCTGCTGGTACGCGGCCCCCTGTTCGATACCGGTTTGACGAAGCATGCCGCCGAACGACGATTCGGGAACCCCCTGCCAACTCACTCGCACGGTCGCGTTATTCTCGGAAGATTTGACGAGCGGCAGTGTTTCAATCGCGACAGTCGTCTGCGACGTTACGGGGCTGTAGAGCGTGAAGAAGTGGCGGCCCGACGCGGTCGCCGTCGCCACATCCACGTTCACGATGTCCAGTTGATTCACTCGACGCGAATTGCCATTGGACGAGATCGCCCAAGTTGAGGCCAGCAAGGCACAAACGGCAATCAAAATCGGATAGGAAACCCACGTCAGGTGAGGCTTGTTGAGAATTCGATGGACAAAAAAATAATCCAGAGGTCCCACCACAACCAACAGGGCCGCCAACATTCCCATGACGAACCAGGGCGATGCGCGAGAAACGCCTTCAAAATTTTCCTGGGTAGCGTTCAATTGTGTCGCCAAGTCGGTGATGCCCGTTGAGCTGAGTTGCGCACCTTTGATCGTGGCTTTCTCTTGGGGATCGATGTTCGTGCTGACACCCGTTAATCGCGCACAGAAAGCCGGCAACGCCTTCCAGTCACTCAACGGAGCGGACGTCAGGTCCATTGCAAGCACCGTCACTGCACCCATGCCATAGGGAGCCTGGACCAGAAACGCGTCCGAGCGACTTGCCGCCAGAGTTTCACCCGAATCCATCTTTAAACTGGGTATCGACAACGTCGAAGCTTGCGGAATCCGAATATTTTTGCCCGCAAAAACTTCTAATCCACCGAATTCACGAACCACCACAGGTTCATCCGCAACTCGTACTGGGAGCCAGTCCGCCAGTCCTTGAATTGAATCACGAGCCACCAGATGGTCGTGCCGCAACGAAATCACCAACCGACCACCGCCAGCAACCCAATCGCGAAGCGTAGCCGACTGAACGGGCGACAGTCCCGATGCACCGGCCAGGACAAGCGACGAAACACCGTCGAACGCCAACGCATTGGTCGGCAGATCGTCGGCCTTCACGTTCGTCACTTTGACCACGACGTTTTGCTTGGCGGGATCCGCGGCGAATTCAAAACCCTTCGGCTCCCCCACCAAAACGATCAGCCGAGCCGATGGTTTCAGCGGCTCATTCACCCAGTCCGCGCGGCCCGGTGTTCCACGAAGTTCTCGATCTTGATTGATGCGAATACCAATTTCGCCATCAAGACGACCGACTTTGATCAATCCGGTCAAGCGATGCTCGCCGGGTTCCAATACAACCTGTGGAGACAGAAAACTGGTTCGGTTTCCGTCAGAATCCACGGCCGTTATTTCCAACTGGATCGGCCCTGATTCCGTGACCGTCACGGGAACGGCCACGGGCGTCCATCGACCGACAACGAAATTTCCGTTCCAACCGACTGTCGGCCTTCCGACAACAGTCGCCGCGGCGAACAGTGGAGTCGCCCCCGACAGGAGCCAAGCCGCCAGCAGGGCCATCACGACAGATCGAAGTGTTCTTGAGGCGGAACAAACGTAGCGGCCCGCAACCACACAGAACAAAAATTCCTGGACCGCTGCATCCGGTTTGCGCAGGTGATCAATCGGGAAGAAAGACAATCGAAACACCGAATTTCTGAAGTTGATTGAAAACATCGCCGCAACCGGTTCGCGACAGGCCGCTTATGATACGCTCCGCCCTGCAGAAACGTGAGCGCACTGACCAGATTCTTCTCGAGAAGAATTCACGGCAACGAATATGGCAGTCTCAACAATTTCCGCCCTCGGCCATCAAAACCATTTGAACCAGGCCACAAATAACGGAATCCCGCTGCGGTATTCCTCGTCGAAAAACAGCCAAGCTTGACGGCGACAAGCTTCGGGGGGGATTTTCCATTTCGGACCCGACCGATTTGGCCAGATTCGACTGAGTACATCAATTTGTAATCGCAGATTTCGCGTCCACCAACGGCAAAACCGGAACTGGCGAAGCCCACCACAATCGACGGCGGAAATCAAGGCGTGTAACAATGAAACGAACAGGGTCGTGCAACACAAAGCTGCACGACCCTGAACGAAGAACTAATTGACGTACGAGTCAGCAAGCGACTCTCACGACAGTGTTAGGATTAGAATTCGCCAACAACGTTACCGTCAGCGATGCGGGACAGGTTCTGGAAGGTAATCAAGCTGACCGTGGCGCTGATGAAACGGACGGTGCCGTCACCCATCAGGAAGTGAGCACCACCGGTGTGGTAGCTACCGAAGCCCGTGGTATCAGGGGCTGGCAACGCGCTGGTCCAGGCATAGTTGATACCGTTGGTGGCTTCACCGAGAACAGCCGCTTGTCCAGCAACACCGTAGCTGGTTGGGCTCGTGCCCGTGCCGCTGCCGCCGTTGTCCAGAGCACCCACCCATGTGGCTTCACCGGCACACTTGAGGTCGGATGAAGAAGACTTGAAGGGGGTGTAACGTTCACCAACAACGATGATGTTGCTGGAACCGTCGGTCATGTCGCGGTAACCGCGCTTGCTTTGACCACCGAACGTACCACCGAATTGACCAACGTCAACCGAAAGACCGACCAAACCCGTTTGAGGAGTGGCGTTGACGTAGGTACCAATACCACCGGCCACAGTTTGACCGTTCAAGTCTGCGAGCGAATTGGTGGAAACCGAACCCAACACAGCGCTTGGATCGTAACCACAAACACCGACGTAGTTCGAACGACCATAACCTTGAGGAGCAGAAGTGGCCGTTCCACCATTGATCTTGGTGTCAAACATTTGGTTAATACCAACGTCAGTTGGGCAACGGAAAGCCGTAATCTTGGACGTGATGACGACTGGAGTAGTCAGCGTTCCGGTCAGACCAGCCAACCCCGTGCTGAAACTAGGAACGTTGTTTCCACCGAATTGATTGAAGATGTTCGCTTGATCAATTTGTGGGAGGAGCATCGTCATCCAGCCCCAGCCGCTGAATGGAAGAGACGCAAGGTTCGCGTTCGAACCAACATAACCCGCAGGGAATGTGTTCACGGTGATGTCATGGTAGTTGGCCAGAGCAAGACCCAACTGCTTCAAGTTGTTCTTGCACTGGGTTCGGCGAGCTGCTTCACGAGCTTGCTGAACGGCAGGCAGCAGCAATGCGATCAAAACTGCAATGATGGCGATGACCACCAGCAGCTCGATCAAAGTGAATCCGCGACGTGGTTTTTGATTCTTGATGAGCATACGACGCAATCCTTAAAAGAAACCGAGAACATGATCGACGACGAAACAATCGACGCCACAACGCTAAAGGGGGCAAACGCCCCGATAAAACCCTGGGCTACATGAGGCAATAAGAATACTTGACGTCCACCTCACTTTCTGATTTGGACATGGTACATCTTAAAGCAACCTATGAACGGCATAAAATTGCTTTGAGTTCTCGAAAGCTCACAAAACGACGCATTGCTCGGGATAAATAGATAGGATAGGGGCGAGTATATCCCGCGACTTGAGATTTTGAAGTCAATAATCCCTAACAATTTATTAATTTTTCGAAAATTATTCCTTGAAACGGGCAAGTCCTCAGATCGTAGTACCGAAGGGGTGATTGACGCTGCAACGGGGTTAAGACACAATCATCTAGCCGAACTCGGGCACGCCCTTCCGGGCCTGTCCTCTGCTCGCAATGGGCGAAAGAGCCTTGTTTCTAAGGGATTTTCCATGATGAATTGGCCGAGAACGGCGACGAAATTCACGCAAGCACGATTCCTACTGATCCTGCTGTTACTGGCGGGCGGCTGTGGCTATGCCGAGTACGAGTTCCGGCTGAACGAATCGAAGAAGTACTATTCTTATCTTGACAGAATTGAGCAATCGCTGTCGCCAAAGTGGGCCGCAGCAGGCAATCTGATGGAGTTGCGGGTACCGCGTCAATTTATCCTGATTCAGCCGCCCCAGCCTGTCCAGAAAGAGGATGGTAGCGTTGAAGCATCCACAATTGATCCCCGTCAGCCAGACTATCTGAACCTGACGTTTCCCGAACTTTTCGGTGCTTGGGAAACAAAACTCCGGGTGACAAAAACCGACGGCACCAGCGAAGAACGCAAGGGCTACCTCTATGCGCTCAGCAACTACTGGCAACTCGCCGGAGATCAGGCCTCTGAGGCGGGACAGTTTGTCAGCAATTTCAAAACTTATCTGAGTGAAAAACTGCAAACACCGGTTTCGGATGAGCGAAGTGAGATCCAGCCCGGCGGGCCACCTGGCTATCAGCCACAATCTGCCTACGATGTCTGCAGTTTCAAAGGCAAGGAGATCGACGGCGTCAATTATTCCTTCGAAGTCTATGCCAAGACTCAAGGCAGCGTCATTGGAGTCCTCGTGATCGTGCTTCCCGAAGGCATGGAAATGCCTCAAAAGGTTTCGGAACGAATTCCACTGATGCTGGGCGCTTTTAGTTTCACCAAAGAGCCGCCCAGACAGGGAGCCGAAAAAAATGCGACGGCACCTGCGCAGGCCGCCCAAAAAAACACGGGATTCTAATCTGAACGCCTAGTTCGTTCCTCAAGGTTTATACCGATGAATGTTCCGCGGAGTCACGAGTTGCTCAATCGCCGCACCAGCCGCCTGCTGATCATTGACGTTCAGGAAAAATTCGTCGGCACCTTGCCCCACGAAATCCAGCGACGACTGATTGAATCATGTCGCTTCATTTGCGAGGGCGCGAAACTACTGGATGTCCCCATCACGGCCACGGAACAATATCCAGAACGCATGGGCTCGACGGTCACGCCGCTGATCGATTTTGCGGACAAACGACCATCAAAACGACGATTCAGCGCCTTGGAGTGTACTGGCTGGCCGCCAGCCGCCGATGCGGCCGACGATCGTTTCCAAATTGTCGTCGCCGGCATGGAAACGCATGTGTGCGTCCTGCAAACCGTGCTCGACCTGCTGGCCGCCGGTTATCAGACTTATGTAGTCGTCGACGCCGTGGCCGGTCGGGGAATGATCAATCACAACGTCGCCCTCGAGCGCATAGCCAATTCGGGAGCAGTCATCACCACCACCGAAGGCGTGCTGTTTGAATGGTGCGAGAGTTCTGACGCCGCGGAATTCAAGCAGTTCAGCTCGCTCATCAAGAGCCGAGAACCGGCTTGATCACTTTCACGACCTCACCGCTTTCACAACGGAACGAACCACTTTTCCAACCACAACGAGAGGATGCTTTTCGATGGCCGCCGATTCCCAGCTACTGGTCCATAACGTTTTTTTCACGTTGAAAGAGGGCACCCCCGCCAACATCCAGAAATTGACGGACGCTTGCTTCAAATATTTGAAAGATCATCCGGGCGTCGCCTTCTTTGCCGCGGGGCCGCTCGTCGCGGAATTGGAACGACCAGTGAACGTGCGTGATTTTCATGTGGCCCTGTTGGTCGTCTTCAAATCGAAGGCCGACCACGATGTCTACCAGACCGCTCCGGACCACCTGAAATTTATCGAAGAGAACAAACCGACGTGGGACAAAGTCCGTGTGTTCGATAATTATTCGAACACATAATCCGCACGTCCACTGCGGGTGGATTCGCAAAAAATAGAATGGATTTCAGGACGCCGTCTGCCGAGTCAATCCGTGATCGGGTAATATCATTCTTGAATCACCCCATGCGGAGCGTTTCCGATTATTCGGAAGAATCTGACGGATAGGCCGGGGCAGGATGTTCAGACGGCCAAAAGTTTGCGAGTAACGTCTTGATGACCGAACTCGCCCAGCGATGAATCGATATCGCATGCGACAGCCAACCACCCTGATGCTTTATGCGGGAACGATGGCTGTCGGCGTTTTGATCGGAGCCGGAATCGTCTCGCTGCCGGTCAATCGCTCCTTGCATGCCGACAATCTGGATGGGGTGACTTCCGAACGAGTTTATCGCGAACTGAGTACCGAAGGATCGTCGCTGCAAGAAGGCAGCATGCTGCTCGCGAAGATCGCCACGCTGACCACCCCCAGCGTTGTGCATATCCAGAGCGAACGACGCGTGCAGGGACGGGCTAAAGAAGAAGAAACCGGCTCAGGCGTGATCCTGACCAGCTCCAAAGCCAGCGGCTTCTTCGTCGTGACCAACGGCCACGTCATCGATCGAACACCACTCGAATCCATTTCGATTCATCTTCACGACGGACGAGTCCTGCAACCAGAACGAGTCTGGTCAGATGCCGAATCGGACATCGCCGTACTGAAAATTGACGGCCCCAACCTGACCGCGGCGAAATGGGGCGACAGCCGTAAGATTGATATCGGCCACATGGTACTGGCCATGGGTAGCCCGTTCGGACTCAGCCGGTCGGTCACCTTTGGAATCATCAGCGCACGCGGCCGCCGACAACTGAAGCTGGGAAAGTCCGAAGTCATCAATCAAGACTTCCTCCAGACCGATGCGGCCATCAATCCGGGAAACAGCGGCGGCCCGCTGATCGATCTGCAAGGCCGAGTCATCGGCATCAACACGGCGATCGCCTCGTCCAGCGGCGGCAACGAGGGAATCGGCTTCAGCATTCCCAGCCACTTGGCCCAACGGGTCATGGACCAACTGCTGGAACTGGGCGTCGTGCCTCGGGCGTGGATTGGCGTGAAACTGGACGAGAACTTCGATGTGAAAGTGGCGACCAAGCTGAAGCTGGATCGCCTGCACGGCGCGCATGTCAACGAAGTGTTCCCAAACTCGCCCGCCTCGCGAGCCGGATTGCAGTTTGACGATGTCGTGCTGACGTTTGACGGCATCGACGTGCAAGATCACGATCACCTGATCAACCTGGTCAGCCTTTCGCCCATCGGAAAGCAAATCCGCATGACCGTCTGGCGTGGCCAAAAGAAGATTCCGCTGTCGATCATTCTCGCCGATCGAAGTGAATTGCGAAAAACCAGCGAAGCGCCGACCAAACCCAACCTGGGTTCGCCAATCCGGCCGATGGGCTTGATTGTGCACCCACTGAATGGCGATCTGGCCGAGCAACTGGGCTACCAGCGGACAGCTCGCGGGCTGTTGATCTTGCGAATTGATCAGGAAAGCCCCCTAAAAAGCGACCTTCAAGTCTACGACATTCTGGAAGCCGTCGGTCGCACACCGGTAGCAAGTCTTGATGACTTGAATTCCGCTCTGGACGCGAATTCTCGCAACGGATCAGTGATCCTCAAGATCCAGCGAACGGCTCAGCCAGAAGCACGCAATCAGTTGGTCGTCTGGCACCGATGATCAGTCCGCTCGACAGAACGAGTTGTCATTCCGATTGACGGTCGATCAACTGAATGAATTGGTTCAGTGATTCTTGCATCTCGTCGTGGCATTGCAGCGTCTCGATGACCGGTGCCTCTAACGAATCTCGCATCCGTTTCGAGATCAGATTCTGAGCCGCAGTTTCATAAATCTGCTTGAGCTCGTTCAACCGCTGCTTCAGCGTGTCCAGTTGCGATTGCTGTTGCTGAGCAAATTGCGAGAGTGATTCTGTCAGTGCGACAGAATCGACACGCGGATACGTCGCCACTCCACCCGAGTCGGACGCCGAAACACGTTCTTCAACCGCCATGTTGGGCGCAGAACTTCCGTTGGATTCCACCAACTCTGCCGGGAAGCCTTTGACCAATCGCGAGTCAATCGTGACCTGCAGCGGATGCGGCAAATCAGGGGCGACCGGCGCCGGTAATTCTGCCGCCGGTTCCACATGAGGGACTGGCGAGCGAGCGAATCTCAGCGGCGGCAAATCCGCAGCAAGCGAGCGGCCGGGTACGATTCCGGATCCGGGAGTCGGAATCACAGGCTGAAACGCCGTCGTGACGACATCAACCTGAAACGATCCTAATTGCAGCGTATCGCCAATATCCACGGACGACAGACGAATCGCTTGCCCGTTCACCCCGGTGGTACCGTCGTTGACCAGATCAATCAACCAGCAGGCCACTGGCGTCCGAACAAGGCACGCCTGAACGTGAGCGATACTCTTGTGATTCAAACGCAGCTTGCACTGCGAACCGCGACCAATCAGCGTCAGCATTCGATTGACGGGCCAGATGTTGTTTGCCTGTTCGACCCCGGTAAATTGAAGACCCAAATGGGGATACTCGGCAGCGAGCAGCGGTGAACGATCCAGAGGCGAATAATGATGTGGCACTGCGGCGACGTCGTCCGTCAGCAACAGCCGACAGGGACCAATCGCAATCGGCTGATGACCATCCACCCAGCGACCGCCCGGTTGTCCCTGACGATCCGGAAATAGACTCGTGCGTTGTGCGACATCGCCGCAGAAAAGTTGACCATCAACCCACTGCAGCAGGCAATGTCGGGGTTTGATTTCGTCATAATCGAGCGACACGTCGCAGTCGGCGTCGCGTCCGATCAACAGAAAAGGGCGATCCATCACGACGGAAATTGGCGGTTCGTCTGGACGTTCGATTCGCAATAAGGCGGCGGGATTTCCTGCACACTCGGCAAACAGCTGTCGACGGAGTTCTTCCATCTCAGATCGGGATTCTGCGGTCTCAGCCGCGATCGCCAATACCGCGGCACGACATTGCTGCTTTTCAGACCGGTCTTGAACCGTTTTGATCACACGCAGCCGCCGCCGCCGATAGTCTGACTTCACGTCGCATACCTTGGAGGGGGGATCTCGTCGGGGTCATGCTCGGCCTGAACGGGCTTCGCACACGGTCAATCTGAGATAACAGGACAATCGAACATCCAAAACCATTGGCCAATCAGGGATTGCAGAACCAACAATCACCCTGCCCGCCGCAATAATCGCGCCAATAATGACGAACAAAAGCGGTCGACAGACGTGAAAATCTGAACATGCCCGCACTCTATTTTAGCTCGAATTCCAGGCCCTGGCACGAATTAAAGCGATCGTCAGGCCCATTTTTGACCTTTCCGATCCGCATTCGCAAAAAATTTCCGTTAAATTCCCAATAAAATGCATTTGCATATCGTATGCACACGCATTGTGAGCGTAGAATCTCGCCGATACACTTCTGCCTGAATCTGGATCGACTGACGTCTTGGAGACGGTTTCCCCCGTTTGCGGCGGAAGAAAAGATTGCTTCGCCATCATTCATCCGATTTTGCGAGTCGCCTTTCCCCGAGGCTTTTTTCCGGGGAGGTGAGTCCATTTTTTGTTGTGATTGTCTGTTATTCAACCGGGGAGCGTCCCATGTCGTCGAGTCGTTTCAAACGCGGGTTTACGCTGATCGAACTCTTGGTGGTGATCGCGATCATCGCCGTATTGATTGCCCTGTTGCTGCCAGCCGTGCAGCAAGCACGCGAAGCCGCCCGGCGAACGCAGTGCAAAAACAATCTCAAACAACTGGGCCTCGCTTTGCACAATTACCACGACATTTTCCTCGCCTTCCCACCGGCATATCAGATTACGCCCGGTGCAAGCGCTCCCCCGATGGGGCCAGCTTCGACCACAACAGGAGATGCAGGTCCCGGTTGGACGGGACTTGTCGCGATTCTGCCGCAGATTGAACAAGCCAATCTTTACAACTCGTTCAACATCAATCTTCCCTGCTGGGATACTTCGAATGCGAAGGCCGCCACAACGGTCATTCCGGCCTACCTGTGCCCCTCGGCCACCAATAGTTCCAACACCTATCAAGTCGTGAATGCGGGCGGAACGGTACTCGCACCGGCATTTTCTCGAAGCAACTATGTCGCCAATGCGGGGCGGGTTGAAGTCTGGGATGGTGCCGCCGTCCTCGCCGCGGGAGCGGATCTGTCGTCACTGGCCGATGGTCCCTTCTACCGCAACAGTCACACTCAGATTCGTGACGTGACCGATGGACTGTCGAATACGGTCTTCTTCGGCGAACAGACGCCGTATCACAGCAATTCCACCTGGGTCGGCATCGTGCCCGACTCTGTCACCTGTCCGTCATCGCATTTCCCCTTGCCCCCATGCGATGCGGCCGCTCCGCAGATTAATGTGCATTCCGGACCGGGTGGCCCAGACGAAACAACGCCGATCATTCATCCGCCGAATAATAGTGCGGGTAACGTCGACGAAATGTATTCTCAGCACGATTCGGGCTGTAACATCCTTTTAGGCGACGGAACTGTGCGTTTCGCGTCCAAATTCATGGACACTCAAATCTGGGCCAATTTGGCCACACGAGCCAACGGGGAAGTCGTCAGCGATTGGTAATCCCATCGCATGATCCACGGGCCTGATCCCTGAGCGACGCCGAAGTTTTCGTTCCGACTGACTTTTATTGTTCCTAAGACTGCGACCTGAGTCAGGTCACCGCCGTTTCAAATGATCCGGGCAACTACCCGTCATTGATCAGGAGTTATTCGATCATGCGATCAAAATTCTTCACCGCCTGCTGCCTGCTCTCGACGATTGGTTTCTCGATCGGCTGTGGACGTGCCCCGCAAATCAGTGCGCCGAATCGCAAATTGCTGGAAGCGTTACAAACAGCCGTTTCTTCGAAAAATCCCCAATGGCTGGAAGCCGTCACCACAAAAATCGGCGAGAAACGCACTCAAAAAGAACTGTCAGACGCCGAATTCCGGGCCATCGACGCCATTGTCAAAAAGGCTCAATCGGGTGAATGGAAACAGGCTCAGAAAGATTCCTTTCAGCTCAGTGAAGGGCAGCGACCGACATCCGCCGATCTGGCGATGGTCAAAAACCGTCAATCGGCCAGGGAAGTGTCTCAAAACTGAATGGAATCGCCGTGTGACAGCCGGATGGCTTCCACTGAATTGCCAGCCATGGATCAACGAAGGTATGCTCGTCGGGGTGGAGTGGCGGGTGCAACGCCCCTCGAACAAAGCGGAACGATTGGCTGGCTATCCGGATGAAACCGCTGTCGCTGGTGCGTATCATCATCCACAGTGGCTCGGAAACAACGGATAGGCGATTGCACGAACGGTTGAATATGTCACAAAAATCAGACGCCAATGCCGTCGCGCAAACGCGAGAGCTCTTGTCGAGTTGCGGACTCAGGACGACTGCGGCTCGCTTGGCCGTGATGCATTGGTTGCAGCGGGCCAGTTCTCCCGCGACGCATGCGGACATTGCGGCGAGCCTCGTGCCACTGGGATTCGACAAGGCGACCGTCTTGCGAAACCTGACGGATCTGGTCGAAGCAGGCTTGGTGATACGCAAAGAATTGGGTGATCATGTCTGGAGGTTCGAATTGCGTGACCCGTCTCATGCCGACGGCTGCGAACATCCGCACTTCATCTGTGTCGACTGTGGTAGCGTGACCTGCCTCCACAAATTTGAAATTCCCAAGGCGGCGATGAAATCGGTGGCCGAGATTGGCCGAATGACCGAAGTCCTCATTCGTGGCCATTGTCTGTTGTGCCATTAGTCGACTCGCGTGAATCAACTGCGACCACGGGTGTCGCTCAGACTTGTAAGGATCATGCGTTATGTCGAGGCGTGTCGTGCTGGCGATGAGTGGCGGAGTGGATAGCTCTGCCGCCGCCGTGCTGCTCAAACAACAAGGATACGAGGTCATCGGTCTGTTCATGCGTTCGGGAGCGGTTGAGGAAACGGCCTGCCGAGTCGACCTGAAGACGAACTCACCGTCGGGTCCACCTGGCTCGACCTCCGAAGTTCGGCCGGCATCACTGCCCTCGCTGCCGATTCTGGGCGCGAAAGCCAACAAGCAAGGATGTTGCAGCGCCTCGGACGCGGCCGACGCGCGGCGCGTGGCCGACATGCTGGATATTCCGTTCCATGCATTGAACTTCGCGGATGCCTTTGGACGCATCAAGGATTATTTCGTCGACGAATATCTCGCCGGGCGAACTCCCAATCCCTGCGTGATGTGCAACAACTGGCTGAAATTCGGCAAGCTGTGGGATTTCGCCGTCAGCGTGGGCGCCCATCAAATCGCCACCGGACACTATGCACAGATTCAGCAAATCGATGGCCAACCCGCTCTCGTGCGAGGCCGCGATCCAGGCAAGGATCAGTCGTACGTGCTGGCCGGAATCAATCGCACTATTCTCGATCGAATTCTCTTCCCGGTGGGAAGCTACAACAAGCCCGAGATCCGTGAACTGGCCGCCCAAGCCGGCCTTCGCGTCGCGACGAAACCCGACAGCCAGGAAATTTGTTTCATTCCCGACAACGACTATGTCGGTTTTCTGGAACGATACCGAGGCCGTCCGGACATGGCCGGCGATTTCGTCGATCCGACCGGTCGCGTTCTGGGAAAGCATTCAGGATACGATCAGTTCACGATCGGCCAGCGTCGCGGCCTGGGCATCACGTTTGGCGAACCACGATTCGTGATTCGGATCGAACCCGAGTCACGTCGCGTCGTACTCGGTACTCACAACGATCTGGCCTGTCACGAACTTGAAGCCGACGGCGTCAGTTGGCTGGTCGATCCTCCCGCCGACGAGTGGGAATGCCTGGCCCAGATCCGTTACCAGCACACGGCCGCGCCGGCTCGCATCGAACGGGTCGGCGCCGATCACGTTCGCGTGCGATTCACCGAACCGCAATTCGGTGTGGCCCCCGGTCAGGCCCTGGTGCTGTACGACGGCGATCGAGTCCTCGGCGGCGGCTGGATTCGGCAGGGCGCGGCGGTCACGGTCTAGTGAGTCGACTTCTTTGAGCGGAAGTAGTCGCCCACCAGCCAATCAACGATTTGGTCCAGTTCCTGTTTGCTAATATTCGATTCAAATGCCGGCATCAGATTGTTACTCGGGCCGTAAAACGAATCATGCGCCGGGTTGCTGACAAACGCCTTCAGCCACGCCTCACCGCCATAGCCGGTCAGCGTCGGATAACCGGGTCCCGCACCTTCACTTAGTAAGTCAGCGGCACCGACAGGCTTAAGAGTGTGACAGTCTGAACAGTTGGTCGTCAGTGCACCATTGGCCAGTTTGCCGCTGGTGAAGATCTCCTTCCCAGTCGCGACCAACAAAGGATCGAACGGTTCAAAATCCTTCCGTTCACCTTGAGCCACAACGAATTCAACCAGCGCCTTCAAACCGCCGGCATTTTCTGGTTTCTTCAACACCTCGGCATTGTCCTTGGACCAACCGGTCATCTCGCCACTCAGGAACCGCTCGCCTTTTTCCCCGGCATTTTTCAGCGGTGCAAAGACCATGTGGTAGTCGGTCAGGATCTGGGTCACCCATTCTCGCGAGCCGAAATGGCCGAGATCGGCCGCCGTTGCCGGCTCTTCGATCTGCATCTTCTGGCCATTTTCTTCGATTTCTTTGACAGGAACCTGCCCCAGCCCATCTTGACCGTTATACCGATGGCAACTGGCGCAGTGTCGTTTGAACAGCTTGGGACCTTGAACACGGGCGTCCTCCTTCAGCAGACTGAGTGCCCCCGTCGGTGGAATCCCAAACTCGTTCGCCAGTTCCACAGCGCGGTGCCCTTCGAACTCCGCCGCTTTCACCGCCGCCTGATACTTCTTGTCCGCACCGTCTTCTTTGAGTGCCAACACGGTCAGATATCCCGCTCCGCCCAGCAGAGCGAAGGTGAAGGCAATGTTGAACCGATGTCCCAGTTTCCAGCGGCCGATCAACGGCATCAGGGCGATGACACCCATGATGGCGCCGGGAACATACAGAGCCCCGAATTCCAAGCCCAGTTTGTCGACGGCTTCAAATTTCAGGAAGCGAAACAGAAATAGAAAATACCACTCGGGCCGCGCCGCGGCGTACGCCTCGGAAGGATCGGCCGGTCCAGTCAGCTCGGCACCTTTCCAGACGGTAAAGAACAGAATGGTGACCAGCACGCCCAAACAGGCCACGGCATCCATCAGCACTTGATCGGGCCAGAATGTCCCGACCGGCTTCTTTTCGTCCACTTTGGCAACCGTGATGCCATGTCGGCGGAAGACGTAGATATGCAGTCCTAGAAATCCCACCAGCAAGGCCGGCAGAATACCCGCGTGCAGGGCGAAGAATCGCGTCAGCGTGTGATGCCCGTACGTCGTCCCGCCTTGAGCCAATTGCTGCAACTGAGGTCCCACCAGCGGAGTCACCCCCACGATGTTCGTCGCCACTTTTGTGGCGTAGTAGCCCTTCTGATCCCAGGGCAGCAGATACCCGGTCAGCGACAGGCCCAGCACGATCTGCATCAGCACCAAACCCAGCCAGAAATTGACCTCGCGCGGCGCTTTATAAGCTCCGCAAATGACGACCTGCATGAAATGCAGCCCCAACAGAATCATCATTGCCTGCGCGGCAAAGTGATGAATCCCGCGGACCAGCCAGCCATATTGCATCACATTCTGGATGTAGTAGACGCTTTCCCACGCGGTCGATGTGCTGGGGCTGTAGGCCGCCCACAAAAAGAACCCCGTGATCACCTGCACGACAAAAACGTACGTCAGCGTGCTGCCCCAGACATATTTCCACTTCGCTCCACCTGGAATCGGTTCATTCAAAGCCTCGTGCACCAAAGCGCGGTAACCGGTTCGGTCGTCCAGCCAATTCAAAAGCGAGTTCATTACACGGCCTCCTGCTTCGCGACGCCGCATTGAAATTCCTGGTACTTCACCCAGACTTGTCCCTGAGAATCGGTTTTACATTCCAGGTGATCCAGTCCCCGTGGCGGAATTTTGTTGGTGGGCTCGCCATCGAGCTTGAAGGCACTGGCGTGACAAGGGCAGAGAAACGATTGATGCCCTTCCTGATATTCTACTTTGCAACCCAGGTGCGGGCAGGTGTCATTAAATGCGATGACCTGATCACCGGGCATTTTGCGGAGATAGACGGTTCCAATCGTCTGGTCTTTGAATTCATTCCAGGCATCGACCTTGTCGGCCCGCAACACAAATCGCAACGGTGTTCCGTCATCCGGCAGATCGCTCAGCTTTGCGATGTCAAAAAAGCCCTCACCGTCGCTGCCTTTGAAGTTTGCCCTTCGTTTCAGTAGCGGATTCAGGAAAAATGCGATCCCCGTGACAAGTGGAGTCAATGCGACAAAACTACCAATTAAGACCGAACTCGCGGCGGCCATGAAGTTTCGGCGAGGAAGAGATTCCGAGTCGGATGACGGTGCGGCAGGTTCCACGGTTTTGTCCTCCAAGGGGAGCGAGAATGGATTACTCGTAACGGACATCGATTCACGGGCAGGTCAGTCATTGTTCCGACGCGGCGTACAAAGAACTATTGATTGTCGCGTCGCTGGCGGTAATCGGTCTCGGGCAGGTTACTGGTCGGCGGGAAGTCGGGCGGATAAACGGCAGGCAACAACTTTTCTCATGCCTTCAGCAGCGTAGAGTCGTGATCGTCAAGATTCAACGACAACTTACTCCAGTCAAGATTTCACAGGCAAGCGTTTTCGACGGATTCCTTTCAAACAACGGGCTTTGAGGCGGTCGATGCGGGAGAAGCACCTCGTGCCGCATAGACCGCTTCCTTCATCGCTTCCAAAGCCTTTCCGACAGCCACGGGAAAGGGACCGGCCAGCGTGGCCCCCGAGGCGACGCGATGTCCGCCGCCGGTGAATTTTTCGGCCACTGCCGCCACGTTGAGCGCCTCGACCCGGCTGCGAAAACTGACTTTGACCTGTTTATTCTGTTGTTCGATGGCGATGAAGGCGCCCTTGGTTCCTGCGACCTTCAAACATTCGTTGACCAGGTCTTCCGTGTCGGCCGACACGGCGCCCGATTCAACGAACTCGCTCCATTCAATCGTTGTGTAAGCCAGTTCCCCGTCGCAATCGATCTTCATCCGATTGAGCGCTCGCCCGACCAGATGCATTTTCGCCAGCGTTCCCTGTTCATACAGTTCGCGATAGATGGCGGGAGGGGAAGCACCGCATTCAATCAGCCGACCGGCAATCCGCATCGTCTCGGCCGAGACAGCGGAAAAACGGAACCATCCCGTATCGGTGGCGATCGCGGCAAACAGGGCTGTCGCCGCTTCCGCACCCACGGTCACCCCCAAGGCTTCCGATAATTGAAAGATCAGCGACCCAGTGGCTTCGCTGGAAGTGTTCTTGAATTCGACGGCTCCCAGATCATCGCAACTGACGTGGTGATCGATGACGACCCGTTTGGCCGACGATTCTCGCATCAATTTGCCAACATCGGACAATTGAGCCCAGGAACTGGTATCAACAATGATATGTACTTCGGCCTGCAAAACGTCTTCTGGCTTTGCTGCCGTCCCCAGTTGCTGCGCCTGGCGCGTCGGGTCGAGAAACAAAATATTGGCGGGCGTAGCCGAAGTGTTGACAATCCGCACCGTTTTGCCGAGCGTTTCTAGCACACGAGCCAGCCCGATTTCCGAACCGATCGCATCCGCATCCGGCCGAACATGACTCGAAATGACGAAGCGCTGATGAGCTTGAATAATCTGTCGCAGTGGTTCCCAATTGATGTTCATACAACCATCGTAAGTTTTAGGAATACCACTTGGCAAGGCGACGGGCCTCGAGACAGGCTTGTCTTCACGAGACAGGCATGCTATCGAGCGGATTTCGATTTGTTGTTGGTGAAACTGTATGCCGATTCGCGTTTCTAATCTTCGTCTTTCCGTAAACGTGCCCGAGACGGCTCTGCCCGCGCATCTGGCGCGGCGGCTGGGTATTTTGATCGGCGATCTGGGCTCCTGGCGGATCCTGAAAAAAAGTCTCGACGCCCGATCATCAACCGACCTGCAATTCGTCTATACGACGCTGGTCGAAATCGCCGATGGCAAGGCCGGACAGTTGAAATTGGGCTCGGACGGACGCGGCGATCTGCAGTTCTACGAGCCGCCTCAATTCGAAGACGCCTCGCCCGGATCAGAACCTCTCTCCGAACGGCCCATTGTCGTCGGTTCGGGGCCGGCCGGACTTCTGGCCGGCTACTACTTGGCGCGGAAGGGATATCGGCCCCTGATTATCGAGCGGGGTGCGGCGGTCAAAACCCGCGTGCCCGTTGTCCGGCAATTCGATCGTGGCGGTGAATTCGATCGCGAAAACAACTATCTGTTCGGCGAAGGAGGAGCGGGCTGTTTCAGTGATGGAAAACTGACCTGCCGTCTGGAAGGGCCGGACGTCGATTGGGTATTGCAAAGTTTCGTGGAATGCGGCGGCCGACCGTCACTGGTCTACGAAAATCGACCTCACCTAGGCAGCAATAAATTACCCATGATTTGCCGTAACTATCGACGCAAAATCGAGGCACTGGGTGGCGAGTACAAATTCGGCTGTCGCTTGGAAGGCATCCAGATCCGCGACGGTCGCGTCGTCGGCATCCAGACGTCGTCAGGCGACATACCCTGCGGACAGTTGATCCTGGGCATCGGCCACAGCGCCCGCGACACGTACCAGATGCTGTACGAGTTAGGCGTGCCGATGGTGCAAAAAGCCTTTCAACTGGGACTTCGCATCGAGCAACCGCAATCCCAGATCAACCACCACAAATACGGTCGGCCGGAATACGAAACGCTACTGGGCGCGGCGGACTACACGTTACAGGCGCGAGGAGCCAAAGACGTCTTCACGTTCTGCATGTGTGCCGGGGGCATCATCATGCCCAGCATCAGCGAACCGAACATGTTTTGTTCCAACGGGATGAGTAACTCACGCCACGATTCGCCGTTCGCGAATAGCGGCATCATGGCCACGCTGCAGCCAAGCGAATTCGGTGATTCGCATCCGCTGGCGGGAATGCATTTGCAACAGCACTATGAAGCGATCGCCTTCCAGTTGGGACAAGCAAACTATCTCGCCCCGATCCAGACCGCGCAAGACTTTCTGAAGGGCCGGGCTACGGCCCCGGCAACCAAACTGGACTGCTCGTACGAACGCGGAGTTCACCCCGCGCAGCTCGATCAACTGCTACCAGCGGTGGTCACTCAGGCCATTCGACAAAGTTTGCCAATCATGGACAAAAAACTGCGCGGCGATTTTCTAAAGAACGCGATTCTGGTCGGCCCCGAAATGCGCGGCAGTTCTCCGATTCGTATCGATCGTGATCTGACGTCCCGCCAATGCCCGAACATCGAGGGACTGTACCCCGTGGGAGAAGGCGCCGGCTATGCCGGAGGCATCATCAGTGCCGCCGTGGATGGCTTACGTTCCGCCCGCGTGATCGTCCGTCAATTTCAATCACTGCAGCCGTCATAACGGCAATGGTCATGCGTTCACATTGCCGCATCAGCCCGTTCCCGCGATTCGGAATCAACCACCGATTGAATACATCGGGCGAGCCGGCTGAATAAAGCGAGCCGTATTGACTTCGTGCCCCTCCTTTTTCGCGGCCACGCTGGTCCGAATGGCGTCGGCAATTTGATCATCAGAGCCGTCGCCGCGCAGCAAACTACGGACATCGGTCTCTTCCAGGCTGAACAGACAATTGCGCAGTTTTCCGTCGGCCGTGATGCGAATCCGATTGCAACTGGCGCAAAAGGGCTGGCTGATCGACGCAATAAATCCAATGCGCCCAATCCCATCCGCGAAAGCAAAATCTTCCGCGGGCCCCCCGTGACCTGCAGCCGTGGTCGTCGCAGGTAAACCCGCTGATTCGGCCAGGTTAACGGGAACCAGCGGCATGATCGCCGACGACAGCGTTTCGATGATCTCGTGAGCGAACAGAACTTTGCCGCGTTCCCACGCGTTGTCGGCGTCCAGCGGCATATATTCGATAAACCGGACTTCGACACCCGTCTCTCGAGCAAAACGGCCAAACGGAATGATCTCGTCCTCGGTCAATCCACGGACCGAAACCGCGTTGATTTTCACCGGGTCGAAGCCCGCTCGTTGAGCCGCGTGAATCCCCTCAATCACCTGTTCGAATCCGTCTCGACGAGTGAACTGTTTGAATTTTTCGGGCGTCAGTGCGTCCAGACTGATATTGATGCGCCGTAATCCGGCGGCATACAGATCCGCGGCCTGATTCGCCAGCAAAATGCCATTGGTCGTGACGCCAATATCCTGAATGCCCGGCACGGCCGCCAATCGAGCGACCAGTTGATCGAGGTCACGCCGAACCAGCGGTTCGCCGCCCGTCAGCCGTAGTTTGTCGATTCCCAGACGAACGGCCACTCGCACAAATCGTTCGATCTCATCGAACGACAACAGCTCTGACGATTCCATGAACTGAACGTTTTCCGCCGGCATGCAATAGAAGCAGCGAATATTGCAGCGATCGGTCACGCTGATGCGCAGGTTGTTGTGCAGCCGTCCGAAAGAATCGATAAGTGGCAACGTCGGGAGCATGAAATTCACAGAACTCGAAACTCGGATGTCGAAATCGTCGGTCACAACTTGAATGATGTAGTGGGGAAATTCTCGCGACCATGGTTTACTCGCGTTTACCTCGACATCAATTCCAATCAATCACGGATCAGCTAATTCTATACTTGCGAGTTCCAATTTCTCACCCATTTGACGAAGGAGCAGGCGGTTTCGCAATTTCGACGCCCGGATGGACCCATTCTGTCGAACCATCGTCCCAATTTTCCTGCTTCCAGATCGGGACCGAAACCTTTAATTCATCGATCAGAAACTGCCCTGCCTCAAACGCTTGCTGACGATGCGGACAACTGACCGCGATTGCCACGCTGATTTCACCCAGTTCCAGATGCCCCAGCCGGTGCACGATGCCAACCTGATCGACGGGCCAGCGCAATCGCGCTTGTGCTTCTAATTCAGCCAACTTCGCTTCGGCCATCTGCGGATAGCCTTCGTAATCCAGCGCGACCGTCCGACGTCCAGCCGTCAGCTCACGCACCGTCCCCAGAAAGAGTACGACCGCCCCCGACTTGGTCGATCGCACCGATTCGGTCAATGCCTGGTAGTCGATGGGTGTGTAGGTCAAAGAAATCATCGTTCAACCACCACTGACAGGGGGAAAACAGGCCACTTCATCAGAGCGTTGAATCGAGACATCGTCGTTCGCATACTGATTGTTCACCGCGACCAGCAACTTCGAAATCAACGGATGAAGCGAGGGATGCCGCTCCGTCAGCCGCTCTTTCAATTGCCCGACCGTCTCACCATCTGCCCAGGGAATCTCCACCTGCGGACTGCCAACCAACTGGCGGGCTTGAGCGAAAAACAGAACCTGTAACATCACGACCTCGACACGGAAGCCGGCCAACCCACCGGCCGACCGGGCGAACAAATTCACTCTACAGGATTCGGAGCCCCTTCGGCAGCGATTCGCCAAAGATCAACGACTGGTCTTCCGATTCCAGACTCGTCACCTCGGCGACGAGTTGCCGGTAGTGCACAGGAGCCGAGGTTCGCTCCAAAGTCTTCAAGACACTCTCACGTGTCGATTCGTCAATATCCCGGTAGCGATCACCCGTCTTACGCCCCAGTTGCATCAATGCCAACGCCGCGAAACTGCCGGTCATTTTGAGATTCGTCAAACGGCCCAACCAGACGGCCGCGAGATCCGGAGGAATCACCACATTCAGCGGCCCATAGACGGGACGTCGTGCCCCCACCCGACCAAAGGCCCAGAGCGCCGCATCGCGCAAGCCGGAAAAACGAGACTTCCCCAGGATTTCCAGCAAGATCTCTCCCAGCTCGTGCTTCGCTGGAATCGGCAACAACTCGCACGAACCCAGCAGTCGCAACAGCTCCGACGATTCGTGCGTGTTGCCACCGAAATCGAGCCCCTTGCCTTTGGAACCGATCTGTCGCACCGCCTGTTTCAATTGACTGATCAACGGCGCTGCCAGTGCCTGCTGCTGTCCCATCGTCAATCCGCCAGCGATGCGACGCCACAGGATATACCATTCCGCCCGGCCTGCGGTGGTCGAAAACACCAACGTGCCTTGCAGTCGTTTCCAGGTCTCGTTGCAACGCCAGTCATCAACGGCTAATCCGTACCCAGGACGCAAGGAAAAACCAGTCAGGTTGAGCCACCGGGCCTCATGCGCGGCACTGATCGAACGCCCCGATTCACATTCGATCAGTGCTTCCCACAACTGACGCAACAGTGATGTCGGCCATTCGCTGCGCCCCATGGCCAGCACTTCTTCCAATCGCTTCACGACCGTCAGGGGTCGATCACGTACTGTCGCGTCGGGATCACCAGCAGCGCTGGACGTCGCAGCGGCCCCGAAGGTTTCGACGATCACCGTACGAGCAGCATCTAGTACGGCCTGATCGAACAACCCCTGTTGTTCACCCACCGCGTCGTGCGCAGCGATGTCCGTTTGTGTCGCCGACCGCACATCGAACAAGAGCTTCCACGACCGCTTGCCATCGACTTCGCTACACCATAAATCCAACGTCCCAATCTCGGTCAATCGGGCTTTCAGAATCACGGCGACCGTCGCCGCCTCTTTCGATTTCCCCGCCTTGATGACTGTACGTATCGGCGGCAACGCCTTGATCTGCTCTGGGTCAATGTTGATCAATTCGCCCGGTCGATCTGTTAATCGAGTGCTCGAAACGAACAGCGGAAATTCAATCGGCTGCGAAATCAGCAGTTGAAACTGGTGCTGCGACAAATCCACTTCCTGCCCCGGCTCGATTCCTGCTGGAAGCAGGCAGAGCGCTGACAGCGTCGAATCGCCCGCACCTGACGTATTCTCGATCCCAATGTAGTAGGTTCGCGCTAAACCCGCGGCAATCCGCACCCCTTCGCCGCGGCGGACCATACCGTAGTAGGCCGCCCCCCGTGCCACCGCCAGATCCAATCGTTCGTTCTCGAAGACAATCGGCGACCAATCCGAGCCCGGCGGACGGAACCAGCGTTCGAGCGTTCGGATAATCCGCTCGCGCAGGACCGGCGAAGCAAACACGCCTCCGTTGAACAACACCGCGGCCGGTGCAGCGTCAGGCAAATCCAACTCGTTCGTCATCCCCGCGCGATGTGCGGTCAAAAAAGCGGCCAGGTATTTCGTGACCGCGGGATCGGACGAATAGGGCAGACCGAATTCCTGAAAGCCCGATTTCGACGACTGAGGTTTGGAGTCCAGCGAGACCTCGGGGAAAAAGCCTTCAGCCAGGACCGATTCCACTTCTTCCCGCGTCACCGGAACCTGGATCGATCCACCGATCAGCTTCGAACCGCTGCCCGGTAAGGTCAACGTCCATTTCTCCGGCGCGTTGGCCGCCATCAGAATTTCTTTGAGCTGCCGACAGCTGCGCACCAACACGCTCCATTGTCGTGGCTCCAACTGCCCACCTGGCTTGACCCGCTGCTCCAGATGATGGGCCAATGCCAAGTCCAGATTGTCGCCCCCCAGGATCAGATGTTCACCGACGGCCACGCGGTGAAACTGAACTGCGCCGTCGGTCGCGCGGCGCACGCGGATCAGCGTAAAGTCCGTCGTTCCACCACCGACATCGCACACCAGAATCGTCTGACCGGGTGAGACGAGTTGATCCCAGTGATCGGCATGCTTGTCGATCCAGGCATAAAACGCCGCTTGTGGTTCTTCAATCAAGACCACCCGAGTGAGCCCGGCCTGCTTCGCCGCTTTGATCGTCAGTTCGCGAGCCACTTCGTCGAACGACGCGGGAATGGTCAGGATGAAATCCTGCTGGGCCAGAGGAAAATCGGGAAATCGGTGATCCCAGGCTTCGCGGAAATGCTCCAGATAACGGGCGCTAACAGTCACCGGCGACAGTCGTTTGACGTCGTCGGCGCCCTGCCACGGCAACAGGTCGGCGGTCCGGTCCACTCCCGGATGACAGAGCCACGACTTGGCCGACGCAATCAGGCGGCCGGGAACCAGCGTGCCATGATCGCGAGCGAAATGACCGACGATGTCGGTCGGCTGGGACTGCCATGGTAGCTTCAACGAATCGGGGGGAAACTCGCCTGTGGCCGGTTGATAGTGAAATGACGGAAGGGTGTCACGAGACTCCAGCTGTCCCGGGACAACAATCTGCGGCACGGCGAACGTCTGAATTTGACGACGTCGTTCGGCTGTATCGACAAATGCCATGGCCGAATTGGTCGTCCCCAAGTCCAGGCCGACCACAAAACGACTGGGAAGAGATTGATCTGCTACGGTCACTCAGGTGCTCATCACGCGACAGTCCAGGTTAGCCATTTTCGACCACGTGGACTGTGCTTTATCAAGAAGGCGAATTGACGGCCGAAGCCGCCTCCCAACAAACATCAGGTTGCCGAGGGGAAACCACGGCAACCTGATTCTCGCGAATTCTGTCTCAGATCGCCAGAAGCTTTCGGGGAACAGTACGGGACAACAAGATCGCCGTTGACCAAAAGATCGCCGTTGACCAACAACAGATCCCCATTCACCAGAATCGATATTGGCACGGCTCTGATTAGGACATCCGCCCGGATTCGGCAATCAAATACGAAGCGACAAAATCTTCGTCCAGCGTCACCCCCAGCCCCGGCCCGTCGGGCGGTGATATCCAGCCATCGACGGCTTGCACGCGTTCGTGCGTCAATTGGTGCCGTAACGGCGAATCATCGACGCAGTCTTCAAACACGAAGGCGTCACGGCATGTCGTCAACCAATGCAGACTGGCGGCAACGGTCACAGGACTGGTGTAACAATGATTGCACAGCCGAGCCCCGATCTCTTGCACGCGTTGTTTGACGTAGTCGGCGTCCGTGAACCCGTTACGGGCCAAATCGACCTGATAAATATCCAGAGCGCGGGCTTCGATCAAGGGTCGCCAGGCCTCTCGCCCACATTCTTCTTCACCACCGGCAATCGGGATTGGCGACCGATCGCGCAGCCAGCGATAACCTTCCACATCATCGGGCCGTAATGGCTCTTCCAGCCAGCCCAGTTGATATTCCTCGAACGAGTGGGCACGTTTGAGTGCCGTTCTCGCGTCCCAGACGCAGCCAGCGTCGATTAGCAGCAGACCATCACCAATCCCTGCACGAGCGGATTTGACCAATTCGAGATCCAGCGATTCGGATTGTCCCATTGGTTCCCAGCCAAACTTGATAGCGCGGTAGCCCGCTTCGCGCCAACGCTGGGCGATCGCTTTGGTCTCGGCCCCGTCACGACCAAACAGGATCGACGCATAGGCCTGGATCCGGTCATGTTGTTTGCCGCCCAATAGCCGATGAATGGGCTGACCGAATAACTTCCCCTTCAAATCCCAGAGAGCCATATCCACGGCTGCCATCGCGGTGATCGTGACGGACGACCGCCCAAAATACATGGTGCGGCGATACATCTTCTGCCAGAGACGCTCGGTTTCGAGCGGGTTCTCGCCCACCAGCAACTGCCTCAGTCCACAGGCAATGTTGTGGCTGAACGGAGCATCGATAATCGCTTTGACAACTTCCGGCTGAGAATCGGCTTCGCCAATTCCTTCCAGTCCCGTATCGGTCCGAATCCGGACCAACACGGCGTCCTGACTACTGGCCGTCTTTTGTTCGACACTGGGCACACGCAATAACTGGCAAATGACTTCGGTAATCTTCACGAAACACAGTCCTGTCGCTAAGGGTCCCCAAAGGGCTACGTTACAAAACAAACATGCTCATTCTTCTGCAGCGCTGGGCGAGATTTTAAGGCATTCGGTGACGTTTCCCCAATGGCTGGGGTCCAATTCCCGCATCGAATTCTTTACCGGTCTGCACGAGACTTCCTCGCGACCGGATTGGTCGATGATTGCACTCCAATCGCTTTCCACGCGACAAAAACGGCCACGCCAGATCGCGACCACAATCATTCTGGTCGATTCAAATAGCGATCAAACCAGTCTGCGAACGCATTGATATCTTCGGCGGATTTCCAGAAATCGCCCCAGCCATGCCCTTTGCCGGGACGGACAATCAGCTCGATGTGCGGCACACCCGCCTGACGCGCTTTGGCAACAAAGCTCTCTGACTGCTGTAACGGTACCACTTCATCTTGATCACCATGAATGATCAAAGTGGGCGGCAATTTGGCACTGATGTAATTAATCGGCGAGATGTCACGCCCCAGTTGCTCACGTCCCTCGGCCGTGAGAGCCAGCGGTCCGAACGCCACCTGCAAGGGGGCGAGTGGCCCCATCCCTACGCCACTTAGACCGGGACCTCCATAGTTCAAAAAATCGGTCGGCGGAAAAAAACAGGCAGCCGCTTGAACGGCACTGCTTTCGCGATCGACCGGATCAGCGGCATCCGCTTTCCCAGGACCGCCCCGCGTGGCAATCGACAGGGTCAGATGACCTCCGGCGCTGGAACCCAACACCCCCAGCCGATCGGGCCGCACTCCATATTGAGCAGCTTGGGAGCGAACAAAACGGACGGCTCGCAGTACATCTTCAATCTCTTCGGGAATCGTGAACTTCGGCTGGGAACTGGTCACGATGGCAAACATCGTGTAACCCCGCTCCAGATACACGCGATAGTCTTCCGGCCGAACAGTAACCATCATGGGAGTGGACTTACTCGACAGCCAACCGCCATTCACCAGGAACAGCAGCCCACAACCATTCGGTTTCGCTGGCTGAAACACGTCCAGTGTCAACGCCATGCCGAACTTTCGTCCGTAGATCACATCTTCCGTCCGACGAACGACATCATCGCCCCGCACCACAGCGGTGAGGCTCGTGCAACAAAGGGCCGCTATCACCAATCCAAATCTGATTGACATCAAAACATTCCCGCAGCAAGTGTTGATCAACCCAACAACGAATCGATCCTGGCCCAAAAACGAGAAACTTACAACCGACCGGTGGCCCATCGGAAATGTCGAGCAATCGATGGTTGAAACAACACGCCAGGAAACAACCGCATTTTCGGCCCAAACTAGCCGCCTCGCTCCACGACAGGAAAGCCGAGCTACCCACGGCATCACTGGCGTCCTCCCGCACCCAAAACCGACGCCCTTCCAAAATTCCTTTTGACAACCACCTGCATCAACTGTACTATTTGTGTTAGTACAGAAGGACGCGTGCTATGGATTTCAACATTGATGTCGCCAGTCGAACGCCAATCTATCGGCAGCTTGCCGAGCAGATCCGGTCGGCCATTGCCCGTGGGCGGTTGCAAGAGAATTCTCGACTGCCCTCGGTGCGCGATCTGTCGCGACGGCTGGTGATCAATCCGAACACGGTGGCTCGGGTCTACACGGAACTGGAACGCGATGGATTACTGGTGACGCGGCACGGCTTGGGTGTGTTCGTCGCTTCGCCCGGTTCCGATCTGACCCGAAAGGCTCGCCGCGAGCGGTTGATGTTATTGCTGGACAGCTTTTTTACCGAAGCGGTGCTACTCGGCTTTACGGCTGAGGAAGTCCGTGAGTTCGTACAGGATCGATCCGCCCAGTTTCAGTGGCAGGCCGGGGTGTAGCCGTTCGGCAATTAACTCGACCTTTACCGTTCAATCGACACGTCATCCATCAGCTTTGTTCCCCTTGTGAGACACTCGTTATGTCTGACGAAACCCTGCCCGATGCGATCGTCGTTGAGCATCTATCCAAGGCCTATGGTCCGAAATGGGTCGTGCGGGACCTGAACCTGCGAGTGCCGACCGGGTGCGTGTACGGCTTTTTGGGGCGCAATGGGGCGGGGAAGTCAACAACCATTAAGATGCTGACCGGAATGGCTCCCGCCGATGCCGGACGAGTCACGTTACTGGGACAGGACGTCGCCACGCTCACTCCCTTGGTGCGATCCCGAATCGCCTATATGGCGGAAGGGCATCCACTGTATTCGTGGATGACGATCGGCCAGATCGTGCAGTTCACGCGGCCATTCTATGAGAATTGGGATCAGACACTGGTCGATCAGATCCTCGATCATTTTGAACTGTCACGCAAGCAGAAATGTGGGCGGCTGTCACGCGGCCAGCAGGCACAGGTGTCACTGGCATTGGCGATGGCTCCCGATCCCGAACTGTTGATTCTCGATGATCCCACATTAGGGCTCGACACGGTCGTTCGCCGAGATTTTCTGGAAGCGTTGATCCAATTAATCCAAAGCCGCGGTCGCACGATCTTTTTCAGTTCACACGTGTTGGGCGATGTCGAGCGTGTGGCGACGCGGATCGGCGTGATGATCGACGGTGTCCTTCGGGTCGATTGCCCCACGGAAACATTCCGGGATTCGGTCCGCAAAGTCGTCTTGGGATTCAACGGCGAACCACCCGATTTCCCCGGCTGCGAAGGGCTGGTGACCTGGCGCCGCGTTGGGCTGGAACTGGAACTGGTCATCGTCAATTGGGGGCCGGCGCAACAAGCGGTGGTAGAGGCCCTGGAACCGCGCTGGACCGATGTGATGACCCTCAATCTGGAAGATGCGTTCATCGAATACACCCGTGGATCGAAGCGATCCCTACCTCTCTTTACCCGGGGGACGAAACGTGCGGATAGCACTGTTATCGAAAGAACTGCGTGAGTGCGCTCTCTACGCCTGTTTGGCTTTGCTGGTACAGATCCATTACCTCGGCGCGGGCATGGGCCTGCCGCTGATTCCGTTCTTGGATGCGGGCCGAGGGTTTGAGATTCCGTTTCTCGCCAACAACAACTCGGGTCGTGAGACGACGTTTACCATGATTGTCATCGTCGCCGCGATTGCCTTCGGATTGCATCAATCGGTCTGGGAATCATGGCGACAGACCGCGTTATTCCTATTGCATCGTCCGTTGCCGCAATCGCAGATTTTTCTCACGAAACTAGCAGCGGGCGGCCTGCTGTTGTTGGGTGTGTCGGCGTTGCCTCTGCTGGTCTACAGCCTGTGGGCTGCCACTCCGGGAACGCATGCCAGCCCCTTTTTCTGGGGCATGACCGATTCGTGGTGGCGCAGTGTCGGAATCGCCGTCATCTGTTATCTGGGTGCATTTTTAACCGGCATTCGGCCAGCTCGTTGGCTGGGCTCACGAACGTGGCCGTTGATCGCGTCCGTCGTGCTCGCCTTGGGACTGAAGTACGCACCAATCTGGCCAGCCCTGATCTATGTTGGTTTTGCCGGACTAGCGGCAGGTTTGATTGGATTGATTATCGACACCGCTCAGCGGCGTGAATACCCCTGACAGTCCCGCGAATTCGAGCCACGTCGATCCTCTGTTTTGAAAAAGGCCTCACCATGAATCGCACGGGGTTATTCTCCTGGCTGATGTTCGCCTTGCTGACAATCGGCTACGCCGTCGTGCATGTTGTGATCGCGGGCTGGGGAACCAGTGTCTTACAAGCGATTTGGCCCGCTGGGGCCACGCCGGAAAATCTCGTGATCACCAAGACGGGTGAAGCCTTGATTCAAAGTTACACAAACAACTACTCGCGAGTTTCTTATCGCCGTTTTGATGGCACGTTGATTCCGGACACGCTGGGACTGCAAAAAACGTTTGTCACAGAGTCGATTAGTCTGAGTTCAAAGGATTTAGACGAGCACAAAAGCTTCGAGCCAGAATCTTGGGCACATCGATTGAATTCGTTTCATGATTTCCAAAAGCCGGCGACCGCCTGGTATCTGATCGCGCCACCTGATCACGCGAGTACGGCCTATTTCGTTGGTTATGATCAACTCTCTCGCCAGTTGGTTGGCTATATCGGCATCGATGGCTTTTCGTCGCAGCAGCCCGCCGTTAACCAATCATTCCCGATATTGATGTCTCAGTACTCGGCGTTTGCCAGTAGCGTGGCAGCAGCTCAAAACCAGGATTACTTTCAGTCCAGCGAACCGAGTGGTGATTTCCTGGAGGCCAACTATGTCCCCATCGCGAATGCTGCTCCCGACAACGTCTGGATCTTGTCGGCGGGAACTCTTTACGAGATTCGGCTGGGTTCGCGGACGGTTCGGCCCGTACTCAAGAATCGGCCCGAATTGCGGCAACTATACAGTCGGAACGAGGAACGCGACGGAAAAACCTATCTACAATTGTTCATTCGCACCGATACGGGATTGCTCATCATGGATCCGGAAACGGCGAATTCCAAATCGATCTCCCTGGCCCCGATTCCTCGTCGCGTATTCGCTTCGTTTTATCGATTGCCCGATTCGCAACAAATATTGATCTACAAACCAATGCCCTCCTTGAAGGAACTATCGCCAGCTCAAACAGTTTTCTGGTTGGATGCGAACGGAAAAATTGAGCGTCATGCAGAAACCACGCTCTCGGGAGACTCTGGACAATCGTTCGTCCAATATCTTGGGACGGTGCTCTGTCTGCCGTCACCCCTCTTCCCGTTTTGTGGTTTGATTTTGGGGGCTTACTTGGATCCCGATCAATTCGGTGAATCGCCTTCTTTTTGGGATCGGTATCGGCGACTACTGTGGGAATTCAAGATCTGGCTGATCGTCAGCGTCGTGGTCGGATTAGGGACCGGTGTCGCCTGCTGGCGACGTGAACGAGAGGTGTTTGGAACGAAGAGCTGGGCTTGGCCGATTGTCGTGGGAATCTGTGGCTGGTTCGGTTGGATGGGGTACATCTGCACGCGCCCTCTACCGGCTCGCCTGCCCAATCGCCAATGGCTTCCTGACCAGCCGGAATCCGCTCGACCTCTCGGCACGGAAATCTTTGCCTGAATCACGCAAACGGAACGTGTAGCCCAAGCGACTCGCAATTCCGGCAGGGTCTCTTAAAATCACCGCGAAGAGATCCGCCACTTTCTTGGAAGGTTGGCGACGTTCTTGACGAGATTTTCCTGCGTGGTCGGAGTTGTGACAATGGGGATGCCAGCGGACGAAATCCCCCTTGGATTTCTCGCCCGACTCGGGCTGTTTCTGGCCCGAATCTGTCTTTCGGCCTGGATCGGTGCGGCCGCGTTGTTTGTCGTTGTCGGAGTGGCCGAAGTGACGCGCGGCGGGTTCGATTCGTCAACCAAAGATGCGCTCGTCGCCATTCGATTTCCGTCGTACTATCTGTTTGGAGTGGTACTCGTCAGTCTCGCCGGGATCGGTACTTGGCTGGCGAGAAATTCGGTGGCATTATCGCGTCGTCGCCGAGGCTATTCGCTGGTTTTGTTGACGCTGGTTTTGACGCTCATGGCGGTGGACTACGTCTGGATCTATCTGCCGCTGTTGCAAATGGTCACACCACCCGGTCAGGTCAAATCGGCCAGCTTCGGCACCTACCATCAAGCCTCGAAATGGATCAATCTGGCCGGATTGGTGCTGTGCTTAAGTGCCGCGTGGCTCGTGAACTGGCCATTCTCTCGAAGAGTTGATCAGAGCACTGATGCGTGATCATTTCAGCAACTTTTCGTAGCAACCCGGACGAACGAAAGAGCCTCGTCATTCCTCGAAATCGCCGGAATGATTGATTCGATCGATCGGGGTCACATTCGAATTGTCGTTCACGTCGATTGTCACCGGCTTCGCTTTTGATCGATTGCCTCGGCGATCACGCTTACGATTTGCCGGGCGGCATCGGGGTAGGCCAGCTGTTTGGCGGCCAACCCCATCGCTCGTCTGCGTTCGACGTCTTCGGCCAGTTGTCTAATTGCGCCGGCCAGTTGATCGGCGGTTGCGTCAGCATTCGCCGCGTGCTGAATCATCAGAGCCGCCCGGCGATCGACGAATACCTGAGCGTTGGCTCGTTGATGATCGTCGGCCGCATGAGGAAACGGCAGCAGAATCATCGCCACACCCGCGCAAGCCAACTCGGCCAATGTGGTGGCTCCCGCCCGCGAAATCACGAGACTCGCTCGAGCATAGCGCTGCGGCATGTCGTGAAAGAAGGACTCGACTTCCGCGCGATAGCCCTGTTCCTGGTACGTCTGTCGGACCTGATCGATCTGACGCGGACCCGTTTGATGTACGATGGTCCAATCTGAAACGTTCTGTCGTGTTTGCCGCAGAGCAGCCAGGACGGCGGCGTTCAACGAATCGGCGCCTTGGCTTCCACCCAGGATGAGCAATTCCCGCCGGAGCGGCGCCTGACCGCTGCGACTCGATACTCCGGATTCAACGGAATACAGCGCCGCGATCTCTTCGCGAACGGGGTTCCCCGTGACGATCACGCCGGGCAAGCGACGTAACTGAGGACTGATTTCCGGGAACGACACGCAGATGCGATCGGCATAGCGGCCCAGCCACCGCGTGGTTCGACCGGGTATCACATTCTGTTCCAGCAGAACGACGGGCAGATGATGTCGATGTGCCGCAAAGACGACGGGAGCACTCGCGAAACCACCCAACCCGATCACCGCAGTGGGTTGCAGTTCATGAAGCAGTCGAGTGGCCGCGCGCCAGGATTGCCAGTTCCGCCAGGCGAACCGGAAAGGATTCCGCTTCAGCATGGTGAGCGATTCCACCGGCAGCATGCGATGTTCCAGTCCATGCTCGGTCACGATCGTTGATTCAATCACACGCGTCGAACCGACGAAGACCAGGCGGGCGGCGGGATCCATGCGTCGCAGTTCCTGCGCGACGGCAATGCCCGGGAACAAATGGCCCCCCGTTCCACCTCCGGCGAAGATGTATGTCGAAGGGGCCGTCATGTCTGAACGTCGCATCCTGGTTGCTGAAGAGAAGCCGATTGAACCAATCGACGTGTTGAGTGTTTTCTCTAGCCTGTTTCGCAGATTTCGATCGGTTGAACAAGGACCGCAGGCCGGTTTTCCCTGAGACTCCGGTCGCTTGAGTTGCGAGTCGCGACCGATGACGGCATTGTGTTGGTCTTTCCCACGTTCCCCCGGTCTTCGAATACGAGTTTATACGTCCATGCGTCACGATCAACGACAACCGAACGAATTGAGAACCATCCGAGTCCAGCGGCATTTCATTGGAGCCGCCCCCGGTAGTGTGCTGATTTCCGCCGGACGGACCACGGTCCTCTGCACCGCCAGTATCGAAAATGCTTTGCCCAAGTGGAAAGCATCAAACGATCCGTCGACCGCGTCAGGGTGGCTCACCGCGGAATACTCAATGTTGCCCGGCAGCACGTCACCCCGCAAACGTCGTGAACGGGAAAAGCTGGACGGTCGATCGTCAGAGATCCAGCGTCTGATCGGCCGCAGCCTGCGGGCGGCCATCAATTTTGCCGCACTGGGAGCCCGCACGATCACCATCGATTGCGACGTACTCGAAGCCGATGGAGGCACTCGAACGCTCAGTATTACCGGCGGCTTCATCGCCTTGTGTGACGCCGTGGCGTCGATTCGCGGCGACTTGCCCGCCGACCTGAAAGTCATCGAACGCAGTATCGCCGCGGTAAGCGTGGGTATCGTCGACGGTTCTCCGGTGCTGGATCTGGACTATCAAGAAGACAGTACGGCCGAGGTCGACTTGAATGTAGTGATGTCGGGAACGGGCAGTTTCATCGAAGTCCAAGGGACGGCCGAAGGCAAGCCCTTTTCACGTGAGTTCCTGGACAAGCAACTCGATCTCGCCGCTCTGGGAATCGAGCAACTGACTCGTCTGCAGCGCGAAGCACTTGGCCCAGACTGGCCTTCGTTCGACTCGCCTGTGATCTGCTAATCGCCAACGGGAAGCGCCCTTCAACGTAGCGCACGTCCAGCGGCATTACGATGGGCAACCGTCACTTCTCTTCGGGCGTTGCTTCCGGGGTGGTGGCTGCTGGAGTGGGCTCAACGTATACCTCGGTCGGCGACCAGCTTTCTTCGGGGACCAGATCCGGCATGCCATATCCCTGGCAGGCATATTCCCACCCACCGCCGATCGCCTTATAGACCTGAATCAAATACAGAGCGATGTTGCCGCGAGCCGTTCCCAGTTGATCCTGCTGCGCCACCAGTTGCGACTGATTGGTATAGACCCGATTGAAATCAGTAATCCCGCCTTCGAATTGATCCTGGGCAATCTCGACGGCTCGCCGTGATTCCGCCACGCTCTGTTCGAGGAAGCGCGTCTGCTGTTGAGCCTGAATAAACTGCACCAATGCGTCTTCCACTTCCCGACCGGCTCTTAAGACCGTTTGCTGGTATTGCAGGGTTGTCGATTGCAACAGGGCATCCTGGGCTTTGACGTTGTTGACGATGCGGCCATAGTTCAGGATGTTCCATTGCAAAGTCGGCAGCACAAAGGCCGTCAGGCTGCTGCCTTTGAACAAGTCTTGGAAGTCCTGCGCGGCATAGCCGATGAAGCCATTGACCGCCAGCCGTGGGTAGAAATCGGCCTCGGCGATACCGATCTGGGCACTTTGAGCCGCAACCTGTCGTTCTGCCCGACGAACATCGGGACGCCGCCGCAACAGGTCGGCCGGAATTCCCACAGCCACTTCCGGTGGAGCAATAGGAATCGGGGCCTGTTTCAATTGCGTGGCCAAATCCGTTACGGGCATGCCGAGCAAAATCGACAGTTGGTTGGCGGCCAAACGTCGTCCCGCTTTCAGCGGAGGAATGGTCGCTTGAGTTTGAGCGAGACTCGCTTTGGACTGACGCAGATCCAATTCCGACGTCGTTCCGGCATCGAATCGAGCTTGCACGAGATCCGCGGATTTCTGCTGAATCTCCACGTTTTCCCGAGCATAGGTCAGCCGTTGTTCGAAGGTCCGCAGCTGCACGTAGTTGGTCGCAACTTCCGCCAGCAACTGAACCAGCGCATCGCCATAGCCTTCGACAGCCGCATCACGATTCGCGCTGGTCGATTCGATCGTGCGGCGATAACGGCCCCAGAAATCAGCCTCCCATGACGCGTTGAATCCGTCGGCATACAGATTCATCATGCTGGGAAACGGCAGCCCCAGATTTTCGCTGACTTGAGCATGCGCGTACGCGGCGATGGCGCGTTGAGACTGCGGAAAGAGATTGCCCACCGCGATGCTGCGTCGAGCCCGCGCCTCGGCGATCCGTGCTGCCGCCGCCTGCAAATCGAGATTCTGCCGATAGGCCGAATCGATCAATCGGTTCAAAGTGGGGTCTTGGAAAACCGTCCACCAAGCTTGATCCTGGGCCGGCGCACTGACCACACTGGGGCTCTCGTGATCGACCCATTCGGTCGAAACCGGCGCGCCCGGATCGCAATAGTTCGGGCCGACCTTGAATCCGTTGTGCGCCCATTCCCTCAGGCTCGTACAGCCCGAGATGGACAACAGCACCAAGGCTGCGGCGAGAACGCCCAAAACATTTATGGCAAGCGGGTGACCGATTGAAAGTCTCGATCGCCACGCAGTCTGTGCGGTCCCCACGGCTCCTCCTGATGACCGACCCTGACTGTGGCGACGGACAGGGGGCTGGTCGCATGGTTTTCCTGAGACGTACCGATTCCTTGATCCGTCTCTAGAAAAGAAATCGACCCTCAACCACGCCGTAAATTAGCGAATCTGCGGACTGTGGCAGTTTTCTGGAAGATAGGGATTTCTCGTTCTATTCCGCCCGTCGACGAAACAAAAGCATTGATGCGGAAAGAGTTACAGCGGCGATCACAATCAGCGGCCCCAAATTACCCAAGACGTCGTAAACGGGCATCGATTTCAGAAAAACGCCTTTGACGATCACGATGAAGTAACGATACGGATTGGCCAGCGTCATGTATTGCAACCATTCAGGCATATTCTCGATCGGGCTGGCGAACCCCGACAGCAGCGTCATCGGCACCATGCACGAGAAGGCTCCGAGGATCGCTTGCTGCTGTGTTTTCGACAGCGACGAGACAAACAATCCGACGCCAATTACGGCCATCAGAAACGCGGCCATGCCGGTATACAGCAGCAGCAATGAACCTTGCAGCGGCACATGAAAAATGAAAACCGCGGCCAGCACCATGATTGTCCCTTCCGCCATCCCAATAAAAAATGCGGGCACGGATTTTCCGATCACGATCTCGCCCGGACTGAGCGGCGACACCAGCAGTTGTGCGAACGTTCCCAACTCGCGTTCGCGAGCGACCGACAAGGCCGTGACCATCAACCCGCCCAACGCCGTCAGGACGACGACCAGGCTGGGCACGGTACTCCACTGGGCATCCAGGTTAGGGTTGAACCAGATCCGCGTCGTGACCGTACTGGCCGGCGGGGGTATCGGATGGACTTGTGACAATTCGGCGTTGTACGCATTGATCATCTGTTCGGCATAACTGGCCAGGATCTGCGAGGCGTTCGATCGCCGGCCGTCAAGAATCAGCTGCACATCCGCAGGTTGACCGGCCGCCACCCGGCGCGAGAAGTCCTCGCCGATTCGCACAACCATCAGCACCTCTCGCGAATCGATCACCGTCTGAATTTCCGGCTCGCCCCGAAGGTGACGCACTTCTCGAAAATTGGGCGACCCCTCAAATCGAGCCACCAGATCTCGCGCGTAGACGCCCAGATCCTGATTGAACACGGCAATCCGCACATTTTTCACTTCTTGTGTCGCGGCATTGGCGAAGACCAGCATTTCAATGATCGGAGGCGCGACCAGCAGAAAGCGGCTCTTCGGATCGCGCCACACCGCCAGCAGTTCTTTGATGATCAAATATCCAATTCGCTGCCACATGTTCTTACTCCAGCCTGACGTGCGTGGCCCGCGCCAGAACAACACCCAGAAACGACGCCATCGCACACAGCACCAGACCGCTGGGCACCAGCACGCTCAACACGTCGCCCGCCAGAAACAATGTCTGCAGGCTGGACACGAAATAACTCGGCGGCAACAGCGATGTTAACAGTCGTAGCGGGGCAGGCATGCTGTCGATTTCGAAGATGTAGCCCGAAAGCAGAAAGGCCGGCAAGAACCCCACCACCAAGGCCCCTTGGCCGGCTGCGAATTGATTCTTCGCCACGGTCGAGATCAACAGACCCAGCGCCAGCGTCACGCCGAGATAAGCCGACGAGACCAGATAGAGCGCCAGCAGCGATCCTCGATACGGAACCCCAAACCCAAACACGGTCACCGAGACCGACAGCGCCAAGGCCATCAATCCCAGCAAATAGTACGGCACGATTTTGCCAACCAACAGATCCAATGGAGTCACCGGAGTTGTCAGCATCGCCTCCATCGTGCCGCGTTCCCATTCACGAGCCACCACCAGCGACGGCAACAAAGTGCCGATCAGAGTGAGAATGATCGCCACAGCGCCGGGAAGCAGCGCGTAATAACTGTTTCGTTCCGGGTTGAACCAGACGCGAGGTTCAGTGCTGATCAGTGGCACGGACTTGGGGCGGTTCACGAGGCTATCCTGTGAAACGGATTCCTGCTGAATCCAATTGGCCCACAGCAACTGAACGTAACCCGCCACCAGTCCGGCGGTATTCGGATCGCTGCCGTCCACCAACACCTGAATCGGCGCGGTCTCGCCGCGTCCCATCCGTTCACTGAAATCCGCAGCCAGGACGACGACGCCGTTCACGCGTCCCGAAACCAGTTCCTCTTCGACCGCAGCACGATGATGTACCACGCGAACATCGAAGTAGTGCGAGTCACGAAATGACGAAACGAAGCTATCGGCTTCCGGCGACGGTTGCTCGACAACCACTCCGATCGGCACATGCTGAAGATCGAGCGACACACCAAATCCGTACACGAACAGCAGCAGCACTGGCAGCACCCCGGCGATCAAAAACGCACTGGGATCACGCACGATCTGTTGCGATTCTTTCCGTACCAGGGCAACCATGCGGCGGAAACGGGGCCGACGGAAACCACTCGTCGGAGACTGATCATCGGGGGTTCGGCGATCGTGAATCCGCGGACCTGATACCGCAGGCGACGAGGGTTTCTCGCCCGGATCGCGATTCGGGGCCGTTTCGTCCTGGCGATCGAATTCTTCCACCAGTTCGATGAAGGCATCCTCCAGCGTCGGTTCGCCATTTTCCTGACTGCGAACGCGATCTTTCAATTCATCGGGCGATCCTTCGGCGATCACGCGACCCCGATACACCAGTCCGATCCGGTCGCAGTATTCGGCTTCATCCAGGAAGTGTGTGGTCACCATGATCGTGACACCGCGTTCGACCATGGAATTGATATGAGCCCAGAATTCACGACGCGTCAGCGGATCAACGCCCGAGGTAGGTTCGTCGAGAAATAGCACGGCCGGTTCGTGCATTACCGCACACGCCAGCGCCAGCCGCTGCTTAAAGCCGAGCGGCAATTCGCTGGAATTGACCTCGAGATACGGCTGCAGTTTAAACGCCGTAATCACGCGGTCCATGGCCTCGGTCCGCCGTGCTCCATTTAGGCCGTAGACGCCGGCGAAAAAGGCGAGATTCTGCCGCACGCTTAAATCCCCATACAGCGAGAATTTCTGGGCCATATAACCGACTCGCCCACGAGCCGCGCCTGCCGCCAGATACAGATCAAGCCCCGCCACGCTGGCGCGGCCCGACGTCGGCCGCGAAAGGCCGCACATCATTTTGAACGTCGTCGATTTCCCCGCGCCATTCGGCCCCAACAGGCCGAAGATTTCCCCTCGGGCAATCTGAAACGAAATGTTATTCGCGGCGATAAAGTCGCCAAACTTTTTCGTCAGACCTTCCGCTTTGACCGCCGCCTCGTCCTGTGACTGGTCACGTTGAAGTGGTGCACCGAACAACGTCGGATTGTCCTTGGGGGCTCCGCCCAACAGGTCGACAAAGGCGTCCTCGAAACGGGGAGGCGTCGGCTCGATACGAAGATTGTCCGCGCCCAATTCACTTGCCAGGGGTGCCGTAGCGTGCGGCTTCATCACCAGCCGCACGCTACGGCCCTGAATCACACCATCCAAAACAGCGGGCAGTTTGAAGGCCCGTGCGAGCAATTTGCGACTGGCCTGCCCTGGTCCCGAAACGAGATAGCTGCGACCTGCAACACGATTGGTCAGTTCTTTCGGCGGACCGCTGTAAAGCAACTTGCCTTCCGACAACAGCAACACTTCGGTACATCGCTCGGCCTCATCGAGGTACGACGTGCTCCAGACGACGCCGATCCCTTGATCGACCAGATCGTAGATCATCTTCCATAGTTCGCGGCGCGAGATCGGATCAACGCCGACCGACGGCTCGTCCAGCAGCAATAGCCGCGGCTTGCGGATCAACGCACAGGCCAGCCCCAGTTTCTGCTTCATGCCGCCCGACAAATCACCGGCCAGCCGTTGGGTGAAGGGTTTCAGATCCGTAAACGCCAGCAGCCGTTCAAAGGCGTCTGCACGTTCGCGGCCCACCACGTTGAACAGATCGGCATACAGAATCAGGTTCTGCTCGACCGACAGGTCTTCGTACAGGCCAAACCGCTGCGGCATATAGCTGACGTCTTGTCGCAACCGCGGCAGTTCGGTCACGGGATCGGCGCCACAGACGGTCAGGTGGCCTTCGGTGGGTAACAGCAACCCGGCGAAGATCCGCAGCAGCGTGGTTTTGCCGGCCCCGTCCGGACCGATCAAACCCGTCACGCAACCGGGTTCAATCCGCGCGTCCAGATGATCGATCGCAGCGTCACCATCAGCGTTAAACCGCTTGGTCAATCCTTCGGCAATGACGAGAGATCCATCGCTCACGTGAAGTGTCTCTTTAAGATCGCCGCTCGAACCGCGACCAGAACCGTTCCCAGGATGTCCGCTGTCGAGGTTTGGCTAATTGCACGCGGACCGTCACGGGCATCCCTTGTCGCAATCCTCCGTCTGGATTGTCCACGATCACGCGCAGGCGATACACCAGATTGGTCCGCAGCTCGCGCGTTTCGACGGTCTTCGGAGTGAATTCAGCCGTCGGCGAGATAAAGCCGATCTTGCCCGCATAGGGCTGATCAGGGGCCGAGTCGGTCATGACTGAGGCCGGCATGTCCGGTTGGATCAGACCCAAATCGCGTTCGTTCACATAGGTCCGGACCCAGACGGGCGAGGCCAAGGTCAACGTGAAAACAGACTCGCCCGGTTGTACGATCGCGCCTTTCTCTCTCGCCCGTGTCAGGATGATGCCATCGTTTGGTGCAATGAGATCGGCGTCCGCCAGTCGTCGTTCGCTTTGCACGATCGCCGCGTCCTGTTCGGCGAGTAGCGCCCGCCCCATGTCGATGTCTTCCTGACGAGGCCCGATTTCAATCAGTCGCTGCGATTCCTGGGCTGACTTGAGCTGCGCTTCGGCCGAGTCGAGCGTCGATTGATAACGATCAAATTCCTGCCGCGATACGCCCCCCTTTTCCACCAGTTGCTGCGCGCGTTGATAGTCTTCTTTTGCTTGGATCAAAGCTGCTTCCTTGTCAGCGCTCTGCGCACGGACCTGGGCGATTTCTTCGGGACGCGAGCCCCGTTCCAGTTTCGCCACGCTGGCCGCCAGATTGTCGCGTCGCGCCCGCTGCACCTTCAATTCGTCATTGAAGTAACGTTTGTCGAGACTCGCGAGAACCTCGTTTGTCTTCACGGCGCTACCTTCGTCAACGGCGAGCGTGTTGATTCGCCCATCCACCTTGAATGCCAGATTGACCTGCCGGACATCAATGTTGCCCATCAAGTCGATGTACCCCTCGTTCTTTTCGGGGAACAGCAGCAAGATCGCAGTCACCCCGACGATGACGAGTAGCAATACGACGGCAATCGCGATTCCGATCCGGTTTTTTGATCGGTTCGCGGTCGGATCGGGTTCTTTTTTTTCAGGGGGTGACTTTTGTTCCACTTCGGCTTTCGCACTTCAGATGGTGAGGAGGCGGGCTGACGGTCGGATGGCCGAGGTCAACCGAACGAAGAATTTCCACTCGCTCGATACACTTGCCAAGTTAGCGTCGCAGGGGCAAGTTAAGTAGCGTGAACCAGACGATTCCGCTGTGGTAACGAGCCAGGTCAGAATCGCAATGCTGCGAGTCGATGAAGCCTTGGTCGACGCGGATCGATCATGAAAACGTGGCCTCGATCTGGGTGTGCAGCGGTCCGTACAGGTGGGGCGAGGTTGGCGACGGTGGAACGCGACTGTTACGATTGCCAGCCGTGGCGGTCGCCGGACCGTCGTCGGCTTGAGTTCCGTGACGTCACGAGGGAGATTCTTTCGGTGAACTTCGCCCCTGCTCGGCAAAATCGATTGCGACGAATCCTTCGAACATTCGTCACGCTCGTGCTGGCCTTCGCCCTTTCTCGCCCCACTTTGCCGCTGTTCGGGCAAGAAGCCGGCGAGAGCCCCGCCAAAAAGCCGGCGGCGGAAGCGGTCGAAAATCCGTTCCCGAATCGACATCCCGCAGCCGATCTGGAGGGTGGTGTCGAATGGCTGAACTCCGCCGGCCCGATCTCGATCAAAGATCTGCGCGGTAAAATTGTGCTGATCGACTTCTGGACCTTCTGCTGCATCAACTGCATGCATGTCCTGCCCGACCTGGCGTATCTCGAAAAGAAATATCCGAAGGAACTGGTCGTCATCGGAGTTCACTCGGCCAAATTCGACAACGAAAAAGAAACGGGCAATATCCGCAAAGCGATCCTGCGATATGAAATCGAGCATCCCGTCGTCAACGACGCCAATATGATTATCTGGCGCAAATTCGGCGTGAATTCGTGGCCGTCGCTGGTGGTGCTCGACCCGGAAGGACAGTACTGCGGTTATGTCTCGGGCGAAGGAAATCGCGAACTGCTGGAAAACGTGATCGACCGGCTGGTCGCCTACCACAAGGCCAAGGGAACCCTGGACGAAACACCGGTGCGATTCGATCTGGAACGGAACAAAGCCCAGGTCACTGCCCTGCGATTTCCTGGCAAGATCCTGGTCGACGAACCGCACAAGCGGCTGTTCATTTCCGACAGCAACCACAATCGACTGGTGATCAGTTCGCTCGACGGCCAATTGATCGATGTGATCGGCAGCGGTGCGATCGGTCAAAAGGATGGCAGTTATGCCGCGGCGGAATTCGACCGGCCTCAAGGCATGACCCTGGTCGACAACATGTTGTTTGTGGCAGATACGGAAAACCATCTGCTGCGCACCGTCGATCTGGCGAAGAAAACGGTTTCGACATTGGCGGGGATCGGCGAACAAAACCGAAATCGCGCCCCCGGCGGAACGCTGCGGGAAACGGCCTTGAACAGTCCCTGGGACCTGACCGTTGTCGACGGAGTGCTGTATATCGCCATGGCCGGACCGCATCAGATCTGGGCTCACAAGTTCGGCACCGACGTGATCAGTCAGTACGCGGGGTCGGGAAAAGAAGACATTCACAACGGTCCGCTGGATCAAGCTGCGTTCGCCCAACCGTCGGGTATCGTGCATGACAAGAAACAACTGTATGTCGTCGACAGCGAAGGTTCGGCCATTCGCCAGGTGACCACCACTCCTGAAAATGATCTGAGCAGCCCCACTGGCAGCGTCACTACGATCGCCGGACCTCACGATCTTCCCCGCGGTCGCAGTCTGTTCGAGTTTGGCGATGTCGATGCTTCGAGCAACAACGCCCGGTTCCAGCACCCGCTGGGTCTGGCCCTGCACGACGGAGCGATCTTTGTCGCCGATAGTTACAACCATAAGATCCGCCGCGTCGATCCCAAAGCCCATCAAGTGACGACCTGGGTGGGAACGGGATCGCCGGGAACGGAACTGGCGCCGTTGCAATTGTCCGAGCCGGCCGGATTGGCGATTGCAGGCGACAAGATGTACATCGCCGATACCAACAATCATCGCATCGTCCTTGTCGATCTGAAAACCAAAGCGGCGGAAGAACTGGTCATCACCGGACTGACCGCGCCCGCTCCACCTCAGGACCAATCGGCCACCCTGCCGACCGATACCGCAAAATCCGTTGATGTCGATCGCCAGGAACTGGCACCCGGCAGCGACCTGACCTTCGAAGTCGCGTTTGATCTTCCTGAAGGTTACAAATTGAACGAATTACTACCGGTGTCATATCGAGTCAAAGTCGACGGCGATCAAACACTGATTGCCGCGGACCAATTGAACGTCAAACGAGAGGCCACTTCCGAGAATAACACTGCGAAGTTCGCTGTACCGACAACCGCCAAAACCGGTGAGGCCACGCTGCTGCTCGCCGTGACTTACGGCTACTGCCGCGACGGAAACGGGGGCGTCTGCAAAGTCGGGACGATCCAATGGAAGATCCCGGTCTGGCTCAAGCAGGGAGCCACCGTCGACGCGGTCAAATTAAAAGTCAAAGCCAAGTAATTAACCTGACACAAATCCGCTGCGCCAATCATCAATCCGACAACCCGCTGACAATCGCGTCCGGGGGCAATTCTTGTCCGGTCAGCGATTTGAACAGCAGCCCGACATAATCGCCGAACACTTCTGACGGTTCCACGACTTTACAACCTCGCTCGCGGGCTTCTTGCGTCAGATCCGATTCACCGGGAAATTCACTGAGATCCATCACCGTCATCCCCGGTCGCAGCAACGAGGGATTGAGCGGTGATTTCTTCGAGCCGAAATCCAGCGTGTTAGCCGTCAGCGCGACCACATCCACCAGCGTCTCGTACAACTTGGCGACGGGCACATAGCGCAGCTCGCAAGACTGAGCGATCTTCTGAGCTTCGACTTCGTCCCCCGAACAAATACTCACCAGTCCCTGGCGGCGCTTGATGCCATGCGCGAGCGAAATGGCCAGCCCATCGGAACCGATGATGATCGTGTTGCGTTTGTCGAGCGGCCGGTCCTCGCCGGATTGTTTACCTAGCTTGGCTTCGAGAGCCCTGAGCGTCGATTTCCAAACCAGGTTGTGTGCCTGCCAACCATCGGCTGATTTGATGATCACGTCAGAGAATCGCGACGCGGTCGACACGTCGTCGCCTTTGGTCGCCAGCGACATCACGCGACGTCCCGCCTGCGGCGTGGCGATCACCGCCGGAATTTTCAGGATGTCGAGCATCTTCGGTACTTGATCGAGCGACTTAAAATCGAGCGGCAGACAACGGGTATTCATGCCCGAAAGATCGAATGCCGCGTTGAGGATCTTTGAGATCGCCAGTTCGATCACCCCGCCGCCCACGACGCCAATGAAGCGAGTCTTCGAATCAACTTGCCGCCAACGATAGACATCGTCCAGTTCACCGACGGTCGGTTGTCCGGGAAACGCCTCCATGCCTCGTTCGAGCGCCGCATAGATCCAGGGCGAACCGTATTTGCGGCCCAGTAGCGAGAACGTCAACCCGCAGCGTCCCAAGCCGAGGCCGACGACCGGCAACATCCGTTTCTGGCTGACCACCGCCAACAGCGGCCAGGCCGATTCGAGCGTCTCTGTCGGCCAGGTAAACTTGATGATATCGGCCTGACAACGCGTGGCTTCTTCAAAAGCCTCTTCCACATCGTTCAAGGGCCGCGTCATGCTGGCGAAACTGACCACGCGTTGCGTCTTACCAAACCGCGGAATCTTCTGCGCCGATTTGGGATCGAGTTCGATATAGTCCGGCCCGGCCAGGATCGCCTGACGCATCAGCGCCAACCGCTCTTCTTCAGTGCCATCAAAATGGCCCCCTTCTGCCACCGGCCGGCAGGAAATCAAGACCGGCTTCTTACACCCGGAAATGATGTCTTTGACATCCGGTTCCTTGTGAAGTCGATCGAGACAGACTTCCACCAGATCGCATTGATTGGCCGCATTATAAATATCGACTTTGGCGAGCTGCCGGGATTCCGGTGTCACAGAAATACAAATCATCTGCGCCTTACCTCCCTTGGAATGCGAATGAATCAGAAAAAACAGGCCCGGCGACGCAATCATAAGGAACCTGGACCATCGGATGCCACCGTGTTATTTCGACGTCCCCGCCCGCCCGTAACGCGGCAAAAACCGCGTTTGCGTCGTTCATCGCAGTCCTGGCCACAATTTGCCCCGGTTTGAGGTTTGTTTCGAGTCGGCGGCGGAATACGATCTGAGGCATGAACTCGTCAGCCCCCCCCGCCTCGCGAACTCCTGAACGTTCGTTGAATCTGCCCAATGCGATTACCTTTTCGCGTTTGTTGTTGTCATTCGTCCTGTTTGCCTTAATCCAATCGAGTCAGGCCTGGTTGTGGTGTGCAGGCCTGTTCGTCTTTGCCGTGGCGACCGACGTTTTGGATGGCTATCTCGCTCGAAAATATCAGCTGATCACCCAACTGGGTCGGATCCTTGATCCGTTTGTCGACAAGTTCATCACCAGCGGCACTTTCCTGTTTCTATTGCCGCACCCCACTTCGGGCGTCACGCCCTGGATGGTGGTGATCGTGTTGGGCCGAGAAATGCTGGTGACCAGTTTGCGGGGCTTTCTGGAAAAACAAGGAGCCGATTTTTCCGCCTCGGCTTCGGGCAAGTTAAAAATGTTTCTGCAATGTGTGGCGATCACCGCCAGTTTGCTGTCGCTGGATCCGTCGTTTGCCGGAGTGTCGTTGCTGGGAGTCAGTTTCGCACTCATTCGCGATCTGTTGCTCTGGTCCATGGTGGTTGTCACGGTCTGGAGTGGTGTCGACTATGTGCGACGCGCAATCCAGATGCTGCGCGTCACCGGGTGATATAACCCGCGCCGGGCCACATCGTCGTCTTCATCTTGATCGTGTGCCACTGCTTCTCCGAAGCAGTGTTCTTCTGTGTTGACGTGAGGCTCTTCTCTGTCGGGATTGACCTGTGTAGCCATCGGAATGCTCTGTCACAACTTCGTTTTGGTTTGTCCCACAGCCTCGGAGTCTTCGGCGATGCAGTGATCTTCTCGGTGGTATTCCTCTCTTTGGGACTTCGAAGAGAAGAGCACTGTTTCAGAGAAACAGTGGCACAGCTGAAAGAGGGATACTCTCGCTGCTGAGTAACATCCGCGTCGTTTCGTGATTCATTCGTTTCAGGCCTGATCGCTTCTGGCCTTGAGCGCCGTATTCCAATTCTCTTGAAAGTGGTCCAGGTTCAGCCCCCCGACAATCAGGCTGGTGACGTCGGCGTTGCCCAGCACGAACCGGATCGATTCGTCTGCCGCCAGCTTGCCCGACGACAGGCCCTTCTTGACGAAGACCGCCACGCCGGCCGCAGCCGCCTGCGACATGACCTGACTGTGACTGGTGTCTTGCAGGTGATATTCGACCATCAGTGCGTCGGCCCATTTCAGGCCCAGTTCCGCTCCTGCCACCGTTTTCCCTGACAGGCCGATCGCTCGAATCAGGCCTCGTGCACGATAATCTTGCAGAATCGCTACGGTGTCCGTTTCCAGCAGAATCTGTTGGTCATGGCCGTTCGAGTGAATGAAGACCAGATCCAGTACGTCGGTTTTCAGATTCCGCAAACTGCGTTCGAGACTGGTTCGCACCCCTTCGGCGGAAAAATCATAAGTCGATTGACCATTTTCAAAGGTCTCGCCGACTTTCGTCGACAGAACGAATTCCGATCGTCGATGCCCGATCGCTTGCCCGATCCGCGCTTCGCTCAGTCCGTAAGCGGGAGCCGTATCAATCAAGGTACATCCCAGATCCAGAACGGAATTGAGTAACCGTCCGACCGCAGCCTCGTCGGGCAGGTCATAGGGAACGGGATATTTCACGCCTTGATTGCGACCAATCTTGAAGGCACCAAATCCCAAGGGGGGAACCGCTAATCCTGTTCGACCGATCGGTCGCATGTCGTCACTCCATTCCACCGGGAACAGCCCTCATCCGGGCCCGTTTCCGATCGTCCTGTCCATTGTCTTCGACTACTTGTGCTATCGAATGTTTGTCACCAAAGTTCAAATCAATTTGCCCCGCGCCAGAATCGGCCAGACCGTTTCCAGTCGATCGTCGCGAAAACAAAGATACTCGTCGTGCAGCATCGTCGTCAGGTCGGAATAACCGACAATCAACTCGACCTGATCGCCGATCCTCAATTCGCGCGAGGCCGGCCCCAGTTCCAACACCAGATGTTCGGCACTGTGACGGACGATTTTGGCATCGTCCCAGTCGCGAATCACCGGGGGATGATGCTCGGCCGTGATCGATTTGCCGCCGGCATCCAGGACAGCTCGATCGTAGGCCGGTCGACTGACAACGGTGGTCAGCACGGTGAGTGCCGGCTCGAACCCATCGGAGTCCGGCATCCGTGCATAGTATGGATCGCCAAAAATGGCTCCGCCCGCCTGCAGTTCGGTCAGCGCCGCGCAATCAAGGCACTGTCGTAGCGACCCCGTGCCACCGGCACTGACGATGTCACAGCAGAGCCCATTCCGGCCATAGAGAGTCTTCGCGTGCGACAAAATCCCCAGGGCCGCATCGATCGCTGCGCGTTTCGCTTCGGGGTCGGTCAGGGCCATCACATGCCCTTCGTAGCCCATGATGCCTTTAAGCTCGAGACCCGGCAGCCGCACGATGCCTTTGGCGAGTTCCAACGCATCGCGACCAGGACGCACACCGGTCCGTTCCATGCCGACATTAATTTCCACCAGGGCCTGGCAGCGGACACCCTGCCGCAGGCATTCGTCGGACAGTGCTTCCGCCTGGACGTAGTGATCACAGGTGACGATCGGCTTGATGAACTGGCACAGCCGGGCCAATCGCCGCACCCGCCCCGGACCGACGGGCAAATGAGCGATCAAAATGTTCTGGATCTCCGCTGCCGCAAACACTTCGGCTTCGGAAATCTTGGCACAAGTGATGCCCATCGCGCCGTGACGCAGCAAGCTGGCGGCGATGTCGGGTGACTTGTGGCACTTCGCGTGCGGTCGCCAACCCTTGCCGGCGGCAGAGGTCATGGCCACCGCTTTTTTTACGTTGGCTTCGAACCGAGACAAATCCAGGCACAGACAGGGCGTTTCCAGCTCGTGTTTGAGCTGGCCTGGTCTGTGGGCGAAGTCCGGTGTCATCGGCGGCGTCTCGGAACGATCAATCGTCATCAAGGGGTTCAATACAGAATGCGGGTGAATGAGCAGCGGTAATTTTGAGGCGTCTTGGCCTGCCCGATCGGCCTCAAGTTCGATTCGGGACACGGCACGTCGATCGACCTCTGGGTCGACTTGATCAGCCAGCGGACTTCCGCCAGGGCGGTTACGGTTTCGCCGGTCGCTCGTAAGTAAAAGGAAACGGACGCAGTTGGTCGGAACACAGAAATAATCGCACGGTCCGAAAGGGGCGACCGCCCCGCGTCATCTGAATCGGCGGCAGCGGCGTGATTTCGCGGAAATAGGGTTCATAGATCTGCGTCAGCCCTGCTTGCTGATCCGCGTCCAGCAAGATGCCATCTTGTCCCAGCCAGTCTTCGGGACGACTCCAGAACGCGAAGCCGCGGGCATCCCCCTGACGATAACAGGCCACGGGAATGTGATTGCGACACGCGAAGGCAATCTGGCCGCTGTCGAACCAATGATTGGTGAAGAGAAACGTCTTGGGGCGATCGACGAAGCCACGTGTTTGTAACTCGGCGGCAACCGATTCCCAGCCACTGATCTCGATGCAGGGATCTCGAAACGGAAGTGGGACCAGACCGAATCGCGCTTGGACCAGAAACGCGCCGGCGACTGCAATCAGAAAGGTTGTCATGAAGACCAGCCAGCGTTTGACGATCAGCGGTTCGCGGATCGACCGCTCGGCCCAATTCGCCCCCAGCAGTGGAAACAACGGCAGAAATCCGATCAACGGCCAATGAGGCAACAAGGGGCGAGTTAGCGACACGGCCGTAAACAGCCCCAGTGGCACCAGCGACTGGCACAACAGCAATCGATCATTACCGGTCGCGGTGCGGAACGAGCGCCCCCGGCTGACCAGGATGACCGCCAGCGAATACCAGATCCAGGGAAACAGCAGCGCCATCGGACCGAAGAACATGACGGCCAGTCCGCCCAGTTGAATTTTTCCACCCATCGCTCGTGCCGTCTGAAATCCGAACGAGGCCCAATCGTGCTGTACGTTCCAGATCAGCACCGGGACCAGCCCCAGGAATCCAATCGCGGCCGCCAGATACGGACCGGGTGTCAGCAGCAGAAAGCGGGCCGACGGCGTCACAATGATGTAGGCCAGGGCGCCCAACGGCAGAAACACCGCGTGATACTTGCTTAGCATCGCTCCGGCACAGGCCAGTCCCACTCCGATCCAGGGAACGGTCCGACCGGGCGAAGCGATCAGCGCTTCACTGAGTCGCCACATCGTCAGCAAGGCGAAAAACAACAGCGGCCCATCGGGCAAGACGAATGCCCCGGCGGCCGCCGTGTAATAGGCACTGAGGTTCAGCGCCAGGGCGGCATAAAAACCGGCGGATTCACCGTACCAGCGGGACGTCCAGCGAAACAGGATCCAGGTCGAACCGGCAAACAGCAGCACAAATCCCAGCCGGATCGAGAGCGGATGCAGCCACCCGCCGCAGGCCGCGATCCCCAACTGAGTGATATACCGCAACATCGGTGGATGATCGAAGTAACTCCAATCGGGATGGACGGAGTACAAGAAGTGATACGCTTCGTCCTGACCGGTTTCGAGACTGGCCGCCCAGCCCAGACGCACCACCAGCGTCACCAGGATCAAGAGGATCAGATTGCGGCGGGGACGACTGAACACGCGAAGATTCCATTCCTTGTCAGAAGACGATTCCCAGTTCCCGGGGTTCAGTCCAAGACCAATTCCACTCCGTCGCTGGATTCGCAGCCGCCGGGACCATGCACCTGGATTAATTCCATCAACCAGTCAAAAATCGTCGAGCCACGACCGTGTTGGGCCAGGGTCAGATCATGCTCGATGGACGCGCGATTCGAGGGATGACAGCGATCCAGATTCTTTTCGAGCTGCCGCGCGGTCTCGGGATACCCAAACCGCTCGCGTGAGATCGCCGAATTCTTCCACCGCAGCAGAAAGCCGCCCTTCGGCGTGCCAAAACCACCTCGCAACAGATCGTTGAAGGCGTTCATGTTGCGGCCCCAGTCGACACCGGGCACCAGCACGCGACTGATTTCCTCGAAGAACTCGTCCAGCGTACTGAAGTTGGCACCGTCGATTTCGTAGGTCTTGCGCAGGATTCGCAGCACGACATCCTTCAAGCCGGGAACGACCGAGATGCCATTTCCGCCATAGATCGTTGGTTCGCCATTCCAATCGACGAACTGCCCGCCCGCTTCCTCGACGATCGGCAACAGGGCCGCGGCATCCCAGGCATTCATCGCCGGGTCGACCATCACATCGGCTCGGCCGGTGGCGACCAGCATATGTCCGTAACAGTCGCCCCAACCCCGCGCCAACTGCACCGAACTCAATAGCGTTTCAAAGGCCTCGCGATGGCCCATCGCAAACCAGCGCGCCGCATTTGTGGTACTGAAGGTCGCTTCGGCCAGAGTTGTGACTGACGACACCTGCACGCGACGCGGCTCCTGATCGCCGATTTGCCACCACGCGCCGCTACCGCGCGCCGCATAGACCACTTCGTGCAGCGCCGGAAAGCGAACGACGCCGATCACACATTTTGTGTCGTATTCGACGCCGATCAGCGTTCCGAACAGCGGCACGCCATGCACGAACGATTTTGTGCCGTCGATCGGGTCGATGATCCAGCGAAAGCCGGTCGTCCCCTCGTGATCGGGAAATTCTTCACCCAGGATCGCGTCTTGGGGAAATGACACGGATAACCGCTCGCGAATCATCAGCTCGGTTCGTTTGTCCGCTTCGGTGACAGGGCTCAGATCGCGTTTACGTTCCACGACAAGATCGGCCGTCTGGTAATAGCCCAGGATCAGTTCACTGGCCTCCCGCGCAACGGTCAGGGCGAAGTCCAGACGCGAAGACAGTTCTTCAGCGGGCAAGTCAGCAAGGGGTGTCGTCGTCACAAGAAGATTCCGGTCGCGGTAAGAAAAAGAAGTCGACACAAGACTACCTTGGTAACGGATTTGAAGCGACCGTCCAATCCAGGTTTGCCCGGTCTGTGCCCACAAAGTTCGCGTTTCGGCGGACAAATCGCGGCCGTGCGCCGGGCAATGAGCCGAGTCAGATCCAGGTCACCGATCGACCGGAAATTTTAAAAAAGTGTTGGCCAAGTTGGCCAAGTTGGCAAACATCCCTGTTTTGTAGCGTTTGGACCAGATTTGGGTTTGGCAAAGTTGGCCAAGTTCCCTGTTTCATGGCGTTTGGCGGATCGGGTGGTCATTCGATTCATGATGAAGGCCTGAAGGAAAAGGGCGAAAGCGCACCGCGATCCCGGCAAGTCGGGAGACCGCAGTTCGCAAATTCCGTGACGACGGTCCTGATGAAACCGACAACGATTTCACGATTTCCTGGGGTGCGAAGAATTTCGAAGCGGATCTTGATCGGTCAGCTGGAATCGTCGATGAGTGGTCTGTTTTTCATTTTTCTTTCTCCGAGAGGTTAGAACTTTTCGCATCTTACAGTTGTTTTGTCGCTTGATAATCGCAGTGTTCCAAACGTTTGGAAACAAGCGGACAAATAGTTGTCTGCGTCGCGAAAGGATCTGATGCAGACCTGAAATCGGCCGACAAATTGGTGGGTGACCGCCTTCGCACCCGCCGATCGGACTCGCCGGATCCAACGTGATTTCGATAGACTTCCCCCCGTCGTAAGGCTCAAATGAAAAAAGATGTCTCCGAGATTCGCTCGGGATCGTTGGTAATGGAAATTTCAGACGGCTCAAACAACCCTCTGCCGCCCCTGTTCCTTTCTGCCGGTTTTTCATTCCTGCCGTCAGCGGGAATTGATCGCACAATTCTTTTGGTGGTTTAAGTTCATTTCATGGCCGAGTTTCACTACATCGCTCGTGAACTGTCCGGCCAGCAGGTCGAAGGGACCGTGGCAGCGGCGTCGGAACGTGAAGCGCTGGGATCCTTGGCGGCAAAGAACTTATTCCCAGTCTCGATCAAAATGGCCGAATCGGCCAAGGCTCATCAGGCCAACAAACGGCGCCGCGTACCGGCCCGCATTCTGGCCGTGTTTTACACGCAATTGGCCGACCTGTTGCGGGCAGGGGTGCCGCTGCTGCGGGCGCTCGACCTGTTGGTCAGACAAACGCGACAGATGACGTTGAAGCTGGTGGTGCAGGAAGTTCGCGATCAGGTCGCCGACGGAACACGCCTGGCCGAGGCTTTGCGGCAACACCCGACGGTCTTTAATGAACTGACCGTCAGCATGGTTCGCGCGGGCGAAGAAGGCAGCTTTCTGGAAGAATCGCTGCAACGGATCGCCGACTTCACCGAACATCAAGAAGATTTGAAGGGCCGCGTGGTCGGAGCGATGGCCTATCCGGCCTTCCTGGTCGTGGTCGGCAGCATGGTCGTTGTCGGGATGCTGGTCTTTTTCGTACCGAAATTCGAACCGCTGTTTAACACGATGCGCAAGGAAGGAACGCTGCCCTGGGCAACGACCAGCTTGCTGGCGGTGAGCGGATTTTTGCAGAGTTATGGCTGGGTGTTGTTGATCGCCGCCGGCGGAGGGGTCTTTTTTGGACGGAACTATTTTGCCAACGAAGCCGGTCGCCGTCGTTTCGACGAAATGCGTTTGAAAATCGTGGGTGTCGGTCAAGTGGTTCGCAGCCTGGCCGTCGCCCGTTTCTGCCGGGTGCTGGGAACCTTGCTGCATAACGGCGTGCCGATCCTCAGTTCGCTGCATATCGCCAAAGATGCGACAGGCAATCGCGTGATCAGTGATGCGATCGCCCAAGCGGCCGACCATGTCTCGTCAGGCCGATCGCTGGCCCAACCGTTGGCTCAATGCGGCCAATTCCCGGCCGACGTACTGGAAATGATCGCCGTCGGTGAAGAGGCCAACAATCTGGAACAGGTGCTGGTCGGAATAGCCGACAAGATGGAACGTCAAACCAATCGCCAACTGGATCTGGTCGTCCGGCTGCTGGAGCCACTCATGCTGGTGATCATGGCCGGCATTATTCTGTTCCTGTTGATTGCGCTGATGCTGCCCATCTTTAACAGTTCGTCCATGACGGCGGTGGGACGTTTGTTCACATCGGGATCCTGTTGAGGCGGCCGAGCGGCCTTTTCGCTCGGCAAAAGTCGCCCGCTGTCTGCGAGAGGATGGCTGGTCGCAGGAAGGGCGTTCAATGGTCACTGGGCGAGGGGCGAACAGACGAGGTCTTGTGCGCGACCGGCTGTCCTCTCGCCGAGCGGGGGCGTGTTTTTTCAAAATTCGGACTGGCACGGCGAATGCATATCAGGCGCAGCCTGATCGCGGCGAGTGTGGCCAAAAGGCCATTTTTCAGCGGTTTTCCTCATTCCTCCCCCCGTTGTTGTGTCGCCGCCTGCCTCATAGAATTCCACCCTGTCAGATGAACGCTCAGTCAAAGAGCCAGGACGCTTCGAAGCTAGATCGCATTGGCCCCTATGACTATGAATCGGATCTCGCCCACTGTCCTTAGTCTTCGTTCACGAACCAATCTCGTTTTCGGAACCCTCGCCGCCCTGGCGTTGTTTGTGATCAGCGGGTTGATTTCGTACCTGAATATTCAAACACTCAATCGCAACGCACGCTTGATCGCGCAAACGCACGAGATCTTGCTGGCTCTGAACGACGTCCTGTCGCTGGCCAAAGATGCCGAAACGGGACAGCGCGGTTTCGTGATCACGGGCGACGAGAAGTATCTCGCCCCCTATTCAGCGGCAGTCGTCCGACTCGACTCGCGCGTGTCCGATCTGGAACTGCTCACACGTGACAGCCGCGACCAGCAGTCTCGCGTCGGGGCGCTCAAAACGGCCCTCGTCATCAAACTGCATGAACTGGCCGAGACCGTCGGGCTTCGGAGAACTCAAGGTTTTGAAGCCGCCCAGGCCGTGGTGATCTCCGATCGTGGCCAGGCGGCGATGGATGCGATTCGAACCGAGATCCAGGACATGCACTCGGCGGAACGCCTTCGCCGGAACGAGCGCATCGCGGCGATGGACAATGCGTATCAAATCGCACTGAGCAGCAGTATCTTGACCTGCCTGTTTGGAATGGCGGTCTCCGGGATCGTCGCCTACCTGTCCCGCCGAACGTTACTCCTGCGGCACGAGCAGGACTGGATGCAAGAAGGGCAGATCGGCCTGAGCAAGGTCATGGTAGGAGACCAGCGGCTGGAACGGCTGGGTGAAAACATCTTGCGGTTTCTAGCGGATTATCTGGACGCGCATGCCGGGGCGTTCTTCGCCAGAAATGGCAATGACTTTCGTCGCGTGGCCACGTACGGAGTTCCCGCGTCGGGCCGCGTGCCGGAACGGTTTGATCTGAACGATGGACTATTGGGCCAGGCCGCAAAGGACGGCAAGACGTTTGTGCTGCAAGACGTCCCCGACGGCTATCTGACGATCGGCAGCGGTTTTGGCGAACACGTTCCCCGCCATCTCCTGGTCGCACCGGTCTCGGCCGATGATGCCGTGAATGGGGTGATTGAATTGGGGTTTATCGAACCGCTGAGTCAATCGATGATCGAGTTCTTGGACCGCGCCACGGGATCAATTGGGATCGCGGTCCGAACGGCCAATGATCGCCTGCAACTGCAGAACCTGCTGGAAGAAACCCAGCGCCAGGCCGAAGAACTGCAGGTGCAAAGCGAAGAGCTGCGCGTGTCCAATGAAGAACTGGAAGAGCAAAGCCGGGCGTTGAAAGAATCGCAACAGCGTTTGGAACTTCAACAGTCGGAACTCGAACAGACCAACGGTCAACTCGAACTTCAAGCGCGGGCCCTGGAACAACAGCGCGACGAGGCCGATCGCATCAGTGCGACCTTGCAGGTACAAGCCCGGGAACTGGAACTGGCCAGCCAATACAAATCGGACTTTTTGGCCAACATGTCGCATGAGTTGCGGACCCCGCTGAATTCATCGCTGATTCTGGCCAAGCTGCTGGCGGACAATCCCGCACAAAACTTGTCCGCCGAACAGGTGCGGTACGCCGAAACGATCCAGTCCGCTGGCAACGATCTGTTGATGCTGATCAACGATATTCTCGATCTGTCGAAGATCGAGTCCGGTCATATGGAAATGCATCCCGAGCCGGTTCGCCTGTCCGAGTTGATGGACGACATGAGTCGGACATTCCAGCCGATTGCCGACGAGAAGGGATTGCAGTTCCGCATGCAGCTCCTGCCGGGCTGTCCCGAAAAGCTTACCACGGATCCGCAACGATTGGAACAGATCCTGAAGAATCTGCTTTCCAACGCGATGAAGTTCACGGAACAAGGCGAAGTGACGTTCCAGGTGAGCCATCCCGACGAAGGCCGCGTCGTGTTCGCCGTAACGGATACGGGGATTGGGATCCCTCAACATCAACAGCAACTGGTCTTCGAAGCGTTTCGTCAGGCCGACGGCACGACCAATCGCAAATACGGCGGGACGGGACTGGGGCTGTCGATTTCTCGCGAACTGGCGCGACGATTGGGCGGCGAGATTCAACTGGTCAGCGAACCGGGTCAGGGCAGCACGTTTACCGTGACGGTTCCCGAAATTTACGACGCCACTCTGATTCCGGCCCGCCTGCCGATCATTCGCCAGCAAGGGGTCGCCGCGCCGCTCGCCGCGACGGTCAAGGCGGATCTTCCGCAGCCGCCAGTGACGACACCGGCTGTGAATTCGGCCCCGGCCAGTGTCCGCCGCATGGATGACGATCGCACCCGTCTGACCGGTCAACGGCGAGTGATTCTGGTGGTCGAAGATGACGAGAATTTTGCACGGATTTTGTATGACCTGGCGCACGAATTGAATTTTCAATGCCTGATTGCCACCACGGCGGAAGAAGGGCTGGCGGTCGCGGCTCAATACCTGCCGAGTGCGGTGGTGCTGGATGTCGTGCTGCCGGATCAGTCGGGCCTGTCGGTGCTCGATCGATTGAAACATGACGCCCGCACGCGTCACATTCCCGTGCATGTGGTGTCGGCCGGCGATTATGCCGAAATGGCGATGGCGCTGGGGGCGGTGGGCTGTAACCTGAAACCGGTCAAACGCGAAGAATTGACCCAGGCCCTGCGGCAGCTGGAAACGCGGTTCGCCCAGCGCATGCGGCGGGTCTTGCTGGTCGAAGATGATCTCGTGCAGCTGGATAGCCTGGGAAAACTGCTGGGGACTCAAGATGTGCAAACGGTCGGCGCACGCAGCGCCGCAGAATGTTTGCAGCATCTCAAAGCAGAAACGTTCGATTGCATGGTGCTCGATTTGTCGCTGCCCGATGCGTCGGGATATTCGCTGCTGGAAACACTCAGCCGCGAAGATAGCTATTCCTTTCCACCGGTGATCGTTTACACCGGACGTGAACTTTCGATCGACGAAGAACAACGGCTACGCAAGTATTCCAAGTCGATCATTATCAAGGGGGCCAAGTCTCCCGAACGGCTGCTGGATGAAGTGACCCTGTTCCTGCATCAGGTGGTGTCCGATTTGCCCCCCGAACATCAACGGATGCTCGAGAAAGCCCGCAGCCGCGACGCGGCCATCGAAGGTCATCGCATTTTGATCGTCGAGGACGACGTGCGGAATGTGTTCGCGCTGACCAGCATTCTGGAATCGCACGGAGCGATGCTGGAGATCGCTCGCAACGGCCGCGAAGCCTTGATCACCCTGGCAGAATGCGAACGGGAACCAGGACGAAAGATCGATCTGGTCTTGATGGACGTCATGATGCCCGAGATGGATGGGATCACAGCGACGGCCGAAATCAGAAAACAACCGGAATGGAAGAAATTGCCGATCATCATCCTGACCGCGAAAGCCATGAGCGACGATCAGGAACGTTGCCTGGCCGCGGGCGCCAGCGACTATATGTCGAAACCGCTGGACGTGGAAAAACTGTTGTCACTGGTTCGCGTCTGGATGCCTCGCTAAGGGAGGGTGGATCTGGTGTCTGAACTGACCCACGACATCGAATTGTCGCTATTGCTGGAAGCCATTTTCCGCAGGTACCACTACGATTTTCGCGGATATTCGATGGCTTCGGTCAAACGCCGGGTGCATCAGGCGAAAGAGCATTTCCGCTGCCCCACCATTTCCAGCCTGCAAGATCGGGTGCTGCACGATCCGAGCGTGCTGCCGAAATTGTTGTCGTACCTGACGGTGCAGGTCAGCGACTTATTTCGTGACCCGGCCTATTTTCGTGCGCTCCGCGAACTGGTGATCCCGCATCTGAAAACGTATCCCTCACTGAAAGTCTGGGTGGCCGGTTGCAGTACAGGTGAGGAACTGTATTCGCTGGCGATCCTGTTCCGGGAAGAAGGCCTGGAAGAACGGACGATGTTCTACGGAACGGATATCAATCCGGATGCACTGCAGCAGGCCGACGCGGGAGTCTATTCGCTGAATCGGATTCCCCAGTTCACCGAGAACCATCGTCGGGCGGGCGGGAAATCGTCGTTATCCGACTACTACACGGCCAATTATGGCGCCGCCGTGTTTGACAAATCACTGCGGCAACGGGCCGTCTTTTCGGATCATAGTCTGGTCTCGGATGAAGTCTTTGCCGAGGTGCAATTAGTGTCTTGCCGGAATGTACTGATTTATTTCGATCTGGAGATTCAGAATCGAGCCCTGGGTCTGTTTCAGGATTCCCTGGTCCGCAAGGGGTTTCTCGGTTTGGGAGCGAAGGAAAGCTTGCGGTACTCGCAATATGCCGAATCGTTCGTCGAATTGTCGCGTGAAGAACGTCTGTACCAAAAGCGAGGTGGCGCATGATTTCCTCGCGATCGACATCGCTGCCCGCGACGAAGAATGCTCGCGCCGCCGCGATCGCCATCGGGGTCTCGAGCGGTGCCGTGCGAGCCTTGTCCGAGATTTTACCGCTACTGCCACGTCACTTTCCCTTGCCCGTCTTGATCGTGGTGCATTTGCCGCCCGGCGAAAAGAGCGCCCTCGTGGATTGTTTTGAGGGAAAATGCCAGATCGCCATCCGCGAGGCAGAAGATAAGGATCCAATCGTCGACGGGACTATCTACTTTGCTCCGCCCGACTATCATCTGTTGGTGGAGGCGGATCGACGTTTGTCGCTTTCCAGCGAAGAGCCCGTTTTGTTTTCTCGACCGTCGATTGATGTGCTGTTTGAATCCGCAGCCGATGTCTATGGTGCCGCGTTGATCGGTATCATTCTGACAGGCGCGAGTAACGACGGCGCTGGCGGGCTGAAGGCGATCGTCGCAGCGGGAGGAACGGCATTGGTGCAGCGGCCCGATCTGGCTCAGGCCAGTGAAATGCCGCAGGCGGCACTGGACGCTTGCCCGAACGCTCTCGTCCTGACATTGCCACAGATCGCGAATTACCTTCAACAGACAGTGGCTTGAAAGCATGACGACGCTGATGGATCCCGTTTACTTCCTGCTGGTTGACGATCTGGAGGAAAACCTTCTGGCACTCGAGGGATTGTTGCGCCGCGACGGATTGGTGCTGCTGAAAGCTCATTCGGGAATTGAAGCACTTGAGCATCTGTTGAAGTACGACGTGGCACTGGCGCTGATCGATATCCAAATGCCGGCCATGGACGGGTTTGAACTGGCCGAACTGATGCGCGGCAGCGAACGGACTCGACGCGTACCGATTATCTTCCTCACCGCCGGCTCGACCGATCGCAACCGACGCTTCCGCGGATATGAGACGGGTGCCGTGGACTTCCTGCAGAAACCACTCGAGCCGCATATTCTCCGCAGCAAGGCGGACGTGTTCTTCGAACTGTTCCGGCAACGGCAGGAAGTGGCCGCGCAGCGGGACGAACTGAAAGCAGCCACCGAAGAGATCACCCGTCTGCTGCACGAAAGCCGCCAGTACTCGCAGGCATTGAAAGCGGCCGATCATCGCAAAGATGATTTCCTGGCGATGCTGGCCCACGAGCTGCGCAATCCGCTGGCGCCGGTGACCAACGCGGTGGAAATCCTGAGAATGAGCGGATCCAGCCCGGCGATGGTTTCGCAAGCGCGGGAAATCATTTCGCGACAGATCGCTCACATGGCCCGGCTGGTGGACGACCTATTAGATGTCGCCCGGATTTCCCGCGGCAAGATTCAACTTCGCACCGAACCGTGCGACCTGGCCACGATCATCCGACAAACGGCCGAAGACTATCGACCGACGCTGACCGATGCCGGTGTTCAGCTGAACCTGTCCGTCGTCGACCAGCCGCTGCCGATCATGGGCGATCCGATTCGACTGGCGCAGATCATCGGTAACCTGCTGCACAACGCGTCCAAGTTCACTCCCCGCGGGGGCTCCGTGGACGTTCGCACCTCGCGTGATGCCGCTCAAACCCACGCCGTCGTCACCGTCCATGACACGGGACAAGGGTTGAGTCATGTTGTCCAGTCGCGTCTGTTCGAACCCTTTTGTCAGGCCGATCAAAAGCTGGATCGCGACAAAGGCGGATTGGGTCTGGGATTGGCGCTGGTGAAAGGGTTGATCGAATTACACGGCGGCTCGGTCGAAGCGCACAGCGATGGCACCGGGACCGGATCGACATTCACCTTGCTCATTCCGTTGTCGACGGCCGGCAACAAAGTCTGCGGTTCCATTTCCGGTGCGGTGCTGTCGCCCGACACCAAGGATTTGCGGATCTTACTGGTGGAAGACAACCGGGATGCGGCTGTGACCTTGAAACTAATGCTGGCGCTGATGGGGCACGACGTTGCGGTGGCGTACGATGGCGACGAAGGATTGGCAATGGCCCGGACGTTCTTGCCGGACGTCGTGATTTCCGATCTTGGTCTACCAGGCAAGCTCGACGGTTACGCGCTGGCCAACAAGTTGCGAGCCGAACCGACGCTGGCCGGCGTTTATCTGATCGCACTCAGCGGCTATGGTCAGGACGACGACCGAGTGCGAACTCAGGGCGTCGGTTTCGACAAGCACTTCGTCAAACCGATCGACCCCGATCAACTCCAAGCCGTCCTCAACATCGCCAAACAGAGATCGATCCGCTGAACGGGCTGCTGATCGGTACCGGAACCGCAGCCAGGTTTACTCACCGGAGAAACGGACATCCGATTCCCTCGCCCCGGTTCCGTAGCCGCCACCTCCGGGAGTCTCGACCGTCAGCAGATCGCCTGGCTGAACGAGGATCTGGACTTTGGCCCCCAGATTTTCGATCTGTTCCGAGTTCGCTCGCTGCAGCAAGTTTTTGCCGCACGCGCCAGGTTGGCCGCCGGCCAAACCGAAGGGGGGATAGGGACCGCGGCGTTCAGAAAGCAACGACAATCGAAGTGGCTTCAGAAATTCGAGCTGCCGAATCACTCCGTCGCCGCCTCGATGATGGCCAGCCCCGCCGGAGCCGCGGCGAATTGCGAACTGGCGCACTCGGACCGGATAGCGCCACTCCATGACCTCGGGATCGGTCAGCCGGGTATTGGTCATGTGGGTGTGAACGGCATCGGCTCCGTCGGCGTCACGCGTCGCTCCACTGCCGCCGCAGATCGTTTCATAGTAGCCGAACGATTCGTCGCCAAAGGTCAGATTGTTCATGGTTCCCTGACTGGCGGCGGCCAAGCCGAGTGCCCCCAATAGCGAATCGACAATCCGCTGGGACGTTTCGACATTTCCGCCGACCATCGCAGCGCATTGGGCCGGATCGGGATGTTCCGGCGGATTCAGAAAACATTCGGGCAGCTGAATTGTAATTGGCACGAGTACGCCGCTATTCAACGGAATCTCTTCGTCAATCACGCAGCGAAAGACATACAGCACGGCGGCCGTGACGATGGCTCGATTGGCATTCAGATTGCCCGGCAACACAGGGCCCGTTCCAGTGAAATCGACCACGGCCTGATCCCCCTCGATCATGATGGCGACGGCCAGCGGCGACCCGTCGTCCAGATGATCGAGCCACCGATAAGTGCCGGCAGGAATCTGCCGCAGAGCCCGACGTGTTTTTCGTTCGGCCGCAGTTTGAATGTGCCGCAGATAGGCCAGTACCACGGGTGAGGAATAACGGTGAATCAGTTGTCGCAACGCATCGGCACCGGACTGATTGGCCGCCACCTGGGCGGCGAGGTCGGCCAGATTGTCGCGGATGGCTCGCGTCGGAAAGGGGCCTGCGAGCAGCAGCTCACGCAGTTCTGCTTCGCGCGACTGTCCTTGATCGACCAGCTTGAAGTTGCGGATCAGCACCCCTTCTTCTCCCAGATGCGATGAGAAGGGCGGCATGCTGCCCGGCGAGATTCCGCCGATCTCGGCATGGTGAGCTCGGCTGGCGGTGAAGAAGAGCAGCGTGCTCGTTTGCGCAGCGTGAATCGGCGTGACGACAGTCACGTCGGGCAGGTGTGAACCACCGCGATAAGGGTCGTTGGTGATGAAGACATCGCCGGGCGAAATCATAGAATTATCGAGCAGGATCCGCCGTACAGTTTCGGCCATCGCGCCCAAATGTACGGGGACATGCGGCGCGTTGACGACCAATTCGCCCGTCGCGGAAAACAGGGCACAACTGAAATCGAGTCGCTCTTTGACGTTGGTCGAGAACGCCGTGCGCTGCAGCGTGATCCCCATTTGCTCGGCGATCGCCGCGAATTGATTGTTGAAAATCTCGAGCAGGATCGGATCGGCCGTTTCGAGATCTGCGCTGACGATGGAAACGCCGGTCGCCGGAGTCGCCTGATCGGTGATCAACATCTCGCCTCGCGACAGGATGACCGCGGTAAAATCGGGTTCGATGATCAGCGTGGAACTGGGTTCGCAGACGATCGCGGGGCCACTCAGTTCGTCGCCGGGACGTAACTGTTCACGCAGATAAACATCCGTCCGGTGCGATTGGCCGTGAAACCAGGTGGTGGTTTTGAAAGCGGACTGGGGCCGGCGAGAAACGGTCGCGGCCGAGATTTCGGCTGCAGGCTGCAGCCGCGCGACGACTTCGACACGCGCAACGGTGATCTCGATCTCGCGATTTGCGTGCTGATAGCCATACCGCTGTTGATGAAGTTCCTGGTACCGCCGGGCATAGTCTCCGTCGGCAGGGCAGACCACGTTGATGGTCGCCTCGACGCCGCGATAGCGCAGGTCCAATGATCGGGTGGACGAGATCGATTCCGGCTCAAAATGACCTTCCGGTTCGATGGCGGCTCGACAACGCTGTTCCAACGATGCGAACAGCGGCTGAAGCTCTTGCACTTGAGCGGCGGAATAGATTTTAAGGACGGCCTGCTCGGCATGTCGACGGATGTCGGCCAGTCCGATCCCGTAAGCGCTTAACAGGCCCGCGAAAGGATGCGACAGAATCTGGCGGATTCCTAACTCGCGAGCGATGGCGCAGGCATGTTGGCCTGCCGCGCTGCCGAACGCGACCAGCAGATACTCACGCGGATCGTAGCCCTTCGCCACGGAGATCGATCGAATCGCTCGCACCATATTGGCGTTGGCAATCCGTACGAAGCCTTCGGCCAGTTCCCGCGAGGAATAACGAACAGCATCAGTCGATTGAGCAATCTGATCGCACAATCGTCGCAGGTGCGATTCAACCGGACGAAGATCGAGCGGAAACGGAAACCGGTCGGGTAACAATTTTCCCAGAAACAAATTCAAATCAGTAACGGTCAACGGCCCGCCGCGTCCATAACAGGCAGGCCCCGGATCAGAGCCGGCACTGTCGGGCCCGACAGTCAGTTTGAGGCCATCGAAGCCACACAGACTGCCCCCTCCGGCGGCCACCGTTTCGATCGCCAGCATCGGCGTCACGATCCGCACGCCGGCTTTGCGAGTTTCGTATTCGAGCTCGTACCGTCCGTCAAACCGCGAGACATCGGTACTGGTGCCTCCCATGTCGAAACCGATAGCCTTGGCGAAACCGGCGGCTTGTGCGACCTGCGAGAACCCAATGACTCCGCCGGCAGGACCGGACAGAATGCTGTCTTTGCCCGTGAACTGATCGGCAGTGACGAGTCCGCCGGACGACGTCATCAAACGCAGGCGACCAGGTTCAGACGTGGCGGCGAACGGTTCGAGCGTCGATTGCAAGGACCGAATGTAGCGGCGCAACACGGGATTCAAGTAAGCGTCGACGACCGTGGTGTCACCGCGCGAGACGATTTTGATCAGCGGAGCGAGCTGACCGGAGAGACTGACCTCGGCGAAACCGACCTCACGAGCGGCACTCGCGACAACTTGTTCGTGCTGAGGATAGGCAAAGGCGTGCAACAGGCAGATCGCCACGGATTCGATACCTGCTTGCTTTAACGAAGTCAGCTGCTGACGAATTGCGTTTGGGTCGGGAACTTGAAGTACCTGGCCGTCGGCGGCGATGCGTTCGTCGATTTCAACCACCGCCTCGAACAGGGGTGTTGGTTTCTTGATGGCCAGATCAAACAACCGGGGACGATCCTGGTTGGCGATTCGCAGAATATCTCCAAACCCTCGTGTGGTGATGAACGCCGTCCGAGCTCCACGTCGCGTGAGCAGAGCGTTCGTGCCGCGGGTGGTCCCTAATCGCACGGCGATGGCGGGAATCGGTTGGTCTCGACGCAGGCCCAGCAGCATGCGAATCGCGATCAACGGTGCTTCTTCGTCCGAGAAGATTTCGTAGCGAACGCATTCAGACAGCGTATCAGAGATGGACTCGGCGGTGGTTACGGTCCCTGTTTGGCTGTCAAAGTCAACGATCTGGGTCGATCGCAGGACTTCGTTCGTCTCGTTGAGAAACCGGATGCCGTAGCCGACCCAGAACGCGGGGCTGGCGGGGATTCGGGCCGGATCGCGAAACCGATTCGCGTCCAGCACGCAATGAACTCGGCCCTTGGTGATTCCGCTGCTCAGGATCTTACACGGGATCAATCGACGGTCGGGGGCCTGTGCCAGGCAATCGGTGAAGGTTCCCCCGACATCGATCCAGAATTCCCACATCGACAACGCTCCGCCCGGCAGTCGGCTAAAGAATAAATTTGCTCAGGTCTTCGTCGTGACTGATCTCTTCCAGCTGTTGCTTGACGAAGGCGCGATCGACATCGATCAGAGTTTCAGACGAGTCGGGGCCTTCGAAACTGACGTTTTCCAGCAGCCGTTCCATGATCGTGTGCAAGCGACGGGCGCCGATGTTTTGAGTCGATTGATTCACGCGCCAGGCGATTTCCGCAATCTCGGCCAGTCCATCGGTCGTGAACGAGACGTGGATCCCGTCAACTGCCAGCAGCTGCTGGTATTGTCGGGTAATCGACGTCGAGGGTTCGGTCAGAATCCGCAGGAAGTCAGCTTTGGTCAAGTCGTCCAGTTCGACGCGGATCGGGAAGCGGCCCTGCAGTTCGGGCATCAAGTCCGCCGGACGCGACGAATGAAAGGCACCGGCGGCAATGAACAGAATGTGATCGGTCTTGATCGCTCCATAGCGCGTGTTGACAGTGGCCCCTTCGACAATCGGCAACAGGTCTCGCTGCACGCCCTGGCGACTGACGTCGGTGCCACCGCGTCCCGGTTCGCCGGACGAGCAAATCTTGTCGATCTCGTCCAGAAAGACGATCCCGCTGTCTTCCGCCAGACGCAGGGCTTCGTCGTGAATGGCGTCTTTGTCGAGCAGCAGTTCGGTCTCTTGTTCGAGCAGAATTCGGCGTGCTTCTTTGACCGTGACCTTGCGATCTTTGGTCTGCTTGGGAATCAGTCGCTCGAACATCTGCTGGATGTCGGAATCCATATGTTCCAGGCCCATGTTGGAAAAGACCTGGACGGGTGATTTGCGTTGCTGAATCGTGAATTCGACCTGGCGTTCGTCGAGCGAACCGCTGCGCAGCATCTGACGGAATTTTTCCCGCGTTCGCTCGTGCCGGGCCTCGTGATCGTCTTCGGGTTCGGCGGGATCGTTATCGTCCCGAGGAAGCGGGCGGGGTTCGTGTGGAACGAGCAGATCGAGCAACCGATCTTCGACATTCTGCACCGCGTCTTGCTCGACCTCGCCCCGCCGACGCTGTTTGACGAGATTGATGGCCGCGTCGACCAACTCACGAATCATGCTTTCGACGTCGCGTCCGACATAGCCGACTTCCGTAAAGCGAGTCGCTTCGACTTTCACGAACGGTGATCCGATCAATTTGGCCAGCCGCCGAGTGATCTCCGTTTTTCCCACGCCGGTCGGACCGATCATGATGATGTTCTTAGGCGTGATCTCGCGACGCTCTTCCTCGGGCAGCCGTTGCCAGCGCCAACGGTTTCGCAGGGCAATCGCGACGGCCCGCTTGGCCTTATCCTGGCCGACGATGTGCTGATTCAATTCTTCGACAATCTGTCGTGGGGTCATGTCACGCATGATGATTTGCGATTCGTATCCGTCGAGGAGGATTGTGAGTGAGACGGAATCCGGCAGCGAGCCGTCGTCGGCAAAGCTTCCATCCGTCTCGCGAACGACGCCGTTCCCGATGCCGTCGCCATCGATCAGTTCTCGGCGTTCGAGGAACGAAAATCAAGGCCGCATCGGAGTACAGCCTGCGTGAGTAACACGAACGCTCGACGCCGATTGGGTTCGCTCTGGGCCAAGGTCCCGGCGGGCAGGTGTCCGAAATCCCCGCAGCGATTGCTCAAGATTGACAGTCTTCCGGCCGATTTATATTTTACCATTCGGTTAATTAACTAAATGGCGAAATACAAATGACTGTCGACACACTCAGTGCCACGTTTTCCGCATTGGCCGACCCGACTCGACGAGCGATTTTGGCTCGACTTTCGCAGGGCGAATCGTCGGTCAACGAACTGGCGCGGCCATTCAAAATGTCGTTGCCGGGCATCTCGAAACATTTGAAAGTGCTTGAGAAGGCCGGGCTGATCTCACGCGGCCGCGATGCACAGTGGCGACCGTGTCAGCTGAAGGCGGCGCCGCTGAAGGATGCCGCCGATTGGATTTCCGAATACCGGCGGTTCTGGGAACAAAGCCTCGATCGGCTGGAAGATTACCTTCGCGAATTACAGCACAAGGAGCAGCAAAGTGACGGGAAAAAATAGCTCAACCCGCGAGACGTCCGATCGAGAATTCCTGATCAGCCGCCTGATCGACGCCCCGCGGTCACTGGTCTTCCAGGCCTGGGTTGATCCGCAGCACATGACGAAATGGTGGGGTCCGGGAGGATTCACCAATCCGGTCTGCGAAATGGACGTGCGGCCGGGCGGCGCTTATCGCTGGACGATGCGATCGCCTGACGGAATTGATTATCCGATTAAGGGGTTCTTCCTGGAAATCGTCGAACCCGAGCGACTAGTGATGACCATGGATCTTTCCGAGCATCCCGCTGCCTGGCAGGACATGATCAAACCAGACCGTGGCCCGAACGAAACCAATCCGTCCGGCGAATTGATTCAATCCGTGACCTTGGAAGAGGTCGGCGGCAAAACCAGGCTGACGATTCGAACTCGATTTGAATCGGTCGCGATTCGCGATCAGTTCTTGAAGATCGGCATGACCGAAGGATGGTCGCAAAGCCTGGATCGTCTGGAAGAGGCACTCACAGGAATGCCTTCCGCCGGTACGGGGACAACGGCAGACACAGCTGAATCGACCAGCCAAGACGGTTCGATCCTGCTGAAGGTCAAACGGCACATCGAAGCCCCGGCCGAACAGGTGTTCGATGCCTGGTTGGATCCCCAGTCGCTCGGCCACTGGTTATTTGCCACACCGGGAGGAGAAATGCTGCGCGTGGAAGTCGATCCACGGGTCGGCGGCGAGTTTGTCGTGGTGGAACAGCGCGGCGAGTTGCGGGCGGAGCATTTCGGGCAGTATGTCACGATCGATCGGCCGCAACAGCTGGCGTTCACGTTCACAACGGATCGGGCGGAGCCGCCATCGCTGGTGACGATCGAAATTCGGCCACTTTCCGATGGCTGTGAAGTGGTGCTGACCCACAAGATTTCGCCGAAATGGGCCAGCTATGCGGACAAAGTTCGGTCGGGTTGGATAAAAATTCTGGAGGGCCTGTCGAATACGATCCTGGCCGATCGACTAATGGTCACAACACGGCTATTCGACGCGCCGCGCGAGCTGGTGTTTGATGCCTGGACAATTCCCCACCATGTGGCGCAGTGGTGGGGCCCAAATGGTTTCGCTAACACGATTTACGAAATGGACGTCCGACCGGGCGGGGTCTGGCGATTTGTCATGCATGGCCCCGACGGCGTCGACTATCAAAACAAAAACGTCTTTCTCGAAGTCGTCAAACCGGAGCGGCTGGTGTTCCTGCACGTTTCTGGACCGCTCTTTCGAATGACGGTGAACTTCGACGAGATCGGCGGCAAAACAAAGGTCACCATGCGAATGCTGTTCGAAACCGCGGCCTTGCGAATCAAAGTTGCCGAGCAATTCGGAGCCGTAGAAGGGGCCAAGCAGACGCTGGCACGTTTGGATCAGTTCTTGACTGCGAACCGAACTCAGCATTGAGGCTTGGTTTCGTCATGATGACAATGGTGGGGACGAGCGATGGGTACGACACGAACGGCAAATCGGTTGCCATCGCTCTTTCATCAACCTCTCTTTAAGGAACGATCATGGTTGTTCAACCCTACCTGTTTATGGATGGACGCTGCGACGAGGCGATCGAGTTCTACCGTAAGACGCTCGGTGCCGAAGTCATGATGCTGATGCGATTCAAAGACAATCCCGAACCGCCGCCGACCGGCATTGCACCCGGTACCGAAAACAACGTGATGCATTCACAGCTGCGGATCGGTGACACGATCGTGATGCTCTCGGATGGTCACTGCGGGGGAAAGCCGGTGTTCCAGGGATTTTCGCTGTCACTGTCAGTACCGAATGATCAAGAAGCCGAACGGCTCTATACGGCGCTGGGCCAGGGCGGACAGGTGCAGATGCCGTTGACCAAAACCTTTTTCTCGTCGCGGTTCGGCATGGTGGCAGACCGCTTCGGTGTGTCGTGGATAATCATGGTCAGGCAGTGAGCTTCGCCCAGCCGAGGTGAGTGGCCCCGCGTGATCAGCAAACGTTTGATCGGATTGTAGAAATGCTGTTGTCGTACTTCAAACTTGGTTCCAAAGGAGGTGCCCGATTGGTCATCACAATCGCTGTTGTCGTGTTGCTGGTGATCGCCGCCGCATTGCTGTTCGTCATGACGCGTCCCGACGAATTTCGCGTCCAACGCAGTGGGCTGGTGAATGCTCCGGGCGACGTCGTGTTCGCAATCATCAATGACCTGCACCAATGGGAACGCTGGTCGCCCTATCAGAAATTCGACCCCCAGATGAAGAAGTCGTTCGAAGGGTCGGCATTGGGACCCGGGGCCATTTATACCTGGAGCGGCAATAACAAGGCGGGCGAAGGGCAGTTGACAATCGTCGAGAGCAAACCGAATGAATTCGTGAAAATGAATCTTGAATTCACTCGGCCATTCAAATGCGAGAATCAGGTCACCTTTGCGATCGTTCCGGATGGGGCAGGAACTCGCGTCAGTTGGATCTTGGACGGAAAGAATAATCTGATGTCGAAAGTCTTCCATCTTTTCATGAATATGGACACGATGATCGGCAAGCAGTTCGAAGAAGGACTGGCAACGCTCGACACGGTGGCGCAATCCGAAGTTGCGAAACGGTAACGTGGATTGCCCGCTGTTGGGGCGTACCAACAGGACTTTGATCACCAATCGTGCCAGACGTTCAACAGCCGATCGTCTGGCACGATCGCGGCCGGGCGTTTCAGGATTGCCAATCAATCTCGGGACGTCCGGCTGAAAGTCGTTTGCGTGTTAACCGCTTGTAGAAAACTTTTCGTCGCAACAAAAATCATTCGTGATGCTGACCATTGAAGGAGAGATTGATGTCAACGAATACCCCCGCACCTTCGACCTCAAAGGCCCTGGTCTGGACTGGCCGCGTGATCAGCGCCCTGCCGGTGTTGATGCTAGTGATGAGTGGGGTCATGAAAATCGCGAAGCCAGAGATGGTCGTGAAGGGCTTTGCCGAGCTCGGATTTCCTGACAGTATCGCTCAGGGATTGGGTGTCACCGAACTGGTCTGCACGATCCTGTATGTGATTCCTCAAACGTCCGTGCTGGGGGCGATCTTGCTGACGGGCTATCTGGGAGGTGCGACGGCCGCTCACGTCCGGCTGGGTCAACCGTTTATGCCGCCCGTCATTTTCGGTGTGCTGGTCTGGTTAGGGCTTTATTTGCGCGATCGCCGGATCAGTGCATTGATTCCGTTTCGCAGCATTCAGCCATAGTCAGCGTTCGCCATTGATGCCGCGAGGCCATGGAGACAGCCAACGGGTGAAAAGTGAGCCACTGGACCATTGAGATTCACTCGCCACCAACGCGATGGCGATAACCATCGATCCAATCTCGAAGTCAAGGAACATTGGAATGACATCGGTGCGGGTACTTGTCGGCACACGCAAAGGAGCCTTCATTCTTTCATCGGACGGGAAGCGCGAGCAGTGGCAGGTGAGCGGCCCATTCTTTGGTGGTTGGGAGATCTACCACTTGAAGGGCTCACCGGTCGACCCGAATCGCCTGTACGCGTCGCAATCCAGCGGCTGGTTTGGCCAGGTGATTCAACGATCCAACGACGGCGGCCAGACCTGGGAACCGGTGGGTAACAAGTTCACGTACGAAGGCGTTCCCGGCACTCACCAATGGTATGACGGCACGCCGCATCCCTGGGAATTCAAGCGGGTCTGGCATCTGGAACCTTCGCTGACCGATCCCGAGACCGTCCTGGCCGGAGTGGAAGACGCCGCGTTGTTTCGTTCCACCGATGGCGGAACAACCTGGAACGAAATCGCCGGACTGCGGAGTCACGGTTCAGGAGCTCGCTGGCAGCCTGGTGCGGGCGGCATGTGTCTGCACACCATTATTCTGCATCCGCACAATCCGGGTCGCATTGTAATCGCGATTTCATCCGCGGGAGCTTTCCGTACCGACGACGGGGGTGCCACCTGGAAACCGATCAATCGCGGGTTGCGGTCGGAACATATTCCCGATCCGACGGCGGAAGTCGGCCACTGCGTGCATCACATTACGCGGCATGCGTCTCGACCTGACGTGCTGTTCATGCAGAAACATTGGGACGTGATGCGCAGCGACGATGCCGGCGATTCGTGGCATGAAGTCAGCGGCAATCTGCCGACCGACTTCGGCTTCGCCATCGATGTGCACGCTCACGAGCCCGAAACAATCTATGTCGTGCCGATCAAGAGCGATTCGGAACATTATCCTCTCGACGGCAAATTACGCGTCTACCGCAGCCGCACCGGAGGAAATGACTGGGAACCGCTAGCCAGCGGGTTGCCCCAGCAAGATTGTTACGTCAACGTGCTGCGTGACGCGATGTCGGTCGACTCGCTGAACGAATGCGGCGTGTATTTCGGGACCACCGGTGGCCACGTCTATGCGTCATCTGATGCCGGAGACAACTGGACCCCGATCGTGCGTGATCTTCCTCCCGTGCTTTCGGTCGAGGTGCAGACATTGTCATGATTCGCGTCGTCCTGCCCCCGCATTTACGAACACTGGCCAATGTTGGCAGCGAGGTGAATCTCGAGGTCGACAGCCCGGTCACGACACAAACGATCCTCGATGCTCTGGAGGCTCGCTATCCAACACTGTGCGGGACGATCCGTGATCATGTGACGCAAAAACGACGACCGTTCTTGCGATTCTTCGCCTGTAGTGAGGATCTGTCGCTGGAATCGGCGGACACTCCAGTGCCGGATTCCGTGGTATCGGGGGACGAGCCGTTCTTTATTGTCGGAGCGGTCGCCGGCGGATAGCGGTTTGATCATTTCAAAACAACGGCGGCTTCAGACTTTGGTCTGAGGTGCCACTGCTTCTCCGAAGCAGTGCTCTTCTCTGCAAAGTCGCCAGAAAATCACACTGCGTCTCCAAAGACTCCGATGTAGTGGCACAACAGCCCAAGAAAAATCGGACGGACGGACGTCCGGAAACCGTCAGCTGGCCGCGTCGACTCGACGTTCCAAATCGGCTAGATCGAGCATCGGGCAGGTGACGTTGCGCGTCATCATTTCCAAGGAAGCGGGATCTTTAAACGCCGAACCGCTGATCAGACAGACGATGTTCGACTCGGGATCCAGTTGCCCGGCGCGGGCGGCTTCGAGCACTCCCGCTACCGCAGTCGAGCCGGCGGGTTCGGCGAATAGCCCTTCTTCTTTGGCCAGGCGAGATTGAACTTCGAACACCGCTTCATCAGAGACCACATGGCCAGTTCCGCCGCTGGCTCGACAGGTCGCGATCACGTCGTTGCCGTCAATGATCTGCGGTACTTGCAACCCACTGATCCGCGTCGTGCATTCAACCGTCTGACACTTGTCCAAACCCGCTTTCAGCGGACCGGCAATCGTGTTGTTGCCTTGCGGCTGGACACATTCCATTTTGGGCAGTTTCGAGATTCGCCCCGACTGCACCAGCTGATCAAATCCGCGAGCAACCGCCAGGACAAATCCCCCCCCACCCGCCATGCAAAACACATGATCGATCGGACCTGGAGATTGTCCGACCAGTTCATGAGCGATGCTATAGACGCCCGTCATGCCGACGGGGCTATAGGTGAACGCGCTGATCTGCATCTGGGCCTGGGGGCGGGAACTGAGGATCCGCAGACATTCGACAACACGATCCGACGTGTGGCTGTCGATGCCGAAACCGCGGACACGATACAACTTCGCGCCGTACGCCAGCATCTGACGCAACTTGCCTTCCGGGGCCTTTTCGACAATCGCGATTTCGCAGGTGATCCCCGCCAAGGCACAATAGGCGGCCAGGGCCGCCCCCGTATTGCCGCTGGATGTGGCGATGCATTCTGTTTTGCCGTTTGCCAGCATGTCCGAGATGGCCGTGCAGGCGAAGCGGTCTTTGTAAGAACCGGTCGGATTGGTGAATTCGAGTTTGAAGAACAGGTTCTTCAATCCGACACTGGGCCCCAGTCGCCGCGACCTGACCAGTGGAGTATTTCCTTCACCCAGTGTCAGCCTCGCAGCGGCGGGAATGGGAGCATACCAGTCCGCGTATCGCCAAAGTCCCGAATTCATTCGTTCATCAATCCCAGTAGAAACATGCGTAAGGGCAAGAAGAAGGCCACTCCAAAGGCCATTCCAATTCCACCAGTGAAGCAGATCGTGATCATCACGGGAAGCCAGACCTTGATTGTCGCCGCGCGTCGCAACGCCACACGACGATAGGTGCCGCTCAGGTGCCGAAGTGTTTCAGCAAGCATCCCCTGTTTCTCACCGGTGGCCATCATCCAGCGAACGAGCGGCGGCAGCGAAACAGCCGACCGCAGTGCCTCGGCGAATGACACTCCGTTGACGAGTTGATTGCTCACGTCACGCGCCTCGCGCTGCCAGCGCGCGTCTTCCGTCGAATCGGCCGCCAGCACAAAGGCCAGCGGCAACGGGGCGTGATGGTCCACTTGCAAGGCCAACAGTTCGGTGAACTGAGCCCAGTTGAGACAGCGGCCAATCAGCCACCGAAAGGACGTCAATCCATTCCAGAACGTGCGAGTCACGCCATCACGCAACAGCACCGTGAGTACCACCGCGGTGAACATGACGGCAGGGAAAACCAGGGTCAAGTATCCACGATACTCATGGAGTTGCCGCACCAGATCGACCACCCAATTGTGAGGCAGTAATTCGAAGACCGGTTCCAATTGAGGAATCAGAAACGTGACGAAACCGCAGAACAACAAATAAGCCACCACCACACAGATGGCCGGATAAAGCAGAGCGAGCAGTACCCGCCGACGCGTTTCCTGAATGACACGCCCCGAAATGGCCAGGGACTCGAGCGCCTCGGGCAGTTTTCCCGCAGCCAATCCCGCTTCGATGACGGCGGTATAAACGGGCGAAACGGCGGAACCTTCTTCGGCCAAAGCGGCCGACAACGTCAGCCCGTTCGCCAATCGTGCCGCCAGCCGATCAGACAACGCCGCGAGTCGTACGCCGCCGCCGGACAGCCCACGCAGGCCCAATTCCAAAGGAATTCCAGCCCTGACCAGCGCTGCGATTTCCTGATTCAGCGAAATCAAATCGTCCAGGTTAGGTGCATGAGAACTCATAGGGACCATCCGATAATCGCGACTCTCGAAAAGGCTCGTCCGACACCGGTGGGATCGCTCGCACCTGTGCCTGGCACGGCTGTCACCATAACAAATAGACGGAATGTCGTCTTCTCAGCGAGTCTGATTTCTTTTCGAAGGAGGAAGCCGAGTCCAACGGCAGACTGTCGCGAAGAGTCCAGGAGCGCGGTATTCTTTTCAGTCCCGTGAGAAGGTTCACGATCGCGTTTGCCGGGAGAGTCGCCCTGATGCCCTATCGTTCGCACACCCTGCTCGGTGGGATGGCCGTGTTCTCGATTCTGACCTGCTCGATCAGCAGCGGTCAGTCCGCCGAACCCGACGCGTTTACCCCGGCCCAGCGAAATCATTGGGCCTTTCGTTCGGTTATCCGCGCGGCAGTCCCGGCCGTCTCCTCAAGCACCGTGTCGCTGGAAACTCCGATCGATGCCCTGATCGTCGAGCAACTGCAACGCGGTGGAGCCGATCTGTCCGCGCCCGCCGATCGAAGAACAGTATTGCGACGAGTTACCTTCGACCTGATCGGATTGCCACCGACTCCGGAAGAAGCCGAACAGTTCCTGACGGATGATTCACCCGATGCCTTCGAAAAGGTCGTTGATCGGCTACTGAGCCATCCTCATTTCGGCGAAGCGTGGGGCCGAAATTGGTTGGATGTGGTTCGATTCGCCGAAACATCGGGATTCAACGCCGATCCGATTCGACCGGCGGCCTTTACCTATCGCGACTATGTCATCCGGGCGTTCAATCGCGACTTGCCCTTTGATCGTTTCATTGCCGATCAACTGGCCGGCGACGAACTGTTTCCCGACGACGCCGAATCGCAAGCAGCGACTGGCTATTGCCGCATGTGGCCCGATGAAAGTAATGCCTCCAACGTTCGCCTGGCTCGCCAAACGTCACTTGACGACCTGACCGCCAATGTCGGAGCCGCCTTTCTTGGTCTGTCGATTGGTTGTGCCCAATGTCACGACCACAAATTCGATCCGTTGTTACAGACCGACTTCTATCAACTGCAAGCCTTCTTTTCCGGCATTGTGCTCGAAGACAAAGTCGCGGTAGGAACGGACACTCAATTGTCCGAATACCGACGACGCGAACAAGCCTGGCGGGCCGACACGGCGAGACTGCGGCAAGAACTGAACCAGTTGGAACTGCCGGCGCGCGTGAAGCTGCAGGGTGACCGCCGAATGAAGTTCCCGGCCGAAATCCTCGAGGCACTGGATCTGCCCATCGAAGACCGCACGACCATGCAAAGGCAACTCGCCTTCTGGTCCGCTCGTCAGATGACAGTCAAAGAAGAGGACATTCCCAAGCAGCTCGACGACGCGGCGAAAGCCCGGCGTGAAGAATTGCTGCTGCTAATGGCAGATGCCAAATTGCGTCGGCCCGTCCCCAATCAGGAAGTCACGGTGATGGCCGTCGCGGAACTGACGCCCGAGCCACCGGTCACCCAGCGCATGGAAAATGGCAGCTATGACAAGCCGAAAGAGGTCATGGTCCCGCACGTGCCGACAATCTTACGCAATGAGACCACGCAGATCTCGCCCCCAATCTCGCCGCCCAACGAACGTTCGTCGGGCCGTCGGTCCGCTTTGGCGCGGTGGCTGTCCTCCGGTGACAACCCGCTCACTCAGCGTGTCTGGGTGAATCGGATCTGGCAAGGACACTTCGGCCAAGGGTTGGTTTCCAACGCCAACGACTTTGGTACGCAAACGCCTCCCTCGACGCACCCTGAACTATTGGACTGGCTGACCAGCGACTTCATCGACCGGGGATTTCACTCCAAACGCCTGCATCGCCTGATCGTGTTATCGGCCACCTATCGACAGCGGTCAGACACGAAGCCCACCGAATCAGCGTCCGACGATTCCACCGCGGCAGAAACCACGTCCCCACTTCCCTATTCGTATTTCCCTCGGCAACGACTTTCGTCAGAACGAATTCGCGACGCCTGGCTGATGGCCTCGGGCCAACTCAACGATGCGATGTACGGCCCAGGAACACGACCGGAGCTGCCTCCTCACTTCAGCAGCGAAGACTGGAAACTGAGCGAACCATCACAGCGCACCCGCCGGTCGATCTACATCTTCGCGAAACGGAATCTGCCCTATCCGTTGATGGCCGCCTTCGATTTTCCCGATATGCACGAAGCGTGCGGTTGCCGCACAAAAACCACCATCGCCCCACAAGCCCTGATGCTACTCAACAGCCGCCTGATCCTGCAGGCCGCTCAGCAATTGGCTGCGAGAGCGACTCACGAAGCGACTTCCGCCGATCCGGCCGAACAGATCCAACGCGCCTGGCAGATCACCTTCGGTCGCCCCGCCACCGCAAGTGAAGTCCAGACCGCACTCAAGTTTCTCGACCACCAATACCAATTGATCACCACGACCACACCCCCGCCCCCTACCGCGGCGTCACCCGCCCCTGCTGAATCAACGACTCCACAAAACGCCAGCGACGCCGCCCTTACCGACCTGTGCCACGCCCTCCTCAACACCAACGAATTCCTCTTCCTCGAATGATTTTTCACACGCGTCGCATGATGGGTTATATGTGGTGATGTCGCTTGCGCGTTGAGAGGGGAGGATGTTGATCCGGTGTGAGGCGAAGATCAACACGTGAGCTGCACGTGTTGAGGTGATGCGATTGGCGAATCGGGGTCGATTTCTTCATCGTCCGACTAAGAAGGGGGCTTGGTTTCGGAGCCACTGTGCAAGACTGGTGCGAACTGGTTCAGCACCCTACGCCGTGGGCGCGGCTCGTTCGAGAATGCGAACCGTGGTTCCTTCGCCGTTGACCCGCCAGAGAATATTGCGCGAGATGCGGCAGCGTAGGATCGCCGTGGAATCGACGTAGTCGGAGTGTGTGACTTCCGCATGCTCGGCCAGAAAAGCGAACAACTTGCCGTTGCCAGCCGACGTCACAATCTCGGCTTCGACATAGCCTTCTCCGAGTAGTTCGCCGACCAGCAAGCCGAGCTTGTCCAGACCTTCGCCCGTTAAGGCCGATACAGTCACCGAATGAGCGTATTTCGCTCGCAAGATATCGATGACGCCCCGATCTTGAACGGCGTCGACCTTATTCAAGACCAGGATGAAGTTGCGAATCTCGACACCGATTTCATCCAACACCCGCTCGACCGTTTCCGCCTGCTGTTCGGCTTCGGGGTTCGAAGCGTCCACCACATGCAGCAACAGATCCGCCTGCCGTGCTTCTTCCAGCGTCGATTTGAACGAGGCAACCAATGAGTGCGGCAAGTCGCGAACAAATCCGACCGTGTCGCTGAGCAGCAATTCGCCCCACGAGGGAATCGTCCATTTGCGAGTGCGCGTATCGAGCGTGGCAAACAATCGATCAGCGACCAAGACGTCGGCTCCGGTGAGGGCGTTCATCAGCGTACTTTTGCCCGCATTGGTGTACCCGACGACCGACACCAGCGAATGATTTTCACGTTGCCTCACCATCCGTTCGCGTCGAACTTCCACTTCGGCCAGTCGCAGCTTCAGTTCGTCGATTCGTTGATCAATGATCCGGCGGTCCGTCTCGATTTGCTTTTCACCCGGACCACGACTGGCGCCGATCCCCCCCTCGATCCGTTCCAAGTGGGTCCACATTCGTTTCAGTCGAGTTCGCGTGTATTGCAATTGAGCCAACTCAACCTGCAACCGAGCCTCGGCCGTCCGCGCGTGCGTCGCAAAAATGTCGAGAATCAATTCGCTGCGATCGACGATGATCCGCTGCGTCTGTTCTTCCAGATGCCGTCCCTGCGAGGGGGTCAGGTTGTTGTCGAAGATGACGAGTTCAGCGCCTGTCGCATCGACCAGATCTTTCAACTCTTCGATCTTGCCTTTGCCCAGACAGGTTCCCGGGTGAGGCCGACCGCGTAACTGAACCAGTTCCCCGACGACTTTGACTCCTGCGGTTTTGACCAGCCCCTTCAGTTCATCGAGCGCCCGCTCTTTGCCCAACTTTCGACTGGGATCAGGGACAGAGACTAAAATGGCGGTACGATGCTGAACTTGCAGTTCGTCGCGAATAGGTTCGGCCAAGAGGCAATCCGTTCTGGAGTGTAAAGAAAATCAGACGAAGGCGTCGTACAAGTGCGAAAAAACCTCTGCGAATGTGACAGAAGCGGCCGCGCAATACCAGAGGAAGCCGCGATTAACGAACGTCACCCTGCAAGCGAAGTCTTACTTCACGTCGGTCGGCCTTGTCATTCCGCACTTCACGCCTAAGGCGTCAACACGATTTTACCGCGCAGCGTTCCCATTCGTTTCAAGGTGTTGTCTTCTTGGAACTGATGAGCGTCCGCCGCTTCGCTGAGCGACATCATCTTTCCCACGAGCGGTCTCCATCGGTTGAACTCGTACAGTGTATTCAGTTTATCGGCCGCGGCGCGTTGTTCTTCGGGAGCGCCATTGAACATGGCAAAGCCCAGTATCCGCAGATCTTTCACATAAAATGGTCCCACAGGGAATTCAGGACGTGACGCTCGACCGGCCATCAACACGATGCGGCCTCGCGGCGCCATCGCAGACACCGTTCGGTCCAGGGTCGGTTCGCGCTGAGTTTCAAACCAGACGTGCACGCCGCCGTGCGGCAGACTGAACGCCCGGATCTGATCGTCGAGATTGTGCGAGTTGTAGTTCAACGCCAGATCGGCCCCGAACTTTTTGCAGATGGCCAAGCTTTCGTCACAGCCACCGGTCGTCACCACAAACGCTCCGGCCGCTTTGGCCAGTTGAACGACCGCCGATCCCACTCCGCCGGCACCGCCGTTGACGAAGACCACTTCACCCGGCTCCAGGTCGGCATGCAGGAACAGTCCCATATGGGCTGTCAGTCCCACCAAGGCCCCGGCAGCGGCTTCGGCATCCGTTTCCCGAGCAGGCGTCGGATAGAGCCAGCGTTCGTCGACGGACGCATATTCCGCAAACGTCCCGCGGCGACCGAACAGTCCCTGGTTGCTACCCCAGACCCGATCACCGGCCTTGAACCGCTTCACTTCGCTGCCCACCGCTTCAACGGTCCCGGCCAGGTCCGAACCAATGATATAGGGGAACTGCGAGATCATCGACACGATCCCGGCTCGGATATAGGTGTCGATCGGATTTACGGCAACGGCACCGACTTTGACCAGTACCTCAGTTGGACGGGGCTCGGGCGTCGGCAGGTCACCGTATTCAATGACGGACGGTGCACCGGTTTGACGGATAAAGGCGGCTTTCATTGTGGTAGCTCCCTATGGCAGAGGAAATTGCCGCGAGCAATTCGATCGAGCAATCGTTCCAAAATCAATCCCCAGATCTGATTCACGCCGTCCACATCTCCCCGAGTACAGGGCCGGGAATCGACGAATTCGTCTCTGTTTTCAGTCAGGTAAAGTCAACATGTGAGCAGCCCGGACGGGACACCGTGATTGTATCGCCCCCTCGCATAACTATCCGCTCTACAAGCAATCTTCCCCCGCCAGCACTTCGGAATTCGCAGGATTTACGCCTCATCAACAGTAACATTCCCCGCGCCAGACGATCACCGCCTGACCACCCAGGATGACACGATCCACCTCCCAGCGCAGCTTCAGCACTCCACCGCGTGCCGAAGCCTGATACGCCTGCAGCGTGGTTCGCCCCAATCGTCCGGCCCAATAAGGGGCCAGACAACAATGGGCCGAGCCGCACACCGGGTCTTCGTCGACTCCCAGGGCGGGCGCGAAAAACCGGGAAATAAAATCGAAACGAGGGTCGTCGGAAGCGGCCGTGACAATCACGCCGCGGGTCGGTATTTGGGCCATTTTCCGATAATCCGGCTGGACCGAACGCACGAGATTGGGAGATTCCAGCACCGCCAATTGGTAAAACCGCGATGTCCCGACATACACGGGGGTCACGCCCAGGGACTCGATCAAGAGGGCCGAAGGACTGATTTCGGTCGGCGGCGTCGCCGGAAAATCGAGTTCAATGAAGTCGCCGCGACGATGACAGGTCAACTCGCCACTGCGAGTCTGAAATCGCAGCGGTTGATCCAATGGCACCAGTCCGTCAGACCAAATCGCCCGCGCCGTCGCCAGAGTCGCGTGACCGCACAAATCGACCTCGACCGTTGGTGTGAACCAGCGCAGTTCCAGCTGGTCATTGGCTCGCCAAACGAAAGCCGTTTCGGACAGATTCATTTCCGCCGCGACCGACTGCATCCAGGCCGATTCCGGCTCGGCATCGAGCCAGCAGACGGCCGCGGGATTGCCGCCGAACGGTCGGTCGGTGAATGCATCCACTTGCCAACATCGAATACCTGCCATCGCGTACGTCCTTGAATGTGCTCTTCGGCGGCGAAGAATTTCGTCCTGTCAGGAAAATTGTGGGCGAACAGCAGCCCGTTGGCAACCGACCCTCATACGCTGCGGGGCGGGCATATTTGTGGTTGCCGGGCGGCATCCATCAACGCCTGAACCGTCTTTTAACGGAACGGACGATCAATTCAGGCTTGACGACCGAGATAGAGACAAACACACTTAAGTCATCATTGATTCGTCACATCTCTTTCGCGTTCGTCGTTCGGTCAGGATCAGGTTTTCAGCGATTCGCCGGCGCTTACCCACTGTTCGACACATCACAGTGGATTTTCGTTCGCCAAAAAAATCTCAGGGGGGATCGGTTCACCATGTCGCACGCCGCAACTGCCGAATTGTTACAAGATTCCGTGTTGTCGGGCCCTCACCGGGTCAGGCTCGAAGAAGAGAATTCTCCCTTCGGCCTGCAGGGATTGTCGCGAGACACGCTGCAGATCCTGAAGCCGGGATGCATCGAACGACTGGCCGTCACCTTGGCGCTGCGTGGCACGCGGCAACAAATTCAAGACAAGGATTTCGTCCTGCGGCAACTGTCTTTTCATCCAGATTGGGCAGACGAATATCAGGTCGTGCACCTGATCGAGCAGTCGCTGTGGTTGCAAGGCCGAAGCGATCTGGTGATGACGATGACCAAAAATCCGGCCCAGATCCCCGATAATCCGCCGCCGAAGGTTCTGCGGGCGTTGTCCTGCGCCTACATGCTTCATCCTCAGGCGACCATCTGGTACGGCGTGCCGCTATTTAGTGACGAGAAGAACGAGGACGGCCTGCCGATTCCTGTGACGGCCGCCGAAGTGCGAATGGAAGCCGCCCGTCGCATCGCAGCGGCACAGCGCAATGCCCTGCGTTGGGGTTGGCTGTATCGCGCCGCCGTGAGTATCGCTTGCTTGCCAGCTCGCTCCTGGAGTTTTGCTCGACGCGTTTGTGGAGGATTTCTACTGGCGGGGCAGCGGATGGTCGGCTATTGGAAAAAGGCACGACGTGACGTTCGAGAACGGACTCGCGCCGCGATCATTGCCGAACTGGAACGTTGCCGATTCGGTTGCTCGCAGACAGTCATACCGGAAAACAGCACCTGGCTGGGCCACGGAATCGAAGCGGCGTCCGTGGTTCTGGAACTGCTCGAGTACCAAGTGCGGATCATCGGCTACGTCGCACCGTTCTTGTCGTCGTCGATTACTCCGATCGCCATTGCGGCGTTTATTCCGAAGCTGATCATCCCGCTGACGATCATTGCGGCCGATCCGTTCCTGTTTGTGGAACTGCCCGAAGAACCGGGAAAACTACGGCATATCGGACACTGGTACTGGCAAAACCAACCCGAAGGCGAGCAAAAGCTGCATCTACACATGTGACGGTTACCGCCGGATTTGAGAGACCGGCCTCGTAACAGGAACACGGCTCGGATCCTTTCGCGAACCGGTCGAGTTTCGGGTGACTTCGGCTCGAAGTTCGTCAATCAGCAACAAAGGCCCCCGGGCACAGTCCGAGGGGCCTGTCGCTTTACTTAGCGGCCAAAGAGCGAACGCGAAACATGAGCGATGACTTCAAACCCTGGCAGCGAAAGATCGGTGTGGCGATGCTGAAGAAAGTCGAACGAGCGACCGCGCCAAAAACCCACCCGAGCAGTGAAACCACGACCTAATAACTCGACTTCCGATGACTGACAGAAATCTCTGGAGACGATCCGGGGTGCTTTCTCTATTTCCACAGTCTGCGAGCATGAATCATGCGGACTTTTTTTCAAGGAAGGCGACGAACGGCGGGAACCGTCACGCTGGTCCTGGCCTGCGTGTTGATGGCCGGATGGGTGAGAAGCCTGACTTTCATTGAGGGGGTCTCGATCCCCGTCGGGATGAAACGGTCTGCATCGTTGGTGTCGAATGATTCGTCACTGGTTTGGCTGACGCAGCACGGAGACGCTTTTTTTCTGTTTCCCCAATTCATCTCCAGACGATTCTCGGACATCGATGATCGCCTATTTGAAAATCCGTTCTTCGAATGGCGTGGGAAGTGGTGTGGGTTTGGATTTGGCATCAGCGTCGATGGGACAAAACAAGTCGGCAACCAAATCGTTCAAATGACACCCGGAACAGTGGCCGTTATCCCCTATTGGTCAGTCGTCATCCCGCTAACGCTCATCTCGGCCTATTTGCTGGTCAGCAAGCCACGGAACCGAGTGCATTCGATCGAGTCGACAAACTGACCCACGTGATTAAGACACGACCGGAATCCCTTCACCCTATCTTCAAGCCGCGGTGTTCCGTACAGTTCTTGGTTCGCGGAGTGGGCCAGACGATCGCTGTGGTGGGAAGTTCGCTTCACACCATGGAGGAAAGTCCGGGCTTCACAGGACACGGTGGTGGGTAACGCCCACCGTCCGCAAGGACCGGGATAGTGCCACAGAAAGTAAACCGCCGATCATCGACGTTGCACCCCGAGCTTGCTCGGGGACGGCGACGATGAGGTAAGGGTGAAACGGTGCGGTAAGAGCGCACCAGCGGACCGGGTGACCGGTTCGGCTCGGTAAACCCCACCGGAAGCAAGACCAAGCAGGGCGTAGATCGTCGAGTTGGAAACAACTCGACGGCGCGAGGCTGTCCGTCTCGTCCACCGTCCGGGTAGGTTGCTAGAGCCGTCGAGTAATCGTCGGCCCAGAGAAATGATCGTCCACGACAAAACCCGGCTTATCGGCCCGCTCCGCGTTCTTCTTCCCTCCTTCTCTGCCGCCATCACCGCGGCACCCTGCCTCGCTTGATGTCATTATCATGACATTTCTATGATCTGATCATGCCTTTTCATGCACGGTGACATCACCACCATCCACAAACGAGGAAGTCGATCATGGTTTATGCTTGGTGTCGTCGCGGATTCACGCTGATTGAACTACTGGTCGTGATTGCCATCATCGCCGTACTGATTGCTTTGCTGTTGCCGGCCGTGCAGCAGGCCCGCGAAGCCGCCCGGCGGTCGCAATGCAAAAACAACATGAAACAGCTGGGACTGGCCATCCATAACTACGCCGATGCGTTCGGAGCGTTTCCACCGGGACGCATCGTGTACGTTGCACCGACGGACGACCATACGGCATCCGCCAACAGCAATTCGACCACGGGAACGGGAAATTGCTTCTCGGCGTTCGCTCAACTGTTGCCACAACTCGACCAAGGCCCGCTGTACAATCAGATCAACTTCAACAGCGGCCCCGATACAACGCCCAACAATGGCCCCAGCACCGTTCACCTGCCGATGTTCCAATGCCCGTCCGACTCGGGAATTCCGGCCCTGGCCCAGGGAACGGGAATGGTCGGGGTCACGAATTACGTGATGAACACCGGAACGACCTTTCCCGTGTCCCTGAACAATCCGGGCTCAACAGCAGTGACCGGGGTTTTCTTTGAGAATTCCAATGTGCGATTTGCGGATATCTCGGATGGAACCAGCCAGACCATCTGTATCAGCGAGCAAGTGCTGTCGAAAGTTGGCGATCCCACCAGCAGCGGCGGTGACTGGACCGGCGTCGCACCGTCAACGGGATTTGTACTGACCACCGGCAACAACAACACCAATAACGGCCCCGAGCTATTGAACTATCCCGGCGACTGTATCGCCGGCAGCAACCTGCAGCTGACTCGAGGCAATCGTCTGCTGTACGGTGCTCCGGGCCATTCCATGTATAACCACATTCGCAGTCCGAACGACACCAATATTGATTGTCGCGGAGGATTGCCGCACAGCGTGCGGAACTATTACTGGTGGAGTCGGCTGTCGCACAACGTCGCGACGCACAGCAGACACACTGGCGGCGTGCATTCGCTCTTTTGCGATGGTCATGTGCAATTCATGTCGAATGTGATTGACCTTCCGACGTGGCAAGGTCTGGGCAGTCGCAACGGCGGTGAAGTTCTGGGCGAATGGTAACTACGAAATCCCGGACGGGAATTTCGACAAGTTCCCATACCGCCGCTGCCGGATTCAATCGCCTTGCGGTTTGGTCGAGAACTCGGCCGCCGGAACGTGGTTGGGGTATTCCCAACGTCCGACGTTGTCGCGAACCCACTCATAATAGAACTTGATGCCCCGATCGGTGGGGCCGGTTCCATAGCCGCCCATTTCGCCATGCGGGGCGGTTCCACTGTAGTTGGTGATCCCCTGCACGAAGCCCGAATGAAACATGAAGACGGCATTCGGCGCATCCAGATATTCACGACAATTCTTGAAGATGTTGTCGATATTCGTCTGGTTAAAAATCCCGTCGTTCTGGAAATAGTCTTCCCGAATCGGTTCGACGTTGACCACAAAACCCTCTTGGGGAATCGGCATTCCCTTTTGAATGATCCGCACATTCATCGTCGGGTAGTGGTCGGCCGTGCCTGATTTCCAGTGCGGGCCGATTCCGACCTCGATCCCGGGCGCAATCGCTTTGAACCAGGCGGTCATCCGGTTTTTCTTCTGTGGACCATCCGGCTCACGGATCAGCAGCTTGTCGGCGTTCAGCGGGTGGTTGAACTCGTCACAGAGATTGACGAACACATTGCTGAGTTTTTTCTCCTGCAGGAATCGTGCAGTCTCTTCGATGGCATGCTGCATGTCCGCATCATCATAAAAGTCCTGATCCTTCCGCGGCGTGATGACGCCGATCATGACGACCATGCCGCGTTTGTCTGCTTCACGCACCAGCCATTCGATCCGGCGAGCGACTTCCGACAAGAGTTCGCCGTGACGACTGAATCCATTCAGCCCGGCGTTTCCATCCGGAAAACCGGCGTTCACCCCTTGAATATAAACGCCAACCAGATTGATCCCATGCGCATTCATGTTGTCAAAGTTGCGAATGAATCGCTCGGTGACCGCGTCGCTTAAGAACACGTTGCCACAGCGCAGTCCCCACAGGTCGACCTCACGTCCCCCCAAATAGGGACGCTCGCCCTTGATCTCGAATTCCTTCGTTTCCGCCAGTGGTTCGGACGGCTTCGGCAGGACAAATTCGCCGGCAGCCTGCAGGTCGTCGAAGTACGATTGCGCGTCGGACTTCGACCACAATCCAATGCGACCGTAGCCTCGAATGGAACTGTCGACGACCTCCAGCCGAATCGTGTCATCGAGCGAGCAGCGGATCTGACTGCCGTGCATGCTCACTCGCAGCGTATGCCAGTTCAGGTCTCCTGGCGCTTTGATGCTGGCCAATTGAGTGCGTTTGCCATCCACCACTTTGTAAACGCGAAACGAATCTTCGAGTGGATTGAAGCGAGTGAGGTAATAGGTCTGGGCATTCTTCACGTGCCAGACGAGTCCACCGCCTTGATCGACGATGCCTTGATTGGCTTTCAGTCGCACACTGAGATCCAAATCGGAATACAGCACATCGGGACGCAGAATCAGATTGAAAACCGGATCATCATTCTGGGCGGTCTGAGCCAAGACGCGATTTTGACCATCTCGAGCCACCGTCCAGCTGCCGACCACTGATCGAAACCCCGCAGCTGGTTGGCCCGCCGTGTCGGATTCAAAATCCCAGCGCCGATTTCCCGTCGCGGCGTCATTGGCCTGAACCAGTCCCACCAACAGGCAGCCCCAAAACAGCACAAACGTCCCTCGATGCACGGCAAAACCCTTCGTGTGTCATTGATGTCGATTAACGGATTCAGTGAACTCGATTCGATCGTCGGTTGCCATCGATCCGATCGAATTTGAACGTCGCGGGTCGTCTCGAGTGATGAATCAGTGATCACTACGCAGCACCGTTCGTCCGGGTTTCAGCCCCACTTGATAGACGGCCGTCTTGCGTAAGGTCTGCCCCTGGTTGTCTCTCAGAACCAGCTCCACCTTCACGTTTTGGAAGGGAAGAATGGTGCGAAGTTCTAATTGATACTCGATCATTTGAGCCCCCGCTATTTGATCGTCGTCGCTGAATCGGATCGGCGGATTCCGCTCGGACAACGATTTCGTATCGCCCGATTTCCAAGCCTCGAGCGCTGTGACGAGCGTTTCTTTGGCCTGTTCGGGCGGATACCCCTGACTGACCGAAGACGAGCATCCTGCGGCCAGCAAGACACCAATGAACCCCAAGACAACGACTCGCATCGAATCCCTTTGGCCGGCTGATCTCAGCAGCTTAATATTCATCGCCTGACACAACTTCGCCGCCAGCGATGGTCCCGAGCGTTCGCCACAGCAGGCCATCGATGGAAGAAGAAATCAGTTTTACCGTGCCATCGCCAAACATCGAATGCACGCCCCCCACATGGTGGCTGCGCGACGTGACGGCGGCAAAGGTTGGCCCGCCTAGTCGTTCGCGTTCGCTGTTCAGGTCGACATCAGGGTAGGCATTGCCTGGCCCGCCCGGCGTTTTCTTGTTGGGTGGCCAGGCGGTGGTGAAACCGATGTGATGCACGGCCAACTCGGCCCATTGCGAATGACCGTTCAACAAGAAGGTGCAACCGCCAGCGGCATATTCGGGCGCGACCGTATCGGGATCGGCATTCGGAGGCGGAACGTTGTTCGGGTCGTGGATATTGACCAGGGATCCACAGTCGCGAATGTAAGGCTGATAGTTCTTCACTTCGGACATGAACAAAGTCTGGCTGAGTCCATCAGAGAAATCGGACCAGCGACGATTCAAGTCCACACCGAACGCCGAACGGGTCGGCACGGTGCCGCTGGTTCCGCCCCAGACGTACCAGTCCCCCATGCAAAAGCCGTAGTTATTTCCCCCGATCAGGCCGAACGACACATCCTGGTCGGGCTGCGAATTCGGTTCGCTGGGACAGAGGAACAACCCCGTCACACGGGCCACCGCCGGTTGGTTCGACAAATCACCGTAGGTGGTGTTGATGTTGATCTGATTGTACGTGTTGCCCTGTTCGATGTACGGCAGGATCCGGGCCAGCGGGCCGAGGTAGCTGGTGCTGAGAGTGTTATCCGGATTTCGGACAATCACCGCAGTGGGCGGCAGGCTGCCCATTGTCGATTCGTAATTGTAAATCGCCAGACCAAGTTGCTTGAGATTGTTGCGACACTGCGTCCGGCGAGCCGCTTCGCGAGCCTGTTGCACGGCCGGCAGCAACAGGGCAATCAGCACGGCGACGATCGCCACCACGACCAGTAACTCGATCAGAGTAAAACCGGAACGTTGCGGGGCTCGTTGCGTCGATAACATCCACTTCCTCCACACCACAGAAACTAAAGTCGCATTGTCTCTGCCAGTGGTGTTTTTCTAATCCAGCGAGAAGGAACTGTCAATCCGCTCGACCTGATTGACTGGGGCCGGCGATTCGTTGGCCTTGAACGACCGCTATTCGAGGTAGCTGCCATCCGTGACCAGGACGACCTTGTCGGGATACATGTCGATGACGGCCGTACCGAAATTCAATGTCATGACATGGCCGTCGAGATAAAGATAATTGGCCGCGCCGTTGTGCCGCTGATAGGCAATCCAGGGCCGGATGATATCGGTTCCCAGCCAGATATCGTAATCGTCCTGCCGCGGATCGTTGTCCGCTGGCGGCGTGAATGCGGCCGCGTTTCGCTCGGAAAAACAAACGAAATTGGACAATCCAACTTCCATTTGGAATCTCGGCAGTGTCCATAAACCGTAGCGTCGCGTTTTGTGACTGAGCAGCGAATTCATCACGTAACTCGTTCGCTGTTGTAATCCGTCGGTGAGGCCCGTGACGGGATCGATATACGGCGAAGGAACTGACGTGTCCGACATGCAACGATAGACGGCGTTCGTGGCGACATTGACGCCCTGTTTCGCGACCGCTTCGTTGGATTCCGCCGCGCTGCCCACGAAGGGCATGATCTTGTCTTCCCAGTAAATCTCGGCAAACGAATCAGCCGCACTGGCTTCGGCAATCACATCCGCGTCAAACGGGTGATGCAGAAAAAATTTACCATTGTTGATCTCGTAATACTGATGAACGCCCAGAATGATTTGCCGAAAATGCGACTGGCAGTCCATTTTGCGAGCGGCTTCTCGCACCTGTTGAACGGCGGGAACCAAGAGCGCGACTAAGACCGCGATAATGGCGATGGACACTAATAATTCGACCAGTGTGAATCCCGCACGACGATACGAGGACATATTTCGCTCCTTTCGATTGGGATCGTCAAAAAATAAAGGCCCCTCAGGGGCTTGGGGGCGAACTATCTCAAACCCAAATTGGTCGTTCAAGGGCCGATTTCAATTTCGCAGTGCGGGAGCGCCTGGAGAAGTTCCTCCAGCGGTGGTCGCTCGTCGCCTCTCACATAGATCTTGAGTGAGGTCAGATGTGACAGCTGGCCAAGTGGTCGCCAGGCATTACGCACCAGTCTATGAGAATCCAACGTGAGACTCGTCAGTTGCTCGACCTGTGCCAGTGCCACGAGATCGGCAGGACTGAGCGGTGCCGAAATCGCCAGAGTTCTGAGCGACGGACAGGATCGCAGCGCTTCGAGGCCGGATGTCACCGGATGAATGGTCCGAATCGAAACCGTTTCGATGTTTGACCAGCCATCGCACTGCCGTAACAATGTCGCCCATCCTGGCGCTGTCGCATCGAGTGCTTCAATCTCCAAGAAATGCAGCGAAGGCAATTGTCCAAGCGATTCAAAGCCATCGACTAAACCGGCCGGGTTCACGAAACGAATCTGTTCCAGATGGGACAGGTTCAGCAGATGCTTCAGGTCGGATCCAGAGCGAGCGTTTACCACCTTCAGACTGCGCAGATTTGTCAGGCGTCCCAACGAAGCGAGTTCGGGACCAATCTGCCGCTGTTCCACCGCCAGCCATGTCAGTGCAACCATCGAGCCCAGATGCGGCATCCAGCGATGGTCCACCGGAGCCTCCACCAAGCTCACTGCGAAGATATCCCAATCCGCGGGTAATAGTCGGCTCGCTTTGATCGTCGACAATTGCACGAACGGCTGCGTGAATTCGGGAAGCAACGATTCCCATAGTTGGCCGGGTCCCGCAGGCGGTAAATCCAGGGTTGCCGTCACACCCCCGGCGATCGCGACTGCCCAGACGGCGCGATGCGTCAGCCAGAATCCGCCGCAGACACCCGCCACAAGCAGTCCGATCAACAGCCCCGCACGGAACCGAAGCAATGCACGAATTCCGGTTTCACTGCGCGGCGGTGTTGTCATTAACGGAGTTGCTGGGATCACGTCAGACATCATTCACCTGTCGGCAGTCATATCGAATTCTTGCCCACGTCGACTTGGTAGTACGACTTGATCACCAGCGAAGTCAATTAAGACACCTCACACCGTGACACAGCGGAAACTCGCAACTGAACTCGCAGGCCACTCCTGAAAATTGATTTAGCCCCGCAGCAGTTCACTGATTGGTTGGCCGGACGGCAGAATGGGCATCGGACGACCGCGGTAATCGGGAAAGGATTCCGTAAAATCGATTCCCAGATGACGATAGACGGTGGCCCAAAGATCGTTGGGGGTCAGCGGTCGGTCGGTGGGATGTTCGCCTTTAGTATTGGTGGCGCCCACGACTTGACCGGTTCTCATACCGCCGCCGGCCATGATCAACGACATCGATTGAGGCCAGTGGTCACGGCCAGGCTGCTTGATCTTCGTCTGGCTGCCGATCGAATTTTCAATGCGCGGGGTCCGCCCGAATTCACCGGTCACCAAGACGAGCGTCTTTCGATCCAAGCCTCGCTGGTAAAGATCTTCGATCAACGTGCTGACCGCCTGATCGTAGATCGGCAAACGGATTTTCAAATCGTCCCAGATATGACAATTGACGGCATGCGAATCCCAGTTATAGGTCCCTTGCTTCGAGGGCGCGATTCCCGACTGATACGGGTTTTCCATGACCACCGTCACAAAGCTGACGCCCGCTTCGACCAGCCGCCGGGCCATCAAAGCCCGTTGTCCCCAGCAATGCCGGCCGTATCGATCGCGCACGGCATCGGGTTCGCGAGTCAGATCAAACGCCCGCTTGGCTCGGTCGCTGGTCAGCATGCTGACCGCTCGCTGCTGATAGCGGTCCATCGATTCCATCAAATGCGAGGCGTCGATCTGACGTTCAATCCGATCAAGCTGCCCCAGCAAGGCCATCCGATCGTCAATGCGATCGTACATGTTTTTCAGCGGGCTGATATTGGGCACGACGAATTTCGGCGAATTCGGGTCTCCTTCCACTGTGAATGGCAGATACGACTGACCGAGATACGCGGCCCCTTGCGCGAAGACGTCGCCCGTTCTTCCGCTGGGATTGAACGAAACGTAGTTCGGCAGGCCGTTGTTGATCCGTTCGCGAGACTTGGCGACGATCGAACCGGTGGCAGGCGCATCATTCACGGTTTCGACCGGTGTCAACGGAATGCGGCCCGTCATCATCCGTTTATGACCACCGCCGTGATCCGCAAAGGTGTGCGACACCGATCGCACAATCGAAAACCGGTCAGCGATCGCAGCCTGCCGGGGCATCAATTCACAGATGTCCAACCCGGCGACGTTAGTGGCGATCGGCTGAAATGCACCGCGATATTCCTGCGGCGCATTGGGTTTCATGTCGTACATGTCCAGATGCGGCGGTCCACCCGGCAGCCAGACAAAGATCACCGACGTCTCGTGATCAACAATTTTTTGGGCTTCAGCCGCCTGGGCTCGCAGCCGCAGCAGATCGGGCAGGCTCAGACCGCCGAGACCCAACAGGCCTGCCGAAAGAAATTCGCGGCGTTTCACCGGTCCGTTGCAGTGATGTTGCGAGGCGGCCATGTCGATTTCCTGATGAGGAATTCCAACTTCAGGTTACCCAACCCAGACCTCTGGCGTCAAAGCCCCTCTTCCAACGCCGTGCGACGGCAGGTACAACCACTCAAAATTCTGGAGCTGGCACGTATGTCCCCCGTTTCCCCGCATTTTGACGTTTCCGAGCGACCTCAATGCGTCCTGGGTGTCGATCCCGGCTTGAATCGGACGGGCTATGCGATTCTTGGACGATCGGCGAGCGGTCCCGTATTGCGAGAAGGAGGCGTCATCCGGTCGACGGCCGATCTGACGCTGGCAGAACGCATTCACGAACTGGGCTGCGGCTTGCGGGAAGTGATCGACGAATTCAAACCACAGGTATTGGCGATCGAACAAGTCTTTTCGACATCGAAATTTCCCAAAACGGCCATTCTGATGGCGCACGCACGCGGAGCCCTGTTGTTCGCCGCCGCCGATGCCGGAATCCCTGTCGTGCACTACACACCAACACAAGTCAAGCGGCTGCTCACGGGCAGCGGCCATGCCTCAAAAGAACAGATCCAGCACGCGATCCGACAGGAACTGAAACTGGAAAAAGTCCTCGAACCAAACGACGTGGCGGACGCGTTCGCCGTCGCCCTGTGCCACTACCACAGCATGCGCGGCATCGTCCTGGGCAGTTCGATCGACAACCGATAACCAAATCCGCTTTCAGCTCTCGACAAGCTCGGATTCCTTTCCAAAAATGTCGATAACTTTTTTGTCACCATGCAACGCGAAAGCAGCCTGGCGACGCATAACCCCTCATGCGACGCGCGTGAAAATCATTTGACGACGCGGGCGTTGGCGAGGTAGAGGCGGTCGCCGATGTCTCGTTGATCGCTGCCGAAATCGACAAAGATCTCGAATTCGACGATGCCGGTCACGTCGATGTCCAAGGACTGTGGCAGGGCGCGGTGGATGATGGCCTTCTCGCCCAACTCCATCGCTTTCACGCTGCCTTTAAATAGTGTCTTCCCATCGCCCTTGAAGACAACGTCAACATCTCCGTTGGGCACTTCGTCGCCGATCCCCATCACGGCCTGGAAACGTCGGTACTCGCCGCCCAGGCGATATTTCAACAGGGTCTGCGAGTGAATGGCCAAACCCTTGGCGTACGATTTGTCAGCCAGCGTGATCAGGCTGCCATCGAAATTCTTGTCGCGGCGATATTCGTTCACGGGGAACGATCCGGGAATGTCGAAGTACGGCGTCATTTTCACACTGCGCGGCTCAAGGTCGGACAGGTAAGTGACTTTGCCCAGACTGTAGTCGAGCGACTGGAATAACTCGGATGTGACGTCCAATTCCAGCCCCGAGACCAATCGCGTCTTCCAATTCGTTCCGGTCCAGGCGATCTGTTTGACCGCCAACCGGTCGCCTGAGGCAAGTTCCAGTTGAGCGATGGCCTTCTTGGCTGACGATTCTCGCTTGGAATAGATCAGGCCAAATACTTTTTCGCGTTTGATCGGGATATTGTCGCCGTCCATTTGAAACTGCATCGTCGCCTCGTTCAGCGAACCGATGACGCCATCCAGATGATCGAGCACATCGCCTTTGCGCACGGCCACGGCGTCTTTTTTGAGCGGCCTTTCGGTCAACAGCGTCCATTCCGCATCGACTTTGGGATCAAGAGCGGCGAGTCGGATGCTGGTGATACTGGCTGTTGGCAATCGTAGCTCACCCAGTTGGGGATGCAGGATAGTCGCTGCCGTTCCCGACGAGGTGATGGCTTTGACTCGCAGTCGCGAATTGTCCACCAGTCGCACTTCGACCGTGGCATCAGTGGCAGGAGGTATCGTCGGCCGCATCGATCGCAGCAGCAGCACTTCGCCGATCGGAATCGTGACGGGTTTGGCATCTGCCTTCACCACGACCGCGTCGGGCGAGAACGCTTCCAGCGTCCCCTCATACTGCTCGCCAGCCAGCGTCGAAACCTGGATGGTTGGCGTTTGAGCCAACATCAACCAAACGAACAGGCAAAATCCATTCATCGTGACCCCGATCCTCGCACTGTCTTACTTCTTCTTGGCCGCTCGAGTGGCCAGCTTTTTTGTATACTTTTCGATGGCCTGTTCGTAGTGCGAGGGGAAATTTTTGTTGAGATCGTTTTTGGCTTTGGTCAAATCCTTTTCGGGCAGGTTGCCCCAACTGCCTTTATTGTCGAATCGTTTTTTGTCCGTTTCCCCCGGAGCTTCTGCCCCTTTGACGCTGCTGTCGTCGGCCCCGCCACCCGGATTGTTCGAGTTGCCACCCTGACCACCGCCGCCGCCCCCACCCTGTTGCTGTTCGATCTTCTTGATGATCTCGTCCAGGTTGGAAATGATTCGCTCCTGAATCCCCTGCACCTTTTCGCCCGCGCGTCCCAGTTCCAGGCGACGTTCTGAATCGGCCATCAACCGGGCGATCTCATCCAGCGATTTTTCCTGCAAGCCTTTGAGATCGGTCTGCATCAAAGTCGCGGTCGCCGAATAGCGGACGGGAACCTGTTCGGTATTCGTCAACAGCTGGTCAATAGCGTCCAACGCGGGTTTCAGTTCCAGCATCCCCTGGGCGGCAACCGCCTGAAAGAAGAACAGTGAAGCCGGGTCGACCACTTGCCGGCCGTCGGTACTTTTCAAAATGTCCCAGGCTTCATCGAACAGGCGGCGTTCGACCAGATACCGGCCGTAGAACAAGTTCATATTCGCGCGAAAGAATGGGCCGCGATTCGGTTGGTTCAGGATTTCGACATGCGGCGTCACCAACCCGCTGGGCGGCTGATTGCACTCGCGAACCAGTTTCATCACGTCGGCATCGACCAGGGCAAACGATTGGACGACCAGTTCCAGCAGACGATCCGGTGTTACGGAGGCGTCGATTCCCGCCCACAGCCCTTCGATCTGTTGTCGCACGGCCGGTGCCACATTTTGCTCGTTCAGCCAAGCCAGCACTCGGGTTCGTACGTCGTCGGATTTGAGCGGGGAAAACACCTCGGTCGCTGCCAGCGCCGCTGGTGTGGCATTCGCCAGTAAGAGAACTCCTAAACCCAGAACCACGACCCCGGTTGCGATTCGGTTCATAACGGTCCTTCGATTGACATGAGCCCCGATGCTACTCGCCCCTCGCCATCGTCGACGAAGTGACTGCTCTCACAAGACGAAACGACTGAACGACGGTCCCGTAAGTATAACCACGTGGCAATCACAGAGGAAATAGGCGTCTTGATTCCGCTGCGGATATCTGAAGGAATACAGGAAAATCGTCCGTTGATTTCTGAGTATCCGGCAGGCTGAGACAACCCGTCAAATGCGTTCAACACAGACAGTAATTGGCACCTTTTGGCCAAATCGGATCGGAAAGGGGGCGTCTGTCCTGCGAGACGGCGTTTGGCAGCAGATCACAATCATTCCAGGAACCGACGGATGGCGTTGTCAGTGATCTGAGCGACCTGTTCATCCACCGGCAGGCTACTGACCCACGAAATTGAGCCGACCGAAAACACTCCGCCGCCGTGCGGGGTGTCGAAATGAACCAGATGAGCGCCGCCGCCATCCGGGTTCAGCCCCTGGGCCAGGAGTCGAGTATTTTTCGGTGAACTAGGCGAAATCTTGTCAGTTTCATGACCGGACGCTCCTCCGGGGCAGCGCCGATGCAGGGATTTCATCCCAAACAGGTCGCCATTCTTGAGTCCCGTATGCTCGAAGGCCCAGTGGCTGGCATCGACAACCTGATAGGGAGCACCTGTCATGGCGCCCGGCGGAGTGAACACCACGCCGACGAGATTAGCTTCTGATTCGTGACGCAAGGCCAGGCGACTTTCCGCCCCGACGCCTGCGACGTCCAGCCCTGTAATCTGCCCATTGTGGACTCGCATAGACGAACCGGACAGTTCGACTTCGCAGTTCAGACCGTTCCCCCCGAGATACAGCAATCGTCCCCCTGCCTGAAAGACCCATTGCTTGACCCGGTCATACATTCGGCGCGTCCAGTATTCGGGATGAACGGCGGTGATCAACGCGCGATAGGCGGACAGGTCGAGCGTTCCGTCGTCGAGTTGCGTCTCGGCATAGTAGTCGTAGGATCGCCCCCGGTTTTCCAGCCACCCCAGCAGCCGCCATTCGGCGGGAGCCAGATGACAGGCTTGCCGCCCCTGAATCGGATCGGTGATTTGCTCGTCGAAATCGAGATGATTGAACGGTTCGGGGCGATCAAACGATAGCGGCGCGTACGACGCGCAATTCCACGTCATATGCTCGGCATCGGCATAGCGTTTCAGGTCGTACCGCGAGTTGACGGTAGGAACCGGCGGGAATTCGTCGGCATGGATGTAGTTGCTGCGTCCTCCAAAACTGTTGTAGACGTTCCAGGTGATGTTGCTGGCCAGGACGGCCAAAGGGGCCGTCGGTTGCTGCGGCGCGACGATCCAGGGGAAGGCAAACGTCGATCCCGACGGGGTGCGGGCTCGGAAATAGTAGAGCCCGCTTCGCTCGGGGGCGGCAACAAACTGCTTGTGGGTCGGGCTGCAATAGCCGACCTTGTTCCATTCCACGCCTGTCTGCGTGTAGTCGCCGTCGGGTGTGACCTGCATCGTCGCGCGCGGCCCATGTTCGTCATGCCAACCAAGACTGCGGACAAACTCGGGAACCCAACCGTAACGCCACAGCTCCAGGTGATATTGCTCGACGGAGTGCACTCGAAATTCGCCAGGTTCCCCACTGCGAGCCCACTTCGGCCAGACATAGCCGCTCAGCCCGTCGCTCAATAGCCGAAATTGATGGGGCCGGGCGGTCGGCAATTCGATCTGACTTCGTTTGGCGCCGTAACCCGGTCGCTGCAGCGTGACCGTATAAGTTCCCGAAGGCGCATCGACGTAAACCGCCCCTGTCGCCCGCGATCTCGCTTCCCACGATTCGCCGCGCGCGTTGACGAATTCGAGCGCTACGTCCACCAGGGCGACATAACGTTCGTCACTGACATAACCGACCAACATACCACGGTCTCACAATTGGGATACAAATCGGCGCAGACGACGGATGACTACGCAGCGATCGCGGTCAATCGACCGCACCTCGCTTGCTGCACCTGCCGAGCAGCGTAACAATCACTTTCCTCGCTTTGCCAGCGACGACCTGCCGCTCAGAAGGTTGGCTGCAATCACAATTGGCCGCTCGAAGAAGGAACAGGTCATGCCTGACACGCCCCCGGACCGCACCGCAGTCGACCTTTCGGCCGACTCACCACCGACAAAAACCCGGTTCGTTGTGTTGAGCGTGCTCTGCCTGTTGTCGGGTGTGCTGTATCTGGATCGCATCTGTATCTCGCAAGCGTTGCCGTCGATCAAAGCCGACTTGAAACTGTCGAACACGGAAACCAGCTATGTGCTGATGGCGTTTACGCTGGCCTATGGACTGTTCGAAGTTCCCACCGGGCGTTGGGGCGACCTGATCGGCGGACGACGGGTGCTGACGCGAATCTCGCTGTGGTGGTCGGCGTTCACCGCTCTGACAGGAGCCTGCATCGGCTTGTGGTCGATCCTGATCGTGCGATTTCTGTTTGGAGCAGGAGAAGCGGGAGCCTTCCCCAACGTCGCGCGGGTGCTGTCACGCTGGTTTCCCGACGCCGAACGCGGGCGAGCCCAAGGTGTCTTGCTCGCCGCCTCCCAGGCGGGCGGAGCAATCGCACCGTATCTGGCCGCACTCTTGATCCGAGACATCGGCTGGCGCTGGACATTTGTGGCATTTGGTGGCGTCGGCGCTGTCTGGGCTGCGGGTTTCTGGTCCTGGTTTCGCGATGATCCGGCGGCTCATCCGGCCGTCAACTCGGCCGAAGCGAGATTGATCGGCCGACGAGTCACCTCCGGCAATGTGCACACGGCCATTCCCTGGGCGGCCGTGGTCAGAAACCCCAGTGTCTGGTTTCTCAGCCTGATCATGGCGCTGGGATCATTCAATAGTTACCTCTATTTTTCTTGGTTTCCCACGTACCTGATCGAAGGCCGGGGGGTCGACAAGACCACTGCCGGAATGATGGCGTCGCTGGTCCTCGTCTTTTCGGCCATCGGCACGTTCCTTGGAGGAATCCTGCTGGACCTGATCGTCGCGGGAAACAGTGCGACGCGTCGCCGGGTGTTGGGTGGTTCCATCTTTTTTTTGGCCGCGCTGTTCTTGGCGTGCGCCTTATCGACACAAGATCCCTGGCTGGCGGCGTTCTTGACAGCGATGTCGTGCTTCATGACACAGGCGACACAGCCGCTGTGGTGGTCTTGCACGATCGGGATCAGCGGCAAGCACGTGGGTGCCCTGTTCGGTTTGATGAATTCAGTGGGCGTGTTCGGAGCCCTCAGTTCCCAGTATCTGGTCGGCGCCGTCGCGGACTGGCTGGGAAAACAGGGCTATTCCGGACGGACCCAGTGGGATCCGATTTTCTACGTGAATGTGGGCGTATTAGTCGTCGCCGGGTTGATGTGGTCATCGTTCCGATTCGTTCCCGTCGAACCTCTCGAAGAACCTGTCGCAAACGAAGGTTGATTGTCGACGTAATATTTCATTAGCAAACTCGGTATGGTGTGGATGCACGGCGAGGTTCTCTTGGTGGGGGATTCTTGACATGTCGGAAACGTCACCGTCCGAAAATCGAGCCAACGCCGCTCTGATCGGCACCCGCGTGGTCCTGGCCAAAGTGGGGCTCGATGGCCATGATCGCGGCGTGAAGGTGGTCGCACGCGGATTGCGCGATGCGGGTTTTCATGTGATCTATAGTGGCCTATGGCAATCGCCCGAAGCGGTCGCGCAAATTGTCGCCGACGAAGATGCCGCCTGGCTGGGCATCAGTTTGCTGAACGGTGCCCATCTGACCTTGATCCCTCGCGTCGTGGCGGCATTGCACCACATTGGACGAGCCGACGTCGGGTTGATCGTCGGAGGGATCGTCCCGCCCGCCGATATTCCCACACTGAAAGCGGCTGGCGTGCGCCTGGTCTTCGGCCCGGGGACCACCATCGACGAAATCACTCAGGCCTTGTCGCCGCCGCCAGAAACGCCGCTTGATCTCGACTTGTTGTGCAAGCAGAGTCACCAGCACGATCATGTCTCCATCGCCCGCCTGTTGACTGCCGCGTCGAGTGCCCGGGACGGGGAAGCCATTCGTACCCGTTTCGCGGCGACCGATCCTCAAGCGACGACAATGCGGCGAATTGCCGTGACCGGCAGTCCCGGGGTAGGAAAAAGCACCTTGATCGCGGGATTGATCAAATCGTTTCGCCAACGTTCGTCCTGTCGCCTGGCCGTACTGGCTTGCGATCCCCAAAGTCCGGTGACCGGCGGAGCCTTGCTGGGCGATCGCCTGCGGATGGCCGATTCTGTTCCGCATGACAATCTGTTCATCCGCAGTCTGGCTACGCCGAGCGGTCTACAGGGCCTTGCTCCGAATCTGGATGTCATGGAACGAATTCTCGCCTGGTCCGGGTTTGATCTTTTGATTATCGAAACAGTGGGTATCGGTCAGGGAGAAATCGCTGTTCGTGAGCTGGCCGATCAGGTCGTTCTGGTGCTGCAACCACAGACGGGCGACTCCGTCCAATGGGACAAGGCGGGATTGTGGGAACTGGCCGATCTGATCGTCGTGCAGAAGTGCGATCTGCCGGGCGCTGACGGCATGCTGGCGGATCTGCGTGAACATCTGACTCGCGCGGACGGTTCGGCATCACCAATTATCGGAGTGAGTTCGCATACTCGCGCCGGGTGGGATCAGTTGATCACCAGTTTGGGATAGGTGCCGATCCGGTCGGTCACGCGAATTCCCCTGGCACGGACCATCCGATAGAATTCGGACGAACCAACGAACATCAACTTGGAGTTTCGGAATGCCTCGTCTGAGCGAGATTACGCGGGCGATTGAGGAGGAAGAAGAACGTCTACGCCTGGGGACAGGCGTTGCGGGAATCGAGCGACAGAAACGCATCGGCCGGCTGGCAGTACGTGAGCGTCTGTCGTTATTGCTCGACGAAGGTTCGCCATTTCAGGAACTAGGTCTATGGGCCGCCTGGGGCATGTATCCCGATTGGGGCGAAGTCCCCGCCGCGGGGGTCGTGACGGGGATCGGTCAAATCAGCGGCCGCGCCTGCATGATCGTGGCGAACGACGCCACCGTCAAAGCGGGAGCCATGTTTCCCCAATCAGTGAAAAAGGTGCTGCGAGCACAAAAGGTCGCGGAACTGTTTCGCCTGCCGGTGATCTACCTGGTGGACTCCGCCGGTGTCTTTCTGCCACTGCAGGACGAAATCTTTCCCGATGAAGATGACTTTGGGCGAATCTTTCGTAACAACGCCAAGCTGTCGGCTGCTGGCATTCCGCAGATCGCCGCCGTGATGGGGTTTTGTGTCGCTGGGGGTGCTTATCTGCCCGTCCTGTGCGATTTATTGGTCATGACCGAGGGCAGTCAGATGTATCTGGCCGGCCCCGCACTGGTCAAAGCGGCGATCGGACAAACGGCCGATCCCGAAGAACTGGGTGGCGCGACGATGCACTCGCGCGTCAGCGGGACCGCCGATTTTCACGAACCCAACGATCCGGCCGCGCTCTCGCGAGTCCGGAAGCTGGTGGCCCAACTGCCCAAGGTGCCCGGTTCGACACTCTCCGAAATCGCCACAACGAGTGCGGTTGGCGGAGATGAACTACTAAAAATTGTCTCCGGCGAAGGACGTACCGAATACGACATTCGTGGTGTGCTGAACTGCCTGGTCGACGACGGTTCGGTTCAAGAATACAAGGCTCAATATGGTCAGGCCCTGGTAACCTCGTTCGCGACGATTGGTGGCCGACCGGTAGGGATCGTGGCGAATCAACATTGTCGCAGTAAGACCAGTCGCGGGGAGTTCGAATTCGGCGGCGTGGTCTATCCCGATAGTGCGGAAAAGGCCGCCCGGTTCGTGATGAATTGCAATCAGGACGGCATTCCCCTGGTGTTCCTGCAAGACGTGCAGGGATTTATGGTCGGCCGCGCGGTCGAGCAATCGGGCATCATTCGCGCCGGCGCCAAGCTGGTGAATGTCGTCAGCAATTCCGTCGTGCCGAAGCTGACGGTCATCCTCGGCGGATCGTTCGGTGCCGGCAATTATGCCCTCTGCGGGAAAGCCTATGACCCGTGGCTGATCGTGGCCTGGCCAAATGCCCGCTACGCCGTGATGGGGGCCCAGCAAGCAGCGGAAACGTTACTGACACTGCGTCTGCGAGACGCCGAACGCGGCGGCAGGAAACTGGACGAAGCCGAAATCAGCGAACTGCGACAACTGACAACGAACAACTATGAGCAGCAAACCGACATTCGCTACGCCGCGGCGCGCGGTTGGGTGGATGCCATCATCGCCCCCGAAAAAACACGCCATTGGCTGCAGTCGGCGTTGGAAATGATCGCCCAACGTGGAACGGCCGTGGATTTCCGCACGGGTGTCTGGCAGGTCTGATACACCATGAATTCAAACACGCCCAAATCGCCGCTGAAGATTGCCAACGCTCAAGCGTTCTGGGGCGATCGCAACGATGCGGCCAGTGAACTTCTCGCGCAAGTGCCGGACCTCGACTATTTGACACTCGATTATCTGGCCGAAGTGTCGCTGTCGATTCTGGCCCAACAACAGGTTCGCGATCCAGCGGCCGGGTATCCGCGAGATTTTCTTGAACTATTCACGTCCCTGATTCCGTATTGGCAGGCCGGCGGGCGCTGCAAGCTGATTACGAACGCGGGCGGATTGAATCCCACGGCGTGTGCCCAAGCCTGTGCCGCTCGATTGGCCGAGTTAGGTGGTCCGCCGCTTCGAATCGGCGTCGTGTCGGGCGACGATGTTCTGCCCCAATTGCAGGATCCACAACATCCCCATGCCAATCATCTGTTCCGCCATCTGGAAAGCAATGAATCACTCGAGACGGTTCGTTCGCGACTTGTCACAGCCAATGCCTATCTGGGAGCCGCTCCGCTGATTTCCCTGCTGGCAGGCGGGGCCGACATCGTGATCACGGGACGAGTCGCCGATCCGTCGCTGACTGTGGCCGCTTGCGTCCATCACTTCGGCTGGGCCGCAGACGACTGGAACCGCTGGGCGGCCGCAACCGTCGCCGGACACTTGATCGAATGCGGAACCCAGGTCTGCGGGGGCATCTCCACCGATTGGCTGACACTCGCCAACCCAGCGAACGTCGGCTTTCCGATTATTGAAATGGAGGCCGACGGAACGTTCGTCGTCACCAAACCGTCGACCAGTGGCGGCAGCGTGAACCTCAACACGGTCGCCGAGCAACTCGTCTATGAAATCGGCGATCCTGGACGATATCTGAGCCCCGATCTGACCGTTTCGTTCCTGAATCTGCATCTCGCTCTAGATGGTCCAGATCGCGTTCGCGTCACCGGTGCACTGGGCTCGCCTCCGTCGCCCTCATTTAAAGTCAGCGCGACCTACCGTGACGGCTATCGCGCAGCCGGGCTGTTGACGATTTTTGGTCGTGACGCCGTCAAGAA
>CAIQIR010000138.1 GCA_903871875.1 uncultured Schlesneria sp.
CCACCGACCACCAAAAGATTCTGCTTGAAAAACTGAAGCTCCGACTACCCTCAAAAATAATCCAGAGGAAAATGTAGTGAGAAAAATGGCACTAATTTTCAGAATGCCATGATGTTTTTCAATCCAACTGCGGAAGTCGGGTTAGCCAATGGCAGGAAGAACTGCGCTGCGTGAATGGATTCCAGCCCGTCGTTATCGGGGGACACAGTGTGATGGTGGATGCCACATCGTTAGAGGAAACTTCGCTCAATGACACTATTGGAATCGTTACGATCCATGACGGCCCATCGTTGCGAGCGGGCGAACTGATCGCGCCTCCCGTGGGAACATCGGCCCCGATCGTAAACTCCACCAATCTGGCTGCGCAGCCACCAAGCGCAAAGCTCGATCACAACAATTTCCAAGATCCTGAGGTGTTTCTGGCTGCAGGAGGGCGGCGTGGGCGACAGTGCCAAGCCCTGACCGACGGAACCTATTTCATCAATCGCTGGTTTGCGACGGTCGAAACGATCCCTAAGACCGTTGTACCGATTGGGCACGTCGGTGTCGTCGTCAGCTATTACGGGACCACAGGAAGGGATCTTTCGGGTGACGCGTTCCGTCACGGTGAACAGGTCGCCGAAGGGGAACGAGGTGTCTGGGAACGTCCGCTGGGACCTGGCAAATATGCCTTCAACACCTATGCCGGCAATATCGTCCTGGTTCCAACCACGAACTTCGTACTGCACTGGATCACAGGTCGAACCGAGACACACCATTATGACGAGAATCTTCGCAGCATCGACCTGGTGACACGCGATGCGTACGAACCCAGCTTGCCGCTATCGGTCGTTGTTCACATTGACTACCAGCGAGCTCCCAGCGTGATCCAGCGGTTTGGCGATGTGAAAAAACTGATCACACAGACACTCGATCCGTTGTTGTCCGCGTACTTTCGCGATATTGCCCATCGCAAAACAATGTTGGAATTGCTGCATGACAGAGACCAGATCCAGCGCGAAGCGCAAGCCGAACTGCGCCGACGTTTCCATGAGTTCGATATCGAATGCGTCGATGTCTTGATCGGCAAGCCGGACACAGCGGAAGCCGACGGCAAAATCGAAGCCTTACTGGAACAACTACGTTTGAGACAGCTCTCCATCGAACAACTCGAAACATACGAGCGACAACGAGAAGCCAACGACAAACTGCGAACACTCAACGAAGCGAAAGCACAAGCGGAAATGCAAACGTCGATGACGAATGCCCGCCTGCAGGTTCAAATCGCCGAGAGCAAGGGTGACGCGGAAATCGCATTAGCGAAACGACAGAACGATCGCACAATCATGCAAGCACAGACCGACCTCAGCAACACGCGACTGAAAGTCCAAATGGCGGAATGTGAAGGGGATGCCGAAGTGGCGCGCGCCCGACGCCACGCAGATCAGATCGGCCTGTTGGCCGAAGCCGAAAGCCGCCGCAGCCGACTGGCTGGTCGCGGAGAAGCCCAGCGAATCCTGCAAGAGGGGTTGGCCGAAGCCTCGGTATTGCAACGAAAAATCTCGTCCTATGGAGATCCCAAACTATTTGCCTTGGCATTTGCCGCACGCGAACTCGCTCATGCGACACAGCCACTCGTTCCAGAACGCCTATTTATGACAAACGGAGAATCGTCCGAAAACGGACCTGTCGGCCAGGGGATTTTGGGCACGCTACTGAACTTGCTGGTTGCAGATCGAGCCGGATTCTCACCCACAGGTGCAGACGACTCAGCGGAATTTCGGGAGCTCGCAGAGCAAATGACGCGAGACAGTTTTAACGCACTGCGCGAAACAGAAAGCGAGGTCATTGCTCCGGCGAATGCGACATGACATCAAAAAAGTGGGCGACGAACCGCCAGAACGTCACGACCAGGAAAGCGCACTCTGGTGGACAACAAAAAAACGGTGCCCTCAACTCGTGAAGGCACCGTTTTCGTATTTCTGTATCGAGTCCGAAATCAGCGAGACATGAACGCAATCACGCGACCAATCTCGATCGGCGGCACCGTCGCATCACGAGGAGTTGGCAAAGCCTGAACTCGTGCTTCGAGATCCTTCGAATCAAACGATACCCAGTCAATCGATTGTCGCGACGAGCTGTCAACGATTTCTCGATACAACTTCTTGACGTTGGGGCGGTTACGCAGAGTGATCACGTCGCCAGGGCCCACAAAAATCGAAGGCTTGTCCACGGTCTTGCCATTCAATTGGAAATGGCGATGAACGATCCCCTGACGAGCTTGCAAGCGGGTCACGGTGAATCCAGCGCGACGAACAACGTTGTCCAATCGGCGTTCACACATCACCAGCAGGATGTCGCCCGTATTGCCCTTTTGAGCACGAGCCTTCGCAAAGTATCGGCGGAGCTGCGCTTCACGCATTCCATAATGATATTTAATCTTCTGTTTGTCGGCCAAAGCCATACCATAGGTCGACAATTTCCGACGACGCTCCGCCATGCCAGGAGGACTAGGTCGCTTCTCCAATGCCCTCGCCGCACCGGCGTTTTCAAACACCATCGCACCCAACCGGCGATTAACACGTCCCTTTGGACCCGTATACCGACCCATGCAAATCACTCCCGTGCAGTCAACCTGCGCCTGACCTTATAAATCCATAGTCGCAAACGAAGAGGGGAATGATGGCATGTTGCCAGCCGTCCGTCAACAGACAGGCCCCGTTCTGCGAGGCAAATGCCGTTTTCCCCGTGTCGAAAATGCATAATCGTTCAACGAGCCGGCGAGATGTTGGCCGGTTTCACTGGCGATTCGCCCGGAGGTGCCCAAAGCGATTGCAACACCAACATAATTGCTCCCGCCACAAGAAAGGTGTCCGCAAAGTTGAACGTGGCCCAGTGAAAAGCCCCCTCGTTGAACACGAAATCCAGAAAATCCCTGACCGCGTAAACGGGACCATCCGCGGCCTTCCATCCATGCAAACCAAGGCGGTCGTATAGATTTCCCAAGGTCCCCGCCAGCAACAATCCGGTCGCGAACGTCAACCACCAAGAAGCGACAGCTTGCCCGGTCCAAACGAAGTAGCCAATGACGCCAATCGCAAAAAAGCTCAGACTGGCAAACAGCCAAGTTTGATTCTGGCCAATTCCCCACAAAGCCCCGTGATTAAACGTGGTGGCGAGATCGAACTGGATGGCGATCCCCAACAGCGACCCCTTCCAGACTGGACGAAAACCTGGGCAGCCTAAAAGATCAAAGACAGACCATTTTGACCAGAGATCCCAGAATAACCCACCGCCAGCCAGACTGAAAAAAACCGCGTACCGAGTCAACGGTCGCGGAACAGTCGCGGAAATCCCACGTTCAGGATTGTTCGTCGCGTTCAATGGGACTGAGAAAGAATCCAAACCTACCGATATTCCTCGCGCTTCCGTTCGCATTCGACGCAGTTCCTTGCGTAAGGGATTTCACGCAATCGAGACTTCGGAATCATCGATTTCGTAGGAGCGCGTCCCGCTGCTGTGCATCCCGCACAGACACCGAATGACTCGTCCTTGATTCGTTCAAACGCTTCTTCGATTTCTTCGAGCACTTCCTGCTCATTTTCCACACGTCGAAGCGTAAATTCTTGTTCGTAAGTCTCCGTGCCCAATTCCGCCAAGTGCGTGGGTGACTTCGATTCGGAACCATTTTCGTTTCGATCTAATGCGTCCGCCGTCAAATGCTGGACGTCGCCGCGAAGGCGAGCACGAAGAGTTTGCAGAAGAACCCGGAACTCATCAAGCTCAGCTTTTTTTAGCATGAACAGCCACCTTAGGGAAGGATCATCATGGCGGGTTATATCGAGCAGGCGACTTGGAATTATATGTCTCGGTCCTCACAAATATCAAGCAGCGATGGCGGAGCTCGATCTAACTGATGGAGATGATGGCAGTTGGCAAACTTGAAGGAGTTTTTCCGATAAACCGGAAAGCAACGGATGTTTTCGTAAGCCATTCATAATTAATAGCTTACGGTACATCGAGCCGCCGTACTTAAATTCATGGGGCATGCAGTCGATCAACCTCCGGCAGGTGGCAACCGGACCATCAGCCATGTAGTTACAAACAGGGTCAGACATTGAGGCTGATTTTCCACGCTAACCAGGTCGCAAAATGCGAGTCGCCTTGGAAGATCCATCGCCAGTAATAGATGTCAACAAGATCAGGCTTGGCGAACAACGATTCGATTACCTGTCACAGCGACGACTTCCAACTCGGCGTCGGCGGCAATAAAAGGCCCCTCGCTGATCACGTCGATGACCCGGTTCTCGAAGCGGGCTTTTCCCGCAGGGCGGAGCATCGTCAGGGCAATTCCTTTTTCCCCGAGTCCAATTTCCCCCGTCGACCCGGCATTGGAGGGTGACGTTTCCAGACGCAACCGGGGTTCATCGGCTCCAGAACCAGGTGGTCCGAGTACCATCGAATCGAAGCCGGGCAATGAAGGAAGATATCGGGCCGCGACAACCCCGAACGCAACGACGATTCCCAGCGCCATCAGGACCTGTCCGGTTTGCCAAGTCAGCTCTTCGACATTCGTGGCGAGATCGAACGACCACGAATGACCCGCCATCACCAAAGACGCCAGTACCAGCAGAATTCCAGACACTCCGAACACGCCAAATCCAGGCACCACAAAGATTTCCAAAGCCAGGCACCCAATTCCCAGGACAAAAAGAACGACTTCCAGCCAGCCGGCCGTTCCTCCCATAAAGTTACTCCAGAAAAACAGTGAAAAGCACAAGACGGACAAAATCCCCAGGATGCCGGTCATGAAGTGCAATTCAACATAAATCAGCGCGATTCCCAGTACGATTAGTAGCAAAACGACAGCCGGATGATTCAAGGTGAAAACGAGGCCATCCACCCAGGTTTTTTCCACTGGCGCCAATTTCATCCCCGGTGGAACTCCAATGCGATTTTTCAGGTCTTCGATATCGCTCACAGGTGCTTCCGCAATCTTCAGCTCGTGCGCTCGCGTTCCGTTGGCGGTGAACAACAACTCGCCATTAGTCTCCCGAAGTTGGACGCCCTGAATCCATTCGCCATTCGAGGCATGGATTTCCGGTTCACTCATGAACCAGACTCGCCCGTTGTCACGATGGGTCACCTGAAAGACCTTCATCAATCGATCGGCCATCGCTTCGCAGATGGCGATGGGACGGTGCTTTTTCTCGGCGAGATCACGAAGGGCGACTTTCAGTGGACTGAGGATTTTCTCTGGAGCCCGTTCGAATGCCTGACCCGGCCGTATCTGAATCGGGCCAGCATCACCAATTTTGGCATCGGGATACAAATAGATCTCATCGCAGCCCAAAGCAATGATCGCCGCTCCACTGATTGCTTCTCGCTCCACATAAGCGATCGTCCGGATCTTCTTCGCCTCCAACGCGGCAATTGCATTCGCCAGAGTGATACTTTCGACGAGCAGGCCACCCGGCGAATCAATTTGAAACACGATTGATTGAGATTCTTCGGCAACGGCGCGGTCGATTTGCCGGAGCAAGAAGCTCTCTTGCAATCGATCGATGACACCATCGATCTTGATCAAACGCACTTTGCGATTCTCTTTTTCGGGCAGCGGTTCTCGCAAAGCTTCACGAGGCAATCCATATTGCCCAGCAACTGCGACTCGATTTTCCGCCGTTTGAGCGACGAGAATATCAAGTGACCGGGCGGCACTGCCTTTGAACGTTCCGATTGTCCCCGCGTCCTTCACAATTTCTGCATTTTCGATGTTCACATTTGTTCCGCGCAGCGTTTCTAACTCGTCCTTCGTAACAACGCGCGATTCGAGTTCATCTTTTCCGCCGTCCTGGGTTCGCAAACGAACACGCCATAATTGCTCTTGTTGTTCCATCATCCCGCGAACAATCGCCGCGTTCACCTTGATGTTGTGCCGCTTTTGAGCCAATGCGAGCACCTGTTGCTGATCTTGCTGCTCAAGCGGTTTGCCACGGCCAATGTCGCCGAGTTCAGCGTCAGGATGCATGACGATTTGCTTACAGGCGAGTGCCACCAGCACATTCGGCCCGGTCACTGTGGCGGGAATCCAAGCCACTGTCGTGATGTTGGAGACGTTTTCAGAAGTCAGAAATTTGGCCAACCCCTGCACCTGATGAAATTGACTGGTCCCCGGTTCGATTTGAAGGACCAGAATTGCGGGACGGTCTTCTTGCCCCGCCTGTCGCTGCAGCTTAAGGGCCGCAGTCGAAATGCGGTTGAAAACGGCATCATCCACCGGACTGGTCACCGTCACAAATTGTCCGAGCGGAAGTTTTTTTGGCGGGGCTTCGTCGATCGCGGAAACGAATCGCGTCGCAAAGAGCAGCGGCACAAAGACCAGCCCAATTCGCACGGCATATCGTCGCAAGCCAGATTGAGCGAAGCTATTCATTCTTGAGATTCCTCGTCGCAGATCGCGCGGACCAATGATTCGCGTCGAATATCAACGCGACGAATTATACCCAGCTCGGACACTGCGGGGGAGGAAATCGAACGGTATTCGATAACGACGATGACAGATTCGCATTCCAACGGAGAAAATGGCGTTCTGATCTGTGCTGGTGGCAAGAACAAGAAGGATTTCTGGCTCTTTCACGACATCTGGTTGAAACAGGTTGAATCACCGCTCGTGGATGGGTTCATTCTCGTCAGCGAAAATCTCGTGATGAGTTTCTGTATTGCCTCATGAGGGCCGTCAGATCCTCCATTCGATCGACGACTAGATGAACGATTTCATTTTGACGCTGCAGAATCCCGTGAGCAATCAACGCCGTGGCCCGTCGCGCGATCGGTCGAAAACGCGCCCAAACGTTCACATGGATCACCAGATTCGTAATTCCCGTTTCATCCTCCAAAGTCATAAACGTGATTCCTTTCGCGGTTCCTGGCCGTTGCCGCAACAGCACCAGTCCCGCGACACGATAACGGCGATCAGACTCCAATAGCGTCAAGTCCGCTGCACGAACAATTCGCCGCCGATTTAACTCCTCGCGAAGAAAACTCACCGGATGAGCGCGGAGCGACAGACCTGCCATTTGGTAATCCGCCACGACTTCTTGCATCGGAGTCATGACGGGAAGTTGTGGCTGCGGTTCAGTGTTTTCAACGGAGTTGAACAGAGGGGATTCTTCCCGAACGGGCAATGCCTGCCACAACGCAACGCGACGCTTTGATTGCAGCGAGCAGAAAGCGTCCGCTTGAGCCAGCAGCGAGAGTTCATGAGGGCCAATGTCTATTCGCCGTGTGAAATCGTCTTGTGAAACGAATGCCCCGACTTGTCGCTCATGCACGATTCTTTCAGCGAAATCCTCCCGAAATCCCCGAATCATTCGCAGTCCTAACCGCAGGGCTAATGGGGGGGGCGTTTGACCACTCGATTTCGCACAAGAATCCATCTTCTCCAGCGTGCAATCCCAGTCACTTGTGTTCACATCGACGGGACGAATTTCGACCCCCTGTCGTCGCGCTTCGCCAACCAACTGGGCGGGAGCATAAAACCCCAACGGCTGACTATTCAGTAACGCGGCGGTGAATGCCGCCGGCTGATGGTGCTTAAGCCATGCCGAAACATAGACTAGCAAGGCAAAACTGGCGGCGTGCGATTCGGGAAATCCATATTCGCCAAACCCTTGAATCTGTTCATAAACTCGCGAGGCAAAATCTTCGTCGTACCCTTTTGAGAGCATTCCATTGATCAGTTTTTGACGAAATGGCTCCATCCCCCCTCGCCGTCGCCAGGCCCCCATCGCCCGGCGTAATCGGTCCGCCTCACCAGGCGTAAAACCTCCTGCGACAACCACCAGCTTCATGGCTTGTTCCTGAAAGAGGGGTACACCTAGGGTCTTCTCCAAGACGCTACGGACCTCTTCGCTGGGATATGTCGGTTTTTCCTCGCGATTACGGCGACGCAAATAGGGGTGGACCATCTTCCCTTGAATAGGCCCTGGCCTCACGATGGCAACTTCGATGACAAGATCATAGAAACAGCGAGGGCAAAGCCGTGGCAACATCGACATCTGCGCTCGCGATTCCACCTGAAACACACCAATCGATTCGGCTCGGCAAAGCATGTCATAGACAGACGAATCTTTGGAAGGGATCGTTGCCAACGTCCACGCTTGCTCCCGATGCAGTCGGATCAGATCAAACGACTTCTGGATGGCGGTGAGCATCCCCAAGGCCAGACAATCGACTTTGAGTATCCCGAGCACATCAAGATCGTCCTTGTCCCATTCGATCACCGTCCGATCAGGCATCGCCGCATTCTCGATGGGCACCAGTTCACACAGTGGACCATTGGTCATCACCATGCCACCGACATGTTGACCAAGATGGCGCGGGAACCCCCGCAGTTCTTTCACGAAATGAATCATCTGCCTGCCTAGCCGTGAACTCGGATCGAAACCCGTCTCACGAAGTCGATCAACGAACCCCTCGTCCTCCTGATGCGAATGCTCAACCGCCTTGGCAAGCGTATCCACTCGATCGATCGATAATCCGAGAGCCTTACCGATATCGCGCACTGCCGATTTGGTGCGATAAGTAATGACTTCGGCGGTCATCGCCGCGCGATCACGACCATATTTCTGATAGAGATACTGAAGCACCTCCTCACGCCGCTCATGTTCGAAATCCACATCAATATCGGGAGCCTCTCCGCGTTCTTTCGAAATAAATCGCTCGAATAACAAGTCGATTTCGTCAGGATCAATCGAGGTGATCTTGAGACAAAAACAAACGGCCGAGTTCGCCGCCGAACCACGTCCCTGGCAGAGAATCCCCCGACTTCGGGCAAATCGCACCAGATCCCAAACGGTCAGGAAATAGGCTTCGTAACGTAGCTCTTTAATCAAAGCTAACTCATGTTCGATGATGTCTCGGACTTTGGGGGGGACCCCGTGGGGATAACGATCCCGGGCCCCCTCCCAGGTCAACTGAATCAACCAGGCGAGCGGCGTTTCACCAGAAGGACAAAGCTCTTCAGGATATTCATATTTCAGTTCGTCGAGTGAAAATTGACAGCGATCGGCCACTTCCTTTGTTCTTTCCCAAGCGGCGGAACAAGCCGCAAAAAGCGATCGCATTTCGCCCGTCGATTTGAGATGTCGTTCTCCATTGGCCAGGCGATGCTCACCCAGTTCCGCAACAGTGACGCCGAATCGCGTGGCGCTCAGAACATCGTGAAGATAACGTCGCTCAGGAGTGTGATAGAGAACGCCGTTGCTGGCAACGAGCAGAACATCAGCTTGCCGTGAGACCTCTTGAAAACGCTGCAACAGCCAGCCGTCATGGGGACCGCGATGAAGTTGAGCCAACGCATAGCAACGATCGCCAAAAGTGTCACGCCAATGAGAAAGTTTCTCGACCTGTTGCTCAAGTTCGTGACCATCGAGTAACACGCCGGCCAAAAGATTCTCAGAGTGATGAGCCACATCGGCCAGCGTCAGATGGCACTCACCTTTGGGAGCACGGCGCTTGCCGATCGTCAGCAATCGAGCCAGATGTCCATAACCATTCCGATTCATGGCCAACAGTACCGCCCGCGACCCCTCTCGTAACGTGATTTCCGCTCCGATCAGCAGCTTGAGTCCCAGCGGTTTCGCTGCTGCGTGGGCTCGTACAACTCCCGCAAGACTGTTTCGATCCGTGATCGCCAGCGCGGCATATTCCAAATCCGCTGCCCGTTGCACCAGTTCGTCGGGGTGTGAAGCGGCTTGCAGGAAGGAGTAATTGGTGAGGCAATGCAACTCGACATAAGAACCCCCATCGGCCATATGCGTCACCACTCGCGCTGGGGGGATGACTCGCGGACGAATTTTCGGAAAGGCGATCTCGGGCATGTTTCACCTGAAAGGGGCTCATTCAAGAAAACAAACCGTGTAGAAACCAGTGGCCGCTAACTCGATCGCAAAACGCCCAGAGACTGGCCCCATCAGACAAATCGAAACGGTAATAATCCCGCTTTGCATCCACGCCACGCCACCAACCCGATTCGATCCGCTCGGGACCACTCACACGGATGACGGGCAAGCGTTCAATTCGGCTCGGCAACACCTCTCGAGAGCTGGTTTCAACGGATAACAATCGGGGAACACGCAACAATCGCAACGGACGACAACGCAAGCGAGAGAGAATCATCGGCGCGCCCCCAACAACCGTCGGGCTGTTCAGGCAAGGAACATACTGACAAGAGAATTCCGGTAACGGATCCGGTTGAAGATGGGCTCGCAACACGGCCTGATACCCAAGATGACTGCTCAGCCGCTCCACCAGTTCGGCGAAAGCTTGCGGCTGCTTGTCCTGCGTGTCATCTCCAAACAATGTCGCCTGCCGAACCAACGGCAAGCCCATTTCGACGACTTCTATTCGCACCCCATGAATGCCCGAAGCGAAAACATGTCGCTCGCATTGCAGGCGAAGCAGACCAAGCAGATGTCGTCTTTCTGTGGTCGGCCGTAACAAACGAAGTGAGAATGGTTCGGTTTCCGCCCCCAGCCAGTGGCAGATCAGTTCTCGCAATCCGACCCGACGATCGTCCAGGGTGGTCAGCAATCGTTCCAACAACACTTCACAGACATGATTGACCGCTTGTCGATCCGTCATCGGCTCTTCAAACAGCCATTCCACGATGAGGGGTTCAAGCGATCGTTCCGCCGTCAACAACTCGGGAACCAGCCCCAGTGCCTGATCAAGTCGCCGCCCCAATTCCTTTCCGAACCGAGATGGTAGACTCGCCCGAGGCAGTCTCATTAGCTGGCCAATTGTCAAGATGTCCAGCGTCCGTAACGAGTCGACGATCTTGTCGGGAAGCCTCAATGCAGCCACGGGCAATGACTTAATCGCGTCTTCCTGCTCTTCGGTGGAAGGAATGATAGAAATCACCGATTCCGCAAAGTGACTTACCGCCCAAGCAGCCCCCCACGTATTGGCGATAGCGATACGAACTTGAATCCCCTGTTCGGCCAGATCGGTGCGAAGGGCATGAATCAGCCCTTCTTCACCACCAAACAAGGCCTCGCTACCCGAGATGTCGAGCCAGAGCGAGTCGGGAGCGACGGTGTCTTCCAGGCCGACCAGCGGACTATATCGCTGGCAATGCAGGGCCAACGCTTGCAATCGTGTTCGATCCGCCAGGGGATCTGTTCGCCGGAAGATCGGCTTCTGTAAGGGGCGGCCCAAGTGGCGAGAAGAACCGATCGGCCATAAAGATCGGGCTTCGCCGAGCGACATCCCCACATGGACGCCATATGGCACTGCCTCCGGCGAGTAAGCAGCCACAGACAGGTGCCGTCGAGATTCCGTTAAGAGAATCAGAGGGCACCCTTTAAACCTCGGCTGCACTGACAGCAGCCGTTGCACTGGCCACAGCGGACACCACACACACATCACCCGTTGCATCGTGCAACTCCAGCTCGACGATACCGCCTGCGAAACAACCCCGACAAGAAATCAATTCCACCTTCACCAGATTCCCCGTATCTCCCTTTTCGATTTTTGACTCAACACGCCAGCGGACATCCGCCCACGACGAACGGCGAACGGCTTCGATCGGACAAAACAACACACCGATACCGCCCCCCACTTCAGCAGCCCGCTTCCACCGCTGTACCACCCTGTCGGGCAGAGGCCGGCCAGGAAGATGTCGGGACGGGAACCAGGTAACGCCCACGGCCGGACAGCGTAGGCACTGCTCGACCGCCCATACGGCATCCTCCATTGAGGAAGGCCGTAGCACCAACAGAGATTCCAAGGACACCCCCCAACCGCAAGCCGCCGGAGGATGGAACTCTCCCGCCACATCGACCACAACCCAAGCCAGATGTTCCTCCAGAGCCAAACGGACTCCTTGCAGAGCGAGTATTGCCGCTCCACTGGCTTCCACCGATGAAATCCATTCCACCAGCGAACCTCGCTCCAATCCTCCCTGGGGCAATAAGGCATCCAGAGAGGGGATACCCAGTGACAATCGAGATTGCGGCTGGGGTTCGAGGGCATGCGTCCCTTTCCCACAAAGCTGACGCAGGGCGCGAAGTGTCTCGTCACGGTGTTCGTCTCCCGCCATGACGCGACCTAGTTCCCTGCGGGCCGTCGAATGGCCACAACCTTCCCCAGAATTCGCAAATCATCGTCAGGTCCGACACAAATCGGTTTGAAACGGGCATTCTCCGGCCGCAATTCAATTGTTCCAGCGCTGTAATGCAGCCGCTTGAGCGTCGCATCGCCATCCAGAAGCGCGACCACGATGTCGCGGTTCTCGGCAATTTGTTGCTGGCGGACGATGACAATGTCCCCCGGCTCGATCCCGGCACCAATCATGCTGCGACCGCTGGCCTTCAGGGCAAAATGACTCCCTTTCCCAATGGCCGATTCCTCTACCAGTACTTCCCCACAAATGTTTTCAACTGCCAGCACAGGACATCCCGCCGCCACTGTTCCGACGATCGGCACAGCAACCAAACGTGACATACTCGGCAGGGGGACGGCAGATTTCAGAACAGTCAAACTTCGCGATTTGAAGGGCTCCCGCTTTACATAGCCATTTCTCTCCAGCCGTCGAAGCTGTTCGTTCACACTCGGAGCGGCCATTCCCAATTGCTCTGCCAATTCTCGCACGGTCGGGGCATTTCCTGACCGCGCAATCCAAGCCTCCAGTTCCCGCAACACGCGAACTTGCGAATCGGTCAGGGTGTGCATGGGCGGCCGACCACGTGGCATCGCATCATTCCAACGAATTAAGTCTGTCGAAACTCCTTCATCAGGGCTTCGACAAAATATACCTTACGGAATATTATTATACCTTACAAAACAAAGGTCAATAGCATCGCCTGACGATTCGCCACACAACCCACCTGCCCCACACTTCGTGGCCAATGCAGGCCACATCGCCAACGACGTTTATCTCGCCCGTTCCCCTGTCTATCCTCTCGTTTGGCAGACTGCCATGATCGCATCAATGAAGACCCTGTGAAGATTTGCTTGACTTGGTTTTCGGACGCGGCCAGAACGTGTAATCTGATACTGCTCGTGGTCAGATCGGATCAGTTCTGGGTGAAGGGAATTTCAGATGGTTGGTATGTCAGGATTACGAATCGGACGGATCCGCGGATTTAGTTTGCTGCTGCTCTTGATATCGACACCACTCGCCCCTGCGGCCGAGATTCAACTGAACGGTCACACATTCACTCTGCCCGAGGGTTTCGAGATCGAAGTCATCGCCGGCCCTCCATTGGTCAATCGACCAATCACGGCAGATTTCGACGAACAGGGCCGCCTGTATGTCGCCGATTCGTCGGGATCGAACGACAAACCCGACAAACAACTTGTCGAACGCACACACCGGATCGTTCGCCTGGAAGATACCGACGGCGATGGTCGCTTCGACAAAACAATCGTTTTCGCCGACAAAATGATGTTTCCCGAAGGAACCCTCTGGTACGACGGTTCGCTGTATGTTTCCGCACCTCCGAGCATTTGGAAATTGACGGACACAAATGACGACGGAGTCGCCGATCAACGGTCTGAATGGTTCGAAGGAAAAACACTCACCGGATGCGCCAATGATCTGCATGGCCCGTACCTGGGCTTGGATGGTTGGATTTACTGGTGTAAAGGCGCCTTTGCCGAACAAACGTATCCCCAGCGCCCACGGGAAGTTCGCTCCAGCTCCAACCCCGACGACAAAACCGTCACATTGGAACCACGCAAGCTCGTAACACGAGCCGCTCACATCTTCCGCCGTCGTGCAGATGGAACCGGCATTGTCGAAAGCGTGATGACGGGCGGAATGGACAATCCAGTGGACGTCGTCTTCACACCCGGCGGCGAACGAATTTTCTCGACAACATTCTTGCAACGACAAGGCGGCGGCCTGCGCGACGGATTGATTCACGCGATTTACGGAGGCGTCTATGGCAAGGTGAACGACGCGACCAATTCCCACCCTCGAACGGGCGATCTAATGCCGCCTCTCGTTCATATGGGCCCCGCAGCACCGTGTGGATTGACTCGGTACGAATCCAACGTATTTGGAGACGATTTTCGTGACAATCTGTTTGCGTGTCAGTTCAATATGCACAAGGTGTCACGACACCTTCTGGAACCCGAAGGCGCCACGTTTAAGCCGACAAACTCCGATTTTCTGGCTTCTTCCAATCTCGATTTTCACCCGACAGATGTGCTGGAAGATGCGGATGGCAGCCTGGTTGTCAGCGACACGGGAGGCTGGTACACGCTCTGCTGCCCAACCTCGCAGCTGACGAAACCGGATATCCTTGGTGCGATATACCGCGTCCGCCGTAAAGGCGCGACAAAAACCGTTGATCCACGCGGCCTCAAACTCGATTGGAAGCAGCCAAACGCTAGCGATCTGGTGACGAGACTAGGAGATCAACGTCCAGCGGTCGTCACGAGAACCATGCAAGCACTGGCAAAACTCGGTGAAAAAGCCCTTCCGGAACTCACCACGGCCATTGAAGGATCCGAGAATCGAGATGTTCGCCGCAACGCCGTTTGGACTCTGACTCGCATTGATCACCGCCAGGCCCGGACTTTGATCCGGAATGCGATGAGTGACCGCAATCTCATCGTTCGTCTGGCCGCAATGCATTCGGTCAGCCTTTGGCGAGACAAAGAGGCACTCCAGGCACTAACCACTTTTATTGACGACGATTCGTTCTTGATTCGTCGAATCGCTGCCGAAGCATTGGGAAGGTTGGAAAACGAAACCGCAATTCCACGATTGCTACGCGCCGCGGGCCAGCCCACCTCGGACCGGATTCTTGAGCATGCCCTGACGTACGCCTTAATCGAAATCGGTAAACCGATCGATTTGTCCCCCATCCCGAAGAAAAACCTCACACCGTCACTGGAACGAATCGCAATGATCGCGAACGATCAGATGCCGGGTGGCCATGTCGATCCTCAACAAGTCGTTCCCTGGCTGACTTCAAAAGAACCATTGCTGAAAGAAACCGCCTTGTGGTTGGTCGGCCGTCATGCTGATTGGGGCGATGCGTTGGCCGGCTATCTGCGCGAACGGTTGGCCACGGCCAACCTTCCTGCCGATGAACGAGCTGAGTTGATCCGCCAACTCTCGCAATTCGCCGCAAACGCAGCGATTCAACAGATGCTGGCTGGTAACACCGTCACTTCGGGCAGCGGCGTCACGCTAGCTTCTCGACAGATCGTTCTCGAAGCGATGCGCGGGTCCGCCTTGAAAGAACTGCCTGCATCCTGGCTCGACCCATTGACGCTAGTGCTCACCGAAGGTGACACCACTTTGACGCCGCTCGCCATCGGTACCGTGCGAGCTCTTCCGATCAAGGGAGCCACCGACGATTTGAACGCCGCCTTGCTCCGAATCGCCGCCAACAACAAGTTCCCCGCCGCAGTCCGCGTTGAAGCCTTGGCCGCACTTCCAGAAGGAATACCACAACCGTCCGCCGAACAATTGCAATTACTGACCGAGAATCTTCGTGAAGAATCCAGCGTCAGTACGCGTTCGGCTGCAGTCGATGCTTTGGTCAAGTCAAAACTCGAAACCGGACCGCTGACGGTGCTGGTGGAATCGATCCCACTCGTCGGGCCGCTGGAACTCAACCGCTTGCTCGGTGCTTTTGAGCATTGCGCCGACGAAACAATCGGACTCAAATTGATCGCCGCATTGAAGCGGTCACCCGTCCTCACCAGCTTGCGAGTTGATGCGGTCAAACAGCGATTGACGAAGTTTCCCCCCTCCGTTCAGTCTCGAGCCGAAGAACTGTACACGGCAATCAATGTCGAAGCCGGTCGGCAACAAGAAAAACTGAATGAACTAGCCGGTTCGCTGTCGCAAGGCGACATTCGTCGTGGTCAATTAGTCTTCAACAGCCAGAAGGCCGCCTGTTCGGCATGCCACGCCATTGGGTACATGGGCGGCACCATTGGCCCCGATCTTTCTCGAATTGGCAAGATCCGCACCGAACGCGACCTGCTCGAAGCCGTCGTTTTCCCCAGCGTCAGCTTCGTCCGCAGTTACGAACCCCTATTGATCGTGACGACGTCTGGCAAACAATTCAACGGCCTAATTCGCAAGGAATCACCCGACGAAATTACACTGGCCACCGGCGCAAAGGAGGAGGTTCGAATTCTGCGAGCCGACATCGAAGAAATCAGGCCCAGTACCGTGTCGATCATGCCCGCTGGACTTGATACGCAATTGACCAAGCAACAGATCGCCGACCTGATCGCTTTCCTTAAAGCCAAACAATAACGCAGACTCAGCAAATGATTGCGTCATGAAAACTGCGGTGGGAACAAGCCGGGGGGGCCTGAGCCCCCCCGGACTTGCGATTGGATCATCACAGCCAGAAACATTCGGCAGTTTGCTACCACGGGGTTCACCCGATTGGTACTCGCTTAATCCCGTTAGGGAGCAACATCTCCCGGCTTCACTGCATTCCCCGCGTCCGAGCCGGCCGTCTTCAACCCGGCCGTGGACGGCTCGGTGTTAAGCGGAGGAGGAGGAATGAAATCCAACGGTGCCGGAGTATTTTGCAGGTTCACTGCGGGAGGCTGGCCAGGTCCTGGAGGAGGCTCGTTTGTTTTCGGCAGCTTGTCTTCAAATAGCCGCAGAACTTTCTGAGCCATCTCATCTCGTGGCGCGAGATTGACGCATTTCTGCAATTGCTTCACCGCTTCCGCAGGATAACCCAAGAACCCGTAGTGAAAGCCCAGCAAGAACCGCAAACTGGGTTCATCTGGTTTTTCACGAGCGGCTTTTTCCAGTGCACGGATCTGACTCGTATAGTCTTCACCCCGACCATAGAGGTCGCGGAAGTTCTTGATGACCACATCCCATTTGTCTTGGGGAAGTGATTGCATCGCTGCTTGCGCAGCCCCGGCCGATTCGCCATATTGTTCGGTCGCGAACAACGCTTGCGCCAACATCAATACCAGAACACCGTTTTGGGGATCATCGACCAGCCCGTGTCGCCACGCTCGCACTGCACCTTTGTAGTCGCGAGCCTTAAAGGCGGTCTCACCAATCCTTGCAAACTGCTCTGCCGTCGGTAGCCCACTGGCGGCTCCCGAGGTCGTGTCCGTTAGCGGACTGATCGGCGGAGCCGCGTCGGTCGCGGTTGCCGGCCCTAGCGCGGCCATTTGCGATGAGGGACCGTATGCCAAACCTGCAGCGCCGTACCCGTTGTACGCGGCATATCCCGGATACGCCGAGTAGTTCGAGTACGCTCCGTAGCCAGGCAGCGAGCTCAGGTAACCGTATCCGTACGGCTGATACGCACAACAAGACTGATAACCCAGACAACCCCAGTTCGGGTATCCGTAGTTCAATCCATATCCGTAACCGATCCCGTATCCGTATCCATTCAACCCATAGCAATAGTTGTTGAAGCCGTAACCACCGTAACCACCGTAGTACCCCAGCCCATACCCACCGTAGTAGCCAAGTCCATAGCCGCCGTAATATCCGAGCCCTAATCCATACCCCAGCCCGAATCCCAATCCAAACCCCAAACCGCCCCAACCGTAACCATATCCGTAGTACGGATAATGCCTGAAGCCATATCCGTATCCATGATTGCCGTAGTACCCGTTGTGTCCGTAGTAACCACCGGAATGCAGATACGGATGATTTAAATTCGCATGATTGAACGAGTTGACCCCATGAAGATTGTTATGAAGCCCAAGATTCTGATGATTGAAATTCGTTCCAGAGAATGAACCATGGTGCGACGCGGAAACCGACGAAATATGGTGGTTCGACAAGAAATTACTGGATTGATGAGACGAGAGATTCCCCAACGAATGGGTCTGGTTGCCAAAGTTATGGTTGAACGAATTGTTGGTGGTATGGTTTAAAGCACCGCTATTGTGCTGCAGCGACGATCCCGAATGCAGCGCGTGGTTCTGGTAAAACGGAGCATGCGTTTGCATCTGCATCTGCGTCTGCGTCCCCAGGTTGTGCTGCGTCCCCAGATGGTTTTGATTGCTGAAGTTATGACCGTTGAAATTCTGAGTACCCAAGTGCTGATTGTTCAGGTGCTGGGTACCAAAATTCGAACCGTTATGAATCGGTTGCTGTCCACCGTAATGTTGTTGCCCGCTGAAGTGCTGTTGCCCGCTAAAACCCGAATGCTGCGGAGCACTGTAATGACCACCGCTATAGTGGCCGCCTCCGCCCATGTGTCCACCTCCCATGTGGCCACCACCACCACCACCCATATGTCCGCCACCACCCCCGTGACCTCCTCCGCCATGGGCGTGAACGATTGGAGAAGCGATCAACGAGACGCCGATGGCAAAAACCAGGCTCAGTCGGATGCCACGAATCATGATCGGATCCCCTTTCGGATAAGTATCTTCGCGGTGATGACAAACCAGTTCTATCGCCAATCGTACCCGTTGCCTACTTGTTCAATCCGATTACTTTCGGACTTTTCATTTAGTCAGAGCGAACCTGGCGGCAAATCCGTAAGTCCCGATTTCTTCAGCGGTTCGAACAGATCAACCCATCGATTGCCTGGAATCAGCGGGAAAGATTCCGTTTTCGGAATTCCATGGACCGGTTTGACGGATTTGTTGCTTGGGATGCATACTACGACTAGAACAGACCACATTGTAGTGGGCTTTGGAACAGAGAGAAGGAATTTGTCAGCATGACTCAGCGGATTTGGAATTTCTCGGCGGGGCCCGCCGTTCTGCCGGAATCGGTCTTGGAAGAAGCTCGCAACAATCTGTTGTCGCTCGGCAATACCGGGATTGGCATCCTGGAGCACTCCCATCGAGGCAAGGCGTTTCTTGCGGTCTACGAAGAGACCGAATCGCTTGTGCGCGAAGTGGGGGGCGTGCCAGCAGACTACAAAGTGCTATTTCTGCAAGGAGGCGCTTCGTCGCAGTTCTTTCAAATCCCCATGAATTTCTTGACGCCCGAAAAAACGGCGGACTATCTCGTCACTGGAGCCTGGGCCGAAAAGGCGGAAGAGGAAGCACGACGATTTGGAAAAACTCATATTGCCTGCTCCAGTCAGGACAAAAACTACTCGTACATTCCGGCTTCATGCACGTTGAGTGCGAGTCCGACATACGTACACTACACCTCGAACAACACGATTTTTGGAACGCAATGGCCCGGTCTTCCGCCTGCCCCCAGCGGCATCGATCTGATCTGTGACGCGAGCAGCGATATCTTCTCACGTCCGATTGACGTTTCGAAACATGCGATGATCTACGCGGGTGCCCAAAAGAATCTGGGCCCCTCGGGGGTGACACTGGTCCTGATGCGTGACGAATTGATCGAGCGCGGTGCCAAAAATCTGCCAACGATGTTGCAGTACCGAACCCACGCCAAAAACGAATCGATGTACAACACGCCACCGACGTTCGCGATCTATCTTGTCGGGCTGGTGCTGAAATGGATCAAGCAGGGGGGCGGACTGGCCGCAATCGGCGAGCGTAATCAACGCAAAGCCGGCAAGCTTTATGCATTTCTCGATCAAAGCAAGCTGTTCAAACCCACGGCAGCCAATGGAAGTCGATCGCAAATGAATGTCACGTTCGTGACCGGCGACGCGGAAGTTGACGCCAAATTCTGCTCTGCAGCCACCAAAGCCGGCTTCGACGGACTGAAAGGTCATCGCAGCGTCGGCGGCATGCGGGCCAGTATTTACAATGCCTTCCCCGAGGCTGGTATCGATGCGCTGATCGAGTTTTTGAAAAAATTCGAGGCCGAAAATGCCAAGTAACATCGGCCAGCCAAACGACGGAGATCCCGAAATAATCCGACCGCGGCCTATCGCCCGCGGACGGAATGACGCAAGTTGAGAATTGGCCGAGTACACCGCGTCTCCGCTGATCGGACTCTCCCAAATGTCAGCCGAAACCGATAGTGCGAGCCGTCTGCAATGATCGGCCTGCGAACCAATCGAACCGTCGTCTAAGTTTTTTTTGGGTGTTTCGCAGCGGATTATCGTCGCAATCTCATTGTTTAGCGATTCTTATTTGGAATGAAGGGTTGGTTTTGCGCTGGTCGGCCAGTTATAATCCGCCCTCTCTTTTGGCGGCAGGAACGTCGCCAAACTCTCAAACGACTCTCGGAGGTTCTGGTTTATGGCCAAAGAAGAGGCCATCGAAGTAGAAGGCGATGTCGTCGAAGCACTGGCGAACACGCAATTTCGTGTGAAATTAAAGACCGGTCACATGGTGATGGCACACGTCGCCGGAAAAATGCGGAAGAACTTCATCCGCATTGTCCCCGGTGATCATGTCGTGGTCGAAGTTTCTCCGTACGATTTGAATCGCGGACGTATCGTCTTCCGAGAACGATAACAGCCGCTACAGCCTCTGTCAGAGAGGAAAGCCTGTTCCCTCGTTTCCCTGAGGTCGCCTCTTCAGAATCCGCGCGGATATTTTTCTGTCGCTTTGCCACCTGACATCACCCGCGCAAGTCGAATGTCACGCGACATTCTGCGTTTTTGACGACGGTTCATCGTATGTCGGCCCCACCGCCCTCTGCAGCCTCCCTGCCCTTTGTGCGTCTTTTCACCGATGGTGCCTGCCGAGGTAACCCTGGCCCCGGAGGATGGGGCTGTATCTTGCGACACCCAGCGTCAGGCGCGGAAAAAGAACTTTCGGGGGGTGTCGCACTCACGACGAATAACCAGATGGAATTGCAGGCCGTCATTTCAGGGCTTGCCGCATTGAAGTCGCCGTCGGAAGTCGAAGTTGTGACCGATAGCAGCTACGTTGCGAAAGGCAGTGCCGAATGGATGCCCGGCTGGAAACGCAACGGTTGGAAGCGCAAGGAAGGCACTTCCTGGAAACCGGTGAAAAACGTCGAGCTTTGGCAACAACTGGATGAATTGTTAAAGCGACATACTGTTCGATTTGAACTTGTTCGGGGACACACGGGACATCCGGAGAACGAGCGTTGCGATGAACTCGCCGTGGCAGCAGCCATGAATTTCATGGGTGGCTGATGCCACCCCGATTGGATTGACAACGCCAACCAGCCACGTCGAACACAACTGACGACTGCCAGGATCGTTAAAATCGTTCGAAAATCGCCACAACGCAGCCGTTCCCCAATCAGCTGGCTTGGCACAACCGACTTCGGTCCCACGAAGTTCTTCTGCGACGGATTTCATTTACGGATTGAACTTTGTGGAGGGCGCCGTATCCTAGTGGCCGTAGGAAACTGGTTGAACGATCGACGCCGGTAAGATGCGCAGGGGTGTACGTCTTACTTCCGTGGCGTGACGTTCGTAAATCGACGCCGATTGCGGTTCCTCTTTTACCGTCGTTACTTGCAGATGGCGGGATGAGGTGCGGGTATGGAAGAAATCCTTCGTGGCTACCATGTCAATGCGCCGACATGGTTCTATCTGTCATTACTGCTGATTCTGGCCGTGTTTTTCAAATTCGGCCGTTTGTGGTCAGTGCGAAATCTGGACCTCGCGCTGCTGCTTTCTTTGGCTCCTGGCCTGTTGATTGTGAAATCGACCGAAACCGGTTCGACATTGGGTTACTGTTGGCTGTTTGCGGTCAGCGGAATGTTGCTGTTCCGCCTGCTGTTTGACTGGACGCTGACACGTCGTCCGCGAATGGAACAAAACCTCAATCCCGCAGGAATGGCGTTTTTGTGCGTGGCGGCCATGCTGTTTCAGACAACGAAGATCGTGAATGAGGCGCCCGATGCTGGCACAATGAAGACTCTGCTGAAAGCAGATGACTTGCTGAAACGGCAAGATGCGTCTGCCGAGATCGATGTCGTCGATGCCGGAACCGTGACGGGCCCCGCAGGGCGATTGCTCGCAACGCCTGTGGTGCCTCTGATGGGTGGCCCCGAAATCGCTGCCGCACGAGTCATGGCGTTTCTGTCGCACTTGGCCGTTTTGTTTGGCTTGATTGCCGTCGGTCGCTGGCATTTCAGTGACACGAATTTGGGTCTGGCGATGGGGACGATGTATTTGCTGCTGCCAGTCACGGCCTATGACGTGACCAAGGTTAACCACTTGTTGCCCGCCGCCTTGATCGTTTGGGCAGTGGCCGCACATCGTCGACCGACGATCGCCGGCGGTTTGCTGGGCCTGGCCTGTGGGACACTCTTTTTCCCAATCTTTCTGCTGCCGATCTGGATGTCATTTTACTGGGGTCGGGGCGCAATGAAGTTTACGCTAGCACTGGTACTGACTGGAGCCATTCTACTCGGCAGTCTAGTACTCACGTCAGCTGATTCGCACAGTTTTACACGTCAGACGCTCGGTTCGATCGATTGGAGCGTGCTGAAATTCCAGGCTGACGACGGAGCGGGATTTTGGAGTCTGTACAACCCGGCTTACCGCGTCCCGGTTTTTGCGACGTTCATGGTCCTGCTCGTTTCCTTGTCCATCTGGCCACTGAAAAAGAACGTTGAAACGCTGTTGGCGAATTCCGCGGCCATCATCGTGGCGACTCAGTTCTGGTATCCAGATCAGGGAGGCATTTATGTCCTGTGGTATCTACCACTGATGCTGATCGTGACATTTCGACCTCGTCTGGCCAATCTTCCGACGGAGGCACGAGAGACCGAATCAAAAATTGCGGTTTCCGACGGAGGTGCGATTCTTCGTCAGGATTCATTAACCGGGCTGCCTAGACCTCAAATGTACCGCTGAACGCAACAGAAACCCGCATGCGATTCGATACCTACGAACTCTAATACCTTTGACGGACCGACTGAATGACGGATTCCTCCGGCCCCGTTCGAATTCTGGCCATCCACGCGCACCCCGACGATATTGAACTTCAGTGTGCGGGAACGCTGCTTCGCTTGAAACAACGGGGTTGTGAGATCTCGGTGGCGACGATGACCCCAGGCGATTGCGGCAGCGCCGAGTTGTCGGCTGATGAAATTGCAGCTGTCCGGCGAATGGAAGCCCAACGATCAGCCGATCTGTTAGGTGCCGATTACACCTGCCTCGAATTTCGCGACTTGAATATCGTCGTGGATAACGACAGTCGCCGCCGTGTTACAGAACTAATCCGTCGAACCCGACCAGAAATCGTTATGACGGCCCCCCCGGTCGACTACATGAGTGACCACGAGATGACCAGCCGACTGGTCCGGGACGCCTGCTTCAATGCAAGCTGCCCGAATTACGTGACACATCAATGGGATCCGGCTCCCCCGACAAAGAAAATTCCCTACCTCTACTACGTGGATGCGATTCAGGGTATCGACTATTTCGGTCGTGCATTGCCGACGGACTTTATCGTCGATGTTACCGCGACATTCGAAGAGAAGTTAAAAATGCTGGCTTGCCATGAGAGCCAACGAGCCTGGCTCAGGCGACAACACGGACTCGATGAATATCTCGACGGTTGCCGACGTTGGTCAGCAGCTCGCGGACAAGAGATCAGGGTGGCATACGGCGAAGCCTTTACCCAACATCGTGGCCATCCCTACCCTCATGAAAATCGGCTGCTGAAATTGCTCGACGATCTCACCGTGGTCGACAATGCGTGATACCGATTATTCGGTCGCCTGAATCACGTTATTCCGAACGAATCCGCATGCGGCGAACTTCAAATGGATGATCCTCGGCCTGAATTCCAATCAATCCAGACTTGAGCAATCCGGGTTGAGAATTCGAAATCGGCGTACCGTTCAGTATCACTTGAAGGGCTCCGGCCTTCGAGATGATCTCTAGTGAATTCCATTGGCCGACTGGTTTGCGAGCCTTTTGGCGGGCCGCGTCGTCGTCTTCCGCGATGACGGGGTCCGCACCTCCATTTTCCTTGATCGCAGCCATTTGGAGGTATTTGCCCTGAATTTCCACACAAATTGGCCATAGTTTGTGCTCACCGTTGATGTAGACCAGAAACCCTGTATTTCCTTTGAATTTGCTGTCGTCCTTCAGGCCTTTCGGACGAGGGAACCGGTATTCCAGCCGCAGAGTGAAATTCTCGTAGGGTTGTTGCGAATAGAGATATCCTCTCGGCTTACCTGAGCTAGCGATGCCATCGTCAGTTACCGTCCAGGTTTCGGGCTCAGGCTGAAAGGAGATAAACTGATCACGCGTCAAGAGCGTGAATTCCGGTTCAAGTTCAAAAGGAGTGTCTTGAGGAACAGAATCCTCAACCACAGTGGCAGAAGTTGACGGAACTTCCTTGTGAGAACTGGCGGGCACGGGAGCCTCGTTGTGGCATCCGACGATCTGCACAGTCAGCAAGAAAATGATCGAAAGGACGAAGCGGCGAACGACAAGAGAACACATCCAAACAACTCCTGGTGGACAACTACTCACTCTTTTCAGACAACTCTTCGAGGTTTTGAAGCCTCTGGCGGGCTTCCTCAACAAACGCCTGAAGCCTCCTGTCGGAGCCATACAGCTTAATAATTCCATCATAGATGGCTTTCGCCTGATCTTGCTGGTCATCGGGTAATGTTTCGGCTCGCAGCAAGGCATTCTCGACGAAGCCCATTTGATCAGGCGCATTGATTTGATGGCGAATTTCTTTTCGAAGGCGATCAATTCGTTTGACGAGCGGCTTTTGAGCGGCGTCCGTTTGAATTACTCCTTCGAGTGCATCGAGTTGAATGAGAGCAGAAAGCGGGTCCCCTCCTTTCCATCGCCAACGAGCCCTTTGAACGATGCGTTCCGCCTCGGTTTTCGCAGGCGCATTATCGTCTGTTGCCCCTCCCCGTTGATCAGAACGCAGCGATAACCAGACGGCACCGAGAATCACCAGTAACAACAACCCGAACAGCACCCAAGTATTGTTCATCGTTCGTACGAGGACGTTCGGGTGATCTTGACTGGTGGCTTCAACACGCAGTAAATCGCGGACAAATGTCGCGCCGACCAGCGGACCTTCTGCTCCACCGGCGACACGAGTCACATCATCCGGCGAGCCAGGAAATCTCGAATCTTGCAACTCGATCTTTCTGACGACTTCTTGCAATCGTCGACCGGTGACGAAGGCATCGGGTGGACGTTTGTCGGGGTCCTTCTCCAGCATTTGGCAAACGAGGTCATCCAGCCACGAGGGAATTTCAGGGACGTAGCTTTTCGGCGGATCAAAGCGACCGAATCGTTGCTTCTGCATAATGTCCGAAGCGGTCGTCCCCATAAACGGCGGATGGCCAACCAGCATGGTGTAGAGCACGGCTCCCAACGAATAAATATCACTTCGCTTGTCCGTCCGGGATCCGGTGACTTGCTCTGGCGACATGAATTCTGCCGTCCCGATGACTCCGCCAGTCGAGGTCAATCGATCGGCGGCAAACACCTGTGCCACACCGAAATCGGCAATCTTAACGACGCCTTCTTTGCTGACCATCAGATTGGATGGCTTCAAATCCCGATGAATGACACCGGTATCATGGGCATGCTTCAATCCCACACAAATTTGACGGGAATATTCGACCGCCTCCATCCAGGGGATTTTTTTCTGGCGACGCAACTGCCCCGTGATCGTTTCGCCGTCCACGTACTCCATCGCGTAGTAATAGGTCTCGTCGTCAGAACCGCTCTCCAGCAATTTGACGATGTTCGGGCAATTCAACTTTCGCATCGCCTCAATCTCGCGATTAAAGCGATGCACGAATCCGTCTTCGCGCGCCAGCGACGCCGGCAATTCTTTAACCGCCACGATCTGACCCGTTTGTTCATGACGGGCCAGATAGACATTCCCCATTCCCCCGGCGCCGATTCTTCGCTCGATCAAATAGGGGCCAATACGAACAGGGTTCATGAGTGTGTCCGTAGAAAAACAACCAGTCGAAACGGCTGACACAAAGGCAGCGATCTCACTTCTTTTGCAGCAGGACGTTCACGCCTTTTTTGTTCGATAAGACCACGTCCAGTAACCCATCTTTGTTGAAATCCACGACCGTGAACTGCGTTCCCACGCCGGTGTCTTTTCCTGACTCAATCTCGTGCTTGACGAATTGAGGTGGCTGGCCCTTGGTCCGTTCGATGTCATACCAGTACATCACAACCGGCTGGAACTCTCCGGGATCACCGCCCATATGAGCAAAGTAGCGTTTTCCCGTGACCAGAGCTGGTTGATTTTTTCCGGTAAAATCCACCAATGCCAACGCGTGTGTCTGTGAGAATGATTCGTCAATCAGATGGTACTTGAATGGTTGATCAGAAGCTGGTCCCAAGTTTTCAAACCACCAGACTCCAAATGCATGAGCCGAACTTAACAACAGATCGTTATCACCGTCCAAGTCGAGATCCATCGTGTAGATGTTCGACGCGTGAACCGGTACGCCCTCGTTATTTTTGGACAGCGGTAGCGGATGAAACGCCCAGAGACCCGCATCACGTTTTTCCGGGGACTCCCACCAACCGTGCGGGATGATCAGATCAAGGCGACCGTCACTGTTGACGTCTCCCGTACCCAGGCCATGGTAGTATTTGAATGTTCCGTTTTCATTGGGATCGCCAGGTTCGCTGATCGGTGTAAACACCCATTTCTCGTGGCATTTTTCCACGGTCGGAACAGTCAGGTATCCCATCTGTCGTTCTGGTTGCGAGCCAAGAATCAATTCCGGCTGCCCGTCACCGGTCAAGTCCGTGAACAAAACCGTTTCATTGCAGGCGCTGTGCCAGATTTCGTTCTGTTTCCAGTCACCAGGTTCGTTCTGCGGATTCTCGTACCAATAGCAGGGGTCACCGGGATAACCGATCACAATCAGATCGTCCCAGCCGTCACGATTAATGTCGTATGACCAACTGGCGAAGCAATTTGAATAGCCTTTCGATCCGTCATAGGCATCGGTGGGTTTACCTTGTTGACTGAGAGGCTGGCGGATTCGCGATATCTTCCAGGAGGGAGCGGCATACCAGACGTCTCCAGCGGCGACATCCAGCTGTCCATCTTTATTGAAGTCGCCAACAGCGACTCCTTCCGCTCGAAAGGTGTCATCAAGTTTGATTCGCTCAAACTGTGCCTCACCTCCGTGGCTGGTCAACGAATAGGCAGCGGTCAGCAAACAGACAAAAAGACAACGTCGAAGCATGAACGGTCACTCCAGAACGCGATAAAGAACAACGCCGGTCGTCAGTCAAACAACCGGCTAGCCCCAGTGTCACGCGGTCGAAAAGGTTCGTCAACAGACCTGAAGAACGTCCCGACTCGATCGCTCTCACAGAATTGAAGGCTGATGCTCAATTTTTTGAAGCCGGCAAGTTACCATGTGACTTCCTTCGGTTATCGCAAGACGGAGGTGGTTACTCGTTTTGCGAACCGTGAACATTAAGATTTCGTCGTTTAGACCCTCTGCTGTGTTCTCAGTGAACTTCCCCCCAATGCCTACAGGGGAAACGAGACAGATATCCCGAAGATTCCTGCACGAAAGAAAAAAGTTGATGACTCGAAGCGCCGCATTGATGGTCACGATGTTATTGATGGCCAAGTGGTCCGTACTCGCCGCCGATGGACCTCTTCCACCTAAAATAGCCGCAGCCAGTATCAAACTGCCAAACGAATTCAAAGCAACGCTCTTTGCAGGTGAACCAGACGTGACACAGCCCATGTCGATCGCATTCGACGATCGCGGCCGTATGTGGGTGGTTGAATGTCGGTCGTATCCGAAATGGCTCCCTGCCGGAACACCCGAGGGACACGATCGCATCCTCATTTTGGAAGACGAGGACGGCGATGGACAATTCGATAAGCGAAAAGTTTTCCTCGACAAGGGAGTGAACTTCAGTTCGATCGAGTACGGCTTCGGTGGCATCTATGTCACGGCGATCCCCAATTTGTTGTTTATTCCAGACGCGAATAAAGATGATGTCCCCGACGGACCGGCCCAGGTCCTGCTCGACGGGTTTGATTTGAATGCCAGGCACAATGCCGCCAATAGTCTGGCATGGGGACCCGATGGCTGGCTTTATGGCTGCAACGGAATTCTTTCCAACTCGCGATTAGGCAAACCTGGTACACCTGACGCTCAGCGAGTTCCGATGAATTGTGGCATCTGGCGCTACCATCCAGTCCGACACGAGTTTGAAGTCGTCGCCCACGGGACGACCAATCCCTGGGGACTGGCATTCGACGATCGCGGCGAAGCATTTCTAACCAACTGTGTGATCGAGCATGTGTTCCATGTCGTCCCGGGGGCCCGATTCAAACGAATGTTCGGTCAAGATTTTAATCCGCGGACGTTCGAACTGATGCAAACCTGTGCAGACCACATTCATTGGGCCGGTGGCACATGGGAGGGATCTCGCGACGCCACGGGTAAGCACGGTGAAGCAGGTGGCGGGCACGCGCACTCTGGCGCAATGATTTATTTGGGCGAACAATTTCCGGCTGAATACCGCAATTGTTTGTTCACGCTCAACATTCACGGCCAACGACTCAATCGAGACAAACTCGAACGAAACGGCTCAGGCTACGTTGCCAAGCATTTGGCCGATTTTGCTCCGTCAGGAGATCCGTGGTTTCGTGGTGTTTGCGTGAAGCAAGGCCCTGATGGGTCGATCTACTTTACGGACTGGTCGGACACGGGTGAATGCCACAACTACGACGACGCGACCATCCATCGCGAGAATGGACGGATCTTCAAAGTGAAATATGGAGCTCAGCCGCAGAAATTATCGGACATTTCCCAACTTGCAGATCGTGATGTGATCGCGATCCTGAGTAGCCCTGATGGCGTACGGGCCAATATGGCACGACGGACCCTGCAAGAACGAGCCGCTCATGGTCTTCTTGCCAAAGACGCGAGAAAGCAGCTTGCCGATGAATATCTCGCTCGAATCGCTCAAACGCCAGATTCACCGTCGACGCTTCAATTCCTTTGGGCACTGCATGCAATTGGCGAACTCTCCAAGAATGGCTCTAACCTGTCCAACAAAATATCGGCTTCCAGTGACACCATTCGTGGCTGGATGATTCGACTGGCGTTGGAGCAAACGCCACAGCCGGGGGCCGTCGCAGGATTGGCCCAACTCGCCAAAGAGGATCCTTCTCCTTATGTGCGGCTGCAACTCGCATCAGGTCTCCAACGACTTTCGCTCGCCGACCGAAAGGATGTCGCACAGGGGCTGGTTTCGCATGCTGAGGACGCGGCCGACAACAATCTGACACTGATGATCTGGTACGGAATTGAACCACTCGTCGCACAAGCCGACGATGCGGTGTTGCCTCTCGCCGTGGCGACAAAAATCCCAAAGCTGCGCCAATTCATTTCGCGGCATCTGGGAACCGGAACGGTCCCAAGGTTTGCGCCGATTCTACGTTGGCTTGAAGAAAGCCACGAGGAAACCGTTGTTGTACGCGACGTTCTGGCGGGACTACACGCGGCGATTGAAGGCCGTCGCGACGTCAAACCCGACGACGGTTGGAGGTCTGCCGCCGCGCGATTGGCGATGAGTGGTGATGCCAGCGTCCGCGAACTCACGCATCGAATCTCACTCGTACAGGGTAGTGACGACGCCTTCCATTATTTCACGCAAGTCGTGAAGAACGAAAAGCTGGAGGCCTCTTCGCGCGAACGAGCGTTGGCAGATCTGGTTGCGACGCGTCGACCGACCGTCGCCGACCTGTTGCTCGATCGACTGCATGATCCCATTCTGCGCGCATCCGCAATCCGTGGATTGGCCGGATTCGATCGAAAAGAGGTCAGCGATCGAATCCTGCACCAGTATTCATCCCTGACCGATGCCGAACAACTCGACGCGATCAGCACGCTGACAGCTCGCGAGAAGACGGCGATTGAACTTGTCAAAGCCGTCGACCAGGGAAAGATCGACAAGCGAGACCTCTCTGAATTCGATATCCGTCAATTGCAACGATTCAAAGACCTCCAACTGAAGGAACTGGTTGACAAACTTTTCGGCGCAAAACCGTCGTCAGCCGAACGAGCCAAACAAATCGCAGAGATGAAGCAGCAGATTCTGGCCGCCGACGCGAAATCGGTGCATGCAAGTCGGGGCCGAGCCCTCTTTCAGAAGAATTGCGCTGCATGCCATACCCTGTTTGGTGAGGGTCGACAGGTCGGCCCCGATCTGACGGGAGCTCAACGAACGGACCTCGATTACGTGCTGATCAATGTGATGGACCCGAGCGCCCTCGTCGGTCATGCTTATCGTGTGACCGTGATTGAACTGAAAGATGGACGCGTCATCAATGGCATTGTGAAAGCCGAAGATGCCAGCACGATGACGCTCCAAACGGCCACAGATCGCGTCGTCGTCGCGATCCAGGATATTGAAGATCGGCAGCAGCAACCCGTTTCAATGATGCCGGAAGGATTGCTCAACCGACTAACGATTCAGGACGTGCGAGACCTGGTGAAATACCTGGGCAGCCCGGAACAGGTTCCCCTGCAATAATGAGATCGCAGTGCAGATCTTCCGCTCACGGAACCAGCGGACCGGGGACAATTTCCTGGACGCGCCGTGGTGCGGCAGACTTGGAGCTCACGATCAATAGTAGCGGCGACAACAAGGTCCAAGAATTCGGGAGACGATCGCTCGCCGGATTTATGAGATTTTCGCGAGAATCGATCGCTTGAATCGCCACAAGTTGAGGGACCTGCGAAGACCTGTCCGGCGGTTCCCACAACGAGCTTCAACGTCTGCGGCGCATACGCTTATTTCGGACCGCAGGTTTCGTTACACTCCGCTCCGAATTGAACGGGCGAACGTAACGTAACGGTCGCCACTTGTCGCTGTCTGGAATGACTTTGAGCCAAAGCGGACTCCATGGAAACGATTGCCGGTAATCTTTACGACTTCCCAAAGTATTACGACCTGATTTTTGGCTCTGATTGGGCCGCCGAAATCAGATTTCTCAAAGCCTGTTTTGCAAAATACTCGAAACGTCCGGTCAAACGGCTGTTTGAGCCGGGGTGCGGAACTGGCCGCTTGGTCATCCAACTGGCCAAAGCGGGTTATGAGGTTTCGGGAAACGATCTGAACGAGAAGGCAATCAATTACTGCAACGCCCGGTTGAAGCGTGCGGGCTTTCCCGAATCAACGTTCGTGGGCGATATGGCGGATTTCACGGTCAAAAAGAAGATCGACGCCGCCTTTAATATGATCAATACCTTTCGACATTTGCCGAACGAACGAACCGCAGAAGCTCATTTTCGCTGCGTTGCCGATTCCCTGACAAAAGGGGGGCTATACATCATCGGCCTGCATTTGACTCCTAAGACTCCAGCGAAATGCACTTCAGAGACTTGGGCCTCTACCAAAGGCAATCTCTCGGTCGTGTCCAATCTCTGGACGATTGCGACCGATTTGAAAAAGCGTCAAGAACGAATTGGCGTGACTTATGATGTCTACACGCCCACAAAACAGTTTCGTATTACGGACGAGACGATGTTTCGTACCTACAATCGAGAACAGATGTTTCGACTGCTCGGGACGGAACCACGATTGCGGTTGCTGGACATGTACGACTTTCGGTACGACATTGACTGTCCGATTGATGTCACCGACGACACGGAAGATATCATTTTTGTATTGCAGCGAGCATGAAAACGTAGGGCGCCGTGATCGATGATCTTCGACGCTGAAGATTTGATGGAATGCCATTGAGGAAAGTGTGCGGCCTGATGCTTCGGTTCGCGTTTCGAAACCTCGTCAGTCGTCCTGTTCGATCGATACTGGCATTGCTCGGATTGACTGTGGCCATCGCGGGAATGGTGGGACTGTTCTCCATCGCCACAGGGATCAATGACACCGTCGGCAAAACGTTCAGTCGAATTCCCGGCCTGGCCGTCTTGCAACCGGGTGCTCCCATCCCGCTTTTTTCACGCCTGCCGATAGAATGGTCAGACGAGATCGCCAAACTTCCGGGAGTTCGAACCGCACGCCCGGAAATCTGGGCACGCGCACAACTCGTGGAAGGTCAACCGACCTTCAGTCCGCCTCGATTTCTGTTTGGGACAGATATCGCCGCGACGCTGAGGCTTAATCAGGCGGTCTACCGCGATGACATCGAGGCTGGACGGTTCCTAGCGCTGGATGACATGGGCACGATGAACTGCGTCGTCAGTCGCACAATAGCCGACGCTTTTCACAAAAAGATTGGCGATCGACTTCGCGTTGATGGATACGACCTGACGATCGTCGGCATCTACCACTGCGGCTCGTTGTTGCTTGACGTCGCCATTCTTCTCGACGCCACCGCAGTGCGTCGAATCAGCAAGTTCGATGACACTCTAATTTCGTCCGTCTATATCGAAGCGGATGGCACAGTACCTAAGCCGCAATTGACCGAGGAAATCCGCCAACACTTTCGAGGTCGGCGAGCTGACGACTGGCACCCCAACGCCGTCACGGCGTTTCCAGAAGCAGGGGCAATCAATCTACTCAACTCCGCGACAAAACTCCTGCAAGGAAAACCGGCGACCGGCCCCAGTGAGGCGGCCGAAACTCACCCACCTGCATCGGTCGATCACTCGGCCGAGACCGCTTCTACCGAAGATGCCGTTGAAGTTCGCTCCGCCCAGGATTGGGGTGACAAGATCGCCGAATTCAGTTCCGATCTCGATATTTTTCTCTATTTGATGACGGGGATCGGTGTTGTCATTGCGCTGTTAAGCATCTTGAACACGATGCTGATGAGTGTCGCAGAAAGATTGATCGAGTTCGGTGTATTGAAAGCCAACGGCTGGTCGGCATGGGATGTGATGCTACTGATCACGTGGGAAAGCGCCTTGCTTGGTCTAAGCGGCGGAATCCTCGGATGTGGAATGGGCTGGGCGGCGGTACAAATCGTCAACGCCATGTTTCCAACCAAGCTGCATCTTTTCGCCAGTCCCGGGTTGTTGCTATTCAGCCTGGCGTTCAGCACCATCCTCGGCATGATCGGTGGATTGTACCCTGCGATCTGGGCACTCCGAATGTCTCCGATGGAAGCCATTCGTCGCGGTTGACCCCGAAGTATCGTCGAAGAAAAGATTGCCGGTTCTGAGCAAGAATGGGCAGCAGCTGACCTCAGCCCAAGGTGCTCCGTTAGCGCTGGCCTGTTCGAATCCCCGATCAGGTCCGGAATTGGTCGGCCACTGAGTGATCGATTCCACCTTCATAGTTGTCGAACCGCATCGACTCTCGACGCCACTGCAAGCTGACGATCCCGGTGGGGCCCGAGCGATGCTTGGCCACAATGATTTCGGCCAAGCCCGGGCGATCTTCCGGGTTATAGGCATCCGGGCGGTGCAGAAACATGACGATGTCGGCATCCTGTTCAATCGCACCGCTCTCGCGCAAGTCCGCCAGTCGCGGCCGCTTGTCTTCTCGCAATTCGACTCCGCGATTGAGCTGCGAAAGGGCGATCACCGGCAAGCTGTTTTCTTTGGCAATTCCCTTCAATCGACGAGTGATCTGAGCAATTTGTTGTTCACGATTTGACCGTTTGTCTTCCGGCTCGATCAATTGCAAATAGTCGATGATGACCAGCCCCAGATTGTTGCGGCGTTTGAGCCGTCGACAGATGGCGCTAATCTGAGCCACAGTGCGTCCTGGCGTGTCGTCGATAAACAAAGGCAGTCGACTCAGCTCTGACGAAGCCTCTAGCAAAGCATGCCGCTCATCCGGTTCCAGCAACCCCTTGCGCAGTCGATGGCCGTCCAGCTTGGCTCGGATGCAGAGAAATCGCTCGGCCAGTTCGAGCTTGGATTGTTCCAGGCTGAAAATCACCGCTGCCGTTTCACCAGCGCCGGCAACCCATTCGGCGATATTACAAACAAAGGCGGTTTTCCCCATCGACGGACGCGCCGCGATGATCACCAATTCCGCGGCCTGAAAGCCGTTAGTCTGTCGGTCAAGATCGACAAATCCCGTCGACAGTCCGCTGATATTTCCTTCTTTGCCCAGTCGCAGATTGATGCGGTCAAGCGTCTCATGCATGATCTCGTCCATGCTGATCTTTGACGCCGTCTCCTGCTGTTCGAAAATTCCGAAGATGCCTTGTTCGGCTCGCTTCAAGACTTCGGCCGTTTCGTCGCTGCCGTCGTAGCAATCTCGCAGAATCTCGGTACAGACATTCGTCAGACTACGTTGAATCCACTTGTCACGAACAATCTCGGCATAGTGCATGACGTGGGCGGCATGTGGCACCGATTCGAGAATTTCCGCGATATACGCCGCTCCGCCAATATCGGCCAGTTGATTTCGTTCTTCCAACTGTTCCGCCAGGGTGATCACGTCGGCGGGTTTACCCGCTTCGCGCAATCCAACGATCGTCGCGTAGATCACCTGGTGAATATCGCTGTAGAAATGGTCCGCGTGCAATACGTCCGCAACGTCATCCAGCGCCGTGTTTTCCAGCAGCACGCACCCCAGCACACTTTGCTCCGCCGCCAGGTTTTGAGGTGGGAGACGAGCCGAAGAGGGCGAGAAAGATTCCGACATGAATTTGCTCTCTGCCTGGTTCTACAAGAAACCGACGGGAGGAAAACGGCGACCTTGAAAGAAAAGAACGACGCGCCCAATCCGGACGCGTCGTTCGTCAGCACCTCTGAATCGACCAACCGGCGTTACTTCTTCGCGGCGGGAACAACCCAGACCTTGATTTCGGTTTTGACATCGGTGTGAAGTTGAATCTTCACCGTATACATACCCAATTCCTTGATCGGGCCATCGAGTTTGACGTTATCGGCATCGACCGAATAACCGGCCGACTTGAGCGCCTTGCTGATATCCGGCCCCATGATCGAACCGTACAAGTGACCTTCTTCGTTCGCGATGGCTTCCAGCGTCACGCTGTACTTGCCGATCGCGTCCGCTCGCTTCTGCAGATCCTGCATCTTCTGCTTTTGAAGCTCGATCAGATTTTCCTGATGGCGTTTCACCATCCGCTTATTCTGCTCGGTGGCAACCGTGGCCAGGCCGTTGGGCATCAAGTAATTACGTGCATAGCCCGGCTTGACGCGAACGATGTCGCCGGTATTTCCCAAATGTTCGACATCGGCGGCGAGCAACAATTCGACCTGCCGCGAAACTCGGGGACGTCCGGAAGCGGTATGAGAACTTCGAGCCATTTTTTAGATTCCGTTGCACTATCTGTCTGGTTTTAAACTGGATTCGTATATCAGCCAGAGAGGGTCATCTGTCGATTTGAGTCTCTCTGAATTTTACTCATTTTCCGGACGTGAATCTCACGCCACTAAAACGGCACTTCGTCATCCTGCGCGCCAGCCGAGCGATCATCAAGACTTGGCGAGAAATCTCCCGTGTCGTGGAATTCGCTCTCGGCTGCGGGAGCGGCATTCCGCGGGGCTGGCGAGCTTTGTGAACGGCCACCCGCTCCACCGCCTCCGCCACCACCCGGATTGTCGCCCTTGCCTCCCAACATGGTCATATTCTCGCCAACAACTCTCAGCTTGCTGCGTTTTTGTCCCGACTCGCGGTCATCCCACGTATCAAGCTGCAGCCGGCCTTCGATCAGCACTGGGCGTCCCTTCGCCAGATATTCTCCAGCGATTTCGGCGGTTCGCCCCCATAACGTCACGTCGACGAACGTCGTCTCGTCTTTCCATTGATTCGACTGTTTGTCCAACCATCGTCGGTTGACCGCCAGCCCAATCTCGGTCACTGCCGTCCCACCCGTCGTATATTTCACTTGGGGATCGCGCGTCAAGTTGCCGATCAAGATGACTTTGTTGAAGCTCGCCATGATCCGCCTCCGTTCGAACGACGTCAAAAAAATGACAACTATCGCGTTTCTTCAACGCCATCCTCGACGACAGGACGATCGCCTCGACTCTCGCGATCAGCCTTCTGCTCGGGGCTGTGAATGGCACCGTCGTGCGACGTCAATGCATCCACCATGGCATCGAAAATCACCTTCGGATGCCGCAGCACCAGCTGCCGCAACACGACTTCGTTCAGCTTGCTCAACCGAGTCAACTCGGTCATGCTCGCGCCATCCATCGTAAAGCAGGCGAGGTAATACAACCCCTTGCGCTGACCTTCGATAGGATAACAAAGCTTGCCTTCTTGCCATGGTCGCGACGCGACGACGCTGGCGCCAACGCGTTCCAACATCCCGAGCACTGATTGTTGAGTTCCTTCGGGATCGGCAGCGTAACGGTTGCTGTCGATCAGGAACATCCCTTCGTACATGTATTCGGTCAAAATACTCTCCCCAAGATCCTCAATGGCAATTCGACTTAGATAGCCAGCCTGCGGGATGAAGTCCACCTTCGCCCCGCCATGATTTGGATTTTGCTAACGACTTTTTTCCGCTGAGCCATCATCCGCGTCGGAAACAGAGACATTGACGACATTCATTGCCGCCGCAATCCCATTCTTGATCCACAATTCGACACCTGTCGCCGCCTCGCGCACTGCTGTATCGACCTCCGGCAGCTCGTCTTTCCGAAACTTTGACAGCACATAAGCCGCCGCGTCCATCTTTTCCGGAGGACGCCCGATTCCAATCCTCAATCTCGGAACCGCTTCGGAACCACAAACCTGCAGGATACTCAACAAGCCCTTCTGGCCCCCAGCTGAACCCGAGGCCCGCAATCGTAACTGGCCAACTTTCAGGTTGAGATCATCACAAACCACCAAAATGTCTGTCAGAGGAATCTGAAAAAACTTGATGATCTGCTGAACACAACGCCCACTTACATTCATAAATGTTTGCGGAGCGGCCAGTAACACCTTTTCACCATTAAAATTCGATTCGATGAGATGGGCTTCAAACCGCTGTTTTGGTCGATCTGCCCGCCACCTGAGGGCCAGCTCTCCCAAAACCTCAAAACCAATATTGTGCCGCGTTCCCTCGTATGATGACCCCGGGTTGCCCAGACCGACGACCAGTTTCATGGCTGCGATCCGAATTGTCCGAGGGCAAAAAGGGCCATTGATCCCATCTCAATCCGACCCCACGCGTCACGATCTCAACTGTATTACTTCTTCACAGTATTACTTCTTCTTCGGATCCTTCTTGTCATCCTTCGCATCGGCAGCAGCATCAGCTGCGGGCTTCTTCCCAATCATTTCCGGCTCAACAGGAGCTGCGGTGGCCACTTCCTCTTGCACCTTCGCATGGACGACGTGAACGATAATCGCGTCGGCTGCCGCGTGTGCGTGCGAACCTTCCGGCAACACCAGATCGGAAACATGAATCGCTTTGCCCAATTCCAGGCTGCCGATTCGAACCTGAATCGTGTCTGGAATCTGGTATGCCAGGCAATCGATCGTGATCGAGTGCATTGGCTGCTCCAACACCCCGCCCATCAATACGCCCGGCGCTGTCCCCTTGATCTCCAACGGCACAACAATGTTCACGCGTTCATTCGGGTCGACACGCAGCAGGTCGAAATGTTGAATTGTTCGACCGAACGTATCCCACTGAATTTCTCGCACGACGGCCTTGTCGACTTTTCCATCCAGCTCGACGTCAACCACCTTGGCCCCGGATTGCAGCACGGGCATCAGGAATTCGGCGCCGATCACCACGGAAGTTGGCGGAGCGTTATGACCATAGATATTGCCTGGAACCTGACCGCTCCAACGGAGTCGTCGGCACGCTGCGGAACCATTTTCCGCACGCAATTTCACGACTAATTTAGCTTCCTTCGACATGGCAACATGCACCTTGATGTTATACTGTTTGGACTCGTAACCGACGGACACCGGGAACTTCGTCCACAACGGCGGCTGACGCGAGGACCGAACAGTGTAACGAAGCTCCAAGTCACCTGCAACGCCGCCGCCAAACTCAATTCGACAGCGGCCACTTCACCCCGCCCCGCCCGCTCCGCAGGTCAAAATCCCCTTTTTTCACGCCGGTTCGTTGCGTGCCGCATTGACTCTGCCAATGATACTTGCCGCTCGAATCCGCATTGAAAATGCGATAAAAAGCCCATTCCTGCCAAAATTTCAGGGAATTTTGCCTTGCCTCTCCCTTACCCCTTGTTCGTTCGACGTGACCTGGATGGATTCTTCGGGCTGTTCGTCGACAATTTAATCCAACTGTTACTGATCCTGACGCTGTGCTCGGGCCTGTGTGGCATGACAGGTGACAGCGCCTATCTGCTGTTTAAACACATTTTGCCGGGTGCCGCTGTCAGTATTCTGATCGGAAACCTCTTCTACGCCTGGCAAGCACGTCGGTTGGCCATCAAGGAAGGACGCGACGACGTCACCGCATTGCCTTATGGAATCAATACGCCGTCGCTGTTGATTTACGTCTTTTTCGTCATGAATCCCGTCTTCGGCCGGGCATTAAGTGAGGGTCAGTCTCCCCATGATGCGGCGAAACTTGCGTGGGAAATGGGACTTGTGGCGTGCGTTGGCAGCGGGCTGATCGAATTTTTCGGGGCCTTTGTCGCCGAAGCCGTCCGCCGGAGAACGCCCCGCGCCGCATTGCTGTCGACGTTGGCGGGAATCGCAATCGGCTACATTTCGATGGGCTTTGCGATGCAGATTTTTCAAAAGCCGATCATTGCCTTGTTGCCGCTGGCGATCGTTTTGATCACCTACTTCGCACAGGTTCCATTTCCGTGGCACTTGCCCGGGGGGATGATCGCCGTCCTGCTAGGCACGCTGTCAACCTGGGCGTTAACCGGATTGGTCTCACTTTGGCCGACCGCGCCGAGCTGGCTACAGGAATCGACACTCAGTCTGGCTGCCGTCGAAAAAGCGACACATCTGCTGGGATTTTACGTGCCCCAATTCGTGGGAGGTCGCGTGATACAGCTTTTGGCTGACCCCACGAATTGGGTTGGATTCCTGTCAGTCATCGTTCCAATGGGCTTGTTCAATCTGATCGGCAGCCTGCAAAACATCGAATCGGCGGAAGCCAGCGGCGATCGATTTGCCACCCGTTCGTCCTTGGCGGCAAATGGCGTCGGAACCATTTGCGCGGCCCTATTTGGTAGCTGTTTTCCGACGACGATCTATATCGGACATCCCGGTTGGAAAGCCTTGGGAGCCCGCGCAGGTTACTCGACGCTGAACGGTCTGGTGGTGACCGGCATCTGCCTGACCGGCACTGTCGAACTGATCAGCAGCCTGATTCCGATGGAGTCCGGCATCGCAATCGTGCTCTGGATTGGCATCATCATTACGGCGCAGGCTTTTTCGGCTGTTCCGCGTGAGCACGCACCCGCTGTTGCAGTAGGCTTATTTCCGGCGATCGCGGCCTGGGGTTTCACGGTGACGCAAGGGGCGTTCTTCAAGTCAGGCGGCAAAACCCTGCAGGCGTTGTTAGCCGAAGATCCCCGCGCCAACGTCAACGATTTTGTGTTACACGGAATGATTTCGTTGCAGCAGGGTTATATTTTCACTTGCATGATTCTGGCGGCAATCTCGGCCTTTTTAATCGACCGCAAGTTTTTCACGGCGGCATGGTGGTCATTGATTGGAGCGGTCTGTGCCGGAGTTGGGCTCACGCATGCCTATCAGCTCAACGGCAATGTTGTCGATTTCCTCTTCGCAACGGCACAACCTGCGTTCGATACCGCCAGGGTTTACCGCTCCTGGGATGCTGCGATTGGCTATCTGATGATGGCCGGCGCCTTCTTCGCCTTCGGATCCTACTTCCGAGGGAAAGAGCATCTCGACAGGGCCGCTCACTAACGGCGAACCGTCTGTCGGGCGTGACGACCTCCCGTCGAATGGGGACCTATTCCGAACTTTGTGGATTCCTCTTTCTCGGTTCCTCACACAGCGGATGGCTACCCGTCGGTTCCGAGAGCAATTGCGCCAAGGTCGTGCTTTGAAACGATTGCTCAATCGTGGCGAGGGCATCGTCCATGCGGCGATGCAGCGGACACAGATTCTTGCCGTGCGTCTTAAGCCCCAAAGGGCAAACCGAGATCCTCACGATCGGTTCGACGGCATTCACCACCTCCAGTATCGTCAGTTCCTCGGGAGCTTTGATCAACGTCACGCCGCCGCCAACTCCGCGGTGACTTTTGACAATGTTGCCGCGACCGAGATTCTGCAACACCTTTGACAGATAGGGTTTCGGAACCTTTGTCGCAGTCGAAATCTGCTCCGTCGTGCAGGCCCGGGGTGCGTGATCCGCGAGAAACGCCACCGCTCGGAGTGCATATTCCACGGTCTGAGAAAACATGTGAAAATCTCAATTAATATTAAACTGGATATTGACGTCCTGTTTTGCCGATTTTAGAGTGGAGCAAAACAAGATAAAGACGTCTACTTTATCGTTTCCCGCTCGAACGTCAAATTTTTCGCATTGGAGACGCCGCTCATGAAGCAGATTGATGAAGCTCGACTTGAAAAAGATCTTAGTTATCGGTTTGGGTATCTGACCGAATTCATGAATCTCGGAGAAACGGATCTCCAAGCCATCCATGGCGCAGCATCCGCGTTGGCGCCCGTTGTACCAAAGTTGGTCGATGCCGTGTATGACAAGCTGTTCAACTACAGTTCCACGAAACGACACTTTGTTCCGCGGCAGTCCGGTTATGAAGGTGAAAAGCCCCGTGATATCGAGTCGTTAACGCAAGAACACGAAATGATCCAATTTCGTAAACAGCATTTGGGCCGGTATCTGGTCGCATTGGTCACCAAGCCCTACAACGCGCAGATGATCGAGTATCTCGACATGGTCGGCAAGATTCATACACCCAAAGCGGGATCGGCCGAACTTGACGTTCCGCTGGTTCAAATGAATGCCCTGTTGGGTTTTGTTTCCGACGCCCTCATGCAAACAATTCTGAGTCTGAACCTCGAACGAACCCAGGAAGTCGCCACGCTGCGGGCATTCAATAAGCTGCTTTGGATTCAGAACGATCTGATCAATCGACACTATCAGGCCAATTCGCGGTGAGATAATGCCATGGCACCGTTTTCGATTAGTTCACGACAAGCCCGTGGTCTGGGGAACCGCTGGCCAGGCAGGATTGGACTGCTTTGTCTGATTGCGTTGGGATCCTGTGGCGTTCCCCATCAGATCGCCGCCCAGGATTTCGAACGTGATCCCATCAACTACATCACGGCCCCGACAAACAATCCGATCTCGCGACTGCAACTTCAACTGAATAACGGAACCGAACACCTCGACCGGGACGATCGACAGGGATATCTGAAATCGGTATTAGAGCTTCTCGAGATCCCTGTCTCTTCGCAAACACTGGTGTTCTCGAAGACGAGTCTCCAACGACAACTGATCGCTCCCCGAACACCGCGAGCCATCTATTTCAACGACGACGTCTATGTCGGCTATTGCCAGCACAGCGACAAACTTGAGTTTTCGACCGCAGACCCCTCACTGGGGGCGGTCTTCTACACTTTAAGCCAAGAAGCGTCTGAAAAACCGGCTTTTTTCCGTCAAAACGACAACTGCCTTTCCTGTCACGGCACGTCGAATACACGAAACGTTCCCGGTCACCTGGTTCGGTCCGTGTATGTGGATCGCAGTGGGTTCCCCGTATTGTCGATGGGAACACATCGCATCGATCACACCAGTCCCATCAATCAACGTTGGGGCGGTTGGTACGTCACGGGGACTCACGGAGAACAGTCTCATCTGGGCAATCTCATTATTTCTGGCAGTCAGGAACGCGAACCCGTGGACAACGCGTCAGGCCAGAATGTGACTAACCTCGACACGCGATTCGAGACCTCCGCCTATCTCAGTTCGGATAGCGATCTGGTGGCGTTGATGGTGCTCGAACATCAAGTCGAGGGTCACAATCTGCTCACGCGCGCCAACTATCAAACGCGCGAGGCCCTTTATGCCGAATCACGGCTGAATCAGGATCTCAAGGAACCAGCAGGACATCGCTGGGAAAGCACAACCTCTCGGATCCAAAGTGCCAGCGAGGCGCTGGTGAAATATCTGCTCTTTTGCGGCGAAGCTCCGCTGACCGCCCGATTGCAGGGAACAACCTCGTTTGCCAAGGAATTTTCCGATCGCGGCCTGCGGGATCCCCAGGGACGATCATTGCGAGATTTCGATCTTGAACACCGCCTATTTCGTTATCCGTGCAGTTACCTGATTTATTCGCGATCATTTGACGAGTTGCCTGAGGAAGCAAAAACATTCATCTGGCGGCGTCTTTGGGAAGTGCTGACGGGGGCCGATCGTAGTCGTGAGTTTTCGAGATTGTCGGACGCCGATCGCACGGCGATCCTCGAAATCCTTCGTGCCACGAAACCAGGATTGCCCGAGTCATGGTCGCAGCGTCCCACCGAACAACCGAACGGTCGCTGATCGGCCACCGTCGCGAGACCATTCCGAATGAATGACTTGCAAGGTTCAAACCGCCGTGATCTGATGCCCTGACAATCAATGTGATCTCTGACAATACGTACAGAGACACAATCAAAAAGGGTAGACGAGCACTTCCATGAATAAATCTTCGGTCAGCTTTTCTTGGTTGATTGCCTCACTTCGCACGGCGATCTTTGCCGCATTGGTGTTGACGACAGGAAATGTCCTGTGGGCTCAAGCGGCCTCAACCGATGCCAAAGCTACCGGAGTTCGCGAAAATGCAGCGGCAGCCCGTACCGATTCGTTTGAAACGAAAATGGCGTTACTGGAAGCCGCATGGCAGCGCAAAGATTTCGATCTCGTGCGTTCGTTGACCCATTCGCTGCGTGACACGGCTCTGCAAACGCAATTGGAGGAACAAACTCCAGGTACATCGCTCGTCGAGACCTCACAGCATCAAACGGTCAGCGCCCTGGGAGTGGACTTCTCAAAATGGGCTCAGGGATGGAAGTACTGCAAACAACTTTCGATCGAGGAAACGGCGGGCGAATCGCGCACTTCGGAACCCATTGAGGTCACGCTGAGTTTTCCGAATGATCAAGTGACTTCGCTGATTCGCGAGATCCGAATCGCTCGGACCGAAAATGGCAAACTGATCGAAGTGCCGTGCCAGGTCTACAACGAGCTTCGTCGTGGCAATGAACGCTGGTGCAAGATCGTGTTGATGGTCGACAGCCAGCCCAAACAGAAGCAGACTTTTCAGGTATTTTATGGCAATCCCGATGCAGAACTTCCGCAGTATCCGTCCGACTTGACGACGCAAGGCGAAGGCTTTGGCCTGGACATTGCCAATTCGTTCTTCAAAGCGTCCCTTTCAAAGCAGACGGGACAACTCGAACGATTAACGCTCCGACGCGAACATGGTTTGGAGCTGTTTTCCGGAGGCCAAGGCCATGGCGAGCCGCCGGGAATCGATTGGGCTCATGACTACGTCGACAAAGGGGGATTTCAAAAGCTGCGGATTTCACTGTGGCACACCTGCCCCGATTACGAAGTCATCCGCGGGCCACTCTGCACGATCGTTCGTCGCTGGGGATTTCCCTACTCGCCCGTTCATCCGGTCTATTCCCCCAGCCGACTGAAGATCGCAGTCGAATATCGATTTTATTCGGGGCTGCCATGGTTCCACAAATTTGGATCGATGAAAGCGATCCAGAATTTTGACGCCGAAGCGCTGCGCGACGACGAATGGGTCTTCTCCGGCCAATCGTTTACGCACAAACTTTGGATGGCCCGGGACGGAAAACTCAAAATCGGGGATGTGCCCCCCGCACAACAGGAAGATCTGTGGGGCGTTGGCTTCTTTAACCAGGAAAGCCAGGATTCGTTCATGGCCCTCTTCCTCGAACACAAGGCCGAAGGACTGCCCGAACTGAAACATACCGGCTCGCCTACGATGTACTACCGCTGGCATGGCAGTGTCTGGAGTCGGTACCCACTTCCCGTGAAAACCGTGCCTGCCGGTGCCGTGATTGAGCAGAAAAATGCGTATCTTTCGCTTCCCTTCACCACCGCGAAAGGCCCCGAAGCGATCGAAAAACTACGCCGGTGCCTGATGAGCCCGTTGGTCGTATCGGCTGGCAACCCGCCAGCGGTCATTGAACAAAAAACACCGGCG
>CAIQIR010000139.1 GCA_903871875.1 uncultured Schlesneria sp.
CGCTGGTGACGACGCCAGCAGCGGCGGCCAAACTGGTGATCACTCAGTCCCCGACGACCGGCAGCGCAGGTACCGCCCTGGGAGCCGTGAAAGTGGCTGTCGAAGACCCGTACGGCAACATGCTGACCGGGGACGCATCCACGGTCACGCTGACGGTCGGCACGGGCCCCGGCGGATTCACGGCCGGCAGCACGACGAGTGTCGCGGCCGTGAATGGTGTCGCGACCTTCGCCAATCTGGTGCTCAACACCAAAGGCACCTACACGCTCAAAGCCAGTGACGGGACTTTGAGCAGCACGACCTCGGGTAACATCGTCATCTCGTAATGGTTCGCGTCGCCTGAGAGAACTACCATGAGCTGGACGGTCCGTCGGACCTGACAATCTGAAAATCTGTCGATCTGGTCCAGGGTCAACAGCGAAGACGCTTTCGACTTTGGCGAGTAGTAGACTGGCTGGTCTCGTTGGGCCGGCAGAGAGGACGGGACATTTCCGTTGAAAGTGGCCGGAAAAGGGACCGGCCGTCGCGACGAACTTGATTGGCTTATCACGAAACCTGCCGTAGGGACCAAATCGGATCGCGGCCTGCCCCAGTTCATTGTCGTTGCCAACAGTTCCCAGGTCGTCGTCAGCGAGACCCAGACGAAGTACGTAAGCCGACCAAGCGGAACCTCTGTCAGGAAGGTCCACATGATCGGCTTTGGCGTCTCCAAGACACAAAAACATCCCGTTAAGTGATTTCGGGAACCACTCGCATTCTTATTTGTCCGCCAACGCTTTCAGCAGGGCGGTTGCGTTCTGCAGGCTACCGGTCGCCTTCAAAAGTTGACGGGCCATTTTAATGGCATCGACCCACAGGGCTGCGGTCGTCAGTCGATTGTTCTTCGCGGGCGTTTTCGACAGGTTCCCTTGAGAGGCGGTCGCGATGTTGCCTTTCGTCTTGACCATGTAAACGAGGTTCATACCGACGTCGTGTCCATAATCCTTCTTCACTGCAGCAATCACATCAGCAACTTTTGCACTGGGCATCTTCTGCAGCACCGTGCGAATTGCGAGGCTTTTGTTGTTTCTGGGATTGGATCGTTCGGAACTCTGAGAGGACGTTTTCTTTGCCATTGAGTCACCTTGAATGTTTGATCCAAAAACCACACCAGTGGATTGTACTTGGATCAAATCTGTTTGTGTTAGTAACCAAATTCATCGCGAGCCGAACATCAGACTCCGCGAAACAAGCGAACCGGACCAACACATCGTTGGTCGCTGACAATGCATACTGCTACGAAGTCACCACGATCAGTCGCAGGAAGCGACACAGACAGTGTGTTCAGGGTTGAGTCTGTTAAGACAGCAGCCTCTGTCCCAATTCGTATCGATTCCTGTTTTCAAACAATCGGCCATCATTTGTGAGGCAGCACAATCCCCTCAACGTGCGATGGCGTCCTCATCTGACCGCTTCGAGATACCGATTGTCATCCATCCCGCCCACTTTCTCTTGGTCGCTGAGGATGGTGACACGTCCCATCGTCAGCCAATAGTTTACGGCATTCATCGTCAAATCCGTTCCCCTTTTTATGGAAAGGAGCAAAGTTTGTTGAACATCAACAACTTTAGTGGGACGTCGCATCACAACATTTGATTTGAATTGTGTTGCGACGAACTCTGTCGATCCATTCACAATGATCAGATGTTTTAGAGACTTTGTGGGGGCAAGGATGGGCACTTGCCGAGTCTGGAATGCTGAGAGTTCTGGCTGTGTGTGATGATTGTGGGGCTTGGGACGTCTTGTGTTAACAGGCTAATTCACGTCGTTCGATCGACATGGATGTGCCAGCGTGAGTGGTTTAGTCAAGTCCGTTGAAAGGAGAGGGTAACGTGATTCGCGCGAAACCTGTGTACAATGTTGAGTACAATGTTGGAATGAGGGATGCGGAGAATTGTTGTTTCAACGATGTGGCGAACAAAAGATTGTTTTCGAAAATTTGAGTAAAGAATCGAACGCAATTTACCTCGCGATTGTTTCTTCAGCGAACGACATCGCAGGTAGGGTTGTGGCGTCGCATCTCGATACGCACAAAACGCTGTTCGCCAGCGAAGTCAGACCAGCCAGCGGGGCTGTTGATCGCTGGCACACAGCGTGGGGACGAGCTCGATTCGGGTCAACTTCTGTCAACGCGAGATTTCCGCCGAACGCAAACAACCCGTCGGAAAGAAGACGGACATGCAACAGTCATTGTTGGTCATGTCAGAGTTTGTTGTGTTGCGGGAGGGAAAGCCGACCCCTCAACAGAAGCCATGCATTGAACGTTGGAACGATCGGAGAAGCTGAAATAGGAGACACGTCCAATCGAGACGGGGGCGAGGGCGGGGGTCACTCATCGGTTGCGGTGGTACTGATTTGGCAATTGGGGAGCGCTGTCGCCAATTTCTTGACTCCTTCGTCGGAAATACCCGTGCCGGCAATACCGAGATGACGCAGCCCTTCCAGGCGTGAGAGCACCTCGATGGCTCCGTCGGTGATTTTCGTTCCTTGCAGGTCGATATACATCAACGTCTTGGACATCTCTGGCAGGCATTCGCAATCGGCGTCGGTCAGTGTGGTCTGGGTGACGCTGATCGCCTGCAATGGCATTCTCACGACGCGCGCCAGGTCCATGCCCTGGAGATTCGTGGCGTCGAGTCGCATCGCTTTCAACTGTTTCAAACTGGCCAGTTCCTTCCACGCGGTGGCATCCAGTTCGCTCTCACGCAAATCAATGACTCGCAAATTCGCTGCGCCCTTCAGCGATGCGAAGCCGGTGCCCGTGAATCGATTGCGTGAGAGCGTCAGCTCTTGCAACCGTTTCAGCGTGCCCAGCGCGGGAAGCTGAGCTGCGGAAAGTCCGGTGTCTGACAAATCCAGTACGCCCAATTTCTTGAGCGATTTCAGGGCGTCCAGATCACGTTCGCCGAGTGGAGTTCCCGACAGTAACAGGTGTGTCAGTTGTCCCAGTTCTCGCAAGCCATCCAAATTCAGCGTCGCAGCCTTGAGGTTCTTCAGGCTCAGCCATTGGAGATGTTCCACCTTCGACAGGTCACCAAACGAGGCACCCGTCACCGGGGTGTCGTTCAGTCCAATTGATGTCAAATTCGGGAACGTCGCCAGTTCGGACAGGGCGGCATCGGTGATTTTTGTTCCCTCAAGATCGACCGCTTCCAGTGCGGAGCATTCTTTCAAGGCGGCGATACCGGCATCAGTCACGTTCGTTTTCGAAAGGTTCAGGATGCGCAGGCGATCGTCGTTTTCAAATCCTTTTAAGAAAGCATCGGTGATCTGAGTTTGCGCCAGATTGAGTGATTCTAATGCCATCAGAGTTCGCACATCGGCTAACGATTCGTCGGTGGCGGGGCAGTTGATCAACACCAGACATTTCAAATGTTCCAGCGGGGCCAGCTTGCTGATCGTCTGGCCCGTGACGGCGGTGTTCGAGACGTCGATCCACTCGATCGTGTCAAATTTTGCCAGACGCTCCACGCCGGCGTCGGTGACCTTGGTGTCCGCCAATACGACCATGGCCAGATAGCCAAATCGCGGTTCGACGACCGACTGCAATCGCTCCAGGTCGGAATCCTGGATTGGCTGGTGATCAAAACTGACAATCCAGGCAGGCCCCTGGGGGACATCTGGCGCGGCAGTCACCTTGCCGCCAAGTTCCTCGATCTCTACGAAACGCGGTTCGCCTCCGCGTTCAAAGGGCGACGGTTTGCCCGTGTAATCGATCGTCTTGAGCGACCGAATATGAACTTGTAGTTCCTTCGCTCCCTGTTTCGTGACCGGCGTGCCTTTCAACCAGAGACTTTCCAGTTTCTGTAAGTTGGCCAATTGCGAGATGCCTGAATCGGTGACCGCCGTGTTCTGCAAATCCAGCCAGGTCAACGCGGCCAATTTGTTCAGATCTTTGACCCCGACATCCGTAATTTTCGTGTCTGCCAACCCCAGATGTTCCAACTGCTTGAACGAGCGAAGCGTCTTGATCGACGCGTCGGTGATCCCCGTATTCTTAAGCGACAGGAATTTCAGCCCGTTCAGAGTCTCGAGACCGGTCAGTCCTTCGTCCGTCAGCTTGGCACCGTCGAGTTCCAGATGTTGAAGTTTTTCGATCTGGACCAGTGTCTTGATGGCCGCATCCGTCAATTCGGCCGCAGCCTGGTGATTTCGAGGGACATGCGGCACCCGCTGTGGGCCATTGGCCGTCATCCGCAGGGCGAATGCTTCGGTCGCGTTGCGGTTCAGCGACAGCGAACGCAGTTTGGGCAGTTCCAGCAGACCAGCCACCGCCATGTCGTCAATGGCGGTACCACTGAGTGACAACACCTCTAAGTTTGGCAACCGACCAATCGTCGCGAGTCCTTTACCCGAGATCCGCGTTCCTTGCAGGTCGAGCGTCTTCAGCGTTTTGACTGCGGCGATGTGACTGAATGACTCATCGGTGATGGGGGTTCCCGTCAAATTGAGGTCTTCCAGTTGAGGGAATAGCTCCAACTCCTTCAGGTCTCGGTCGCCAATGCCCGACAAGGTAAAATTGAGTCCGGTGACCTGTCCACGATCGTTCTGCGAGACATCGACGCCTCGTTTGACATAGTCCGCAATCACATTTTCGGGACGGTCCGCCGCCGAAAGAAATTGTTGGCAAACTGCGAAGATGATGACGGACCATGTGATTTGCGATTGCGTCATACCGAACTCCTCAAAAACGATCGGGTCACAACAGGCCGATCACGATGGTCTGGCAATAATCCACTTGCATTGAGAGGCGTCGAGCCGAGAGCAATAGACCTCTCCCGGCGACAAGAACCATTTTCCACGAGCGAACTGACGAAACGAATAACAGGATGCGACAGCAGGTTTTGGATCGCATTGTCATCAAGGATCATAGGACGCCTCAAACAGGTCTGCTACTGCCGGGGTCGATATGAAGTCGGTATCGGAGAATTGCTTCGGCAATTTGTTGATCGATGGTTGTAAATCGCCTGTGTTGGTCAGCTGCGCGAAGCGTCCGAATTGAGCCGGTCGATCAATCCGATTGGTGTAAGTCGTTGGGCCTGTCCCTTGCCCTGTTTCTCGCCTGCGTCTTGATCGTCCTGTCGGCTATTTCAATGACAACTCGTCAAACAATTTCTCAAACAGCAATTGACACCGTAAAGCGCCTTGAACTGACAGGTGGTGATAGTCGCGGTACATCGACTCTCCTGAGTATTCGGCTCGCCACAATCGTGCTTCGTCAACGAATCGAGAAGACGGATCAATAATTGTCAGTGACGGGTTGGCAGCAGCCAGTCGATCGAAAACCGCATGGCACAGGTCGTTCTTTTTCAAATACTCATCAAACGGAACTCCGATCTTTTCCACGTCTTGGCCGTGGCGAACGGCCATACTCAAGGTGAGGGGAACATCGTCCCGAAAAATGGCAACGTCTCTAACGATGGCCACAGGTATCCCGGCAGCCTTGAGCTTGAGTACGGTGTTGACGAGGCCACGTTCAAAGTCGGGATGTTTGTGGTACGTACTCCAGACCGCTGCGATAATGCAGACATCAACCTGTTCCGAGATGGCAAACTCGACGATCGCCTGATTGAAATCCAAAGCTCGTTCGCTCAATCCAAAACGATCCATCACGTAACAATCAAGCATCGGAGCTGTTGCCGAGTGGCACGCGGCAAGTCCTCGTATGTGATGGCTTTTGCAGGCGGCGTCGATTCCTGACATCAATGCCATGGCATGGCTGTCTCCCCAGACGAGACACTTGTGGTGATGTGAATCTGGTGTTGCTCCGAACTTGGGAACGTCACCCGCGCGAACTTGTTCGACATTCACCTCCGTCCGGAAACCCATACTATTCTTGGCGGACGCGTATGCGATCGCGCGCTGATCAAAACGTTGTGGCCACCCTTCGCAGAAAATGATCGTGGTCGAGAATAACAACAACAGTGAAGCGGCACTGGCTGTGGCAAGCAGCAGCTTCTTCGTCTCGGCGAAGATGTACCTCTTACGAAATGGCGTTTCGATATACCGGAGTGTCAGCGACGCAAGGCAAACGCTGGCCGCTAACGCCAGCACCCGAATCGATAGATCAGGCTTGGCTCCACAATTGAGATGTCTGATGAAGCTTAGTATGGGCCAATGCCAGAGATACAAAGAATAGGAAATCAGCCCCACAAACACGACGGGTTTTGCTGAAAGAAATCTTCCTACCCAAGTCACGGCGTCGGTGTTGGCATAAATGATCAGTGCCGTTGCTGCACAAGGCAGCAATGCGGCCAGCCCCGGAAATCGTGTCGTCGATGTGTAGCAGAGTGCCGTTGCGAGGATGCCAGCGAGTCCGATGCCACTCAAGATGTTCGGGGCAAACGATGTCGGATGGCGGGACTTCGGGGCAAAACACAGGATGCCGCCCAACAGCAGCTCCCACGCTCGTGTTGGTAAAAGGTAAAATGTGGCGCTCGGATACCTGTAAACTCCCCAGACGCTCAGAGTGAACGAGAGGGCGGAAATGGCGACTAAGGAACTGAGCATCGCCTTGCGAGAAAAGCGGCTTAAGAGAACGATGACAAACGGGTAGCCGATGTAGAATTGCTCTTCGACACCAAGTGACCATGTGTGCAATAGGGGTTTGAGGTCCGCTTCTCCTCCGAAATATCCCGTATTCCTCCAGAAATAGACATTTGACAACATCAATTGTTGCGCGATGGCCGATGTGGCCAGCGCTTCGTAGTCACTGGGAAGCAGGACGATGAAGCCCACAATCAAGGTCGTGATCACGATGAACATGGACACCGGCAGAATACGTCGAATTCGGCGAATCCAAAAATGAGAGAGGCGGAAGCGTTCGTCTTGCTGCTCCTTGAGAAGCAGACCGGTAATCAGAAATCCCGAAATCACAAAAAACACATCCACACCGACAAACCCACCTGGGAATCCAAGGCCAGCATGAAAGAACAACACCAAGAGGACGGCAACGGCTCGAAGCCCGTCGACATCGGGTCGATACTTGAATTCGATCATAAATCGCAGGGTCTTTGCGTTCTTGGAAGCGGGTGAATTGAGTCAGCGGGGGAAGGCTCTGTCTCGTGGCGAGGTTGTTCACTATCTCATCCTACTATCATGCAATAACAATGCGCGACCAGCAAGCGGATCGGTGACGAACGGCTGCGAACAAGCAGCGAGTTTCGGCAATCGGATTTGCGAACGTGCGTGGCCGTGTGGGGGGCGTGAGTGAACGTTGAACCGTGGCGGTCGTGACGCAATTCCGTTGGTTCAGGCGGCTCGACGGGATTTTCGTGGGGGGCGGCCGTACAACATTGCGCGGCCTTGTTTGCCCAGGCTTTCGATGGCTCCTGTTTTTCTCAGGCAGTAGGCCATCTTTTGAGCGATCCAGCGCGGAATGTGGGCTTCGCGAGCCAAGTCCTCTGTTGTAAAGGACGGCGGTAGAGTGGCGGGAAGTAAGGCTCTGAGGTCGGCCAGTGTGCGTAGAGAATGTGTGGAGACGACTTGTCGCAGGCGACGGTCCTCGACGCGATAGTCGGGGCCGAAACGACGACGGCGAACTTTTGTGATCCGGTGTTCTTCCTGTTCGATCAGGACGACTTCCAGGCTCAATCGTCGATGTGGAAAGAGATCGACGAAGTAGACCAGGTCCACGAACAGATGAAAGATCGTTTCGCGCGTGGGGCTGTAACGGGACGAGACGATTGGGCCGTTCTTCTGAGCACGGCGAATCAGCAGCTTGCGGCAAGCCAATGGTTTCACGACGACCACAGAGTGTCGCTGGAGAAGTGTCCGCACCTTCTCGCGCAGGGCGCCCAATGAGGCCTGCTGGATCTCGTACAGTTTGCCATCGACCACCGCGTCGATGCGGAAACCGTCGACCTGAACCTCGACGTCATCGAGTGTTCCGCCGTAGAGCAGTTTCAATTCACGATGCAGCGTCGATTCCATGCACCACTCGATTCGACACGATCGGCCACGCGTTCAACAAAACAGCCGTCCTCAAGCGATAAGCCTCAGGACGGCGGTACTGTTCGGGCCGGATCGTATGTCGAGTGCCGGTTCGAGTCGATGTCAATCTGGTCGGTCGCGATCAGGGCTTCGCGGGGACCGTCGTGGGCTCAGGATTTGCTTTTGGTTCGGTAACCGGGATCTGGTTCGGCAGCGGCGTCGGCGTTGCCGCGGGATCGATTTGAACGGGCGACGTGGTGGCGGGCTTCGCCAGCGCCTTGCGATCTTGTTCGACGCTCTGCTGAATGCCGCGGATGTCGACCGAGCCGTCGCCGCTGATTTCCGCTAACGACGTTTGCACGTCTTGCTGGATGTAGCACGAACCGGCGGTCCAGGCGTTGCAACTTCTGTGGCCGCGGTAAGCGTAACTTTGGTCCAGGCTGCGAAACGCGCTGGCGACTTCTTTCAATTCATCGTTCACGGCCGTTCCGGCGGCGTTCAAGCCGACAATGGCTCCCAAAACCCCAACGGTGCCAAGGGTGACGACTTCGGCGGACATGACCATGCCGGATTCGTCCTGCCACAATGCTTGGATCAAGTTCATGTTAATACCCCTACGCAGGAGACTGAAATCCTCCCCCGGCCACACCTTACGAGGGTTCCGCTTAACAGCTTGTGCTGTTCCAATCGTAGCGAATATAGCGATTGTAGCGGATATAACGATTGTGTCAATATGGATAAGTTGGGTTGATTGGGGTGGTTCTGGTTTGCGGCATTGCATGTTGCACCACATCTGGGAAACTGCGGTATGAGCAATTCCCTCCCCACGTCCGGCCCGTCGTCACTTCTTCCCGCAGAGGGAGCATTGTTGGGGCTGGATTTCGGGACGAAAAGAATGGGTGTGGCCATTTCGAATTCGGACCAGACCGTGGCGATGCCGGTCGAGACCTGGCAGGTGCGAGATCCGGCTCAGAACCTCAAGCATCTGCGCGAGTTGATTGCCGACTATCGCGCGGTGGGGGTCGTATTGGGGTTACCCATTCGTACGAATGGCGAAGAGGGAACAGCATCGGCCGCGGTTCGCGTATTCGGAAAATGGGTTGCCGAACAGACGAAATTACCGCTGGTCTATATCGACGAACGTTACTCGTCGGCCGAAGCGGAGCTGTTGATTTGGAGACGCGGCGAATCGCCGTCGAATCGAAAGCAACATTTGGACAGTCTGGCCGCCAAGATCATCTTGCAATCATATCTCGACGATCCCAGTCGCATCATCCCGCCCCCGATGCCAAAGTCGGACACTCCAAAGACCGACACGTCTGAATCGAACGAGCCATCCAGCTGACAGCAGGCCAACGATCCGCCCGCGGCATGACGGCGTCTCGCCGGATCTTGGAGTTCGCATGACACAGGGAAGGTCTTCGTGGGCCAGGCCAATACGACTCAGATTGCGAACGGGACCGTGGTTTCGGACAATTTCCATCTCTGATCAGACCGTTCCCAGCGGAGATTGTCCTGATGACTTTCCAGCAACGTAAAACATTCTGCTGGACGTTAACCGTCTGCAACGTCATCACATCGTCCCTTTCTGTGCTGACAGTTTATGGAACGACGTCTTGGGTAAGGTTGTTGTTGGCCGTTCTTATCGTGGCATTCGGCGTAATGACTGTTGCTCTCAGTTGGTACGCCGTATTGATTCGGGCGATGCGTGGAGAGTTCGCCAAGGTTGAGTCAGTAGCCGGCCAATCCATTACGGCAGCTCACTGATCCCATCAGCGGATGACGCATGATCGTCGGCAGTGGCGATGCCCTTTGAGTCATTCCGTTGCTGGCGACGTCTCGCGTCGTCAATGTTACTTCTGATTCGCAACTTCTGATTCGCAGTTGCGAAGATCAAGGGATCCAGATCTTGGGTGGGGCGGCAGTTTCGCCGCGAACTCGGGGAAGGCGGCGTGCTTTCAATCGCACATAGGGCGGGATGAATCGGCCGCGGTATCCGAAATGTTCGACGGGGGCTTTGGCATCGGCTCGCCGGGGTTCGCGCAGATCTTCGATGACAAAACCGGTCCGGCACAGGCCACCGACCAGGTCGTCCCAACGATGGAGATATTCCACCGCGCCGCGTTCGCGGTACGAGGTATCCTCGGTGTGTGGCAACGGTCCGGTATGGTAGTACTCGATGCCGACGACGAACTGATTGCGCTCGTCTCGTCGAGTGATCTGGGCACTGGTCGGTTGTTTGTGTTGGCTGATATACAGCCCATCGTCGCGCAGCACGCGGGCGATCTCGGTGTAAACGCGAACGATGTCGGGCACATAACAGGTGCTGACCGGTTGATGGACGATATCAAACGACTCGTCGACCAGCATCGACAGATCATCCATCGAGGTATTGATCGTTCGCACGGGCAGATGACGGCGAGTTGCTTCGCGTTCGTCCAGTTCCAGCATCCCCTGGCTCAGATCGACCACGGTGACTCGGGCACCTGCGGACGCATACAGAATCGATTGCCAACCGCCTCCCGAGGCCAGGCACAACACGTCCAGCCCCGCGACACTCTTCGGCAACCAGCCACGACCGTCGAGCGTTTTGAGCGGTTCGAGGCATTCCTCGTCGGTGGCCAGACGAGCGAATTGGCTGCCATCCGCCAGCCGGTTCCAGGCAGCCTGATTCTGGCGGCGGTGTTCGTCGGGTAACATGAATCGAGCTCAAATCTCGTCGGGGTAGGGAAGACAAAATTCGGTCAAGTTGCTTGGCCGACTGTCGAATTATTTGACCGGCTGCAGCGGCGTCTGGCTCTGTTCGGTCTGCGGCAATTGGGGGGCACGGTAGGCTCGAAAGACGAAACTGGGCTCGTCCGAGTTGTTCAGTGGGAATGCACTCAGGAGGCGTCCGCGGGCCAGGTCGCCACGCAGATCACGGAAGATTCCCTGGAGCGCCGCATCATCGAAATGTTCGCTGGGATAACGTTGCATCAAGTAAGTTAACAGCAACAGTTCTTCGGAGGGTGGTACGGGCTTCTCCGACGCGTCGGCCTGCGGAGCCTCCTTTGCGGGATCAGCCGCGGGCTTGTCCGCGGCGGTGGCGTGACCGGATGGAGCGAGTGCTGTCGCGACAACACAGGACGCGGCAGCCAGACTTCCTGCAAACTGTCGGCGATCGATGCGATGGGGGTCAGGCATGAGTGACGTCAGTTTTCGTTTCGGCCGACGAATCGAATGATCTGTTATTCGGGCGTGTTGATGGTGCTGATGTAGTCCGACAAATCGGACATCACCGCGATCAGCTTGGACCAGGTTTCCCAATCACATTGGACGTTACGTCCGTCGCTGGACTCTGGTGTTTCGACCGCCTGCTTAACCACTCGACCGATCCGTTCGTGCACGAACGAGAGCAGATCGGAAAGCTGAACTTGTTGCAAGGAATTCAATTGAGTGGGCAGTTCCGGCCTGCCCTTGGGGAACAAGGCCGAGGGTTCTTCGAGGGAACCGGGCAGCGGATCGACAAAATCCAGATGCTTGGAATCATCTTCGATTGTGGCACCGCCGGGACGGACGTAAGCCGTGCGGAAGGGGTCAGGTTCGGACGGTGCCGGCTGAGCATCGCCTTCTCCCTGCCATTCGCTCAACAGCAGCATGCAGCGACCGACAGCGATCACATCACCGACCTGCAGGATTCGGACCTGAACCCAGTGTCCGTTGACCTTTGTCCCGTTGGTACTGCCTAAATCAGTGAGGATCACTCGTCCAGAATGATCCTGGATTTTGGCGTGAAAACGACTGATATGATCGTCGTTCAGCTGGATGGTATTCTCGTCCTCACGCCCCACGGAAACGGGTAATTTCAGTCGCGAGTAGACTTTACCTTGCTCCATGCCTTCGAGGATTCGAATCGTCACGGAGGTCATTCAAGCATTCCAAAACGCAAAAAAACAAACAATACCGACAGTCAACAGCCCTTCTCGGCGGTCGGCGATGCATCCGAAAACACGAAAAATCTTGTAACACGCTCATTCGATCAGCGTCAAGCGGTAATAGTCGGCAACCTGTCGCATGACCCGCAGCCTACGCAAGTTGCGACAATTGTTCCGTTTTCAGCGTTCAGGTGATTGGTGGAATTTGATCGGATGATCACCTAGAGTTCGCGTCCCTTGCTTAAGATCCGCTTTTGAGCAAGTGAACAGGCTTCGTGCCAAATCGGGAATTTTTCGACAGTCGAAAATCACGGCCAAGAAACCCCGACTCGCCTGTATCCCGGGTTCCGTCCATCTATACTATTCCGAAAAGTGATATCCGCATTGCCTTGGCGGGGTCTTCTGAGAGGGTTCTTTCCATGTCTGAAACGACATCGTTGGTTGATCAATTGCGCTGGAAAAAATTCTCGGTCCTGAACGACGGATTCGTCTGTCTGGTGGACGTGATGGGAGACGATGCTGCCGTGGTCCAGGCGGCTCGAGTCAGTTACGGCGTGGGAACGAAACGGGTCTCGGATGATCGCACCTTGATCCGCTATCTGCTGCGGCACCGCCATACGACTCCCTTTGAGATGGCCGAGATCAAGTTTCTGGTCCGCGTTCCGATGGATTGCTGGCGTCAATGGATTCGGCACCGGACTGCCAGCGTGAACGAATACAGCACCCGCTATTCCGAAGCGATCGATTCGACGCAGTCGACGCCTCCCACGGCCTGGCGATCGCAGGCGACGCAGAACCGTCAGGGCAGCGACCAGCCGCTGTCGGCCGAAGAGGGATCGCGTTTGACCGTCGAAGAGCAACAGCTGCAAGAACAGTCGCGCCGCGTCTACGAAGCCCGCCTCGAAGCCGGTGTGGCTCGCGAACAGGCACGCAAGGATTTGCCGCTGTCGACTTACACCGAGGCCTATTGGAAAATCGACCTGCACAATCTGCTGCACTTCCTGGCCTTGCGAATGGACTCACATGCGCAAGAAGAGATTCGTCTCTATGCCACGGCCATCGGACACGAAATCGTTCGTCCGTTGTTCCCGGTTGTCTGGGAAGCGTTTGAAGATTACCGCATGGGCGGATCAACGATGAGTCGTCTCGAGACCGACGTCATCAAACGATTGACCGCGCATGGTGCGGCGACCAAAACCGCCCCGCCGTATAGCGAGGCCGATTTTCTGACGGCTCAGGACAGCACTTGGAAAGATTTGAATCGTTGCCGCGAACGCGACGAATGCCGCGATAAACTGATTGGGCTGGGTTTGCTGACGCCGCTCAAATAGCAGGGCTGCTCAACGGAGCCCTGCCCTGTGAAGATGTTGGAAAACGAGGAACTTTGTTTGATTTCCCCAGCCTTTGATTCCTTCACGGATCGAGTCGATTCCATGCGTTTCTGGATCTTGCCGCAGGATCACGATTGGCCAAGAAGGGAGTTTGATCTGTCGAACTCCGATTGCGAAAGTGCGGTTTAATGACATTGATTTCGCTCGAATACGGAGCCTCCGAACGCTGGGAAAGCGATTTACCGAGCGAGCGATTGCTGTTCGTGCATTCTGGTGCAGAAGCACTGGCCGATCCGTTGGCCGCCGTTCAAGAACGATTGCGGCATCCGCTGGAATTCCCCTCATTGGAACTGGCTCTGGTTCCTGACGATCGCGTAGTGGTCGTGCTCGATCGCGGCGTTCCCTCGTCGGCCGAAATTATCAGTGCCGCCTGGCATTCGTTCGCCTTGGCGGGCGTTGACCCCGGCAATGTGCTGATTTTGCAGCCGGCGTCGATGACCACCGGTCGGCCCTCCGATCCCCGGTATTTGCTGCCTGCCAATGTCCGCGACCGGGTCTCGTGGAAAATCCACGATCCCACTGTCCCGGATGGAGCCGGTTATCTGGCATCGAGTGCCGCGGGCGAACGGCTGTATCTGTCGCGTGATGTGCTGGATGCGGATTTCATCCTGCCGATCGGACGATTGGGCTATAACGCCATGCTGGGACGTCGCGAGTTGACCAGCGCGTTTTATCCCGGCCTTTCAACGCCCGATGCCTTCGCGAAAGCGATCGGCCAGGGGCATAGCGAACTGGGGCCGGACGACGAACGGCCGCTGCGGCAACTGGTCAACGAAGTGGCGTGGCTGTTGGGAATTCAATTCGCAATTCAGGTGCTGCCGTCGCGCAGTCCTGCCGGTATGTCCGTCGTTTTGGCTGGAGGTACCGATCGCGTCGCCCAGCAGGGGCGGACGTTGCTGGACCAGCATTGGCGAATCACACTCGATCAGCGTGGTGAAACGGCGCTCGTGGCGATTCCTCGCAGTGGTGACGAAACCAGTTGGGAAGATTTGGGAGCGGCGCTTGAGACGGCTCACAAATTGATCGTTCATGGCGGACGGATCATCGTCCTGTCGGATCTCGCGGCCGAGCCGGGACCGGGTGTCGATTTGATCCGAAATTGCCGGTCCGCCAAGTCGGCTTTGCAACCGCTGCGAAAGGCGGCTCCGCCCGATGTTTTGTCGGCCTCGCAAATCGCTTCCGCGGCGGAATGGGCTTCGATCTACCTGTTAAGCAAGCTCGACAGCCAAGTCGTCGAAGAAGTCTTCATGACGCCTTTGGAACATCCCAACGAAGTGACTCGCCTGCTGGAAACGTGCGACGGTTGCGTGGTGCTGGCGGGGGCGCAGCACACCTACGGCGAAATCAGAGAATAGACGAATCGTAGCCGGCCGCCCGCCGACGAATCCATCGAATTCCTTTTCGAATCACGGAATGCTCAAATGCCAAACCGCGTGGGGATCTTGTTCAGGCGATGGTCTTTCCGTGAATGCCGTCGCGTCGCGGTGGGATTGTTACTGGTCCTGACCGTACTCGTCACATCCACGCTTCAGGCTGACGACCTGTTTCCGCCCGAGCTGACGCAGTTCATCCCGTACGAGAAAAATCCGGTGTTTACCGCGGCTGGGCCGGGGCATTGGGATGTCAAGATTCGCGAACGAGGCTGGATTATTCGCGAAAAAGATCAGTGGAAAATGTGGTACACGGGCTACGACGGCACGCGCGCTGGCAAGAAGATGCTCGGCTATGCGACGTCAGCCGATGGCTTTGTCTGGCAGCGATCTCCCCAGAACCCGATCTACTCGGAACATTGGGTGGAAGACGTTTGTATTATCCCTCACGACGGAACCTATTATCTGTTCGCCGAAGGGGAAGAAGACCGCGCGCAGTTGTTGACGTCGCGTGATGGCATTGCCTGGCAACGCGTGGGACGCCTCGACGTCCGGCTGGCGAATGGCGATCCCATTCCCGACGGTCCTTATGGAACGCCGGCGGCCTGGTTCGAAGCGGGACAATGGAACCTGTTCTATGAACGCCGCGATCGAGGGATCTGGTTGGCTCGTTCGTCCGACACCAAAGTTTTCACCAACGTGCAGGACGAACCGGTGATGGTCCCGGGGCCGGATGTCTACGACCAGGACCAGATCGCCATGAACCAGATTATCCGCCATCAAGGCCGCTACTACGCGGTTTTTCACGGAGCCAAAAACTCCAGCGACGCGACTCAGCCCAACTTGTGGGCCACCGGCCTCGCGACCTCAACCGACCTGATTCACTGGACGAAGTTTCCGGGCAATCCCCTACGTCCGATCTCTGAAAATAAATCGAGTGGTCTGCTGATTCATGATGGCGAACGATTTCGTCTTTACACCATGCACAACGAAGTGCGGGTGCATCATTCGGTGATTGAAAAGACCCCGTGACAAGACAAACAGCCCGTCACGAGTGTGACGGGCTGTTTCTGCAAACGAAGAACGAGTCGATGATCCCGTGGATCGGCTCAGGCTCATTTCTTTTGTTTGGGCACTGGCAGAATGATCAAGGCATTCTCGGCCAGAGTGACTTCGCCGGGGACATCGTTCAGCTTGTACTGAATGATCAGCTTCTTCTCGGATCCAGGAGCCGGATCGCCGCCGAAGCTTTCGTTGTAGCTGGCCGAAGGCAGCGCAATTAACGCGGTCTCTTTGAAGTTTTGTCGCAAGACGTCAGCGACATCCTTCTGAGTGCTGCCCGTACCGTATTCGGCTTTGACGATCTCGACCTTGGCTTTGCTCAGCTCGACGGTCGCCAGCAGTTCCCGTACTTCGTCCACGTTGCCGCCGAGCGTGGGGGCGATGAACAGAATCACGGCGTTGGCATCGTCTTTCAGTTCGGGATCCTGACCGGCTTTGATGGCCATCTTCAGCGTCTCCATGGTGGGGACACGGCGAAGAGCGTCGATCACGAGCTTTCTTTCGGCCGTGCGGAAACAGGCGTCGGTGGCCTTATGGCACATCTCAATTCGTTCGGCATCCGACATGGCGAATTGACGTGCCACCTTGATGTAGGCTCGCATGGCGCGAATCTGGAATTTCTCGGCAGGAGCGGACTTGGACAGATCCAACAAGACCGGTGCACAATCGATCGTCAGCCAGTTCCCCAGCAGCTCGCTGGCGACATCCTGGATTTGGGGATCGCTGTTTTTCGCCGCGACGCCAATCGTGTGCAAGGCCTTGGTTCCTGCGACTTCTCCCAGGATTTTCAGCAGGGCAATCTTCGTGGGCAATGACGCTTTATCCAGTGCGGCAGTCAATTCGGTGGCGGTTGCTTCGGGATCGGGCATCCGAACGCAGGCGGTTCTCAAGGCCTGTTGAGCCACTTCCGCATCTTCGGGGCGTTTCGGCGAGACGGCCAGCTTGATCAAGACATTCAGCTTTTCAGGAGGCACCGTGGCACCTAACGCCGTCAGGGCGGCGGTGCGAACTGCGGCATCGGAATTGTCGATCGCCTTCAGCAGTGCGGCTAGCGCTTCGATCCGTCGTTGTCCCACCAGGTCCAACAACAGGGGATAGACCTTGCCTTCGGCCTTGGCCAACCGCGATACGATGTACTTGTCGACGTTATCGCCAGGAATCTCGAACAGGGCTTTCTTGGCGGCGAGTGACACGTCGGCATCGGCCTCAATGCCGAAATCGAGCAGCGATGGCAGGCAGGAGGTATTTCCGACGCGTCCCAGGGCTTTGATGGCCGCGATCCGCACTTCTTTCGCACCGGTTCCCGCAGCCTTCAGCACGGCTGGCAGGACGACGGTTTCTGGGCGATCGGCCATAGCGCCAACGATTAAGACCGCTCGGTCGGGCGTGGCGCGAGCCATCTCGGTGGCCAATGCCTGATCGACGTCTGATCCGGGAAATTCTCGGGCCGTGCTGAGGGCGATCTGGAACAAGCCCTTGTCGAACGAGCGGAACTGTTCGATCAACAGCGGGATGCCTTGTTGATGACGAGCGAGGATCGCGCCTCGAGTGGCTTCCAGGATCCGTTGCTTGGGCACTTCCGCCGCACGGACTTCGTCGTACAGGACGACCGCATCGGCATCGCGACCTTCCAGTCGGAGCCGTTCGGCACACAGCACACAGCCTTCGGCCACGGCTGATTTCACACCCTCTGGCGATGAAGCCAAGGCCTGCTTCAAGGTTTTGGCTGACGCGTCGTTGCCAATCCGGCCCAGTGCCACGGCGGCGGCCGAGGCCACTTGAGCGTCGGTGTCGAGCAACCGATTGGTCAGCAGATCGACAGCCTTGGCGTCGCGGCGAACACCGATCGAATTGAGCATGCCGATCAGCAGGTTGCCTTTCAGGGTTCCGGCGGCCTGACGCAGCGCCTCGTCGGCTTCCGGTCCGGGGATCGCTTCGAGCGGGATGCGTGCCCACGACGAAAGCTGTTCATCGGCCAGCAGCTTGGCCAGTTCGGGCACGGCCTTGCTGGAGCCATAAACGGTCAGCTTTTTACAGGTGATGGCCTTTTCGCCCGGTGCGGCACTGGATTGCAGGATGGCAATCAGTTCCGCTTCTTTTTCGGCCGATTCGACGGCCGTTTCCGCGGCAGTGGCCAGTCCCGCCGCCACAAAAAATAACGAGGTCAGCAACGCACTACAGCGTGTCAGTTGTCGATTTATCAGCATGGGGTCATTCCAGAAAATGGAGCGGTGTCTCTGAGGAAGTTTCAATCCGTCGAATCCGTCTCGACCGGTTCAACAGACACAGTTCAGGTCATCAGTCTCAGTCGGCCACGCGGCGAATCGGCCGTGGGCCTTGGCATCGATCGCAAAAGACGGCGAGCGACTGTTACAGCCGCCACGGTTCGCGCAGGGCTTCCGATCGCAATCGATTGGCGTGGTCGTCGTTGATGAATTCGTTGGTCCGTGGATCCAGTTTCACCTGACGTCCCAGGTACAGTGCCACGTTAGCGGCATGGCACGCGATATGAGCGTTGCAGGCCGCGTCGGCATTCCCCTTGGGCTGGCTGCGTGACTTCACGCAATCGAGGAAGTCGCGCACGTGGAACGTGGCGGGGTAACCGGGAATTTCAGCCACGGTTCGTCCGGCGAGCAGCGTGGGAGAACTGAGCACCAGCTTGCCGCTGTCGCCCGTTTCGACCCAACCGGTTTCGCCTTCGAATCGCACCGGGCAAGAACCCAGTTTCAGCCAATCCTTTTCGCGGAAGATCAGCTCGATGCCGTTCTCGTAGCGGGCGACCAGTTGGTCATCCTTCTTCGCGTCGTATTCGACAGGAGCCGGAATATCTCCGACGGCCCATTGGCACAGGTCCACACAGTGGGAACCCCATTCCAAAACGCCGCCGCCGACCAGGCCGCCGCCCTTTTCGAAATTGAAACCGTCGAGCAGTTTCGCGTTGAAGGGGCGCCAGGCTGCGGGACCGAGATACATGTCCCAGTCGACTACTTCCTTGTCCGGTACTTCTTCCGCTTCCAGCCAGCCGCTGGTCACAGCCTGCATGCCGGCGGGATGAGCGAAAACCTTCTTGAGTTTGCCGAGCTTGCCGGTGCGAGCCAACTCGCAGGCGAAAGCAAAGTGCGGCAGGTTGCGTCGCTGGGTTCCAGCCTGGAAGACGCGACCGGTGCGACGAATCGTGTCTTTCAGGATCAGGCTTTGCTCGATGTTCTTCGTGCACGGCTTTTCGCAGTACATATCCTTACCGGCCTTCGCGGCCTGCATGGCGGCCGTGCAGTGCCAATTGGGGCCGGTCGCGATCAGCACCGCGTCAATGTCTTTGCGATCGAGCAGTTCGCGGAAGTCGCGATAGGTGGCACAGTTCTGATTGCCATACTTCTCGTCGGTCATTTTCTTGATTGCGGTCCGGCGTTTTTCTTTCACGTCGCAGACCGCGGCAAACTGGACGTCGGCCTGTTCGAGGAAGCAGCCCAGGTCATAAGTGCCTCGACCGCCGATGCCGATCCCACCGACCACAATTCGCTCACTGGGGGCGACCGCACCGTCCAGGCCCAGGGCCGAACTGGGGATGATCGTCGGGGCCATGATCGCGGTACTCGCCGCCAGCGAGGTTTTCAAGAACTGACGTCGATGAAGCCGCGTGATGTTTTTGGACATGACTGCTCTCCTGATTCTGTAATGAAGGATCGCCCCGGTGCTCGGCTCTGAATGTTCGACAAAGTTGGGGAGATTCCGGTACAGCATACCTTCCAGGTCTTGGCGATTGCCACTCCGCCCAGTCCACCGCCAGCGGACACTTTTCCGATAGCGTCTTTTCGTCGCGCGCGGGTACCCCGTGATGGCCTTCAATTCGAGGCACGGGCGCCTCTGATTTTCAGCCGCCTCGCGCGCGGATTGGCCCTCAGGGGCTGCGGTGAAAAACGGACCTTCCCTGCGACGATTACGTCGCGGATCCGGCTTTTTTGCGGGGAGCAACGCCCCAATAATCTTTGGCGTCGGCGGTCACCAGTTCGTTGAACGCACGGACGACCATTTCGCGGCCATAATCCAGACCGTCAAACAGCGAGGCTTCTTCGTTGTCGGTCGGTCCACTCGCCGTCAGTCGCAGCCAGAGTGACTCGGCTTCGTTGGAGTTTTCCGCAAGGGTTTCGTGCGTCAGTTCGATCGTCAGCGTGCCGCGATCGGCGTCCAGAGGAAACTGCCAGCGGCCGGCGAAATCTTCGGGGCCGATCTTCAGCTTTTGCAGCGGATTGGGCTGCCACAGCCGGAAGAACGTCCAGTCGCGGGGTTTCGTCCAGACCGTTCCCCGGGGGATCCGGTTCAGATAGCTGACACTTGTTTGCCGCGGCAGACCGAGCTCGGGCAGCGCACTGCGGACGGCATCCAAGGTCGTCACGAAGCCGTCGCGAATGGTTTCGTAGCGTGGATACAGGCTGCCATCATGACCCAGCCAGCCAAAGGAAAACCCTTGTCCGCCGAAGCGAATCGCACGGTCACTCATGACGTTGCGCAGCTGCTTTTCGAGCTGCGTCACGTCGGGGATATGTCGTTCGGCGGCGCCGATCGTTCGGCAGACGGCGGGCCATTCCGGTCCCAGTCGTCGTCGCCACTCGGCCGGTTCGATCCGAGACAGATCGGCCGGTGCGGTGAATTCCACACCCAGCCAGGCTTCGATCAGCGGTGGGTGAGCGAACTCGTGCGGCAACTCGGGAACTCCGAAACGAAAACCGGATCGTAAGGGTGTCGCGGTTGGCATGAGGGCACCTCGGCAACAAACAAAGAGGACAAACCAACACCAGCGGACGTGTTCACGGTCTGACGCGCGGGCGAGTCTACAAACCCGCCCCGGCAAAAACCACAGCGCAATTCCCGAAAAGTCAGAACACTCAAAGGTGAGAATCGGGAGGTATCGATCGTAACGAACAAGGCAAGAGATCAGGAGCGCAAACCGATCAAGAACTGAGCAGTCGATGGCTGAGTTCACGATCATTGTACGCACTGTCCACGGCGGTGGCGATTGTTTTCACCAATTCTCGCTTCGTAATCGGTTTTTTCAAAACCGTAAACGCCCGCGCCTCGGCCGCATCGTCGCACAGTTCCAACGAGTAGTCGGCCGTGATCAAAATGCAGGGCGCGACAATATGAATCTCTTTCAGTTGTCTGAGCGCTTCCAGACCGGTCAGCCGCTGCATGTGCATGTCAAACAGCGCCAGGTGCACCTCTTCGTGGCTGGCCAGTTCCAGGGCTTCTTCGCCCGATTGCGCTTCGATCAGCCGGAAGAATGGTCCGAAGATTTCGCACAAGGTTCCGCGAAACGCATCGTCATCGTCGGCAATCAACAGATGATACTGTTCCACAAACATGAGCTCTCACCAGAAATCTTGGGGCCTCCAAGGTGACATCGTATCACTTGGTCCCTTAACGGCTTATCAGAATCGCCGATCGCGGTCAATCGGAAGGACGTTGGAAACCGAAGTCTTGCCCGTGTCGACGTGGCGAACCACATTCGCTGCCTTCTTTCCTGTCTGCGGTCGATCGGAAAAATCGCTCAGTCGCCCGCGGTTCATAGCGCTTGGACCAAACGGCGAAACCGGTCCATCGGTTGTTCGGGATCTGCCAATCTCTTAGAGTCCGCGCGAGGCGGGAAGCCCGTTGCCACAACACAATCCTATCCTAATGAGGTCAAGCATGAAGCTGTTGTTGCGTCATCAAGCGTTGCTGTTCCTCGCCGCGGCCGTGGTGTTTTTGATCCAACTGGGTGGCCCCGCCCTGTTCAATCACAACGAGGCCCGGGTCGCCGCCTGCAGCGCCGAGATGTTCCGCCAAGGCGACTGGATCGTGCCTCGTTTCAATGACGAACTGCAGGCCAAGACACCGATCCTGATCCACTGGTGCATGCTGGTGATGTTTCGGCTGTTCGGCGTTTCGGAATTTTCGGCGCGCATCACGTCGGCCGTGCTGTCGGTGGGAACGACGCTGCTGACGTATCATCTGGGACGCAAACTGTATTCGCCGGCGATCGGTTTCCTGGCCGGACTGATCTTGTGTACCTGCCTGTTGTTCTCGGCCGTGGGGCGCGCCGCGACGCCCGATGCGGTCCTGGTCTTCTTCGTGACGCTGGCCTTTACGAGTTACGTGTGGATCGTGGCACGGCAACGCGGAGGCAGCTTCAGCCGAGCTCGGGTGCTGCGGGCTCGCCAAGCGGAACTCGAAAAAACCAACGCGGAAGCCGGCAGCGAACCGACGCCGGCCCCGCGCACCTTGCTGGCGCAGCTGGTGCCCGACACCTGGCAACTGTCGGTGCCGCTGTATGTCGCGATGGGGTCGGCCGTGCTGGCGAGCGGGCCGGTCGGTGTGGTCTTGCCCTGCGTGATCATCGCGCTGTTCCTGTTGACGTCGCAGCGGATTGAGGATCTGGAGCAGGAAACGTTGTTGCCGCCGCAAGGACCGCGCTGGCGGCGATGGTTGAGCACGGTGGCCCAGGTGCTGCGTCCGCGACAAATCCTGGCGGTCTGTCGGCGGATGAATTTGTTCGTCGGTCTGGCCATCGTCACGGCGATCGCCCTGCCCTGGTCTTTCCTGGCGACTGTCATGACCGGCGGTGCCTGGTTGCAGGGATATCTGCAAGACCACCGTGTCATGGCGGCACTGACGTCTCAAGACGGGCATAGTGGATTTCCGCTGTACCAGTTGTATCACATCGTGGTCATTCATCTGGGCTGTTTTCCCTGGTCGGTCTTTCTGCCCGTGGCGGTCTTTCGATTGTGGGAACGATTGACCGAGGGGGCGGCCTGGCGCGACAGCGATCGGCTATTGGCCTGCTGGACCGGTGTCTGGTTCATCAGCTTTTCCTTGATCAGCACCAATCTGGCGAATGATCTGTTGCCGCTGTATCCGGCGGTGGCCTTGATCCTGGCCCGGTATCTCGATGACTGGCGCTGCGAAACCGGCAGCATCGGTGTCTATTCGTTTCAAATCTGTTGTCGAGCCCAGTGGATCGCCGGTGCCGTCCTGTTCCTGGGTCTGTGCTTCACCGCGTATCTCTATTTTCCCACGGAGCAATGGGTTGGTCTGGCCGGCCTGGTCCCGGTCGTCGGTGCTCTGGCCGCCACGAAGCTGGTGGATCAGGAACAGCGCGACAACTCCGTCCGAGTGCTGATTGCGACCGCCTTGTTGCTGACACTGCTGCTGATCGACCTGGCCCTGCCGCGACTGCGACCGTATCAGGATTCCCCTGTCTTTGTGGAAGACGCCCGACGTCGCGCCCAATCGGCCGATGTCAGCATCGCCACCTTTGATTACTTCGAACCAAGCCTGGTGTTCTATGCCGGGAAAAAAGTCCGAAAACTGGATTCACCGCGACAAGTGGCGGACTTCATCGCCAGTGAGCCGCATGCCTACGTCGTGGCCCGAGCCAATCGTTACAACGAACTGCGTGACGTTCTAATGGGCAATGTGCGAGAGCTGACTCGTCACCGCAATTTTCTGACCGGCCACGATCTGATTCTGATCGGTCCGTTCTGACCGACCGTCATCACCCTCGATCAACCGCCGTCCAGATCAACCACCGTCCGGCGTTTCAGCCACGTCGAAACAGGCGGCTTCGTTGGCATTGCGAGCGAACAGTCGTCCCCGCACCAGGGCCAAATGATTCCAGCAAAACCCGCTGTCA
>CAIQIR010000140.1 GCA_903871875.1 uncultured Schlesneria sp.
CACTCCGATTGAAGAAGCGATCGTTGCGACCGTCCGCGACCTGCCGCCGGAACAACAGCAGGAAGTTCTCGACTTCGCTAGCTTTCTCGGCATGAAACAGAAGCGTCCGCTGAAGAGTATGTATGGTCTGTGGCAGGACCTCGGTGTCGCGTTGTCGGAAGAAGACATCGCCGAAGCCCGCAAAGAAATGTGGGGCAACTTTCCGCGAGAGCGATTCTTCGAGTGAGCGCCGTCGTCGCCGACACGCACACGGTTCTGTGGTACTTGTCAGCGGACCCACGATTGTCGATCCCCGCAAAAGCTGCGATGGACGATGCCACGGCGAACGGCGATCCGATCTTTGTCCCGACCATATGTGTCGTCGAAGCCACTTACTTGGTCGAGAAAAATCGAATCCCGCCCATGGCCCTGGTGCGGCTGGATCTGGCGTTAAACCAGCCTGGTTCGGCTTTTCGGCCAGCTCCGTTAACGGCTGAGACCGCATTCCGGCTGAGCGAGATCTCGCGCGATTCCGTTCCTGATCTCCCGGACCGCGTCATAGCCGCAACGGCATTGACGCTGGGACTTCCGTTGGTAACCCGCAATGAAAAGATCCGGGCTTCGAGCATACAAACGATCTGGTAGTGTTCAGTCCCCGCCCTCCAGCGTCCGGAAAAACAACGTCGCGCGCCTTTACCGAGCCGCGACCGTAAGGGAGTGGTTGCACAATCTACCTGTTCAGCACCCGCCCTCCAGCGTCCGCAAAACCAACGTCGCGCGCGTGTGGGGCAGGTTTCCCAACCTGCAAGGCCGGTTTCCAGCCGGTCTCTCCAACATGGCACTATCCAAAACCCAGTCACCCATGCCGCAGTTCCGGGGTAGCATAGGCTTCAGCCTGTGGGGGCGAGCGAAGCTCGACTGTGCCGACCTCAAATCGTCGAAATCCTTGTCCGCAGTCAGCGGAATTTCTCGTTCACCGCTTTTTTCCGTGGCCGCTGTTTAGTACGATTGGCGTTATCAACGAGGCGGTCCGGACGCAGGTCCTCCAACTGCTTGCCGGGGCGGAGCACCAACCGGATGTTCGGGTGCAACGGGATTGGTACTACTGAAAACTGGCAACCAAATGCTCAAACTGACCACAGGCAATCTCCTCGATGCAAATACCGACGCTCTGGTGAACACGGTGAACACCGTTGGCATCATGGGCAAAGGCATCGCGCTGCAGTTTCGCCTGGCCTTCCCTCGAAACTATGAGTTGTACCAGTCTGCGTGTAAACGGGAGGAAGTAGTCCCAGGCAAGATGTTCGTGGTTCCCACGGACCGGCTCGATAACCCCAGATTTATCATCAACTTTCCAACCAAACGCCACTGGAAGGGCAAGTCGCGAATCGAAGACATCGATTCCGGTCTGCTGGATCTTGTGAAGGTGATACGGGAGGAGAAGATCAACTCAATTGCCGTCCCGCCGCTTGGTTGCGGTAACGGCGGTTTGGATTGGAACCAGGTTCGCCCCAGGATTCTTAAAGCATTAGCCGATCTGCCAGCCGTTCAGGTATTGCTCTATCAGCCAGCAGGCGCGCCGCCCGTCGAGGATTTGGCCGTTGGCACCAAACGACCGGGAATGAACTCGAACCGCGCGGCCCTGATCGCCATGATGCTGGATTACGGCGAAGTCGGCTACCACCTGACCCTGCTTGAAATTCAAAAGCTCGCATATTTTCTGCAACTCGCCGGGCAACCGCTGAAGCTCGATTTCCAGAAGCAACAATACGGACCGTACGCCGAAACCCTGAATCACCCATTGCAGCGAATGGAAGGCCACTTCATCCGCGGCTATGGCGACCGCAACCGCGACGCCTCCATACGAATCCTGCCGGAAGCCGCGCAGGAAGTCGGCAGGTTTCTGGCTGACGATGAATCCACCGTCAAAAGGATCGAACGCGTCAGGGATCTGATCGAAGGCTTTGAAACGCCTTACGGTATGGAACTCCTTGCCACGGTTCACTGGGCTGCTTTGGAATGCGCGGCCACCAGAGACGACGTGGATCGCGTAGTGGCCACCGTCCACGCGTGGAATGAGCGCAAGGCCGCGACATTCACGCCGAAACATATCCGGACGGCCTATGAGCAGCTTTGCGCTCTTGGCTGGCTACCCAAATCGATTGATACCTGATCCGCCAACAGCAGCATTAGCGTTCCGTGTCACCTTTGGGTCCGTCGTCAGAGAAGAAACCTCCGTTTGTCAGTTCGTTTGTCGAATCATGCTGGCCGCCTGCACCAGCGCAGCATCAACGTCTTTCCTGGGAGCAGGAGAATTGATACCGCTCAGGACCTTAAATTTTGATGCCACCATGTGGCTTATCCGGTCGCTCGTCACGAGTTCTAAAGGTAATGATGGGCCTTCCCTCAGAAGGGTGTCCATTGCTATTTGAAGCAGCATATTCTTCCAATCCGAGTCGACTCGATATTCCGGTGGACTCTCAATCTGATGTGGCAACCGCCGTTTCAGAAGTTGCATGTCACGCTGCATCTCCGCGAGCATCTCCATCATCACCCTATCCGGCGATGTTTCTGTCTGTGTCAAAGAGGCGACATGAAACTCGCCGAAGCTTTTCAGAAAAGGCGAGTGTGTTGGGTCAGAAACTGAAGCCTTGTAAGTGTTCAGAAGTTTTTCTGCCAACTGCTTCTTGAATTCAACAATTCTAGTAAACCGCAAATCGCGGGGGTAATGTAAGTGTTCGATGACTCCTGTATCAAATGAATAGTCTGTCTTGTCATCTTTTATTATCACCGTGGGCTTATCGAATGCCAGCCTGAGACCCAACTCGAACATCACGTTTGGATTCTTCCCGCTGACATCGCATACGACGATAGTATCGTTGTAGACGTTTTGAATAATTCGTTTCTGAATCACACCGATTTCATCTGCGTCACTTACCAAACGTGGCACGAAAGTAGGTACTGGCCCAATGGACTCGACGGCCTCGACTACTATGGACTTTACCTCGGCCCAGTGCTCTAACGAAAGGCCGTCAAGAGCGGAGATCGGCATAATCAGGCCGCATGTTAAGTCTTTTTGGTTTCCCGCTGGAACCGAAGCCTTGGTCGTCTCGCCGTTAGCCTTGCTCATCGCACCCTCTTTCTGCGCAAATTTCAACATATATTCCAGTTTTGGACTACAACTGCATGGCCCCTAAGTCTATCATTGTCTGAATTCGCAATCACCGGGCCGCCGGCTCGATTCCGGACGGTTCCAGCAGCTAGACTTTCGCTAGACGCAGGATGCGGACTCGTCTTTCCATCTGCTCCCATTTCAATGGCGTGCGGTTCGTCGGTACAGACGCGCCCAGCGGCGGTGAAGCCGACCACTGAGCCACCGGCCCGAAAAAGACCGCACAAAAGTTCGCAAGGGCCACAACTGAGACTACCCAAATCGATTGATACCTGATCCGCCGCTAGCTCAGTATGCCGCAGACCGCCCTGGACCGCGCTCACCCGCCGCGCGCACCGATGTTCGGGCGAATCGGGCGCAAATGCGCCTCCAGCTTTTCAGGCGTCCCGACGACGGCAACTGCACGAGACGAGACGCGTCGGTGGCGTGAAAGCACTGCCTCGGTTGCTTCACCGGGGTTCTCCCCGGGATAATAGCACCGATAGTATAGGCTAATTATTGCCGACACTTCTCATCGAAACCTGTCGCTAAGTCAGTTGTTTGGCTTCGATAATCTCGACTTCCTCCTTGGCGAACCAGCCCTCCGATTGAAGGAACTGTTGCAGTTCCACTGGATTCGTTGTATACGCGACAAGCGCCAAACTCTCCATGGCCCGGCTGCACGTTACATATAGTAGCCGCCGAGTGCGATCCTCGGACGTCTCAGCCTGTTGAGCAGGTACCCTACGGGCCCCACTATCCTTTAGGCCAAAGAGTTTGGCGTAACTAAACATGAATCCCCGTGCGCCGGAGTCATCAATAATTACCATGACGTGCGGAAATTCCAATCCTTTGACCCCTTGGTGCGTTCCGAACTGAGAAGCACCGGAAACGTAATTCGAGTACTTTTCCAGCTGCGAGAACTCGATCCTGAACACAGCGTGCCAAGAACCAATCTCCTCGTCTTCTCGCGGCGGTCCATCGCTAGCAGCTATTTCTCGACGCTGCCCCCTAATCACAGCCCGGAGGATTGGCGGCAGTTCAAATAATCCAATTGTATCTATGACTTCCAGTACTTCACCAATCGGCGGATCTGCTCCGTCCGCGAAACACTTGCACAGCGAGTCAATCGCGCTCTTGGCCTCTGATAGTCTTTCGATTTGTTGCGAACGGCCTGTTGAGCCTCCTTGTTGCAGAATCGGCGAGTGAGCACGCACGATGGCCGCAACTCTAAAACGATCGCCTTGTTTGGCCGCCGCGAGCAAAGGAATAACCTGCGAGGTTAGGAGTCGGAGTTCCGGAAGGCTACCCTCCAACAACGCGGTTCGATACTGTTCAACTTTATAAAGCGGCAGAAACACGCCTGAGAATCCCAGCCTGGTCGCTGCCATATGGTGCTCCAGGATCAAACGCTTCGAGTCTGCTCCCCATGACGATACGCCCGTGATGGTTGCCATCCGCTTGACCACGTAATCCTCGCACATCGGGCGATCCAAACGGTCGCCTGCTATGAAAATCCTTGCAATTCCGCCAACGTCTCGGTCAGGTGGAGATACCTGCAGCTGATTGTCGGCTTTGGACCGAATCTGGTTGATAAGCCGTAGGATGCGAGAAGGGCACCGGTAGTTGATCAACTTCGCCGGCTTGGCCCAGTCGTTAGGGATCGCATCCTCTAGGCCGACCTTTCCGTCGGAATAAATTCGCTGCATCACATCGCCAAAAAGACCGAGGCAAAATGATGTTTGATGGGCCGACTGCACACTAAGTAGGGCATCCATCAACGCGTGGTTTGTATCTTGACTTTCGTCAACAAACACGATGGGAAAGCGGTCGACAAGAATGCGGCGGAGCGTTGGCTTGGTCTGAAGGAACTCTGAACACATGCCAATTACTTCAGCGTGCCCCAAAGCGTCGCGCCCGCTGTTGTCTCCAACCGGGGAATATACGAACTTCGAAATTGCCGAAATGGACTTCAAGCGCTCGTGTTTAGCCTGTATCGATAACGCGCGGCTTACAGCAGCCGCTGAACCCGCGCGGCCCTTGGCCTGCTCATTCATCAACCGCTCAATTTGTTCCTCGAGGTGGTGCGTCAGCCATGCACGGATGTCGCGATCGAATCCCCCGATGAGGTCCCACGCGAACGCGTGGATCGTCGAAACATGGACGAAAGGGTCATAATCAATGCGGCGCTTTATTTCGTCAGTGGCAGCATTCGTAAACGTCATTACCGCCACTTTGCGAGACTCCGTCCAAAGTCTTTCTCGGCCATTTTTGCGAAGCCACCTGAGAGCTTCAACGAGGGCGCGGGTTTTGCCCGAACCGGCACCTGCGTAAAGGAAGAAGCTACGCGGGCCATTCGGCGGAAGTGAGGCGATAATCTCACGCTCCGCGCGCGATGTTATCTCCAAAGCCTCCCGGGGTGTCATGCCGTCACCTGAGGGCCTGGAGGTTCCACAACTGCAAGTACTTCGCTTTGCTTTTTGCGTAATCGGGCCTGGAGCCAGGCAAGTCCTTCTGCAATGTATTCCGGTGCGTGCAACTGCTCGAATGAGTCGGAGTACATCAAATCCAGCGCGAACTTCGCTTTGTCTCCCTTGCGCAAGGCACGAAAGAGTGCCGCGCCTAGGTCTTCGATTGAAGCGCTCTCGTTGATGGCAGACCTGAACGAAGCAATTAGCCCCTGACCTCCGAGCGTCGAGAAGAGCGCATAATTTCGGAAGCAAAGCGCATCCTCGAAGGTGTATGGAATCGCCTCGCCGGTGACGCCCTGGTGCTGAATGGTGACTGATTTTTGAAATGCAACACGAACCGCGAATAATTGGCCGTCATCGTTACAGATCTTTGCCTCGGTATTCGAGGCAAGCAGGTCGTCGACCGTCTCCTTCATTGGCGCCCATATCCGTAGAGTAGGATTGCCGGAAACCTGGCCCGCATTGCGCCGCGGCGGCTGGGGCCCGTCCGCATCGCATGAATCTAGGTCCGTTATGACCAAGGTAGTAAGACCAAGGTGGTCGACTAAATTTCGCAATCGGTGCGCGTGACTTCCTCCGACCTCGAGCATGGTGATGTAGCATTGGTCTAAAAAGGGGAATTGGCGGCTGATGAAATGCGGTACGATCATCCTTTCGGCGGCGCCTTCGATAAGGATTGCGGCGTCCGCGAAGAACAAATCGCAGTGCTGCGCTTTGAGATACCGAGATACAAAGCGTTTGGTCTCGTCCTGTGCACCAAACGTCTCGGTCAGGTTGATGACCGAAGAAACGGGCACTCGTGCCACCTTACCGGCAGGCAGTCTCCGAAAATAACGCAGGCAGGAAAAGTCCAACTCGTGAGCGATGTGAATCGAGTGAGTGCTTATAACTAACTGAGTCGCGAACGCGACGTTTTCTTCGAGCAGTGGATGTCCACGGAGAATTCGGTAAGCTTTTTTCGCGAAGACCTGCTGAACTTGAGCGTGAAGATGAGCTTCCGGCTCTTCAACAAGCACCAGGTGTAGCGGCGGTTTGCCTGCACTCGATCCGCTGGCCGCCTTTCCGACCCTCATCCAGGCGTCACGAAAGCTCATTAAGCGAAAAATCATTGAGATCAGATTTTGATATCCGAGGCCATTGAATTCTTCGGGCAGGTGTAGGTCTTCGTTACTGCCTTGTTCAACATCTACCTGGTAACGTACGGCGGCCTCGTGGTTCAGACCGTCTATGGGGCGCAGGCGAGTCGACAGGCCGATGCGGGGATCGGAAACACCTGGATAACCCAAGCCTTGCACCTCTGTTATGGCGGTCCGAAAATACTCGGCAAGCCTCTGATCGAAGACCCGTTGTGCGTCTTCGATGGCTTTTAGTGCGGCGAGATCACTAGCATCAGGTGCGTCTGTGGGATCAAGGTGTCTGTCGAAGTACCGCCGAAGCTGGGCGGAAAGTCTACCCCGACCGCCGGAACCCTCTCCGCCCGCCAGATCGCCCCCTTGGCCAAACCCACGCTGTGCGTCGATATCGTCTACTTGCATCAGTGAACGGATGGCCTCGAGATCTGCTGGAAACTGATCTTGCGCCAAAACTTGGGGACGTGCTTGGCCGTCGACGGGATCAACCAGTTCGCTCGGATCCAGCAGGTAGGCCGCGACACTAAAGTGCCTATGTATGCGCCTTTCCAAGAACTCCACCAAATCTCCAGGCCAAAGCTTCGCATTCGCGGCCCCTACGGCCGCAGGGTCCGCCGTTGCTCTGACCTCTTCTACTCGGCGCATGTTCGATACGTAGTCATCTCGCACGGCATCCACGTCTTTCGGTTCATATCGAAGTCTGACGCCAAGCAGTCCGCCAGCCCAATCCAAACTTGGGATTAGCTTCGAAACGTGATGAAACTCCGCTGGGGCAACCTCAAACCACAAATCCAACGACGGTACGAGCACACCCCAATCGGCGAGAGTAAGCGCTGCATTTCCGTCGGCAGCTTGCCAGGACGCGCCGATCTCTCGAATAGTTGACCAGCGGGAGAGCGTAAAGTCGTTCAAGCTGAAGCCGTCTGGACTCTTCAAGAAGAGGCGGAGAGCGGAGATTGCGGACGTCTTGCCGCTGTTGTTCGCGCCAACAAAGAGTGTGGTTTCACCGCTGAGATCGATCCGGACCGAAAGCAGTTTGCGAAAGTTCGAAATCTCGAGGTGGGCAATTTTCACGGAGGCGCCATAAGTATACCAATCAGAAAGCATTTAGCTCCGTCTGCTCGGGCTAATCCCGCCGCTTTAGGCGGCTTGATGTTTAGCAGCCCGTGGCAGAAGTCCCAAATTTGCAAAAACCGACCGTAGCCGGACCTTCAGGCTGGCTTGGTGAACGGCGCCGGATTCCGAGTTTTAAGCGACTTTGCAATACAAAGTATCCTGAAATACGGACGAACGCTCTGGC
>CAIQIR010000141.1 GCA_903871875.1 uncultured Schlesneria sp.
CCGCACAGTTCCAACACGCGTTCGTGCTGGTTGTTTTTCTGATAGAGATTGGCCAGCGTTTCCAGCAGATCGAGATTGAACGTCTGCCCCGCGCCGGGTTGGCGCAGGAAATCCAGTAGTTGATAAGCCTCGTCCAGTTTGTTCTGGTTCATGCGACGCCAGGCCAGCGCATGACGCACATCGGCCAGATCGGGCTTCAGTGCGAAGGCCTTTTCAAACAGCGGGGTCGCATCGCCCCAGCGCCCGCGTTGTTCCAGATGGCCGGCCAGTCCGGTAAGCAGTTCGGCATTGTCCGGGAATTGTTCCAGGGCGGTCGTGCGAAACGTGTCCGCCTCGTCATGCATATAAAACTGCAACAGGTGTGCATGGACGGCCAGCGCGTTGTCCACCGACGGTTCATCGCGGTATTTTTCTAAAGCACCTGACAAGGCCAGCTGACGCGACATTTCGTATTGGTCGGGATTCGTGACCCAATGGCGCTGGCAACGCGGACAGTAATCCAGCAGCCGCACGCGCTTCAGCGGAATGATCGGGATAAAGACAATCACAAACCACAGCCGCGTCGTGTACGACTGCAATGTGACCTGCGCCCCGCAGTGCGGACAGGTTCCCGACCGGCTGACGGCGTCTCGTTTGCCGTAATAGTGAGTTCCAACTCCATTGACGGTGGTGGGCATCGGATTTGACCCTCGAGATCAGGACGTCACACTCGGTGGAAGGGATGCAGCGAGAACGTGGCGGTTGCTGGGGAGAGCGTCGGACTGCGAGATGTTCAGTAACCGCCTGACCATGATTTGAACTAATTCGACGACCAACGGCAACCCAGAGACAATCACTTCCGAGTGTCCAGACAAAAGTCTCATGAATTGCGACCGGAGCGCGTCGCTGGCAAGCGGCGATCGTTTTTTTCGTCAACGCAGGACGTGTTCATAAGTCGACTGATCGAAACCGACAATCAATGTCTTTCCCACCTGAACCGTTGGAGCCCTGAGTTTGCCGCTGCGTCCAATCAGGAAGCCCAGCAGCGTCTCGTTGTCGGGACGTTCCTGTTTCAGGTTGAAGTGGAACACCTTGGTGCCGCGTGTCACGTAAAGTTCATTCGCCTTGTCCACCAGTTGCAGCGCATCGGCCTCGACCAGCGGCGTGGTGCGGGCGTCCAGTTGGGTCTTCACCGGGATGCCATGCTGGTCAAGAAAGGCGGACGTCTTGTCGCAGGAATTGCAGTTCTTCCGGTGATAACACCAATCCACTTTCGACATTTCCCACTCCCCTGACTGATAACGGTGTTTCCGACGGGACAAGTGACATTGGCATCTCGGATGCCTGTTCGTGCGGACTGGCCCGGGAAATCCTGGGCCAGTTGTACGGCAAATGTTGTTGATTTTCACCCGGTGCAACTGCCACACAGAGTCGGACGCCGGCGGAACTCGTCCGACCGTCTGGTCAACCGATTCCCATCCAATCCGCGATGTCCTGACGTGGTTGGCGGCCGATTTTGCGAAAAAACGTTGGCCAACATGGCCAAGTTGGCAAACATCCCTGTTTTGTAGCGTTTGAGCCACTTTTGCGTTTGGCAAAGTTGGCCAAGTTCCCTGTTTTGTTGTGTTTGGTCAAATGCCGTCGTGCGCGCACCCCTGCGGCGCAGGCCCCAGGTCGAGTTTGTGCGCGACGCCGCACCGGCCAGCACTTCGGTTTCGCCGCTGAGCTTGAATAGGCTCGCGAGCCGTGCTGTGGTCGAGCCGCAGGTCTTGAGGAAGAGGCCGAGACGTGGCTGCCGGCAGAAGAAAAACCAACAGAACGCTGTCAGAAAACGCGGCGGTTCCACCAGCCCCGGTTTGGCGTTCGGTCGCGTCGGACCTCGATGACAGTTCCTCAGCCCCCTGACACGATGCTGGCCCGTGGTGCTCGTGCCGACATCCGCTGGCACGCCCGTGTGCTGGATCGGTGCGGCTGTCGCGGTCTCGGAGAGGCTGGCTGTGTCGGTCGAAGTTCGGTGCGAGTGATTCATGTTTTTCTCCTTCGGGAGTCTTACAATCCTGTGCTGGAGCTTATTATTGTTAAGCGACAGAAAATGTCAATACGTATTTTCACTTGTGTGGCATAAAATACGAAAATCGTCATAAGTGCGTCGTGTGGCGTGAAAACGGGCTAGGGAGGGCCCGGAAAATAGTCGCCCGCTCACTCCACGCGAGGAAAGCCCAGCGCGCGAAGGACGCTGTCTGGTCACTGGGCGCGGTGCGAACAGACGATGTCGTGCGTGGCTCGGCTTTCCTCTCGCGGAGCGGGCGACTTCGAAAACGCACATCCCCGCAGGCTGGGGCGATGGCCCGGTCGGTTGCGACCCGAGGGACGCTCGGCATACGTTACCGGTTCCGACATCCTGTCTCTCAACCGGTAGGGCTGCCCATGACGGTCGCTTGGAATCGTTCGCTGATTTTGCTCCCCGTGCTGGCTGCGCTGGTGCTGACCGGATTATGGCTGTCGGTATTGCCCGATTCGCTGGTGGTTTACTGTGCCCATGACGCCGTCTACGCCCAAGAGATCCTGGACGAATTCACTCGTCAGACTGGTCTTCCCGTACAGGTTCGCTTCGATACGGAAGCCACCAAATCGCTGGGGCTGATTAATCTGATTGTGCAAGAACGTCAGCCACCGCGGTGCGACGTGTTCTGGAATAATGAACTGCTGGGGATGGTCGAACTGCGCGAGCAGGGGTTGCTCGAGCCGTATCAAGGTTCGGGTTGGCAGCGGATTCCGGAGCAGTATCGTGACGCCGACGGATATTGGGTTGGCTTCGCCGCGCGGATGCGGGTTTACATCTTCCATCGCGACCAGGTACCGGTCACCGAGGAAACGATCCGCGATCTGATCGAGCTGGAGCCTGCCCGGATCGCGATGGCCAAGCCGCTGTTTGGCACGACGCTGACGCACTATACGGTCTTGTGGCAGTTGTGGGGGGCGGAACGATTAAAAGCCTGGCACGCCGATTTACGACTGCGTGGGTTGCGGGAAGTGGACGGAAACGCCGCCGTGAAAGATGTCGTGGCCATGGGAACCTGCGACGTCGGCTTCACCGACAATGACGATTTTTTCGTCGCTTTGGATGACGGTCTGCCGGTGGAAATGCTGCCGGTACGGTTGATGTCGATGGCCGCCAATCGATCCCCGGCGGACGCCGACAAGGCCACCACCGGCGGTGGATCGTCCGCGGCGGCGGGTCAGGTCGATAGCAGTCGAGAGGCGGGCGGATTGACGATCTGTATTCCGAACACCGTCGGGATCATCAAGGGGACTCGGCGGCAGGGCGCGGCCCAGCGGCTGGTCGATTTTTTGACCTCGGCGGACACCGAGCTGGCGCTGGCTCGGGCGAAATCACGTCAGATTCCGTTAGGGCCGGTCGACAGTTCTCAATTGCCCGACGACGTGCGAAAGTTGACGGAGTGGTCGCGCGACGGCGTCGATCTGCGGCCGCTGTTGCCCGCTCGTCGAGCCTGCCTGAAATGGCTGCAAACCGAGTACCTCAAGTGACGCACCACCAATCAACAGGTCCGCTGACGGGAGATTCGCCATGAGTCTCGCGGCCGCTTGTGGGTGGACGTTCGCGCGAACGGTGGTGTTGTGTCTGTTGGCCGCGCCGTTGATCGTGCTGATCGAACGCTGGCTGCGGCGTCGATCTGACGCTCGACGCCCCTTCGTGCTGGCGATCCTGCTCGCCCCGTTTCTGTTTCCCGAATTGCTGGTCGGATACACGTTCCGCGAGTTTGCGCTGGCGTCACCTGCCCGGGCCGAATGGCTGTGTGCGGGTCTTTTGTTCATTCGCATTGTGCCTGTCGGAGTGGTGGCGCTCTTGGCCTCGCCGGCGTCGTTGATCAGTGCGTCGGCCATTCATTGCCGCTGGATGTTGCTGCGGGCGAATGTCGGTTCCCGCCACGAGTGGTGGCAACTGTTGAAGTGCTATTGGCATGGTCCCGTCCGGCGGATGCTGCCCGCGCTGAGTTTGATAGGCCTGGTGTCGTTTCAAGAATTCGAGTTGGCCGCGCTACTGCAAACGGCCAGCTGGACCGACTGGTTTATCTCCGCCCAGCGGTTCGGACTGAGCCGGGCCGAAATGTTGCAGCAGGCCGCCTGGCCGGTGGTGATGCAACTGCCGCTGTTGGTGGGGGCCGTGTCTTGTTGGAGCGGACAACAGGCGACACGCCCGCTCGAGGATGATGTGATCTCGACCGCTGCCGCAGATCGCCGGAGTGGGCTCGTCATCATCTATCTCGGACTGGCGCTGACCTGCGGTTGTTTGATTCCGCTGGCGATCATGGCAGGGAACTTGCCGGCGGGGTTGAAGCTGTTGATTCGGCAACCGACTCAATGGACGGGTCTGGGGCGGGAGATGGTGATCGCGAGTGCCGTCAGTGTGTGTGCCGGTTTGACGACCTGGTTTGTCGGCGGGGCGTGGACCGCCGTTCCGCGCGCAAATCGACTCTCCAAAAACCTCAGGCAAGGGCTGTTGTGGCCGGGTCTGGCCGGATCGCTGTTACTCAGTTTGTCGGCCGTGGTACTGCTGCAACAACCGTGGTTGCGTCCGATTTACGACACGCCGCTGCCCTGGGTGTTGGCGCTGCTGGTGTGGCTATTGCCGCGAGCGGTGCTGCTGCGGCTGTGGCTGGCGGCGGTGACCAGGACGGAAGGGGTTCACCTGGCGGAATTGCTCGAAAGCCCTGTGTCGTCCAGTGGTGAGTCGACGAAATCGATCGCCGTTGATCGTACTTCTTCGCCGACAATCACCGAACCGCCGCGTTCCCGCATTCATTCCGCGGACCTGTTATTTCGATTGCGCGATCAACCGCAACTGCTGGGGATGGGGCTCTTATGTTACTGGGCGTATCTCGATCTGCCGACCGCTTATCTCTTAGCGCCGTCGGGTATGCCGTCAGGTTTGGTAAGGCTATATAATTTTATGCACTTCGGCCGATCGGCGGCCTTATCGGCGGAATCGCTATTGTTCTTTGGGCTGCCGCTCCTGGCGACGTATCTGACGATTCTATTGTTCCGTTGGCGACGACGGCACTCGGGCGGGGTTCGCTAGGCCACACCTTGGTGTCACCACACGCTCCCCGGAACCGTTTGAGATTTCTGCAACGCGTAATTCGCCCATCCTCGTGTTTTGAGAATCGGATTCAGCTCAAGACGTCCCGGTAATAATCAGGTGCGTCTTCGTTTCGAGAGCGCATGAATATCGCTGGCGACTACGTTAAACAGCAGCGACGCAGGATGCTGATCACGGCCTTGATGTTCATGGTGGATGGGTGGGAAGTTGTCAGTCCCGATTCACGAGATGTACGAGAACGGCGTCGATCCGAAGTTCTTATTGGCGTGAAGTGGGATTGCAGCTCAAGACAAATACAGGTAATCAGGGACGCCTCCGGTTGTTGATCGGTGGCGTTCTTTCGTTTTCGTTCGTTACAAGGCCGCGTGAATCATGATCGCGTTTTTACAAGGATGGCGGCGTAAGGTCGGATGCGTGACGCTGTTGATGGCGTGCGTGTTCCTGGGGGGATGGGTCAGAAGCTCGTCATTTTACGACTGTGCTGCATTGACAGAAGAGGGGCTTTCGGATGCGTTGGTGTCCTACCAGGGCCGCATTTATGGGATGAGGATGATCGCTGACGGCAGAGTCCGGAAGGCACCAAAGTTCAGCTGCAACAGCGTGAGCATTTCCAATGTGAAGAATGAAATGTTCAACCTTCCTGAATTGAAATGGCAGTTTTGTGGAATCGGACTGCGCGAAATGTCGGCCCCCGGTTTGCGAATTGTGGTGTCTGAGGTCTCCTACTGGCTGATCGCGATCCCACTGACTTTGCTCTCCGTTTACCTGTTGCTCAGCAAGTCACGAGTTGCGAATGAGAAATCTCCCGTCGTCGAAGTGGCTTAGTCGTCGTGGTGGAATTCGAACGGAACCGCAAGGGGTGAGTGCTGAACCGTTCAGGATCCCTCTCGAACGAAGCCACTTTTTGCTGAGACTGTCGACTCGCCGCTTCACTCGTCTGACGAATGACTTCTCGAAGAAATGGAAGAATCACGAAGCTGACTTGGCTGTGTGGCTCGCGTGCTACAACGTCGGTCGAAAACACATAACGCTGAAGGAAACGCCAGCGATGGCCAGCGGGCTTGAAGATCACATCCGGACGATTCGCGAATTGATCGAGGAATCGGCGAAGTTCTGAATCTAACGTCGAAATTGAACGGCCCCGGTGATAAGCTGGGGTTTGTTCGTTTTCAAGGGGCCCCCCATGAGACTTCTGATCGCTTGGGTCTTGATATTATTGGGTTGGGAAGTCTGGCGGGATGAAGACCCGTATCGAATGAAGATTGCGATCCGTTGGTCCTTGATACTGCTGACGATCGTTACTTTCTTGTGGTTTGCACTCAGTGCGATCCAGTTTGTGCATTGGATCTTCACTGGATCACGGGGATATCCTTCCGTCGGCGACATGCCAGTTGCCTACTTCCTTGGCTCATTCATTCTGGTCGCCATCACCATTGGGTTGTGGTACGCCTATTTCAAAAAAATTGACGACCTCTGACACACTTTGCTGACCCACTACCGGATTCTGAGAATGGGATGTCACGCGAAGCACCGCGGGAGACATTGGGGCGTTTGCTTTTCAACGGGCGTGTGAATCGTGGGTGATTACTTCAAGCCGTGGCGGCGAAAGATCGGCGTGGTGACGCCTGCAACAATATTGCGAAAAAAGTTCCGTCTTAAGCTTCTTCACAAAAAGGGGGAAGTTGATTCGATACACGATTCTGACTTGATCACGACCGACGACGACGCGATCGATCATGGCGCG
>CAIQIR010000142.1 GCA_903871875.1 uncultured Schlesneria sp.
TCGGCGACAGCCGCTACTCACCAATGATGTCTGGCGAAGTCTCTTGGCGGCCGCGTTGAATTCGGCCTGTTTGGAAGAACGGTTTCAATTGATTGCGTTCGTGTTCATGCCCGAACACGTTCATCTGTTGGTCCTCCCGCAGACTTCGGAAGCGAAAGTCAGTCGCCTGTTGGCTCGCTCCAAACAGCCTGTTTCGAAGCAGATTCGGGAAATCCTGGAGGCCCGTCATTCGTCACGACTTGATGAGTTGACCGTTCAAGAGCGGCCCGGCAAATGCTGCTTCCGGTTCTGGCAGCAGGGTGCCGGATTCGATCGCAACCTGTTTTCCCCGAATGCCATTGCGTCCTCCATCGAATACATCCATACCAACCCGGTCAAACGGGGATTATGCCAGCGGTCAACGGACTTCAAATGGTCGAGTGCACGATTTTATTTACAGAACATGGTCGATCCAGATCTGCCGATTCTTGCTCGTCCGGCCCCAGAGTGGTTTCACACGTCGGGAGTCCAGGTCAACATCGGCTAAGACACTGGCAGAGCCAGTGGCACACAGAGCAAGTCCTCAGCTGCGGGAACGCTGTCGTGTTCGGCATTCAGGAATCGAAACCGTGGCCACCCTCTGCAACGGCAGAAGCCAGTGGAACAACACGCCTTTGGGAATTGGCCGCACCGAATCGATAACATAACTAACCTGACAAGAGTACGGAGCCGATGGCATCCTTCACCAAGCGAATCTCGGGACAGTGCCACCCCGCCGATATAATAAACAACGACTACACGAAGTGGTGCTATTGGTCAACACCCAGTTCTCCCAACAAGAAGACGCACAAATGGCAAACAACTTGCGTCGGGACTTCTATTCCTGGACCGCCGGACGCGAACGTCCCCACGTGTCAATGCCTTTGCACCGTCGGTATTGCACGGAAGAGATCAACAGTGTGACCGTCAATATCTGTATCACCGGCCCCGGCGCGGCGACCCGTGCACGATAACAACTGCGACAAACTGATTGCCGGCCGTTCTATGCAACGACCACCCTGAAACTACCGTATCGATGAATCTCGGTCGAGCATGTATTTTCACATTGCTCGGCGTACCATCATTAGAATCAAGGGCATCATGATATCCTATTTTAGATGGACACCATTCGGATCGGCATCCGCCGAACGACCTTCGTTCACCTGTATTCGGTGTTTGAGAAGGGACTGAACTCGCTTTGCGAGAGGGTCCATGATTGTGATCCGACGCTGCCAGGCCGGTCCATTCAGCGCGGCGCCCACGCCCAGCAAAAACGTCATGGCCAGCAACAGCCACGGAGTTGTTGCGTTCAGAAACGAGACCAACGTGATCGGCGTATCGCGATGCACGTTTTCAAAGATGTTCAGAAACCGATCGATCGATTCATCATACGTGGCGTGAATTCGCCAAGGCCATCGCGCCTGAGCCAGCTTCCGAATCACCGCCTCCAGTTCCCGTTCCATCACCGGTCGCAGGTCTGGTCGCGGTTGCAGAAAGTTCTCGAAATCGGCGGCGCTCCAGACCAGGTTTTCACCTCCGCCATTCACTCGTAGCAAATCTGAGCCTTCGCCTGGCCGTGTCATGCCCAGCCAGCGCGTGTAGTCGGCAAGTTCTTCACCCGGTTTTTGAGCGAACAGGCTATAGGCGATGCGCAACGTCAATTGGCCTTCGTCATCAAGCTTTTTGACGACGGCATAATCTTGTGGGTAGTTCTGGCCGCCCCCGCCCGCGTCGGAAACGCTGGTGATTCCAAATCGATTCAGCTCGCGCATGTAATGCCGGGTCGAATTCAATTGATCTTCGAGCGACAGTTTTGGCGCGTTGGCGATTGTCGAATAGAGAATCAGCGCACTCGGTTCAGCAATCAATAGCCCCGTGGGGTTCCCCCGCGCATCGCGAACAATCAGGCCGCCCGGCGGATTCGGTGTCTTTTTGTCGAAGCCCAAGACTCGCAATGCCGCACGGTTCAGCAACGCCGAATCGTACAGATGAAGGACAAATACCGGAGTGTCCGGCGCCGCCTGATTGATTTCGTCCAGCGTCGGCATTCGGCCTTCTCGGAACTGAAATTCGTTCCAGCCGCCGATCACTCGTACCCACTGCGGTGGAGGCGTCTTCCGCGCCTGCTGTTTCAATTGCTCAAGGGCTTGTCCCAGACTGGCAACGCCGTCCCAGCGCAGTTCCAAGTTGTAGAACAACCCCGCCCGGATGACATGCAGATGCGAATCATTCAGCCCGGGAATGACACGACGGTTGTTCAAATTGATCTTTTGCGTTTGCGGATCCGCCAGCGCCAGGATCGTCGCGTCATCGCCGACCGCCGCGACTTTGCCGTCTTTAATCGCCAAAGCGGTCGCTTCGGGCCGGCCCGGGATTTGGGTCGTGATCTTCCCGCGATGTAGAATCAGCTGCACGTTACAGAGCTCCGTGATCCAGATTGCCGTTTTCGAGTCATGCGAATTTCAATCGGCCCAGCGAGTGCGGGCCAGTCGAACGACATTATTGGACATGGTTTTTGAATTTCAAATTTTGATCGCACAGGAGTCCATTGGTCGACAATTTTCCTACGAAACGATTGTCAGGATATTCTTAGCTAATATCATGAAAACAAAAAAGTATGCACCTTCAGGAACGTAGGTATCATGAAAGTAACCGAGGTTCATCGTGGTCAAAAAAAGTGTGACATGCTGGGTGGAAATGACATTGACGGTCATCAGCGGCCGTTGGAAGGTGCTGATTCTTTAGCAGTTGTTCGGCGGGGTGAAACGCTTTAACGAACTTCGACGAGCGTTGACGGGAATCACGCACAAAACGTTGACTCAGCAACTGCGGGAATTGGAAGCCGACGGCATCATCAACCGCAAAATGTACCCGCAGATTCCTCCCAAAGTGGAATACTCGCTGACGAAGCTTGGCACGACACTGCGACCGGTCCTCAATGCCATGCATCGGTGGGCAGAACGGCATGGGCACGAACTGCAGCGGGAAGTGGAAACGGGGCGAAGCCCGAATGACGTTTGAACTTTCGTAAGTTGTTGTCGGAGAAGTTGGTGTCGACAAACAGGATCTCACTTGCTGTTGAGGCGGTGCAAAGAACCCGCACTCAGGGCAAGGAGGCTTGTTGGCTCAACACGTTCCGCAATTCGGCGACCAGCCATCGTCAAAATTTCGCCGAGGCCATTTAATTCTCACTTGAGCGCCCGCAAAACGTGGAAATGTTCATTTCGGGAGTCCTCTCGTTGCCGGCGTTCTCTTCGCCAGTGGAAGATCAACTTGTTTGACGGTGATGAATCCTCATCGCAAAACCCTGGGGCGGGACAGAGCACTACGAAATGGTCATTCGGCGTTCCGCTCGTCGCGTGACGGGGCTACATTACGTTTCGCATTGCCTGCCAGGTCTGCTGACCTGGCCCGCAGGATCGATTGATTGCTAATTTCCGCCGCCGATTGTCGTACGTTTATGATTTCCCGCGAAACCTTGACCTCGTCCCACGAGACCCTTTCGTCGTCCATCGCGATTGGCCATCGCGTCGTCCCCTCGCGGTATTTTCTGGCGCCGCTGGCGGGGTATACGCACTTGGCTTTTCGCCGTGCGATTCGAGAACTGGGGGGATTGGGACTGGCCACGACCGATCTCGTGCACGCGACGCAGCTGTGCGGTGAGCATCGGCATTCGATGGAACTGGTCGCGACAGACTCGGCCGATCAACCGCTCAGCGTGCAGATCTTCGGATCCAGCGTCGATCAATTGGTGCCGGCGGCCCGCTGGTTACAGGACCACGGGTATGCGGGTATCGATATCAACATGGGTTGCCCGATGGCGAAGGTCAACGGACAGGGTGGTGGGGCGCGGTTGTTGTGTGACGCTGACAACGCCTGTCGTCTGGTCGAGCAGGTTGTGGCGGCGGTGGCGTTGCCCGTGACGGTCAAGATGCGGCTGGGTTGGGATCGCGAATCGATCTCTTCGCCCTATCTGGCTCGTCGCTTCGAGGCGGCCGGTATCCAGGCGATCACGATTCATGGCCGGACTCGGCAGCAGGGCTTTCAGGGGAATGTCGATCTCGAAGGGATTGCCGCCACGGTGGATGCCGTGCAGCAGATTCCGATCATCGGCAATGGTGATGTTCGCACTCTGGACGATGCGCTCGGTATGCGAAAGGTCACCGGGTGCGCGGCGGTCGCCCTGGGGCGCGGCGCGATGCTTGATCCCTGGATCTTCCGGAAATTGTCCGATCACAGTCAGGGGTTGGTCCCTCGCGAACCGACGCAGGACGAACAGGTGAATTTTCTCGTTCGGCATTTCACCTTGATGACAGAACAACATGGCGAGCGCAGCTGCACCCTGTTTCGCAAGTTCGCCGCGTGGTATGGGGCCAAGCTGGGCATCCCCGAAGATCTGGAACTCCGGCTGCGCCTGTTCACCAGTTTCGCGGAATTTGAATCGATCGTTCATGAAATTCGTGCCCGTCACGGCGAACGCCGTATGAACGTGGCCACCGCTTTGATCAAAGTGCCCAACGGACCCGTGGAACGGTGGTGAGCCACGGTTCGCAGGCAGCGGTCGTTGTTCCTGCGAGTGGTCCCCAGGGACTTTTGATTTTTTGAGTCATTCTGCCCCCTATATGAACTTCCTTTCCTGTGTTCATGCTGCCACAATCGCCGGCGCGCTGGGTCGGTTTGAATCGCAGACGATTTGACTGTGCGAACGCAGGGTTCGTTTTGATGGGAACGGAACCAAACCGACCATTGCGCTGCGGAGTGTGCAATGTTCGAAAGCGACCGACTGCTCCTGTCCGCTCTCATTCTCGCCTCGATCAGTGGCATACCGGGTCTGTTTTTCAATCGTCGTTCTCTGGTGGCTCCCTGGATTGCCGCCATGTTGATGGTCACGAGCGGAACCGTGGGCTTGATCGGCGCGGTGCAGTGTGCGGCCCAGTGTGCGAGTGGTTCGGACGTGATGCTGGTCGAATATCCCTTGCCACTTCCCGATGCGAGTTTTGCGCTGTCCGTCGATCCCCTGTCCGCCTTTTTTCTCGCAGCGATTTTTCTGGTTTCGACCTTGGGGTCGCTGTATGGACTGGAGTATTGGAAGCCGACCGAGCATCCCGATAATGCCCGCAAGCTACGGCTGTTTTATGGACTGTTGACTGCGTGTCTGGCGATCGTTGTCCTGGCCAAAAACTCGGTCACGTTTTTATTCGGGTGGGAAGGCATGGCAGTTTCCGCCTTCTTCCTCGTGGCGACGGAAGATGATCGCAACGATGTCCGCGACGCGGGGTGGATGTACCTGGCGGCCAGCCACGCGGGAACGCTTGCTCTCTTTACCATGTTTGCCCTGATGTATGGTGCGACAGGTCACTTTGATTTTCTCCCATTGACGTCAGACCAGATTTCTCCCGCTTTCGCTTCGACATTGTTCTTACTGGCACTGGGCGGATTTGGTTTGAAGGCGGGTTTGATGCCACTGCATTTCTGGCTGCCCGGCGCCCATGCGATGGCACCCAGTCATGTGTCGGCCATCATGTCGGGCGTGTTGATCAAAATGGGAATTTACGGTCTGGTGCGGATGACGGGGCTACTACCCGATCCCCCGTTGTGGTGGGGCAGTCTGGTGCTCGCACTGGGGACGGTGTCCGCAGTCTTTGGGATGGTGTTGGCACTGAGTCAGCATGATTTGAAGCGATTACTGGCCTATTCGAGCATTGAAAATATCGGCATCGTGGCGATCGGTCTGGGGCTGGCCTTACTGGGACGTTCGCTGCACAACCCGGTGTGGGTGATCCTCGGGCTGTCCGGTGCGTTGCTGCATGTCTGGAATCATTGCCTGTTCAAGTCGCTGCTATTTCTCGCCGCTGGCACCGTGATCCATGCGACCCATACCAGAAAAATCGATGAATTGGGGGGCATGGCCAAGCCGATGCCTTGGACGGCGGCGGCCTTCCTGGTCGGAGCCTCGTCCGCTTGCGGTCTGCCTCCCTTCAATGGATTCGTCAGCGAATTCCTGATCTATCTGGGTCTGTTCCACACGCTGGGTTTGCCGGGTGAACCGGCTTTGCCGGCGGCGGCGTTTGCCATTCCCGCGTTGGCACTGTCGGGTGCGGCGGCGATCGCCTGTTTTGTCAAAGCTTATGGCATCGTGTTTCTGGGTGTACCTCGCAAGCCGCTGGCCCATCGACCGCACGATCCTCACTGGCCCATGCGATTGCCACTGGTTGTCCTGTCGGTAATCGCCATCAGCCTGGGGATTCTGACGGCGAGTGTCGCCCCTCGTCTGAACGGTATCTGTGCCAAATGGTCAGGTCTGTCTTGGGATGCGTCGATCGCGGCTTCGACGCTTGGTCCGCTGGTGCCACTCGGTTGGGCGTTGATCGGATTACTGGGGTCGCTGTTGTTTGTCTTCTGCTGGCTGCGCTGGAAGATTAGTACTCATCCCTATGCTGAACACGACACTTGGGGCTGTGGGTATCTCGCCCCCACGCCGCGTCTTCAATACACCGGCACCTCGCTCACTCAGTTTCTCGTCAGTCTATTTGGCTGGTCGATCCAACCGGTGGAAATTCGTCCTCGGATTCGGGAACTGTTTCCCGTCCAGGCCGCCTATTGGAGCGAGGTGCCGGAAATCGTGCTGGACCGAGTCGTCTCGCCGGTGTTTGATGCGCTGGCTCGTCGGCTGTTGTGGTTTCGTCTGATACAGCAGGGCAGCGTCCAGATCTACCTGCTGTATATCGTCGCCATGTTGGTCGTGCTGTTCACTGTGTTTTAATGCCGCCATCCCGGTGAGGAGTCCAAGCCGTGTGGAGTCTCGTCATTCAATTACTGGTATTGTTGGTTTTTCCTCCCCTGCTGGTGGGGTTGATCAACTGCACCAAAGCCGTCTTTGCGGGCCGGCAAGGCCCCCCGCTGCTGCAGCCGTACTACGAGCTGTGGCGGCTATTGCATAAAGGCACGGTCCAAAGCACCACGACGACCTGGTTGTTTCGCGCGGGTCCAGTGGTGGCGCTCGTGACCACCAGTCTGGCCGGCCTGATCATCCCGCTGGTCCAACCGGAAGTCTATGTGTCGTTTCCCGGGGACATCATCCTGTTTGTCTACTTGCTGGCGCTGGGGCGGTTTGCGCTGGTGTTGTCCTCGCTGGATACCGGCTCGCCCTTTGAAGGCATGGGTGTGGCGCGTGAGGTCACGTTCGCCTGTCTGGCCGAACCGGCGATGTTCATGGGCCTCTTGGCACTTGTGAAGGTTTCTCAATCGCTGGAGATGGTGGACCTGTTGACGGGGAAGCACGCCGCGACATGGACGGTCAACGGTGCTCCACTCCTGATGATCATTTCCAGCTGGTTTCTCTTGATGCTGGCCGACAGTTGCCGCATTCCCTTTGACGATCCGAACACGCACCTGGAACTGACGATGGTCCATGAAGTGATCATCCTCGACCATAGCGGTCCGATGCTGGCGATGCTGCACGTCGCGGCGGCCCAAAAGTTATTTATCCCTGCCGCGATGCTGGCCCGCCTGGCGATTACTCGCGATCTGGGCGGCGGCTGGATTGAAGGTCTGGTCTTTCTCGCCGTGGTGTTAGCCGTGGCGGTCCTGGTGGGAATTGTCGAGTCGGTGCTGGCCCGGTTGCGGATGCCGGTGGTGCCACGCGTCTTGACGGCAGCGGGCGTGATTGCGGCGTTCGGTCTGATTCTGCAGGTGACACTCCCATGAATCTTTCATTGATCGATCCTTTTCTGGTCGTCTTGCTGATGCTGAATTTCATTCAGTTGGGCGTCGGACGATTACCCACCATCATTATGATGGTCGCCTTGCAGGGGGTGATCCTGGGCGTGATTTTTCCGTTTACGCACCATGATGCTTCGGCGGGATGGGAAGGAGTGATCAGCATCCGGTTGCTCGCTCTGGCCGCGGCCATGATTGTCATGAAGGGGTGGCTGATGCCCCGGATGCTTTATTATGCTTTCAAAGAATCTCAGATGCGGGGGCAGATCGACCCCTACCTGGGTCTGACGGCGTCGCTGCTACTGGGAGCGCTCGGCACCGGTGTGATGATGGCCTTCTCGTCCCGTCTGCCGCTGCGTGAAGAACACGCCAGCCACCTGCTGGTTCCCGCGGCGCTCTCGACCGTTTTTACAGGACTGTTGATTCTGACGACGCGCCGCGAACCGTTGACGCAGGTCGCGGGCTATCTGGTTTTGGAAAACGGCATTGTGATCTTCGGCCTGCTGCTGGTCGAGGCGATGCCGTTTCTGGTGGAAGTCGGTGTACTGCTGGATGTCTTCGTGGGTGTGTTCGTGATGGGCATCATCCTGCAACAGGTCGATCGTCATCTCCCTTCGCCTGGTTCCGATCACCTCCGTACGCTCAAGGAGTGATGGATGGCCGAACTTTTGATATTGGTGCCCTGGCTTTTCGGCGGATGGGCCTTTGCCATCTCGTCCAACAAATGGCGACCGTGGGTCCTGCCATTGGGTGGGCTGGCACATTCGGTGCTCACGGTGATGGCACTGCAAGAGCCGGGTTTAACAGGCCTCAACGGCTGGTTAAGCCTCGATCCGCTGGGCAAGCTGGTGTTGGGTCTGATCAGTGTGATGTTTCTGTTATGTGCCTGTTATGCGCCGGGTTACCTCGCGCAGCGGCCTGAACGAAACAATCGCGTGATGTGTTCCTGCCTGATGTTGTCGCTGGGCATGATGACGCTGATCATCTTGTCGCACCATCTGGGGCTGATGTGGGTCGCGATGGAAGCCACGACCCTGGTCAGCGTGCCGGGGCTGTATTTCAATCACAATTCGCGCTCGCTGGAAGCGACGTGGAAGTATCTGTTGATCTGCTCGGTCGGCATCGCGCTGGCGCTGTTGGGATCATTGTTCTTCGCCTATTCTGCCGTGCATGCCGGTTTGGAATCGACGTTGATGTTTGACGACCTGCTGAAAGAAGCGCCGCAACTGTCCGTTCCCTGGCTGCACACGGCGTTCGTTCTCTTGCTCGTCGGCTACGGCACCAAGATGGGATTGGCGCCGATGCATACCTGGAAGCCCGATGCTTACGGAGAAGCTCCGGGAATGATCGGGGCTCTGTTGGCCGGGTGCATGACCAATTGCGCCTTCCTGTCCATCTTACGGTTTGTGCTGATTGCGCGGGCGGCCGGTCAACGCGAATTTGCCGACCGTATCCTGATCTTTGTGGGTCTATTCTCCATGGCCGTGGGCACGGTCTTCATGGTTCGCCAGCGAGACTTCAAGCGCATGCTGGGCTATTCGAGCGTCGAGCATATGGGGATTCTGGTGCTGGGGATCGGGATCGGCGGTGGTGCCTGCTGGGCCGCTTTGCTGCACATGATCAACAACGGTCTGACCAAAGGGGTGCTATTTTTGTCCGCCGGCAACATTCATCGCGCTTACGCGACGAAGCAAACGGCGGACGTCCGTGGCGTCATTCGCCGGCTTCCCGTCTCGGGGGTGATGTTTCTGTTGGGCTTTCTCGCGATCACCGGTTCACCACCATTTGCGCCATTCATCAGTGAATTCGGCCTGTTGTCGTCCGCGTTTCGTCAAGGGCATTATTGGGCTGGGGGATTGTTTGCCAGCATGCTGCTGATCGTGTTCTTCGGGTACGGAGCGACCGTCACCACGATGGTTTTCGGAGCCCCCAGTCCCGCCGCCAAGTCCACGACTTTTCAAGATTCGTTCGCGACGTGCTGGCCGATCGTCGGCTTTGGGCTGCTTGTGCTGATGCTGGGTTTGTATCTGCCTCCGTTCATGGCGGAACTTTTACGTGACGCGGTTTCCTATGTGGAAATGAAATCACCTGGTTGAAAATCAAGATTTGGACATGGTTCCCCCGTCCGGCGAATATGAGGTCAGTCATCATGTCGAGCGACGTCAGCCAACTTCCGCGACTCAAGAACGGCGAAGCCTGCTCGTTGGCGGCCGTGCCGCGATTGAGTTTTGACGACTTTCGGAAATGCATTGTCGCTCAGGCCGTCGGCCCCGTTCGTCTCGCGTCATTCTTCGGTCAACCTCGCGATGACGGCGGCGTGCGGCTGTATGCCGTGCTGGCCGACAATAACGAGGGTGTGCTGCTGCCGGTGTCGACGGACCTGTTCGACGACAAATATCCCTCGTTAACGACCGATTGCCCACAGGCTCACAACTTTGAACGGGAACTGGCCGAGCAATGGGGGCTTGTGCCAGAGGGGCACCCCTGGCTGAAGCCGCTGCGCTATCATCCTTCGTATCGTCACGGCCATGATGCCTGGGGGCGACTACCTGCCGACCGGATTCTTCCTGCGGTGACCGACTACTTCCGTGTCTCGGGGGCCGAGATTCATGAAGTGGCCGTCGGTCCTGTGCATGCCGGCGTGATCGAACCAGGCAGCTTTCGATTTCAATGTCACGGCGAGCATGTCTTTCATCTGGAAGTCCAATTGGGCTATCAGCACCGCGGTGTGGAACGGGCATTGATCGGCGGTCCCAACAAACGCACGCTGCACTACATCGAGACCCTGGCTGGCGATACGTCCATCGGACATGCAACGGCTTATTGCCAGGCCGTTGAAGGACTGGCTGAAGTCACTCCCTCGCCCCGAGCGCAATCGATTCGTGCGATCGCCCTGGAGCTCGAGCGATTGGCTTGCCATACCGGCGATCTGGGCGCACTGGCCGACGATGTGGGCTTCCTCCCCACGGCCAACTTTTGCGGACGATTACGCGGCGATTTTCTGAACGCGACGGGAACGATCTGCGGCAATCGATTTGGCCGCAGTCTGGTCCGACCGGGCGGTGTCACATTTGATATCACTGCCGAGATGGCGACCACGCTGACCACGCGATTGAAAGCGGCGCTGCGCGACGTGGGGGGGGCGGCTCAACTGTTATGGGATAGCCTGTCGGTACGAGCTCGATTTGAAAACACGGGTGCGGTCAGTTCCGAAGATGCCGAGGCGCTGGGAATCGTGGGTGTGGCCTTGCGAGCGACGGGAATCGAGCGCGACGTCCGACAGAATTTTCCAACGGGCGCCTACAGTCGGGCGGCGATGCCGGTGGCCACCTGGCCGACGGGCGATGTGTTTGCGCGAGCATACGTCCGCTGGCTGGAAATCGAAAACTCGGGCGAGTTCGTGCTCGATCAATTGCACACTCTGCCCTCCGGATCCTGTCGCACCGAGGTCGGTTCGCTGGCCGCCGATTCATTCGTTGCGTCGTTGGCGGAAGGCTGGCGAGGGCCGGTATGCCATGTTGCCATCACAGACGCGGCGGGGAAATTTGCCCGCTACAAAGTTGTCGACCCCTCTTTTCAGAACTGGACCGGCCTGATGCTGGCTCTGCGTGACCAGCAGATTTCCGATTTCCCTTTGTGTAACAAAAGTTTCAACCTTTCTTATTGCGGTCACGATCTCTGATTTGACGATCGTCAAAGATCACCACTGCTGATGGATGCCTACCTATGTTCCGAGTCATTGGCGAACGGTTGCGACAGGGATATCGAACTTCCGCCTTTCCAGACGCCGATGCACCGCCCCGTCCAGAGCGGTTTCGCGGACTGCCCATCCTCGATCAGACGAAGTGTCCGTCGAACTGTCACAGTTGCATTGACGCCTGTCCGACAACGGCACTGGCGCAAACCAATGACCAGTTACGTTTGGATATGGGGCGATGTCTCTTTTGCACCGACTGCACCGAAGCTTGCCCGGAAGGCGCGGTGAGTTTCTCTGATGACTACAGCCTGTCGACGCGGACTCGTGAAGGCCTGGTGATCGGAGACCAGCCCCTGCAACGGGCGAAGGAGCTCGAACAACGACTGCTGAAAATCTTTGGGCGGTCGCTTAAGCTGCGGCAAGTCAGCGCCGGCGGGTGCAATGCCTGTGAAGCCGATGTCAACGTGCTCAACACGGTCGTCTTTGACCTCAGTCGGTTTGGAATTCAGTTCGTCGCGTCGCCCCGCCATGCCGACGGCCTGTTGATCACCGGTCCGGTGACAGAGAACATGCGCGAAGCCCTGCTCAAAACCTATGAGGCGGTGCCAGAGCCCAAGCTGGTCATTGCCGTGGGGGCCTGTGCGATTTCTGGGGGGCCGTACATTGACCACCCCGAAGCCCACAATGGTGCCGATTCGGTGATCCCCGTCGACCTGTATGTACCGGGTTGTCCTCCCAGTCCCTGGACGATCCTCGATGGGATCCTGCGGTTACTGGGCCGTATCGAAGACAGAATCCCCGCGCCGTCGACGTCTTCCTCGCAGCCGTAATGCGTTCTTTTCCGGCCAGTTCGAATTCCTGGTCATTGCAACGGGCTGGGTTTGTCGTCACGGGGCAATCCAAGGTTTGTTCTGTGTTCGGTCGCAATCATTGGTGCGGCCGTACAAACCGCTCTTGGCTGCAGCCGCAGGCCAAAAGACGCCAGGCGACCGGCGAAAAATACTTCTCGTCGGTCAAGCGTTGGCATATAACGGCACCACAGACCGTTGTTATCACCAAGTCGTTTCGCGGTGTGCCCAGCGCGAGGTTTGAGTTCGTTTGGATCTCGATCGGCGATTCCAAGCATTCGTCAAACCGACTTTGTGCATCACCTTTGAGGATTTGAAAATGCAAGACTACGAAAAGCTGGGCGTGTTTTATCTCGGCAAAACGTACGACATGGCTGCGCGAGAAATCCAGGATGATCTGCTGCTGTACGATGCCAAAGATCTGACGACCCATGCCGTCTGCGTCGGGATGACAGGCAGCGGCAAAACGGGGTTGTGTCTGTCATTGTTGGAAGAAGCGGCCATCGATGGAATTCCCTCGATCTGTATCGATCCCAAAGGTGATCTCGGTAACCTGCTACTGGCCTTTCCGAATTTGTTGCCAGAAGACTTTCGTCCTTGGATTGATCCCGCCGATGCCACTCGGGCCGGTCTTTCCCCGGAGGATTACTCGGCGAAAATGGCCAAGGTTTGGAAGGATGGTTTGGCCGCGTGGGGGCAGCCACAAGACCGGATCAAATGTTATCGCGATGCGGTCGATATTTCGATTTATACGCCCGCCAGCAACGCGGGACTTCCGTTGACGGTATTGAAATCATTTTCGGTTCCCAGCCAGGCAATTCTCGGCAACAACGAATCGATGCGAGAACGAGTCGCGTCGGCCGCTTCGGGATTGCTGGCGCTGCTCGGCATCGATGCGGATCCGCTGCAAAGCAAGGAGCATATCCTGCTCTCGACGATCCTTGACCGATCCTGGCGAGCTGGAAAAGATGTCGATCTGGGAAGCCTGATCAGGCTGATTCAGAAGCCCAACTTCGACAAAGTCGGCGTGATGGACCTCGAAAGTTTCTATCCGTCCAAAGAGCGATTCGCGTTGGCGATGACGTTAAACAACCTGATCGCGTCGCCTGGTTTTCAAGCCTGGATGGAAGGAGAACCGCTCGACATCCAGCGATTGCTGTACACGCCCGAAGGCAAGCCACGGTTGACCATCATTTCGATCGCCCACCTCAGTGACAGCGAACGGATGTTCTTCGTCACGATTCTTCTCAACGAGATGGTCGCGTGGATGCGCTCGCAATCAGGGACCTCCAGCCTGCGTGCGATCCTCTATATGGACGAGATTTTTGGCTACTTTCCGCCGACCGCCAATCCCCCGTCCAAGACACCGATGTTGACGCTGTTGAAGCAGGCTCGCGCGTTTGGGCTGGGCGTGGTGCTTGCCACACAGAACCCGGTCGATCTCGACTATAAAGGTCTCTCCAATGCCGGAACGTGGTTTCTTGGTCGATTGCAGACTGAACGCGATAAGGCTCGAGTGCTGGAAGGTCTCGAAGGGGCTTCGGCCGCGGCCGGGGCGAAGTTCGATCGTGGTCAAATGGAAAAAATCCTGGCCGGATTGGGCAACCGAGTGTTTCTGATGAACAATGTTCATGAAGATCGCCCCGTCGTATTCCAAAGCCGCTGGGCGTTGTCATTCCTGCGAGGCCCCGTCAATCGCGACGATATCGCCAAATTGATGGCCCCCAAGAAAGCTCTTTTGCCGGCGTCATCGGGTCCAGTCACGACAACGATCAGCGATCAGGCCGCGGGGGGGATGCATCCTGTGCTGCCTCCAGGGATCAACGAAACCGTTGTCGTCCGCCAGACCAGTCTCTTGGGCGACGTCAAGCTGATGTACCGCCCGGGACTATTGGCCTCGACCCGCATTCGGTTCGTGCAATCCGCGGCCGGCGTCGACTCCCTGCAGGATATGACGGTGTTTCTGCCCGCGGTCGACAAGGTCTCGCCCACGATGTTCGACGAAGCCGAGATCAATACGAATTCGGAACCGGAACAGCAGGAACATGCCGACGCGGAAGGCGGGTTCGCTTCGCTACCCGCCGAACTCAGTCGAGCCAAGACCTACACGGAACTGCAAGCCGCCTTGAAGGATCATGTTTACAAGACCCAGAAACTGACACTCTGGAAATGTGCCGAACTGAAAGAGACTTCGAAACTGGGCGAAACGGAAGGCGACTTTCGGGTGCGTATCGCTCATGTGCTGAAGGAACAACGCGATCAAGCGGTGGAAAAACTGCGTGCGAAGTACGGTCCTAAATTGACGATGATTCAAGAACAACTTCGCAAGGCGATTCAGAAGGTCGAAAAGGAAAAGCTGCAGTCACAAAACCAGACGTTTCAAGTCATGGCCACCGTGGGCACGTCCATCCTGGGCGCCGTGTTTGGTCGCAAACTGGGATCAGCCTCGAACATGGGCCATATCGCTTCAGGGGTTCGTGCGGCCAACAAATTAGGAGCGGAACATCAGGACGTGGCGATGGCCGAGGAATCGGTCGAGGCGATTCAGGGCCGCTATGACGCTCTTAATAAACAGTTTTCCGATGAAGCGACGGCCCTGCTGGATGGGGCCATCGCCGAGAATCTGAAATTGGACGAAATCAGTATCGCGCCGAAGAAGACTGACGTCAGTATCAACAAATTCGTGCTCTGTTGGACGCCCTGGATTGTCGACGCCCAAGGCAAAGCCGCACAGGCCTGGTGACGACATCGCTCAGGCGATTCACGCCGACTTCGGCTTGATCGAAGTGATGTTCCATCTCGACGGGTTGTGAGGAATGACTGCCACGGCGAACAGGGCGATGGCGGGCGTCAACGGTGCTCGCATGCGAGCGTTGGTCCAGTAGAAAAGATGGACGATCTGAACCGAGACAATTAAGACGTACAGCCAGAGCCATCTGTTGCGATCAGCCTGGGTCAGCACGGAAATCATTCCCAAGAGTCCGGCGGTCAGGACCAGCGAATAGTACCAGCCGACGACCTTCAAGGCCCCACTGTTGACGCCGGTCGCGGCGTCGCCTTGAGGAACTGTATTCCACAAACTGCGAAGCCGGTGGATTGCCGCCTGAGCACAACCCCAGGGGTCGGCCGCGATGAACGATTTCGCCTGTCGTGATTGCCAGGCATCGCGCTGGAGTTCCGAGGGATTGGGACCCAGATCATGTAACAGTTGCGCTTCCAGGTCGGCTTCCCATTTGTGCTGACTGGCATCCGGCCAGGTCGTGCCCCACGGCTGCCGCACGACTTCTTCATAAAAGACCGGGTTGTTGCCCAGCAGCAAGGTGTAGCCACCATGCGTCGTTGTCAGAATCGGTGTCCCAAAAACGATTGCGTTCCGGATCAGCCAGGGGGCGACGGTGATGACTGTGCCACCAGCCGACCAAAGCCCTTGCCAGAACAGTCGTGCGCGACAAGCCTTGTCCGATTCGACGCGACGCCATTGCCCGATCAACCAGATCAGGCCGCAACAACCGGCCATGGCCCAAAACGTCGGCCGGCTCAGCACCAGCAACCCAAAGGCGACACCACTGACCAGGCCCCACACGGGATGCTGACTTTTGCCGGGGGGGGGCACTGTTGTGACCGACCACAGCCATAAGATGGCCAAAGCGGTACAAAGCGATTCAGTCATGGGCCGCGACGAATATTGCAGCAGCAGCGGATCGATGGCCACCAAAAGTGCGGCGACAAATCGCAGGCGACCCAACTGCAGATTCTTTCCCGCTTGTGCGGTCAGCCACACGGTCATCAGGCCTGCCAGCAAATTGATTCCCGCAACCGTCACCGTCGTCGGCAGTCGACGCAGTCCGATGGCCAGGCACACCGGATAAAGCGGCGGGCGAAACGCCGTGGGCGACGAGCTATTCGGCGTGCTGAAACCCCGGCCTTCTGCGAGGCTGGTCGCGATGCCCAGATAGGCATCGCGATCGCGAGTCAGTTCCTGAGGCTCGCTGATGATCACGACCAGTCGCAGTCCCAACGCGATCAACAGACAAGCGACCATCAGGATCGCGTCGAGTCGTGACGATTGACTGCCAGCGTCAAAGAGGAAGGCTTTTATGGCGGACAAGTCGTCACTTCTTCTCTTTCGGGTCTTTCGAAATCACCTTGATTTGTTCGGGATCATCGACCTTGATCCAAGGTTTTTTCTGTTCCAGGACCACCGTTCCGGTCACCTGAATCACTTTGCCTTTGTAGTACTTCGACGGACTTTCGATGCCCGCTTTATTGAATTTCTCGAGATGATCTTTCGAGATGAAGATCGTGAAGTTCTTGGCGTCCATATAGTCTTCTTCGGAATTCAAATAGTGATTTCCGCGACCGCCCGTCGATTTGACTTCCATCTCGACAACGACTTTTTCGTTGACCTTTGTCGCCGCTTCGGCGGGTGTGAGAGGCGCCGTTTCCGCGGCACTGGCCAGCACGCTGGAGCACGATAACAGAGCAAGCAACAGGCCGGATCGAAGCATGGTAGAACCTCCGGAGTCTTTCAGTATCAAACAAATCTCTTCTGGCCGAAAAACGGTGTCTCTCTTGGCTGATTCTTAACGGGAAAGTGACCGGTCGGGAGCTTCTTCTTTTGGCTCTGTTTCTTTCGGCGCTGTGACCGCGGGCCCGCCGAATTCGGTGGGATCAATCCACTTCTTTTCCACGGCGATGTTTCTCAAGACATAACCGAAGTGGATGGTTGGAGGGAGGGCGATCAGGATAAAGATCAGAAAGATTCCTTGTCGGCGGATGGTCCACAAGGCGAGACTATGGAGTAGCGCGATGACACAGGCCCAGGGACCAAAGAACAGACAGATTTGACGTACCGGTTTGAGGAAATCGAACGCTTCGTAAAAGATGGCGCAGATCCAGCCGATCAAACAGATACGACCGAGAAACGCAACAGCCCAGTCGCGTTTCTTGGCAGGTTCGTCGGCCATGAAGTTCTCCTGATTTGACCGGCTGATTTCCAAAGCCGCCGCTGATACGGAATTTCTCGCCCGGTCGCCGATCACTCTGGATCGAACGGCCCGTCATCTGCCACGAATGGTGGTGGTTCACCCTGCAAGAGGCACCACGCATTTTCCGCAGCGCGTTGTTCAGCCTCCTTTTTATTCGGACCCCAGGCCGGAGGATAGGCATCGGCACCCACGACGGCGGCGATCTTGAAACATTTCGAGTGATCTGGGCCGCACTCGTCGAGCAGCTGATAAAGCGGAGTCCCGCGCTGGTTCTTTTGGACCAATTGCTGCAACAGGCTCTTATAGTTCCGGCCGTGAGACGATTCGACTGTCCGATCGATCTCTGGTTCGATCATCCGCGTCAAAAACGGCCGGACAACGTCAATGCCGCCATCCAGATACAGTCCCGCGACGATTGATTCGAACACGGCGGCCTGGATCGAAAGCGGAATCTTGTCGAAGTCCGAAAGGCCTTTGCCCAACTGCAGGAAGTCACCCAGTCGCAGGTCGTTACTCAACTTGGCGCAGGTCGTACGACTGACCACGACCGATTTGATCCGCGTCAATTCTCCTTCGGTCTTTTCCGGAAACCGGTGGAATAGCAGTTCGCAGACGATCGTTCCCAGAATGGCATCTCCCAGGAACTCCAGCCGTTCGTTCGAGTCGAGCCTGGTCCGGGCGATCGACGAATGCGTCAGGCATCTCCGCAGCAACAGGCGGTCACGAAACTGATAGCCCAGCGATCGCTCGCAGGCCGATAAGCTCTCTTCCAGACGGGATGTGCCCAGCACTTCAGACATGCGATCCACCGACGCGAATGGTTGGGACGGGATGTGAGACCCTCCAGCGCGGGATCGGAGGGTGGAACAACCTAACGGTTGAACCCAACCTCGGATCTCAAGCTGACACTGTTTCTATATTTCGTAGGACACAAGGTGTCAATTGGGAGCGGGGAATAGTTCCGAATTTGTGGGAACGTCGACGTGCCGGTGGGGCGCAACCGGTAGGAATGATCTTGGTGATTCTGAATCAAAAAGTAAAACGAAAATCACGTTGTCATGGCAAGTAAATGGTCGGCCAATGGCTGGCAATTGATCGTCGTCCTAAAAGGGACACGACGCTTCGATCGCGGAACAGGCCAATGACGACAGCCCGCAAGAAATGAACTCAATTCCTGCGGGCTGTTTTTTCTGAACCAGTAAGTTTCTACCCCGGCAGAATTACTTGAGTTTGCTGGCGATCAATTGTTCCAGTTTCACGATGTCGGCCGAAAACTTGCGAATCCCTTCAGACGTCTTTTCGGTCGCCATCGCATCATCGTTGAGCTGCAAGCGGAACGTCTTTTCATCCAGCGAAATCTTGTCTCCGGCGATCGACTTCGACGAACTGGCATCCAGCTTCTTGGGCAAGAGGTCGGTGGAATCGGCCAGTTCCCCCAGCAGTGACGGGCTAATGGTCAACAGGTCACATCCCGCCAATTCGGTAATCTCGCCCTTGTTACGGAAGCTGGCGCCCATGATTTCGGTCTTGTATCCGAACTTCTTGTAGTAATGAAAAATCGCCGTGACTGACTGCACGCCCGGATCTTCGGTGGGCGAGTAATCGCGTTTCATCGCGGCTTTGTACCAGTCGAGAATGCGTCCCACAAAAGGCGAGATCAACGTCACCTTCGCTTCGGCACAAGCGATCGCTTGCGGAAACGAAAACAGCAGGGTCAGGTTGCAATGAATGCCTTCACGCTCCAGCAGTTCGGCCGCGCGGATGCCTTCCCAGGTCGAGGCGATCTTGATCAGGATTCGTTCCCGGGCGAGACCGTTCTTTTCATACAGTCCGATCAACTGTCGCGCCTTGGCGACCGTGCCTGCCATATCGAATGACAAACGAGCGTCCGTTTCGGTTGAAACGCGACCGGGCACGATCTTCAGGATTTCCATGCCGAAATTCACCAACACGTGATCGATGATGTCTTCAATCTGCTTGGCACCGGTGAGACCGGACGCTTTCCGATCGGTGACGGCCTTGTCCACCAGGTGGACATATTCGGGTTTGGACGCTGCTGCCAGGATCAACGACGGGTTCGTCGTCGCATCCCGCGGCTGGTATTTTTTCATCGATTCAAAGTCGCCGGTGTCGGCGACCACCACCGTGAAACGCTTGAGCTGATCGAGTTGAGATGTTGATTCCGCCATCGTGGGATTCCCCTTCTCCGACAGCCGAGGTCGGACCTGTGTGTCTGAAAGTGGTTAATACGTTAAGTTCTAGCCAGCCGCGAAACAGAATCCAGTCAGACGAGCAATTCACGTGCCTTCCGCATGTCCCGAAGTCACCCGGCAGGCAGTTCGACCCACAACTCGCCTGCTTCCACCGAGACCGAAAACCGTGGTTGTTGCAGTTGAGGATTCAGACAATGCCGACCGCTTGTCACGTCGAATTGCCAGCCATGCCAGGGACAAGTCACGACCTGATCGTGCATCACCCCTTTGGCCAGCGGCCCTCCGGCATGCGGGCAAATGCCGTCCAGTGCATGGAACTGTCCATCGACATTGAACAGGGCCACAATGCGGCCGCCAACGACGTACTCGCGTCCCTCACCCACGGGGATTTCGGCAGCACTGGCCACTCGGTATCGATTCACGAAGGATCATCCTTGAAGGTTGTCACGCTGGTCTCACGCCAGGGCTTTGGCCACGGCGGCTTTCGTTTTTTCCAGCCCGGTCTTGGCTACTTCGAATGCATCCTGCTTCCAATAGTCGCGGTTGAACAGTTCCAGCGACAGAACACCTCGATAACCGTTGTCACGCAACGTGCGGAAGATCTTGTCCAGCGGAGCGATCCCGTCGCCCGGATAAACGCGCTGGGAATCGTTGATCGTTTCGCGTGGCGGATTGCCGGGATAGTCGTTGACGTGGAAGTTATGCATCCGCGAGGCGGCGAACATTCCCAAGCCTTCGAAGTCTGATCCGCCTTTGAAAATGTGATAGATGTCCAACAGGACACAGGCCAGAGGATGAGCCGCTTCGACCCCGACGAACGCGACTTCACCCATGCGGGCGAGTGTCTTGGCGAACCCCCACAGTTCCAACTGAGGTGCCACGCCTTCCTGCTGGCCCACGTCACACAAGGCTCGATAACGAGCCGCCAGTTTCAACGGGTCGAGACCGGTTTTGTCGGTCACACCGACGGGCGGAGCGGCAATTCGAGTGCCGCCGATTTCACGCACCAGTCCCATACATCGCTTGGCTTCTTCCAGCCCCTTTTGGCGTTCGGCGTCGTCTTCGTGCAGGAACGCGGCGAACCCGATCGCACTTTCGACTGTCAGTCCCGCGTCGGCAATCCGCTTGCGCAAATCCGAAAGAGTGCCGCCATTTTTGACGTAGGCATCCAGTTCCCCAATCCAGGGTTCGATGCCGGTATAGCCGGCCTGCGAGGCGACTTCGATCCCGCCGACGATGTCAATTTTCTTCCCTTTGTAAGGGCATTCGCGGATCGTGCTGGTATTCAAACAGAAGCGAAATGGCAGCCCTGTTTCCCCTGCGGCCTGGGCCGGTTGCGAGGAAGACAACGTACTGGCGGCGACGCTGGCGGCCGTGGTGGCGAAGAATGTTCGACGAGAGACAGACATCGACATCAGAAACACTTTCGTTGGGAAATCGAAGAAAATTCCATCACACAGTTTACTTCGCGTGATGCTCCGTGGAAACTGGCAGCAGCAAACGAACGTTTTCGTCTTTCTCGCGACTCACAATACCGATGCTGTTTATTCTCGATAACTACGATTCTTTCACTTACAACCTGGTCCAGCGATTCGGTGAAATCGACGCACGATTGGATGTGAAAGTTGCCCGAAACGATCAGATCACGGTCGGCGAAATCGCCGCCCTGAAGCCGCAGGGGATCGTCGTTTCGCCCGGCCCGTGTACGCCGCATGAGGCGGGCATTTCGATGGAACTGATCCGTCAGTTGGGGCCCAAAATTCCCACGCTGGGAGTGTGTCTGGGACATCAGTCGATGGCCGAAGTGTTCCACTCGCCTGTCGTCCGTGCCGAACGCTTGATGCACGGCAAGGTGTCGCCCATTCATCACATTGGAACGGGAGTCTTCCAGGGACTGGCGAATCCGTTTACGGCGACACGTTATCATAGCCTGTACGTTCCCGAAGCGACGCTCAGCCCTGAATTGGAAGTCACCGCCTGGGCCGATTTTCCTGGGCATGCGCGTGAGATCATGGGACTTCGTCATCGAGAATATCCGATCCATGGAGTGCAGTTTCATCCGGAAAGTTTCCTGACCGAAGGGGGCATTCAGTTGCTGAAAAATTTCCTCAACATGGCGGGGCTCTCTTCTTCCACGTCACCGGGCCAGTGACTCATCCTGATCTCGTTCGCGCGATGCGAGTCTGTGCAGGCGCCGCATGACAGAAACGGATCCTTCGATTCATTCGGGTAACTCGAAACCACGGCCCACGGGACCGCCGAAAAAGCGTCGCGGTATGATCCGGCTGGGCTGTTTGTTTTTGGCGGCTTATCTCATGTTTGTGGCTCTCGTCACGTCCTATCAGCGGTCCCTCATCTACCAACCACAATCGTGCGAGCGACTGTGGGCGAACAAGGCCGGGTTGCCTCAAGCGGTGGCCGATGTGACGGTGACATCGCACGACGGATTGAACCTTTACGGCTGGCACGTCATCGCGGGAAGCTCGGCCCGTTCCAAGCCTGTCGATGCGGGACAAGCCCTGTCGGACGACCGTCCCGTCGTCCTGTATTTTCCAGGCAATGGCGGCAATCGTGCGAGGCGATTCGAGCAATTGTCCACCTTGGCTTCGTTGAATGCGCATGTGGTGCTGGTCGACTACCGCGGCTATGCCGACAATGCCGGGAAGCCGACCGAAGAAGACTTCGCTCGTGATGCTCGATCGGTGTGGAATCATCTGACTCTCACCTGTAGTGTTCCTGCCGACCGGATTGTGATTTATGGCGAATCACTCGGTGGAGGCGTGGCCACGCGACTGGCCAGTGAACTCTGCCTGGAACAGATCGAACCCGGTGGCTTGATCGCTCAGTCGACTTTCAACTCACTGGTGGCCGTCGCCAAATTTCATTTCCCCTGGTTGCCCGTATCGCTGGTGCTTGTCGACCGCTTTCCCTCGGACAAACGCATCGCCTCGGTCACTTGTCCTCTCCTGCAGATTCATGGCACGGAAGATACCATCGTTCCCTTCCGGTTCGGTCAGCAGCTATTTGACGCCGCCCCCGCCACGTCGGCCAAGGGCGTTGCCAAACGGCAGTTCGTGCTGCCGCAGACTGATCACAACGATGTCTATTCCGACGCGCTGAATCCTGGCTCGTCGTTGGTTGCGGAACTGAAACGTTTTCTCGACAGCGTGGCCGAGGTCGCCAGCGCCCCCTAGTCGATGCACGGCTTTCTCTGCTGTCTGACGTCACGGCGGTCAGGCAGCACGCTCACGTCAGAGATCGCTGCTGTCAGACGTGAGCGTGGAAACAAGAGCCCCCGTCATTCGGGCACTGGCTCCTTCAACAGTAACGCTTTAACAAAGCGCGCCGGCGGCGAACCGAACGACACCACACCATCGTGGTATCGTTTCAGAGTGAAACCATGACCCCACGCCTGTTGTGCGGCAGTGCGCAGATCCTGATGTTCCTGTACTCCGACGAAATAGGTCGACAGCTGTGTCGAGGTGACCTGAGCCCGTACCCACTTGCCGGCTGCTTCTCGTTCTTCTTGAAACGTGTCATGCATCATCAGCCGCATCGCTTCTTCGCGTCGGATGCCATCGACATGCACCGACTGGTCCAGAATCGAATTGGCAATCACTCGCAAATACCACTTCAACGTGACCAGTCGCATGAGCGGATCGCGATCGAGAAAGCCCGCTTCCGACATCATCTGTTCGGTATAGCAGGCCCAACCTTCGACGAACGTCCCCGATGACAGAACAGCCCGCAAGCGACGCGGGCTGCGGTTCGCATAAGCGATCTGCAGGAAGTGACCGGGCATCGCTTCGTGTACCGTCAAGTTGTGGATCGAGCGAATGTTGTACTCGCGCAGGAACGACGCACATTGGGTATCGCTCCAGTCCGTCGGCAGCGGGGCGACTGCATAAAACGTCTTCTGACCGACTTCCAGCGGCCCGGGCGAATCGCAGTAGGCGATCGCAACACCGCGTTGAAATTCGGGCATCACGATGATTTCCAAGGGATCGGTGGTCATCGTCATCAGGTCGTGGTCGCGGACAAAATCGGTGGCGATCTGCAATGATTTCTGAGCGGCGGGTACGACGCCATCACGCGGCGGGACGTCTGCCGCGGCCTTCTCAAGTGCGAACTTGATCACCGCCTGCTGTTGTTCATCGCTGGGGTTTTCAGGCAGTTCGGCCTGTGGATTCCGCTCAAGCTGAAACTTTCTGGCGAGCGAATACATCTCGGTCCGCACCCGACGTAACTCAAACTCGGCCCGTTCGCGAATCTCTTGTCGGCTAAGTCGCGCTCCCAGTGCGAAGGCCAGCTTTTCATCGAACAGCTTTTTCCCCAGTTTGGCATCGCCTTCGGCGGCGGGCTTTAACTGTTGTTCCAGCCACTGCTGATGCTCGTCAACGGCCTGTTCGGTCCGCTTGATCGCCTGCAGCAGTCGCTGTTGATCGGCCGAGTTCAGCTTGGTCACGTGCGGGCGAACCGTGTTTTCGATGATGTCCAGCACACCGCGATTTTGCTTGATGGCCGTTTCTGCATGAATCAGTGGGACTCGTTTGGGTTCGAGTGTCTGACGAATCTGATTGAGCAGCCGCGGGTACTGTTCCAGTCGCGCGGTGACGCTCAACAGACGTTTCTCCAGCGGAGCAAACTCGCGGGCCATCAAACCATAGATGGCACCGCCGGTCATTTGCGCATACTCAATCGGGTTCCAGGCCCATTCCTGCAACTGGTCCAAACGCCACAGTTGCCCCTGCAGATGTTGCGAGAGCAATTGCAGATCGACCTGCTGGTCGCGTGAGAGTTGCGGACGGTTGAACGTCGCCAGTTCGTTCAGAAAGCTTTTGTAGAACGATCGTTCGCGATCACGAGCTTCGGGGCTGATCTCATCCAACTGCTCATCGTACCGATGATCGCCCAGAGCCGTCGCACCAATCGGCGACAGGGCCGGCATTTCGTCGATGAACCGCGCCACCAGTTTGTCGAATCGTGCATCCATTGGCTGGGGATCCTGCTTGGTGTCGGCGGCGAAGGTTGTTCCCACCAGTATCAGGCAATAGACCGGACAAATCATCCTGACAAGCCGTGGCATCTGTTCCCTCCTCTGGAACGCGATCGGTCGTTGTTTTCCCTGACGAATCCCGGCACGGTATCAACCGCTGCGCGGGCTTTCCTGGCCTCGGTCAAAATCAATCATCGAGGTGAACGAGCCCACACGCAGAGACTCGCGACTGGCAAAAGGTTCGCCGTATTTTTTGCCGATCGACCAACCCCAATAGCGGGCGCGATCGCGAATGTCGTCGAGCGGTGTCGGAAACGTCTGGGTGCGGCCGGCAACGAACTGGCTTTCGTAACAGCGAACCGCAGACATCTTCTCTTCGATCGTCTCGCTGATGTCGAACACAAACGCCGGTTGCGGATGCACGCGCAGATGGATGCTGAAGTAGTAAAAGATCTGCGGCGGATGGAACGGTTCGCCCGGCATATCGGTGCGCGTCAGCTTGGACCAGAACCGTGCGGCTTCGATCAGGCTGGTGGCGGCCACATGATCGGGATGGCTGTCTTCCCAGTAAGGGGCGAAGATCACGCGCGGTCGGGTCAGCCGAAAAATCGTGGCCAGTTTGCGACGGGCTTCCAGCGTATGTTCCAATGTTCGATTCGGCAGTCCCAAATGATGTCGCCAATCGAGCTGTAGAACTTTGGTCGCGGCCGCGGTCTCTTGCACGCGAATTTCGGGCGAGCCGAACGGGGTCGGTTCGCCATTGGTCAGGTCAAGCACCCCGACTCGCAGGCCCTGTCGTCGACAGGCAACCAGCGTCCCACCGACGCTGATTTCCGCGTCATCGGGATGCGGGGCCACGGCCAAAATATCGAGCGGTTGTTCCAGGGGCGACATTGGCATTCATCTCGACACAAAGAAGTGATTTTGGGATAAAATTCGCTCACTCTCCCAACTCAATGCATTCACAATTTGCTGCCCGACCCTCACTCCGCTTGTTCGTGGAGCCCGCTCATGTTGCGCCCCTCTGGTTCGCTGCTTTGGTCATTAGCCCTATTCGGTGCGTTGCTGCCCGGATGTGCGACATTCGGCATCAAGAATGGCATTCCCTATTTTAGTAAGCAACCGCAGTGGGAGCCCAATGTCGAAGAAGACAAGTGGTCTTCGGTCGGCAAAATCGGGCGAGGTAATCGTCAGCTGGAAGACGAAAACGATCCGCTCAAATCGATGCTGATGTCGAAAGAGGCTCAGGATATCGAACGGAACCTGGGATATAAGTAAGCCAGACGCCACGCCGTAATGGCCCGCTCTTCGGCTTCACGGCCAGCACGACGGCATTTCATCGGCAATTCGTGCTGAAGCGTGACGACGGGCCCCGGTTTCTTGTTATTCTTCTTCGTCGTCCGCACCGGGCTTGGCCGCCTTCTTTCGCGTGACGCGTTTCAGCGGTGCCACTTTTTCTTTCTCGGCACTTTCGACCTTCGTCGCGAAAATCCGCCGGACCGATTCCAGCAGCACTTCCATTGGGAACGGCTTCCGCAAATAGTCGGCGACACCCAGCATCTCGGCATAGGCCTTGTGTCGTCCCCCTTCGTTGGCGGTGATCATGATGACGGCCGGGGGTGAGGCCAATGTCTTCAAGAATTCCAGCACCGGAAAACCACCCATGCGAGGCATCATCATGTCGGTGATGACCAGGTCGGGCTTCAGGGTTTCAATCTGCCCCTTCCCTTCGATGCCGTTGGGCGACAAGTACACGCGGTAGCCGTTGCCGGTGAGCACACCATGCAGCATCGACGCGATCTCGCGGTCGTCATCAATAATCAGAATCGTTTTGTTAGTCGGTTCGACGGGCATCGGAACGTCCTCGGCGGGGCAGGAATCTCGGCGGGCAGTAGACATCATCGTAGATTGCACCCCCGCGAGTGACAAGCGGATGACAACGAAGCGATTTCGCCTTTTTCTCGAATTGTCAGGTCGAACGACGTCTGCCCGTCTCGCCAATCAATGCGACCGGCAGCCAACTTCGCAGACGGTTTCCACCCGATTCACGATCCTTCAACAGATCAGCGGCAGTGCACCAAATCACCGGTCGGTGATCTTAAAAACTGACATCAGTGTCGCCGTGCGGCCGTCGCCGACACAAGCCAAATCCGTCACCGTTCCCCTGATTCTCTGGCCGTCACCATCTTCTCTCTTCTCTGGTCGTCGCTACCGAGGGATCACCGTCAGCGATCGTTTCGCGGACCGCGTCGCGGTGGACCACCACCTTCACGCGACGGCCGGAAATCCCGTCGCGGTGGAAGTCCCGGCATCGCCTGCACTCGGCGACCCCGCAGACGAACGCCCTGGACCGAATCCAAAATCTGTTCCGCGCATTCGGCGGCCACTTGCACAAAGCTGACCGTCGCCAGAATTTGAATTCCGCCGATCACCGTTCGCGGCACGCCGGCCTCGTTGGCGATACAGCCCACAAAATCGCCGGGAGTAATCCCCGCGTTGTCCCCGATATTGAACTTGATCCAGACACCGGTTTCATCGATTCGCGGAGCGGCACCACGGGCCGACGATTCACGCGGCCGCGTCATTTGCGGAGGACCATCGTCACGATGACCGCGCTGCGGCCGATCATCGAATGACTGCTCGCGCTGCGGACGGCGCGGCGGACGCGGATCGTCTTCGGCGATGCGTTCCGGCGCCCGCAGTTTTTCTTCCGCCAACAGATGCATCAAGGCCGACACGATCTCGCCCGGCGCGTGTCCGGCTTCGATCAGGTCTTCCAGCAGCTTGTCCTGTGCCTTGAACTCGCCCGATTGAATCGTGTTATGCAGCGATTCGACCAGCCGACTGGCATGCTTCTCTTCCAGCTCTTCCAAGCGCGGCACCGACAAGCGAGGAATCTTGGCTTTCGTGAACCGGATGATCTGCTGCAGCCGGCCGAATTCGCGACCGCTGACCAGGCTGATCGCCTTGCCACTTTTCCCCGCGCGACCGGTTCGTCCAATGCGATGGACATAATCTTCCGCGTCATGGGGCAATTCGTAATTGAAGACAATCTCCAGATCATCCACGTCCAGCCCGCGTGCGGCCACGTCGGTGGCCACCAGCAGTTCAATCTTCCGTTCGCGGAACCGCTTCATCGTGCGTTCGCGCATCGGCTGAGTCATATCGCCGTGCAGTTTGTCGGCGCTGTATCCGCGCGCCACCAGCGCTTCGGTCAGGGCGTCGACCTGGATCTTCGTGAAGCCGAACACCAGTCCATAGCGAACTTCATGCAGGTCCAGCAGTCGGCACAGTACTTCGGTTTTCGACCGATAATCGACTTCGACGTAGAATTGCTCGATCGCCGGCACATTGAGCGCCGTCGCTTCGATTTTCACCGTGACGGGGTCGTTGGTGAACCGTTCAATGATCTTGCGAATCGGTGGCGGGACCGTGGCCGAAAACAGCACCACCTGCCGCTTGTCCGGCACCGATTCGAGAATCTTTTCGATGTCGTCGCGGAAGCCCATGTCGAGCATCCGGTCGGCCTCATCGAGGACGACCATCTTGACCTCGTTCAGCTTCAGTGTCCCCTGCTTGATATGGTCGATCAGACGACCCGGGGTGCCGATCACGATCTGCGGTCCGGCTTTCAGCCCGCGGAACTGGTGGTCGTAGCTTTGTCCGCCGAAGATTGGCAGCTCGCGAACGCCCTTTTTGAAGAAGGCCAGTTTCGCGATCTCTTCCGCCACCTGTGACGCCAGTTCGCGCGTGGGGCACATCATCAGAATTTGCACGGCGCGATTTGCGGGATCAGCCAGCTCGACAGCGGGGATCCCAAACGCGGCGGTTTTGCCCGATCCGGTTTGCGACTGCCCAATCACATCGTGACCAGCCAGCAGGGGTGGAATCGCTTCGGCCTGAATGGGCGAAGCCTGTTCAAACCCCATCCGTTCGACAGCCTTGAGAACTTCCGGCGACAGACCTAATTCAGAAAACAGTTTTTGTGTCATAATTCGATTTTACCGGGAACAGGCCCCACATCCCAGCCGCTTCCCCAAGAAGGATTGTCAGAGCCCCCCACCAACCACAGCTCCTACGCATTATTCCGATTCTTCTGTTCGCGTCGCTTGATGGGTTACGCATGGACAGGTGGTTCGCGCGGTGTGCGTCTTTGGGACGAAGATTGTTGCTGTCCAGGGGCATTTTGTGGCCGCTTTGATGTGTGTTATTGGCACAGTTCTGGTTTTTGGCCTGTTTTCTCAGGGGTGATGGCTCCGCCGTAGTGTCGTCTGTTAATTTGGGTAATTCGCTCGAAAACAAATGGGTGATGATCAACATTGATCAACATGATCAAGTTTGGTCAACACCCCTGTTTTGTAGGGTTTGGCGAGTTTTTTCCGATGATCGAGTTTGATCAACATTGATCAACATCCCTATTTTGTTGAGTTTTGTCGTGACCCGCGAAATCCTCTGACCACGTCCTGCGCCCCCGATTCCGCACGTTTCTCGCTTCCAATCGTTCATCGCCCGCCCCCCGCTTCGTACCGTCCCCTCGACCGACACCAAACGGGTCGATCGCGTACCGAATTTCGATTTCGACAAAATTGAGTTCCCGGTCAGGACTCTGCCTGACGCGGTGCTCCTCGCCGCCGGATCGGGGCAACTCTCCGATTTCGGTGGTCGTCTCGCCCGCGAAACAACCGACAGTAATAAATATAGGAATCGACAAGCAAATGTCAATACTATTTGACGACGAGACAAAAATGTGAAAAAATCGGGTGCCGACGAAAGGCCCGAGGCGATTCGGTGTCCGCAGATCCGCCTGCAAGACGCGATTTTGTCGGCCGCGGTGTGCACTGTCGCGTGATCAGGTGAGCTCGTGATGGGGACGCCGGTCGTGAACAGCCGATCCGTCGATGGACGTCGTACGGCCCCACTGTGCGAACCTGAAATGGGTCGCTGAAGGCCGTGTTGGCCGGCCGGAGCGGATCTGGTGTTGGCCGTTTGGGCCTCTTGAGCTAGCCTTAGGCTCTGACTCAAAAGGCTGCTGGCAATGGACGCCGGCAGATTCGGAACATTCAAGGAGGAAGCCCCGCCATGCTCACACGTCGACAAGTTCTGGCCGCATCGGTCGCCGCGACGACACTCGGTACGTCTCTGTTCGTCGAAGCCAAGGAAAGCAGCCTGCCCCGCGTTTATTTCGACATCAGCATTGGTGGGAAAAAAGCCGGCCGGATCGTGATGGAACTGCGCGCCGATGTCGTGCCGAGAACGGCGGAGAATTTCCGCGAACTGTGCACGGGCGAAAAGGGCTTCGGTTACAAAGGGTCGAGCTTCCATCGCGTGATTCCCGGCTTCATGTGCCAGGGCGGCGACTTCACCAATCATGACGGCAGCGGCGGAAAATCGATCTACGGCAACAAGTTTCCGGACGAAAACTTCAACCTGCGTCACGCCGGGCCCGGCACGCTGAGTATGGCCAACGCTGGTCGTAACACCAACGGTTCACAGTTCTTTCTGTGCACGGGAGAAACCCCGCATCTCGACGGCAAGCACGTTGTCTTCGGCCGAGTGGTCGAAGGGATGAACGTGGTCAAAAAGATCGAAGCGGTCGGCTCCAATGCCGGTCGGACCTCGAAAAAAGTCATCATCGAAGAATGCGGCGAAGTCTGAAATCCGAAGCCTGAAAAACAGCTTGCAATGAAATCCTTGACCGGAGCCACCGAATTCGTTCGATCGGCTCCGGTTTTGTTTGGTGGCGGGGCCGATTGCTGTCGCTCAGCCTGTGGCCTTCCAGGCATCTCGCGCGATCAGCGGTCCCGCGCGAAAATAAATTGCGGTTCATGCGCGGTCCCGGTGCAAGTTCCTCCCTGTCGATCGCCTGGTAATTGAGATAGAAATGACGAGCCGAATCGGGGGGCGGTCAACGATTTGCCGCCGTCGAGCGTGTCGAAGACGCAGGAAACTTGAGTTCTGGATGACGTCTTCAGCTGTGCAGTTCGCTGCATCCCGCCGCTGGAATGGCTGATTCCCGTGGCAAGGCTGGCTCGATCGGCAGACCCTGGCAGAAGTGTTGGGTTAGGAGAATGTCATGACGAGGATTTCACGGACGCATGGTCGTCATTCTCGACCGGGTTTTACGCTGATTGAATTGCTGGTCGTGATCGCCATCATCGCCGTGTTGATTGCGATCCTGCTGCCGGCTGTCCAACAAGCCAGAGAAGCCGCGCGGCGAGCCCAATGCGTGAACAACCTCAAGCAGATCGGTTTGGCGCTGCAGAACTACCACGAATCCCACAACACGTTTCCGCCGGGATACGTCTCGAACTTTGATTCCCTGGGGAATGACACCGGACCGGGCTGGGGTTGGGCGGCGATGATCCTGGGCGAGCTTGATCAGGGACCGCTGCGTGCGTCGATCACGTTTGAGCTGCCGATCGAGAACATCGCGAACACGAATCCCCGGACGACGCGAATCAGCAGTGGCATGTGTCCCTCGGATTCCGCCGAGTCCACGTGGACGGCCGTGACGCGAGACACCCTGGGAAATCCCCTGTCGACGATCTGTACGGTGGCGTCCGCAAACTACGTCGGTGTCTTCGGAGTCGCGGAACCGGGGATCGCCGGAGATGGCGTGTTCTTCCGCAACAGCCAGATTGGGATTCGTGACATCACCGATGGGGCCAGTCAGACCTTGTTGGTCGGCGAGCGGTCGCAGAAGTGGTGTGTGGCGAGTTGGGTCGGTGCCGTGACGGACGCCCAACTGTTTCCGCAGGCAGGCTCACCGGCCATCCCGCTCGTCGAGAATGCGTCCGGTATCATTCTGGGGCACACGTTCGAAGGACCCCCGAATTCACCGGACCTCGAATGCAATTGTTTTTCCAGCAAACACCTGGGCGGAGCGAATTTCGTGTTCGCCGACGGGCATGTGCAATTTCTGGTCACTGTGATGGACAGGACCAATTTCAAAGCCCTGTCCACGCGAGCTGGCCAGGAACCGATCGGAGACCTGCAATGAGACAAGCCATTCTCGCCGTCATTTTGATCTGCTGTGCGGTGGGCTGCGGCAGTAGCCAACAGAGCAAGGCACTGACCATTGATGGCGTGCCGAAAAATCTGCTGGCCATCGCCAAAGAAAAGCTGCCCGACGTGACGTTTGACCAGGCCGTCAAAAAGAGCAACGGCGTGCTGGAAGTGCGTGGTAAGGACAAAAACGGGAAGGTGCGCGATATCGAGTTTTCACCGACGGGCGAAGTCGTGGAAATCGAGTGACGAGGATGGTTGTCGATCGTTAAAACGTCATCGAGAGCGACGGACGAGAACCTTCTCCACAGGCAGGGACCATGCGATCGATTCGTCAATTCATCGTGCTGCTGACGATGATGTTCTGGCAAGGCGGCTTCATGTTTTATGGAGGCGTCGTGGTGCCCGTGGGGGGCCGGATCCTGGGCTCGGAAACCCAACAGGGATTCATCACGCAATCGGTAACCAACTACCTGAATCTGGCAGGCGCCGTCTGCCTGATCGTCTGGGCCGAGCAGTTGTGGCATGAGCGACGACATGGAGTGACCAAACTCGAATGGAGCATTTGGTGCTGCAACATCGCTGCCTTGGGGGTCCTCGTTGTGGATCACTGGTGCATGGGTCGAGTTCTGGAATCGAGTTCGGCCAGCGTCATCGATCCAGAACGGTTCGGCCTGTATCACAAGCTGTACATCGGCACCAGTTCGCTCCAATGGCTCGCCAGTCTGCTGATGCTGTTCCTGGCGATCAGACGCTGGAACAGATCGATTGCTATTTGAACCGCGAGGATATCCGGCGGGCTGAGGAAGCCGAATTGGCCTGGTAAAATCACGTCCGCCTTTCAGACACGGAATGGGGGCTTGCCGCAGGGCAGCGGAGCCGTTGTTGTCGTCGACGGAAGCTGTCCGCCACATGCCGCGTCGGACCGTAAAACGCCTCATAAATGACAAAAGCCCCGTGCGGGATTTTTCGCGTAGGGCTTTTGTGTGGGGATTCTGCTATTTTGGGTGGTGTATTGAACCGTATTTCCTAAAGGCGAATCCTTGTGGCAGACTTCAGAGACCCCGCTGATCTTCTCTTGAAGAATTTTTTCGACAAGGTATCCGGCCCGCTGCGACACGCCAAAATCGAGATGGCGTCCGACCTGCAGTTGCACCAACAGACAGACGATTTGTTCAGTTGCTCGGTCGTGCTGACGCAGGGGGCGAAGAAACTTCCCCCGGAAAAAATCTACGTCAGCTTCAGCAGTTTTCCGATGATCAAATTCTTCGGCCGAACCTGGACGGAGTTTCAGGGCGAGCAAGGGATCGCTCCCTTCCTGACCGGCATTCAAGACCATTTTCGCCAGATCAAGGTGTAGCCGAGCAGGTGACGCGATCCGGCTGACGGCAGTGATTGCCATTCAATCCTGCCGCGGAAAATCGTTTGGCTCGTATTGACGTAGGCCACCACGAATCAGATCTCCACTTCGGAGGTTGATGCGGGCTGGGAAATCGGAGCCAAGGATCGTGCATCGACGACAATGGTGTCTGCGACCAGATCGCCCAGTCGCTGTCGTCGTTCGGTGAAGGCGATGCTCAGGATGCCAGGCGTCCAGCAGACAAAATTGGCGCAATCGACGAAGAAGACGATCTCTCGGGCGAAACTGCGAGCGAATCCAATTGGCCTCAGACTTGTTCGGACGGTTCTCAATCGACACAACCATTTGCCGGGCGTGACGCCCCAAACGGCTTGAGTGATCAGTATGGCGAAGACGGTGATGACAAACACCGCTCCTACTGTGGCGGCGACTCGTGAGGCCAGGCTGACTGTGGGGTGATCAATTCGGAGATTGACGGCTTCGGCGAATGTCAGCCAGTCAAAGTTGCGCAGCATCAGCCAACCGATACCGAGGCTCGTGAGACAGATTCCGCTCAGATCGATCAGGCGGGCAAAACCTCGCCAGCCAAGCGAGGCGAGGTTGACCGTTTGGACTCCGAATTCATAGCGGGGTTTGGTGAACCACCACATGAGACACCAGGTACCTGCGCCGAGTAGCAGGCCCAATCCCAATGCGGCAACAGGTAGGGCGAGGTACACAACGAGTTGCGCAAGGCCCATATTCTCTTCGGTGTCGGAGGCATTTGTCTGGCGAAGTTGGTCCGCTTCCACGGCATAGAAATGTGCCGCGCCTGTCGACGTCATCGCGACCACGTACGATCGCAATCCGTCCGGTGTGGTGACGACTCGGCAACTTCTCGATCCGAATTCGAGTGGCAGGGCATGGATCTCGTTCCAGGTCGTTCCGTCAAGCCGATAGTAACGAGCCGTCGGGCTTGCCGCGGAGATGTCGTCGATGATCAGGGCAGCTGGTTGTCCATCGATCAATAGCCCGTGAGTCGTGCGCCTGGCAATATCCGGTTGGGATGGCTGAGGACGAACGAGAGTCCAGCCTATGAGGTCGTCGTCAGACGCGGAGACTTTGTCGGGGGAGTTGTTTTCGTCGTTGTAGACAACGGTTTTCACGAGATGATTTTCCGGAACATCGGCATCGGCAATCGTTGCTGGCCCAGGGTCCGGCATTTCCGGGGTCTCGAATTCCAGCCCCATGTGGTACAGGATCAATCCGTCAGCATGCAGAAAGAGATGCGTGCCTTGTTGGGACTGCACGATCTGAATCGACGATTTTCCGAGATTCAGGTTGATTGGAACGCCGCCCAGGATGCGTTCTCGGTCGAAGTCGGGCAGAGCCAGAGTTCCTGACGGGTTCCATTTTCCATTTTGGAGTGTCAAGACAGCGAGGCCTGAACGTGTCGATTCGACAACGGCGGGATCACCCCTCCAGAGAAACTGTTGGTCCATTTCCACAGAATTCGGTGGTGTCACGAACGCCGACTTTTGTAAGACGCCGTCAATGATTTCGTAGGCTTCTTTACTCAACATCTCCACAAACCAGATTCGGTCACCGATGGCAAAAGCTTGAAACCCGCTTCGTCCCGACAGTGCCACATCGATGGGATGTGTCTCGGCCGTTTCGGGATCGAATCGGGTGACCGAACAGTTGTAAATCCCGTCGGCTGTTTGATTCCAGCGGGTGCGGATAAATCCGCCCTGCCAGAAAGGTTTGTGACGAAACTGACTGTTGAAGCGGAGTGGAGGGTGAATTCCCACCGTAGCGGGCAAGGGCCAGATCCGATTCGAATAGGCGAACACTCCCATGAGCCCGGCCAGTAGGACCTGGGGTGCGGAGAGGACAGCCGCCAACAACAGGACACTGATCACGTATCCCAGTTTCCGACCTGGCATCTCCTGCTCCTCATGCGAATCCGATTTCCAACGCTTCACAAACGGTGCATCCCTGCAGCACGAGATAGCCGTCGACTTGAGCTAATATGTCTTAATGCGTGTGTTCGAGCAACCCCGAGTCAGGTGGCGTGGCCTGAGGAACGGAAGACGCTCGTCAGGAAGCGTAAATCGCGAGGCCGGTATACCCAGGATTGATGCAACCACTTCATTCCGCCAGAGTCCAAAGCGGAAACTCAACGCGTTGCGGCGGAACTGGTGTCGGTTACGAGAGATATCAGGGGGGGGTGGAGTGCCGGGCCGAGGAGATGAATGTTCGTGTGCCATTCTTTCTGCTGCTGGGCTGGCGAAGTACTTCGCATTGGTCTCGTCCGTTCGGCGGGCTTGAAAAATGTGTCAAAATGTCTTAGATGGTGTGTCGCCCTGCTCTTGCTGAGCGAGTTCCGTTGCTCAGGAACATGTCTGATCGTTCTGACCGGCCCAATGACGGAGGATTCCGTGGACGTTCGCGCGTGCGTGTGGTTCGTGCTGGTGATGATGTCGGGAATTCCGCTGGCCTTGGCGAATGATTGGTCGCGGTTTCGTGGTCCCAACGGTGATGGAATTGTCACGGGAACGCGGCTGCCGGCGAAGTGGGACGAGGGAACCAATGTGGCCTGGAAGACGAAAATTCCCGGGCGCGGTTGGTCGCAACCGGTCGTCGCGGGCGACAAACTGTTCGTGACGGCGGCCGTGAGTGAGAATGAAGAAAAGCCGCGTCGCTTTGAACGCGGGATCATTCCCGACGCACGCGATGCTCGCGCCGATACCTACCAGTGGAAGATCTACTGTCTCACCGCGACGACAGGCGAAATTCTGTGGGAGGCGGTCGCGAGCGAGGGAAATCCCGCGATGCCGAAACATCGCAGCAACACCTACGCCTCGGAAACGCCTGTTACTGACGGCGAACGCGTGATCTGCTGTTTTGGGATCAGAGGATTGGTCTGCTATGACATGTCCGGCAAGCCGCAGTGGCAGGTGCAGCTGGGCGAATTTCAGACTCAGGCGGGGTGGGGAACCGGCAGTTCCCCGGTCATCCTGGACGATGCGGTGCTCGTCCAATGTGACAACGAAAAATCCTCGTTCCTGGTGGCGCTTAACAAACGCACGGGTGCGGAACTGTGGCGCATCGTCCGCGAGGAATCAACGAACTGGTCGACGCCTTACGTCTGGAAAAACAAGCTTCGGACGGAACTGGTCATCGCGGGTGGGGCGAAGATCCGATCGTACGATCCCGAATCGCGGAAGGTGCTGTGGGAAATGGCGGGCAGCGGGCGGACATCGGTCTCGCCGGTTGCTGACGACGAACAGATTTACGTGGATTCGGTCGACCGTTTTCGCGGCAGTCCCGGCCGGTTGGCTGCGATCCGTGTGGGTGCGACCGGCGATATTTCGCTGCCCGACAATGGCGGCCCGACGTCGAGTGAGTTTGTGAGTTGGCAGGTCCTGTTGAAATCGTATCGCAATGCGTCCCCGGTGCTCTATGACGGCGGGGTGTACATGTTGGAACAGAACTCCGGGATCGTTCGTTGTTTCGACGCGAAGACGGGTGAATTGCAGTTTCAGCAACGGCTGCCAAACTCCGCGGGATTCACTGCTTCGCCGTGGGTCAATGATGGCAAGATTTATTTGCTCGATGAGACCGGGCTAACGGTGGCGATCGGCCCCGGTCCGAAGCTGAACCTACTGGAGTCCAACAAACTGGACGACGAATTGTTCTGGTCCTCGATTGCCGTGTGCGGTGACCGCCTGCTGATTCGCAGCGTCAATCATCTCTATTGCATCCAGGAAGCAAAACCGTAAGCAATTGTCCGGCTGGTTCGGGGCGACGAAATCTGAGGGCTGCGGTTACTTCCTTCGCGGTCGCTACAGACCCCGCTCGCGATTCAAAAGGCCCTGCAAACACTGACGGGTGGGTAGGTCGATACGACTGGGATAATCAAGTCACCGCACCCGATTGAGATAGCGTCATTGTGATCTTCGCGAGAACGTTGGACGAGTCGAAAAGAGAGTGTGTTTCGGGGACAACGGGCTACGCGGGCTAACGACTGGTGCGCGGTTTATGGTGGCGGCTCACCGGCGACGGCCAGCCCAACACCGGGGTCGTTGTTTCGCAGTGCCAGCGTTCGTAATTCGGCCAGATCTTTTGATGAGACATCGACCGTCTGGCTTTTTGCATAGGCCAGGTTTTTGCGGCTGTCGTCTGCATTGGGTTTACCGGGAGCCTGTTCCCGGATCGAAAGGGCGCGTTGATAATGACGTTCGGCCGTGGCGAACTTCTTCTTCGCGCAGCACAAATGTCCTAGCAGCGCCACATCCCATGCCACGTCGAGCAGTGCGGAAGAGCCGAGTCGATCATGCTTGGCCAGAGCGAGTCCGGCAAATTGCTCGGCGTCCTCGTTTTGGCCGCTTTGATATGCGGCAAACGCGAGATTGTAATAGGTGTCCGCGCACTTTTGAGGTTGCGACAACCCCTCATAGATCACGGCGGCCTTCAGGTAGGCTTCTTTCGCCGCGTCGTACTGCTTCAGCTTGATCAATGTTTCACCGATTCGGTGATGCGCTTCTGCCAGGTGGTCGCGCCCCGCAGATCCGGTCAGCTCATACAGACGAGCTGCCTCTCGTACCGCGTCGAGTGCTTTGTCGAGGTCCGGCTTTCCCAGATAAATCGTCGATAGATCGTAATTGGTGTGCGCCGCAGTGAGGACGCCGTCCTCGGTGCTCAGGTCGAGCAGTTCAATTTGTTCCTTGGTCTTCCTGGCGGCGAGATCAAAGTCTTTCATGCGAAATCGCATCCAACCGACTCTGCCGAGCAGGTACCGCTTCTGTGCTTTCGTGGGGGAGGCATTCAACGAGGCCTGGAAAACCGCTTCAGCCTCTTTGTAACGATTCAGGTGCTCATATGAGCTGGCGAGTTCGTTGCGGATGGAATAGAGATATTCTTGATCATCGCCGCCCGCTGTCAGGATTCCAATGGCCCAGTTCGCATAGGGGATGGCCTCTTCATAGCGTTTCAATCCGTTAAGCGCCTGAGCAAGACCATAGGCAGAGCGAATGGCGGTCGTCCGTTCTCCCTTGTTTTTGATGCCCATTGTTTCTCGATAGGCGACGATGTAGGCGCTCAGGCCATTTTGGTATTCGTTGATGTTCAGGTAGGAGCGTCCCTGATTGTCTTTCGCCTCTGTCACGCGAGCATCGCTCTTACCCCAGGTTCGCTCGCCAATTTCGGCGGCTTTGCGAAAGAGAATCGCCGCGGCCGCGAAATCTTTCTTTTCAAACGTCGCGTGTGCCGCTTTGTAGGTGACTTTGAACTCGGATTCTTGCGCGAACGCCGAAACCGAACCAGCCATCAGCACCATCCATCCGACGATACTTAATTGGAAACGGGTCATAAGTTATCCATGGCCAAGTTTATCGTGCCTTTTTCGACGAGACGGTCGAACCTGATCCGATCTTGAAGAGCGTGGCAGAATTGCTGCCGCCAGCGGCAACAAAAGTTCTCTCGCCAAATAGCCACGCTACGCAGCGCTGTTCATGTCGTCCGATTGGGACGATGCTTTTCCGTGTCGATGCGTCGACCGTGTCATAACCGACCACGGTACCATCTCGGAACCCGGCGATCACCGACCCATAGTCGTTGCAATCCAAGCTCAGCACGCTTGATCCGTCGCCCTTCCAACGGCTCAGGCGACGTAATGATTGCAGGTCGAAGTGTTCGATCATTCCGTCCATGTATCCCACGAGAACCGAATGGCCATTCGTCGAAAGTTTGACACAAGTCACCGTCAATGGCCGTCCCGGCAGGGGGATTGCTGCCAGTTCTTTCGTCACGTCAAATAGGAAGATCTTGCCTTCGACTGTGCCGACGGCCAGCGCGCTGCGGGTCAGAGTGACACAACGGCACGGACCTCGTTGTGAGGTGGAGTGTTTGAGGTTTCCACTAGTATCCCAAACCTTGATGGATCCATCATCGGCGATCGAAGCCAACACGTCATTTTCAGCGGCGATGCCGGTGATCGAAGCGTCGTGAGCCTTCCAGGACCGCTCTTTGGCGAGGTTGCCAATGGAATAGATCTCGATTTCTCCGTTGGCGAGTCCGATGGCGATGGACCGGCCCGCGTTGCAAAACCCGATGCCCGAGATGGGTTGGTCGGCTTTAATGCCGGCGACTTTGATCTGATCTTCGATGGTCCACAGCATCAAACGTTGGTCAACACCCGCCGTGGCGATGCGTTTGGCTTCTTTATCCACGACCACCGACGTGATTGCCCCACCGTATTCGGCCACTCGGTGAAATTTGTCTGGCGATTCGGCCGGGACAAAATCGAGATAACTGCCGCCGCGGACCAACCAGCGACCATCGGGTGATGTCGCTGACGCATTGATGAACCCCCGATAATCGGGATAGGAGTTGCCATTGTCCAGCAAGATTGAATTCCAAAACTGACTCAAACCGTCATGGCCGCCGGTCACCACAATTCCGCCTTTGAGGAACGAGATGCACTTGATCAACTGGCGGTGAAACGTCTTATCCGAGCTGACTGCTGTCTGACGACGCACGTCCCACATTTTGACTTCACCCGACTGGTCACCCGATCCCAGCAGGTTTCCGGAACTGTCGAAGGTAAGCGCAGTGACATGTTGGTCAGATGCCTCCCATGATTTCTGAGTCGCCAGGGTTGTGGCGTCAATGAGGCAGATCTTTCCTTCACGGTCAGACGTCGCAATGGTTTTGCCGGTGGGAGCGGCAGCAAGTGCAATGATCCGAGAATTCTGAGTCGGAATTGTCCGGCGAATCTCGTCCAGTTGAGGAACGCCTAACTGCACCAGATTCCCGTCCATCAAGGCCACGACGAGCGATTTGCCATCGGGCGCGAATACCAGGCGTTCGGGCGCACCCTCTAGGGGCAGAATTTTGGTGACATTCATCGTCTTGCGATCGACGAGTCCGACATGAGAAAAGCCGTATGCCACGGCCAGATACTCTTGTCTGGCGTCCATGGCAATGGCAACCCCTTCGCCCGGGAACCGGATTCCGGTTTCAGACTTTCGCGTTTCGAGCGCGTAGGGGGCGACCCATCCGTCATCCCGCAGTACGTAGGCCGTGTCGTTGGTACAGACCAGTCCGCGCACTGCTGAGGGATGACGTAGCACTCCGATCGCATCAGCAGTCATCGGCTGGGATTGCAACAGCAACGCACTGGCCAACAACAACGAAGTATGCACGTCGACTACCTCTTTCTGAATGACGCATTGAAGATCGTGGCGGTTGAGCCAGGTGGAACGCTGATGCCAAATCGATTCGGGCCAACGCGATCCTCGTTGGGTGCGGAAAGCTGACCGCGAGTCGTTGTTTGCCCGACATTCAGAATCCAGGCATTCTTCTCGACAAACAGCTTCAGTTTCTGAGGCACCTGAAGCGAGTTCACTGTCGCAGTGCCCTGGACATGGTCTTGATCGGCGCGGACTACCAATTCGATGGGGCCAGTCGTGGAAAGGGTGTACTTCAGTTCGTAATTGCTGTACCAGGTCGGAAAGAGAACCATGACAGCCTTGTCACTGGCAGGAGAAATCGAAACTGTGCCGATATCGAGCTTCGCAGTGATCTCGTCCGAACCGGCAGTGGTCGACCATCCGTCCAGATTCTCGCCATTGAAAAGAATGGACCATTCACTGGCGGGTGAAAACGCGGGAACATTTCCCGATTCGATTGCACCTCTGGCGACTTGTTCCCAGTCGAAAGTGATGTTGTTCTGCTTGATCCATTTCGCCAACGACACGGACTGGGCGACGCGGTAAAGATCTTGAAATTGGCCGAACGCCTCGGCGATTTCCGGAAAGTGACGGTCGATCTCACGGGCCAATCGAATCAACTCATTGTGGTAATAACCGGATTCCGTGCCTAACCCTTCCACCTCGACGCGCGAGTCGACACCATCGCACACCAATTCTTGTCCTCGAGCACCGAAACGGGCACCTGTGACACGCAGGAAGACTCGCGAGCCGACCAGCATCGTAAAATGGGCCTCGCAACTCAACCGGCGATAATGGGGTACAATTTCGGCGACTACCGCTCTGTGCGATCCTTCGTAAGCAAACATGATCGCGCCCAGGAGATCGTCGGCTTCATAAAGCACTTCTCCAAACCGGGTCTTAAATAATGGACCCGTATAGATCACGGAATGGAACCCCTTCATTTCATCGGTGGACTCCATGCTTAACGAAGGGTCGACATTCTTTCCGAAGATGGAGCGGACTGCGACGACAAAGTCGTTGGCCGGAAGAGACGCCGTCAGATTACTGCCGGATTTCAATTTAAGGACCAGCATCGACTTGGATTGGTCGTAGCTGGCTTCCAGAACGTCTTCCGCGTTCAGTCCCTCGATGACCGCAGTGGGATGCAATACCACACCCCCGGGTTTCGGAGCCACCTTCACTTCCCGAGAAACGTCGCGGAAAACCGGTGTTTGAGGCGGGGGTGCAGGCAGGTCCGACGAATTGGCGTTCCGCTGTTCCGTGATGGCTGCCTGAGCGCGCAATCCTGCGTCGATTTCATTGGCCGTCAATACCAGGTCATTTCTTTTGGGGGCTGAATCGTCAAACACCAGTCGTTTAATATCTGGCGCTACTTGCTGGACAAGATCGTTACAGCGAAGGTTTTGATCAGCAACCGTGGTACTCACCGGCGGATTATAGTTTTGGATGAGCGTAGAAACATCGTTTTTAACCGGAACCTGATACCACTTGATTTTCGCTAATTCGGAATGTCGCCACGAGTAAGTCACCGGCGCCCCACGCGCGATGTAGTTCGACAAGTAAGCCTTAGCCATTTCCGGCGACGCGTCCGTGATCTTTAGTTCGCCGTCTTTTTTCTTATCACGGCCTTCATTGATCACTAAGTTCAATCGGTCGACCACCTTTGGATTCGAGACCGTTCGTCCGTCTGCCAGGTCTTTAAGGCCGCCCAGAATATTTCCGTCCCAAACGCGATCAGTGCCCTGGCAATTGATGACGACGTGTCCGTGGTCTTTGTCTGAAAGAGTTCCGATTAGTGCGGATTTCTTGTCTTGAGACAGCGCTGATCGATCGTCACTGTCGACCTCGACGACCGCCGGTGATTGCGCGTGAGTAACGGCACAGAAGGCGAACAATCCAAGAAACAGGAACGCCCCAACATGAATTCGAATTAACAAAATTCAGCCTCCTCCGGTCGCAAAGCGTTGAATCGGGAGACGAAATCAGGGATTTGAGCGGCGAAACACCTGAATGGAGTGGACGAGTGTATCCTTTTAAAATATTGGTTTCAACCAAATGCGATGATGTGTCTGTTCTGGCTGCAAATTGTCACGACCGGTTTGGTCGCGGTTGGAATGAGAAAATCGCAACTGAGTGCACGGAGATTCAAGCCATCGGCGCAGAACCTCTGCGATGGTCTATCGACTTCGATGGTTGGGGCGTTGCCTGCTTTCGCCGTTGTCTGCCTCAGGGCTTCAATTGCCAACCTTTGATGTTCTTTGATGCGGTACCGAACTGACCCAACTGGTAGATGGCGGCGCCGGCCGGCGAGAAGGTGAATGGTTCGAACGGTTCTGCCAGCAGTTTGTCGAGCTCTTCGCGAGTGGCGATACCGGTGGTGACATGGGGATTGAATCGCTCGCCGGATGACTTCGGAACGAAGGTCGAAACGTAGTCGATCAGCAGCGGATCAATGATCGGATCTTCGGGCGTGGTGACAAATGCGGCGGACGTGCCGGTGTTGACCGTGTACGGGGCGACGGCGGTGATGATGTCTGCTTGCAGCTTGAGCAATTCGGCGGTCGGCTGGGCGACAATCCCCGCGACGCCAAGCTCTTTGTTAGGAATGTCGTAATGCTTGACGGCTTCCAACTTCATCCCGGTCACGTTGGTGCTGGCGAAAACTTTTTCGGTGGCGGCCGAGACCTTGTCGAGATCGGCAGTGCGGACGAAACGCTGGATGAGCGTGATGTGGGGACGGTGCGTCGCATCGAGGGCGAAACCTTTGGGGTAGGCCTTTCGCAGACGCGTGTTGATGGCTGCAGAATGCTTGAGCATCGTGGCGTCTGGTTCCAGTAAGATGTCAATGGCCGTCACCGAGGTCTGCTCGAACGCAAAAACCTGTTGCCAGTCGTCCTGCATGCTGACGACGGTCCAGCCATTCTTCTTCGCATCCTGATCAAGCGCGGGCGTGAAGGCACCTAACTTGGTGTCGGGTAATCCGCGTGCGGGACCATAGGGGTATTCGCGCGTCGCATCATCGTGCAGTACCAGCAACATGAACCGGGCGCCGCTGCCGCCCTGGGTGTATTCCAGCATCTGCTGGTCGCCGGTGGAATTTCCGAACGCGGCGATCGGTCGCCGGCCAATGTGCTGATTGATGGCAACCGGCTTCCCGTCTTTGTCATCGTTAAAGTTGAGTACTGGCAGCCGGACGAGGACGGGCTGGCCGTCTCGCATTTCAAATTTCGTCTTGATACTGCTGCCAATGACGTGCTCGGGGGGAATCCCATACACCTGTTCCATCCAGGGCCGCATGAACTCGATGCCGCCGCCGGAGACGACGAAGGTTTTGAACCCTTTCGCTCGCAGATAGTTCAGCACTTCGAGCATCGGCTGATAAACGCATTCAGTATACGGCTTTTGATATTTCGGATGTTTGGCGGTCGCGAGCCAGTCCTTGACGATTCGTTCGAATTCCACGGTGGTCATGCCGGTGTGCGTGGCCATCATCAGTTCGAGGATCGCATGTTCGCCGCCCGACAGTGCTGTTTTCAGATCACCTTTGAGCAGTGAGGCAAACGGTTCCTTGTCAGTCCAATCGGGATGCTGGGGCGCGAGTGCTTTGACTCGGTCGAGCGCGAAGAACAATTGAACGGGCAACGGCTGCTCGCACCAGAGTGTGCCGTCGTTGTCAAACGTGGCGATCCGTTCGGCAACCGGCACGAAGTCTGGCGATCCTTCTGTTGTGACCTTCTCGACGAAGGCGATCAGGGACTGTTTTGCCGTTCCGTCATTCCAGGAGGGTAGCGGATCGGCCGCTGGCGAAACGCTTGTTGCGAGCACGAATACGCAAACGAGTACTGGAGCGAGGAGCTGTTGTCTGCGTTTGATTTTCAGGATCGTGATCACGTCAGGTCACCTTGTCCTTTCTGAAATGGCAACATCAAGCAATTCGCTGCCGTCCCGACGAAAAAAGGCGGCCAGGTGTGACACCCAGCCGCCTTGAAACAGACGAGTTACTTCGAAGGGGCTTCCTTCAGCTTCTCCATCACTTCGTCGAGGTTAAAGCTGGCGGCCTTCTGCCGCTGCGGGAATTCCTTGAACGTCAGCAGGAATTGGCCCACATAGTCCTGAGCCGGGACGAGCAGGAAGACGTGGTCAATCAGCCAGTCGTAGTAGGTGTTCGACGTCACGTCGGCTCGTTCGTACGGATCCAGTCGCAGATTGAAGATTTTGGGAACCCGCAGCGCCGTGAACGGCTCGGCCCAGATTCGCAGCGTGCCGGCGGCTCGTTGTTCCAGGAAGACGAACTTCCAATTGTCATACCGCAGGCCGGTCAGCTGCTGATCGTCATTGCAGTACAGGAATGACTCGCGAGGGCTTTTGTCGGTTTGTCCGGACAGGTAAGGGACGAGATTGAAGCCATCGAGATGGACTTTATAGGTCATGTCGCCGATTTTGGCTCCCTTGAGCAACTTCTGAGTAACTTCTTCGTCTCCGGCCAAGGCCAGCAGGGTTGGCAGCCAGTCATGATGAGAAATGATCTGGTTGGAAACGGTGCCCGCTTTGATCTTGCCGGGCCAACGAACCATGCAGGGGACGCGGTAGGCGCCTTCCCAGTTCGAATTCTTCTCGTTACGAAACGGCGTCATTGCCCCATCGGGCCAGCTATTCATGTGGGGACCATTGTCGGTGGAGTACATCACGAACGTGTTGTCCGCGATCCCGGCGTCGTCCAGTGCCTTCAGCACCGTGCCGACGTTTTTGTCGTGGTCGATCATCACATCGTGATATTCACTTTGCCATCGACCCGACTGTCCCTTGCTTTCCGGTTTGACGTGGCTGCGAAAGTGCATGTGAGTAAAGTTGACCCAGGCGAAGAACGGCTTGCCGGATTTGGCTTGTCGTTTGATGAAATCGACCGATCGATCGGCGATTTCGTCGTCGATGGTTTCCATTCGCTTCCTCGTGAGCGGTCCGGTGTCCTTGATGATCTGCTTGCCGACCTTGCCGAAACGGGCGTCCACGGTTTCGTCGTCCTTGTCGCTGGCTTTGCAGTCCATGACGCCGCGTGGACCGTATTTGGCTCTAAACGCAGGATCTTTCGGGTAATCCCGCAGTTCCGGCTCTTCTTCGGCGTTCAAGTGGTACAGGTTGCCGTAGAATTCGTCGAACCCATGGACGGTCGGCAGGAATTCATTGCGGTCACCTAGGTGGTTCTTGCCAATTTGAGCCGTCGCGTAGCCGAGTGGCTTGAGCAGTTCCGCGATGGTCGGATCTTCTTTTCGCAGCCCCAGTGTCGCGCCGGGCAGACCGACTTTCGTGAGGCCGGTGCGCAGGCCGTGCTGACCGGTAATGAATGAAGCGCGGCCGGCCGTGCAGCTTTGTTCGGCGTAGTAGTCGGTAAAGATCATCCCTTCCTTGGCCACTCGGTCGATATTCGGTGTGTGGTAGCCCATCACGCCCATCGAGTAGGCGCTGATGTTCGACTGTCCCACGTCGTCACCCCAGATGATGACGATGTTCGGCTTCTTGCCGGCCTTTACCGCCTTTTCGGCTTGAGCCAATGTGGCCGCATTGATCTCGGCAACGGCGTCGGCAAACGCGAGCGTGCGATTGACTTTGGCTTCGCAGCAGGCCGCTTGGGCGGCCGGCGCCTGCGGAATTACCGGCGTGGTTCCGATGTTCAATGGCCGGTTCACATTGGCCTGCAAGGCATTTCCGGGTCCGCCCGAGGCTGCCAGAAAGCCGAATAGGGCACCCACTGCTAGCACGGTGATGATTTGAATTTGTTTGCTGAACCGCATTGATGCCTCCTTGAGAAATGGTTTTGGTGGATTCGTGCCTAACGCAACTGACGTTGGTGGGAATCCGCATTTGTTTTGAATATTGGAAAGTGGTTGCCGAGGCATTCGCCACCGTTGGCGGCTTGTTTTTTTGTGAATGCAGATCAGGACGGTCGAAGTGCCGGAGTCGCCATGTCATCTCAAAACGGCGAATCAAATACAATCCAATCACTGAACAAATACGCTCAATCCGTCAGTGGGCCAACCGGTCTTGTTTGCTGCGACAGCTCGCGCGTGTCATCGTGAGGCATTGATGCACCATGGTTCAGACGCAGCAGCGAAAACGGGGGCTTGCGGAACGATCCCGGCCATAACAGGTAGTTGCTCTGGCGTCGGCTGTGGACTAACTTCTGTCGACTTCTGCGGCGGTTGCGAACTGAGGTTTTCAGATGAACTTAATCGTTTTGGGATTGCGTCGACCGTTGACAGTGATCGTCGTCATCGTCGCTGTGGCGTTGACCTGCGGACTGGCGCTGCGTCCGAAGAGTTGCGATGCGTGGCTGGGCCAGTTTGGCATCGAGCTGCCGCTCAAACGGATGCCCGTCGATATCTTCCCCAGCCTCAACCTGCCCGTGATCTATGTGGCTCAGCCGTACGGCGGTATGGACCCGGCACAGATGGAAGGATTGCTGACCAACTACTACGAATATCATTTTCTGTATATCAGCAACATTCATCATGTCGAGAGTCGGAACGTGCAGGGAATGGCCCTGATGAAATTGACCTTTCATCCGGGAACCAATATGGCTCAGGCGATGGCCGAGACGATCAATTACGTGAATCGGTCACGCGCCTTCATGCCGCCGGGAACCGTGTCGCCGTTTGTCATGCGGTTTGATACGGGCAGCGTTCCCGTGGGGTATCTGGTGCTGTCGAGCGAGACGAAGACGGTCAACGAGATCCAAGATCAGGCGCTATTCAAAGTCCGTCCGATGTTTTCAGCATTGCCGGGTGTGTCGGCTCCTCCCCCGTTTGGTGGCAGTGCCCGATCGGTGGTGATTCGCGCCGATCCCGAACGGCTGCGATCGTACGGTGTTTCTCCCGACGATGTGGTGCTGGCCCTGGGAACAGGGAATACGATCAGTCCGTCGGGGAATCTGCACGTCGGCGACAGTTATCCAATCGTGCCCACCAACGCGATGGTCAAGAACATTCAGGATCTTGGTTCGATCCCGATCAAGCAATCGGGAACTTCGTCCGTCTACCTGCGTGACATCGGCACGATTGTCGACGCGGCGGACATTACCACGGGCTATGCCCTGGTGAACGGTCGCCGGGCGGTCTATATCCTGGCGACGAAGCGGGCCGAAGCGTCGACAATGAGTGTGATTGATGAGATCAAAACCGCATTGCCTCGCATGCAAAAAGAACTTCCCGACGACATCAAAGTCGCGTTTGAATTCGATCAGTCACCTTATGTCACGCGTGCGATCAACAGCCTGTGGAGTGAAGGGTTGCTGGGTGCTTGTCTGACAGGACTGATGGTGCTGGTCTTCCTGCGCGACTGGCGCAGTGCCCTGGTTGTTGTCTTGAATATCCCTCTGGCCATCATGACGGCCGTGGTGGGTTTGTGGATGACCGGGCAAACCGTGAACTTGATGACCCTGGGTGGTTTGGCGCTCGCGGTGGGAATTCTGGTCGACGAAGCGACCGTGGAAATTGAGAATATTCATACTCAGTTTCATCACGCTCATTCCGTCGCGCGTGCGGTGCGGCTGGGCAATGCGCAAACCGCAATCCCTCGACTGCTGGCGATGCTCTGCATCCTGGCGGTGTTCGTACCGTCCTTCTTTATGCAAGGGGCCGCGCGCGAATTGTTCGTTCCGCTGTCGTTGGCTGTCGGATTCTCGATGTTCGCCAGCTACGTCCTCTCCAGTACTTTTGTACCGATCGCCAGTGTCTGGCTGCTGAAAGGGAATTCTCATCCCGAGAAGAGCGTCGAAACGGTTGAATCGGCTACGGGAAGCGGCCGTCACACCGCATTCGAACGGTTTCAAGCCTTTTACACCCGGATCGTTGCAGCCAATGTGGGTCTCAGGACGTTGATTGTCTGTGGTTATTTGGGTGGCTGTGTGGTCGTGATGGCCTTGTTGAGTCGGCAACTGGGTTGGGAAATTTTTCCGCAGACGGATGTCGGCGAGTTCCGGTTACGGTTGCGCGCGGCGGATGGAACTCACATTACGAAGACGGAGCAGATTGCGCTCGAAACGCTGGAAATCATTCGCACTCAGGTGGGCGAAAAGAATATCGAGATCACTCTGGGCTACGTGGGAACGATTCCCGCCAGCTTTCCGATTAACGCCGTGTATCAGTGGTCGCGAGGGCCTGAAGAAGCGCTGCTACGGATTGCACTGAAACATGGGACGGGAATCAGTACGGAAGCGATGAAAGAGACGCTGCGTCAAGAACTGGCGCGGCGGCTGCCCAATGTGCGTTTTTCGTTTGAACCGGCAGACATTATCAGCGAAGTGATGAGCTTCGGTTCGCCGACACCGATTGAAATCGCGGCCCGCGGCGCGAGTCTGGATGACAATCGAGCTTACCTGCTCAAGTTGCGAGCGGAACTGGAAAGGTTGCCGTTCCTGCGCGATCTGCAAACGGCTCAATCGCTGGACTACCCCACGGTCGATGTGCAGATCAACCGCGAAAAGGCGGGGCTGAGCGGCACGACGGCCTCACTGATCTCACGCTCGGTCGTGGCGGGAACGTCCTCGACCCGGTTCATTGTTCCCAACTATTGGCCGGACCCAAAAACGGGTATCGGCTATCAGGTTCAGTTAGAGATTCCGCAGGCGGTGATGCACACGGCGGCGGACTTGGGAATGGTTCCCGTCAATCACAGCGGCGACCGACCGCTGTTGTTGCGCGACGTGGCGGAGATCAGTGTCGGGAAAATGCCAGGACAATTCGATCGCTACAACATGAAACGAGAAATCTCATTGACGGCGAATCTCGTCGGACTGGATTTGGGACGGGCCTCGCAACAGATTCTGGCTGTCTTGAATCGGCTGGAAAAATCCGGTGACAAGCCGGCGAGTGTGACGACCGAATTGCGCGGGCAGATTCCGCCGATGCGGCAAATGCTAAGCGGCCTGGGAATCGGACTGGTACTGGCGGTGGTCGTGATCTTTTTGATGCTGACCGCCAATTTCCAATCATTGCGGCTGTCGCTGGTGACGATCTCAACCGCACCCGCCGTCATTACGGGAGTCGTTTTGGCACTTTACCTCACTGGTTCGACGGTCAACATCCAATCGTTCAACGGGGCCATCATGGCGATCGGCGTGGCGATGGCGAATGCCATCTTGATGGTCACCTTTGCCGAGCATTTCCGGCAGCAGGGGGAACGAGGCGTCGATGCCGCCATTCACGCGGCGACGACTCGACTGCGACCGATTTTGATGACCAGTCTGGCGATGTCCGCAGGCATGCTTCCGATGGCTGTCGGATGGGGGGAATCTGGAGCTCAAACCGCCCCACTGGGGCGCGCAGTGATCGGTGGGCTGTTCGCCGCAACCTTGGCGACGCTGCTCGTTCTGCCCGGCGTGTATGCGATGCTGATGGGACACAACGTGGCCCAATCGGCATCTCTCGATCCTGACGATCCGACGAGTCCTTACTGTGATCTGCAACAACCGAACTGACCTGCAATAAAGCACCGAGATATGAACAACGCGACCACCTTCTGTGCCCTGCTTTGTGCCGTGGCCATCGGCTGCAATCGTCCTGTCGCCACCGCGCCGGCCAGCAATCCGGCCGCATCGGCGACGGCGAGCGCGTTGCCGCCGATCAAGGTGACACCCATTACGCCAGTACGAAAAACGCTGATACGAATGGTCGAACAGCCGGGTCAGGTCGAGGCATTTGAAGAGGCTCCGTTGTTTGCCAAAGTGACCGGTTACGTTCAGAAGTTATGGGTCGATTTGGGAGATGCTGTTACCGGACCGAAATATGACGAATCGGGCAAGTTGGTCTCGACGGGACAGGTCTTGTGTGAACTGGCCATTCCCGAATTAGAGGAAGAGCGTGACCAGAAGCTGGCGCTGATCGAAGAGGCGAACGCCAACGTTGCCCAGGCACAGGCCATCATCGAAGTGGCCCAGGCCATGCTTGTGTCGTCTCAGGCGAAGGTGGCTGAGTTGGAAGCCCAGGCGGAAAAAGATCAGGCGAATTACGATCGCTGGAAATCCGAGGCGAAGCGTGTCGCGGAACTCGCGAAGTCGGGTTCGCTCGGCCAAAAAGTGTCGGATGAAACCGAGAATCAGTTTCGGGCGGCGGATGCCGAACGTCGTCAGACCACGGCCAAATTGCGATCAGCGACCGCTTCGATACAGGAATCGAAAGCGAGAGTCGACAAGGCGAAGGCCGATCTTCAAGTGGCTCAATCGCGATCCAAAGTGGCTGTCGCCGATGTTGAGCGCACGCAGACCATGGTCGCATATGGTCAGATCCACGCGCCGTTCGATGGACGTATCTCGGCCCGAAATATTCACGTTGGCCATCTGGTGCGCGCGAACGAAAGTGGCCGAGAGCCACCGATGTTGATTGTCGTTCGCATCGACAAGGTGCGGGTGGTGATTGACGTTCCCGAGGCCGACGCAATCTTGATTCATGATGGCTGCGACGCGACGGTCCGTGTTCCGTCCATGCCAGGAATGTCGTTTTCCGGCAAGGTGTCTCGGTCAGGTTGGTCGCTGAATCCGGGGACGCGTACGTTAAGGGTCGAGATCGACGTCAACAATTCGAACGGTACCTTACGACAGGGAATGTACGTGACCGGCGAATTGAAAGCTGCCGTTCGCGAAAACGTACTCAGCCTTCCGCGTTCGGCGATTCTCGTCAACGATAAAGCGACCTATTGCCACACAATCGATACAACCGGCAAGGTTCAACTGGTGCCGGTTCAACTTGGCATTCAAAGCGGAGTCGACGTTGAGATCCAACAAGGTTTGAACGGGGACGAGCAGGTCATTGGTGCGAATTCGGCGGCATTTAAGCCGGGGCAGATCGTTGAAGTTGCGGGTCCGGCAAAATAGACGGGTGATATTACCGACGACATGCACTCGGACGGGGTCACGTCAATCCGCCGCTGTTGCCGCGTCTGTCCGCGATTGGGCTTTCCCACCTTCCCCGCAGGCTTTCCCCAATCAGCAGAACCGGGACGAAGCATCGAGCCCTTTCTGGCGAGAAACATCCAGGCTCTTCGGCCGTTACAAAGCCGTCGATAGAGAAGGTTAAGAGATCTGGATCGTCTCATTCGGCTGGCCTGCTCAACGGGAACCGTTCATGAAACTGCCCCGTCACGGAAGACGGACGGTGTTGGCTGCACTGTTGCTCGCGACTTCGCTGCTTGGCTGCGGATCGTCGCGATGGGCTCATCTTACGTCCCGACGGCCGGTCAAACCCATCGCCAAGGTCCTGGACCGTGAGACAGACGACTCGGTCGTCGATGCGAAGGTTGAGCCGAAGCCTGGCAGTCCCTCGGCCAAGGTAACCTCGGGAATCACGTTGGTTGCGGCCGAAGACGATTCGCCACAAGAGGCGTTGATCAGCACGGATTCGCTCGAGATCCCCATTGAATCGAATCCGCCTGCGGATGGCTCGATACCCGCACCGCTAACACCGAATTCGATTCCGTTGGATCTCGGCAGTGTGCTCGCTCTGGCTGACGGACAGAACCCTCAGGTGGGTCTGGCACGCGAGCGGATTGCGGAAGCTTACGCGCAGGTCAGTCGCGCCGATGTGTTGTGGTTGCCGTCGTTGCGTGCCGGAGCAAACTACAATTATCACGACGGGGCGATTCAAGACGTCGCCGGAAATATCATCAACACGACTCGCAATGCGGGGTATGCCGGACTGGGAGCTGGAAACCTGGGTGCCGCATCGCCGTCTGTGCCGGGACTGATTGCCAACTTTCGTCTGACCGATGCAATTTTCCAACCAAAGATTGCTCGGCACCAAGCCGCATCACGACAGTTCGCCGCGACAGCGACTCGCAACGATATCTTGAGCGACTCGGCCATCGCCTATTTAGAACTATTGCGTGCCGAGCGCCGCCTGGCGATTGCGATGGAAGTCCGTGAGAAAACAAATCGCATTGCCGAATTGACCGCCGCTTATGCCCGAACGGGTCAAGGGTCGGCCGCGGATCACGAGCGTCTGTTGGCGGAGCTCGCCGCTCGCGACAACGAAATTGCTCAGGCCGAAGAAGCGGTCCAAATCGCGTCTCCCAGATTGGCCTTTCTGCTGCATGCCGATGCCAGTATCACGCTCACCGCTTCGGAACCGTTTGTTGTTCCCCTGAATTTGACCGCATCGGATGCCACTGGCAATGAACTGGTTCGACAGGGACTAAGTCGTCGGCCTGAGCTGGCCGAGCATGGTCAATTGGTGGCTGAGGCGTGTGAACGGCTGCAACGCGAGAAATATGCGCCGCTGATTCCCAGTGTCTTGCTGGGATTTAGTTATGGTGGATTCGGCGGCGGGTTGGGAAGTACGTTTGCCAATGGATCGGATCGAATGGATGCCGATGCGATGGCGTATTGGGAAATTCGCAATCTTGGCTTCGGGGAACAGGCGGCGCGCGGTGAAGCGGCGTCGTTGGTTCGACAAGCTCGCATGCGTCAAATCACGACGCTCGACCGCGTGGCCCAGGAAGTTGTGGAATCTCACGTGCAGGTTCAAACTCGTCGAAAGCGGATTGAGGTCAGCAAACCGGGAGTTGTCTCTGCCGAACGATCTTACGAACTGAATCTGCAACGGATCGAGAATGCCAAGGGGCTGCCGATCGAAGCCGTGCAGTCGGTGCAAGCCTTGGCTCAAGCTCGACGCGATTACCTCAATGCCGTCATTGATTATAACGTCGCGCAAATACGTCTCTGTCGGGCCACGGGGTGGTTCGAAGAGATCAACGAGCCTACGGCCGAATGAAAATGTCTCAAGTTTGAGGCCGTCTGATGGGCCAGCACCTGCATGGGGGCCAAAGGAAGGCCCCCAAAGCGAAGAAAAGGTGCTCGTCTGAGGCGTCTATCGGGCGACTTTGTCTTCACGGGTTAAGGAGTTTGTGAGGCAAATGCTGAACCAGTTCATGCTCGACGAACTGCCGAATCTCATCTCGCACTCGACGGTAGTGCCCCAACGCTTCTTCCTCGGTCGTTGCTGTTTTTGCCAGCTGCGGGGGATCATCGAAGCCCGCATGGACGATGCGAGCTTTTCCCAGAAACGTTGGACAATTCTCAGCAGCATGGCCACAGACCGTCACAACCAGGTCAAATGGAACCTCGGCAAGGCAGTCCACCACTTTGGAATGCTGACTGGAAATGTCCACCCCCAATTCCAACATTACGCGAACGGCATTGGAGTTCATTCCATGGGCTTCAATGCCTGCGGAGTAAGGTTCAATCTGGTCAGCTAAGAGATGACGGGCCCATCCTTCCGCCATCTGGCTTCGGCAGGAGTTTCCCGTACACAGAAAGAGAACTTTTGGTTTCATTGTTTGGCTCCAAGAGTGTTCAAGTCAGCAATTTTTCCAAGGCCACGACACCGACCGGCGGTTCACTTTGCCACTCCACTAATACGGTGCGTGTGGCTTGTTGTTCCACAACTTCGCGAATGAATTTCCACTCGTGCCTTTGCCTCGCCTGAAGCACGGGATCACGGACCTTCAGTGACGCAAGGCTTTGATTGATGACCCACGCATACGGTTCAATCTCGGCACGGCGAAGATCATGCTGCAATTGAGCCGCTTCATGCACGGGTGTGGCTTCGGGCAACGTCACAATCAGTACGCGCGTGAATTGAGGGTTTCGCAAGCGGGGCAAGAGCTCGGCGACGGACTCGGGCATTTCGCTGGACTGCCGAGTGACTTCCTTATGGTAGGCCAAGGCGGCGTCAAGCAATAAAATCGTATGACCTGTGGGGGCCGTATCGAGTACCACGAACCGATTCTGCCCGTCAGCAACGACTTGAGCAAACGCCCGAAAGACGGCAATTTCTTCCGTACAGGGCGAACGAAGGTCTTCTGCTAATAGCTCTTTTCCGGCCGCATCCAGGGTTGCTCCTGCTGCCCCCATGACTTCGGTTGTATATTTCGCCGTTTCTTGCTGGGGATCGATGCGACTGACTTTCAGGTTGGGCATTGAATTTCCAAGCACCGCCGCCGCAATGTGGGCCGCGGGGTCTGTGGTGGAAAGATGAACGCGGTGACCCCGTTCTGCCAGACCCACCGCCACCGCGGCAGCCACCGTCGTCTTGCCAACGCCCCCCTTGCCCATCGCAAGAATGACACCATGACCGGGCGCTGACAGGTCGTCCAGCAAACTGCCAAGTCCTCGCGGCAATGGGAACGCAGGGGTATCGGGAATGTTTTCCTTGGAGACAAATTCGGTCCCATTGGCCATCGCTCGCAGGGAATCAATGCCAAGGATGCCACTGGCCGACAGGCGAATCGTTGTTCGCGGCAACGACGCCAGTTCCGGCGGCAAGCTGGCGAGTGAATGCTCGATACGTGCTTGCATCGCCACTGCGATGGGGTCATCCATACGATTGGTGGTGAAGTAACCATTGACGATCAGATGCTGATTGCGAATGCCCAAGGTGGCCAATTCACCACTGGTTCTGGCGGCCTCTCGAAAGGCTGTGATTTCCGGGCGTGCCACTAAGACCAGCGTTGTGATTTTCGCATTGCCCAATGATCGAACGGTCTGCTGGTAACGTTCTTGCTGTGACTGCAATCCCGCCAATGGCCCCAGGCACGACGTTCCCGTGGTATTGGTTGTCAGGAACGAAGACCATGCCGACGGCAGCGTTAGCAATCGGAGGGTATGACCCGTTGGTGCGGTGTCAAAGATGACATGGTCGAATTCGGCGGTTGCCGTCGCATCGCCGAGTAATCGCGAAAATTCATCGAAGGCGGCAATCTCCAGGGTGCAGGAACCGGAGAACTGTTCTTCCATACTCTTGATCGCGGTGGGCGGCAGTAGCTTGCGATAGGGGCCAACCATGCGTTCGCGATACTCGGCCGCAGAGGCTTGAGGATCCAGATTCATGCCGCTCAAATGAGGCACTGCTGGCACGAGCGTCGGATGATGGCCCAACGAAACTCCCAGTACTTCATCCAAATTTGAGGCCGGGTCAGTGGAAACCAACAGGACTTTTTGACCCTGATCCGCCAAGGCGACTGCTGTTGCGCAGGCCAACGAGGTTTTGCCGACGCCACCCTTGCCTGTGAAAAACAAGATCCGAGTCGGATTGGAAAAAAGATTCATGATCGCTTTGCCAAATCTATTCATTTCCAGTAACCAGCGACATCCGGGTTGATTGCCGTTTCCGCCGACAGCAACTCACGAACGGCGACGATCTGGATGAAGCTGCAGGTTGTTGAGTCAATGAGTCAAATTGACGCTCTCAACCGTTAACCCTTGTGTTTTCAGCCAGTCCAAGCCTGCTGCAACACGGAAAAGTACCGGATCAACTGATGTTCCGGAAATGCCCGTCGAGCAGCACATCAATTTGTCGATGACTTGGATTGATTTCATGGAGTACTCGATGTTTGCGACGCCACGAACGTGTTCGCATTCCGGTGCCGCAATTGATTCTATCGTTGGTTCTTCGCCAAAAAATGAAAAGGCCGACCTCGACGGAAGCTCCGCAGGAGCTGTCAACAAGGTCGGCCTACTTTTCAACGAACCTCTCGGATGCACCGAGGTTCCCTTTGCCAAGTCTTCCGTCGCCTGATTTTACAATCAATCCTCGCCAGGTGCCACTCGCTAAGGTGACAACCATGGTCACGGATTTGAAACCACTTGCGAACCGGAGAATGCGTCTGCAATGAATGGCACTGAGGTGACGTGTCGACGTTTCGTCGCGGCTCCCAGCAGTCGTCGGAGGCTTTTTGGTGACGATGGGTGCATTGTGCGGCTTTATTACATTGTGCCGCTTTACCGTCCCCGAGCGGAAATTCCCGGAGGCACAGCCGATGCGGTAACCAGGCTCATTGGCTGTGGAAAAATGGACAATCGAATCGCAGTAGGCAGTTGCCAGTTGATTGATGTATTCGCCCGTCAACCGTTATCGTCGACCATCAATTGCTAAGTCCGCGACATCCGGGACCGTATGAATCAACATCCTTCTCAGCCGAATCTCGATTTCTCGACGACGCAGCACTCGTGGTCGTTTCGATTTTGGGCGCTGATCGTCGTGGCGGGGGCGGCGGCGGGGCTGGTTGGAGGTGTGCTGATGCGGCTATTGCATGCCGTTGAAAAGCTGGCCTGGACCTTTCGCGAAGGAACATTTCTGGAGGCAGTGAGCGGTGTCTCGGCGATTCATCGCGTGTTGATTCTGTGTGCCGCCGGTGTTGTCGTGGGTGTCAGCCAAATCGGCATTCGCAAGATGTTCCGGGCCGCCGGTGATGTGGATTCTGCGATTTGGTTTCGATCGGGAAAGACTCCACTTCTGGCCACATTCGCGCAGGCCCTTCAATCAATTGTCATTGTGGGAATGGGGGCCTCGTTGGGGCGTGAGTCGGCCATTAAACAGGTGGGCGGGGCTTTGGCCAGCCAATTGGCACAATGGAGCCGATTATCACGAGCAGAACAACGAGTTCTTGTGGCCTGCGGTGTCGGGGCGGGCATGGCTGCGGCGTATAACGTGCCAGTGGGCGGCGCCTTGTTTGCCATCGAGGTTTTACTCGGAAGTATCTCACTTCGTTTGGCTCTGCCCGCCCTGCTCTGTTCAGCCGTCGCGACGGTCGCATCATGGGTATTCTTGCCGACCGGGCCGGTCTATGACATCCCCGAATATCGTCTTTCTGTTCCGTTAGTGGTCTGGTCGCTGTGGGCGGGCCCGCTGCTTGGATTGATGACGGTCTTTTTGGTTCGTGCGATCGACTGGTCGGAAGCCCACAAGCCGGTTGGTAACGTCAGAGTTTTTCTGCTTCCCGTGGTGGTGTTTCTGCTACTGGGTTTGGCCTCCACTGCATACCCGCAACTGCTGGGGAACGGTCAGGATGTTGTTCAGCTGGCCCTGACCGCGGAATTTCCCTGTTCACTGCTGTTGATTTTGCCGCTGCTCAAGGCATTGGCCACAACCGGCTGTCTTGTCAGTGGTGCTCACGGAGGACTGTTTACTCCAACCATGGCGATCGGTGCGTTGCTGGGCGGTTTGCTGGGGAATGCCTGGGATGGCATCTGGCCGGGCGCATCGATGGGATGTTGTTCTGTGATTGGCGCCTGTGCATTCCTGGCAGGGGCAAGTCTGGGTCCGATTTCGGCACTGGCCATTGTGTTGGAGCTGACTCGGCGAGTTGATGCCACCATGGTACCGATGTTGCTGGCCGTCTCAGGTGCCATGTTTGTGGCACGGCGAATCGAATCACGCTCGATTTACTCGCTGCGTATCCGTCCAAAAAATCCTGGGTCAGAACCGACTCCGGGAGATCGACTACCCAATTTTGCTCACTTGATCTCTCGGGATTTCTCCGCGATTTCGGCGGCCATGGGATATACGGAGCTGCTTCAGGGCCTGTTACTTTCGAAGTTTACACTGCCTTTGTACGTAGTCGATCATGAGGGGATCTTGCTCGGCCAGATCGATGCGAGATCACTCAATCTCGCTTCGCTTGGCCCGTTACCCCTCGAGGCGGCGAAAGCGGCCGATTTCGTCGATTCGATGAGGACGCTGAATACTCAAATGAGTGAACACGATGTCAGAGATTGTTTTGCCAAGGTCGGTGAGGCCCATTTACCTGTCGTCGATTCAAAAAACGGACGCTTGTTCGGCATCGTCCATCGAAATACGGCGATGACATCGCTTCCTGCCAACAACGACAACTGATTCCCGCGGGACATGTGTTGCTGCTGAAGCCTTGTCGCGCGCCAATCACGCTGGTGCGGTTGAGGCGCGCAGCGGTACCAAGCTCGGGGGGCGGCCAGGATCGTTTGACTGTCGTGAGGGGCGATCCCCAAGCACCCCACTTTTCTTGCAACTAAAATGAATCGCCAGAACGTTCCTCGGTCTGCATTGAGGACTTGGTAAACCGGTTCAATTCAATGAGGGCGCTTGAGTCCGCCGGTAATTTAGGAGGGGAACTGTGAACTCGAGATACCCGTCTCGTGCGGTACCACTGAGGCTCGCCCGCTCAATATCGAAATTGTCCCAGCCAAACAATTCCATCAATTGCCCGACGGTTTGCCAGGCAGAACAGCCTGTGCAGGTGATTCTGGGACAGTGTTCAAACCAGACAAACCAATGATCGGTGCGTTGTTCGGCAATGATTTTCCAGCCGGAGATTCTATTCATGAAATTGTCTTTCACATCCAGTTTTTAGTTGTTTGCTGACGAATCCCTTTGCCGTGTTGGGTGCCTTTTGGCAGGCCAAAGGGCATCAGGTGATTCGGCGCAGCGGCAGGAGCGAAGCCGAGCGTGACGTTGAATTCCCGTTGTTGTTTTGTCGGCACTTCGCGAAGGATTTTCCGATTCGTCGTCACAAAGTTCTTTGATGGTGCGATTCCCGCATTTCCTAGATTGCGATCAGATCAATCTGTCCAAGTTCATAACGCGAGATGGTGACATCGATCTTAACTTTTGGTTTGAAGTCAGTACGGCGAGTGTTTCTGGCGTGAGGTCACTCAGATGCGACACGGATATCATTTCCCGCTACGACCCGTAACTTTCGATCAGCATATTGATGGCGATGTCCATTGCTTCTGACTGATTGTCGTAGACATTTTCGGCGATTCTTCCTGACGACATCGCGGCATTGGTGGCCGCCGGCGGAATCGCGGACAAGGCCACTCCTGTACTATTGGCGAAGGCAAGATATCAGTCGTGCAAGCGCTGAACGGCACCGTTACTATCGCGATCGGATGCGAAGGCCTCGCACTTCAAAGGATCGAACGGTTTTCCCCCACATGAATCTGCGTTAAGCAACGGCAATCTGTTTGGTGGATTCGCTGTGGCAGATCAGATCTCGTAAGACGACCGACAGCGGATATCCGCAGCATTCAAAAGTCGTATAGAGGCTGCCCTGCGGAAGATGGTTCCGCCAATCGTCTGCCCGATCAAACGAAGGTCGCGAGAGATTGGATTCTTCGCCGTACCATCCTTTGACATTTCCGCCGATCATATTCGCAATTTCACAGAAGGCGTCGCGAATCTCGGCTTCCGACAAGCTTCCGGGGTTCGATGCGAACATGACTTCCGCAAGGCTTGGCATCAAATTGATGTGGGCAAAGATCTCGACGATCGAGTGACGGGTTCCGTGAATCTCGACAGCAGCGACCAATTGATTGGTCGTATCAATGTCAGGGCTGATCGGATTCAATTCCATTCCCAACATTGATTGACAGACGTCAATCGTAATCTGTTGCAGATGCTCTTCTTCCAATTGCATAAGTGCCTCATTTTCGGGTCAGTTCCGCCCCATGACTCAGGGTGATGAAAGGACTTCACACCCCGAGTCGTTGGGTTTGTGCGGAGGGACGCGGCGCTGACCTCAGGAAGATTTTCTAGATTGTTACTAATCAATTTTTTGCTTTGGCCGATTTGTGGTTGTTCGAATCGGCTGTGTTGCCGGAGTTGAATTCGCTGACAATCAGCTGAAGGTCGGCGGCCATGCGTGCGAGTTCTTTTGCGGCGTGATTGCTGTTATTGGCGCCCTCGGTTGTGCTTTTGGCCGCCTCGGCAACAGACATGATATTTTGAGCGATCTCGGACGTACCTCGCGACGACTCGGCCACATTGCGGCTGATCTCGTTGGTCGTTGCGGTCTGCTCTTCGACCGCGCTGGCAATGGTATTTGAGATATCGTTAATTTGGGCGATGACTATTCCAATCTCACCAATCGCTTGGATCGCCCCTTTGGTGTCTCGCTGAATCGCCTCGATTTTGTGACTGATATCTTCGGTCGCCTTCGCGGTTTCCTTGGCGAGTTCTTTGACTTCATTGGCAACCACGGCAAATCCTTTGCCAGCCTCACCCGCTCGCGCTGCCTCAATTGTGGCATTCAACGCCAACAGATTCGTCTGTTGAGCGATCGATGTGATGACCTTGATCACCTTCCCGATTTCGGCACTCGACTCACCCAGTTTGCCGATCGTCGAATTCGTGGTCTCCGCCGCTTTGACGGCCGACATTGCGACCTTGGCGGCATCGGTTGCATTCTTGGCGATCTCCCTGATGCTGGCGCTCATTTCCTCGATGCCTGTGGCGACCGTTTGCGTGTTCTTACTGACCTGTTCGGACGCCGCCGATACGACCCCCGCTTGAACGGCCGTCTCTTCCGCATTGGCGCTCATTTGAGTGCTGACCGCCGAGAGTTCTTCCGACGCCGCCGCCATTGCCGTCGAATTTTCGGCGACCTTTTTCAGGACGACTTGCATGTTTGCCGTCAGTTCTTTCTCACGTTTGTCCAGAGCCAATTTTTGAGTGATGACTTCCCACGTCACCATCGCGCCGAGATAGTTCTTGTCGTCATCGAAGATGGCACTAACGAGCAGGTCGAGTGTTTCGGTGCCGACCGTAATGTGGGCCTTGCGCGGCAGGTTTGATGGATCCGAGAGCAACCCTCGCTGAAAGGCGGGATTCTTGTGGAAGACGTCAATCTTCTGTCCAACGATTTGATCGACCGGAATTGGCAGGTACTGTTGGATGCTCTTCAGCGTCTTGATGGAAGCGGGATTGATATAGCGGATGATCAGGTCGGTGTCGGCGAAAATGATGTTGCTGGGCGAATTCTCCGACATCGACGCGTAACGCATGTTGACCATCCGTTGCTGCACCCCTCGCGTGACGTCGGTGGCAAACTTGACAACTTTAAATGGTCGATTATTAAGATCGAAGATGGGGTTATAAGAGGCCTGAATCCAGACTTCTTTGCCGCCCTTGCCAATGCGCTTGTATTCGGCCGCCTGGAATTTGCCTTCGCCCAGGTTCTGCCAGAACAGTTTGTAGTCGAGGCTACTGCGATAAGTCGGCTCGACAAACAGACTGTGGTGCTGGCCTTTGATCTCGTCGAGCGAATAGCCCAGCGTTTTCAGGAAGTTGTCATTGGCGGTAATGATCGTGCCGTCCAGGTTGAATTCGATCATGGCCTGGGCTTTACTAATGGCTGCGATTTGACCTTGAAAGTCAGCGTTCTGTAACTTCGTTGCCGTCACATCGGTGGCGAACTTGACGACTTTGAACGGCCGATTGTTGACGTCGAAGATGGGGTTATAAGTGGCTTGAATCCAGACTTCTTTCCCGCCCTTTCCGATACGCTTGTATTCGGCTGCCTGGAATTTGCCTTCACCCAAGTTCTGCCAGAACAGTTTGTATTCGGCACTGCTGCGGTATGCGGGCTCGACAAACAGGCTGTGGTGTTGGCCTTTGATCTCGTCGAACGAATAACCCAGCGTCTTCAGGAAGTTGTCGTTGGCGGTAATGATCGTGCCGTCGAGGTTGAACTCGATGACCGCCTGTGACTTGTTGATCGCCGCGACCTGTCCGGCGTAGTCGGCGAACTGTTGGTCTTGGATGGCTTTTGTCGCCTGAGTCTCTTTGGCTGATTGACCGTTTTCGATCTGAAAATGAGTCATCCAGCGACGAGGTGCTTGTGCCGGCATTTCACGAATTCTCCGCTGTCGCGCAAGACATGCGCGAGGGTTTGATGCGACATGATCGATGGCTGAAAAGAGCGCCGCCATCAATTGGTGTTAACCACAACTTCGGTGGGAATGTCTCTGTTGAGTGAGATAAATTCGATTAATAAAATGCTGCAGGGTGTATCGTTGTTGATCGTCGTGTCGTTGCGAAAATGCGAATGTGGTTGCGGTCAGCGTGGTTCCGTCGAGCGACGATCAGCCATTTTATTAGGGCAAATTTAATTTTGCGTGTTTCACGCACGTCGTGTGGCAATCCACATTGTGCGTCTTTTTGTGCTGTGGAGATCCGCGTTTGCAATTGGTGATCGTGTGGTGACACACGTCACTTGCGGGCCTGTTTTCAGGGCTCTGCCAGCTGAAAACCATGTCCACCGCGAGTGAAGTTTGCGCGACGAGCCATCGCAGAAGCCGCAACCATTCCGGCTGAGCCTGTTTCATTGACGGACGTCGGGTCGTCAATGAACGTTCCTGATGTGTTCTGTGTTTTTGTACAGGTGTGTCGTTTTGCGAGGTGTTACTTTTCCGCCAAGAGTTCTTCAATCCGCTTGCGGAAAAACTCTTCACCCTTGGCGCCGTTCCAGTTCAGTTCTCCGTACCACCAATTCCTGACACGCCCCTGTTTATCAACCAGATAAACACTGGGCCACATGTCGTTTCCCCAGGCTTTCCAATTTTCGGATGCGGCGTCGAACAGAACCGGGTAGGCGATGTTCCGCTCAACAACGTTGCGCTGCAAATTGTCGAGTTGACGTTCCCGTTCGGTTTCGGGGGTGTGAACACCAAGCACCACCACACCCTGTTTGCCAAACTGTTCGTGCCAACTCTGATAATGGGGCAGATTGCGGATGCAGTTGATGCATCCAAAGGCCCAGAAATGAACGACCACGACTTTGCCTTTGAGGTCTTCCAGACGAATCGGGGCGGTGTTGATCCAAGCTGCTCCAGTTCGTAAGGTCGGTGCGACACAGCCCACTTGGATCATTCGACTGAAGTCAAAGGCTTCGCCCAGTTGAGACCGATACGCGATACGCTGCTCGGGTGTGAGGATCTCCGTGAATCGACGGGTATCTGTATCTCGCAGTTTGGAGCGGGACTTTTCCTGGACACTCGCCGGCTTGCCCGAATTTTGTGTCTCCATCGTTTCGCGTTCTTTGACGGCGTCATTCAGGGCTTTGCGTAATTTCACTAGTTGCCCGGGCGTCAATTTCAACTGCTGAGAAATGTCGGGCGAGGCCAACGCCTTCCAACTGCGAGCCTGTAAGACGATTTCGGCAAAGCGACTGAATTGTGGTGGCGTCATCTCCAGCTTTAGTTCGGCGGTCAGTTGGGAATGCAGTGCGTCAAGTTGATCGGCACAGCGATTGACCGGCACGTCCCGTAACCGCCAGAACGATTCATCAACTTGAGCGATGGCCGCCTGAACTTTTTCGATCTGCGACGGCTTCAGATCGAGTTCCGTGTGAACCGACGCATCGCGGGCCAGCGCTAGGGTGACATAGGGAACCGCCGGAATTTCCGCCTGCGAATGGTCGGACGCCTGGGCCGTGGGTTCCGTGGGAGCCGCCGCTACGAACTCGGCCGAGGTGAGACGGAAAAGGCTCAAGCCGATCAGGGCGGCGAGCGTTGTGGCGGAAAGTCGCATCCTAGTGATCCTGCCAGGGAAAGGACGATCGGAGGTGGTTCACCAGATATTTTAGTGGGCGGCGAGCAATTGCAAGACGGCGTCGGCCTTGGCCCGGCCACCATGAGTTTTGCTAACCAGTTCGAAGAGGATTTTCTGTTTGGAATCGATGACAAAGGTGGAAGGGTACGCGGTCTCTGCGTTGGCATTCCACCGCAAGCCATACGCATTCGTGAAACGGTAGTCGGGATCAAGCAGGATCTGGAAATTGTCAGGGTAGTCTTTCCCTTTCACAAACTCTTCCGCTCGTTGTTGCAGTTTTTCGGAGGGGCCGGGATAGACGAAGACGACGGACGCATGATGCTTCTTGAATTCCTCGGCCAGATTGAGGAACTCGCCGAACTGTTTGGTGCAGAGTGGACATTGATAGCCGGGATAGCCTCGCAGGACCACTAGTACGACGGGACCGGCTTCGACCAACTTTGCGAGCGTGACTTTCTCGTCGCCCAGCGAATTCAATTCAAAATCGGCTGCCATGTCGCCGACCGCTGGCGGTTTTTCGGCTGCGCCAATCCAGGTGGGAGGGGCGATGACCGCACAACACAACAGAACGACGCAGATGAATCGAGAATTGGCACCGGCCAGAAAGTCGTGTGTCATGATCAACCTTATCGATTGGGGGCTGCTGAAACCTGCTTCGACTGAGGACACCCGCCAAAACTGGCAAAGGAGCTCAACAATTTCGACGGTCATTGATCGTAGTTCGAGATTCGCCGATTTCCACCACTGATTGGAATAACAGCCAAGGTTCGGCCGACAGTTGTTCTTCGAGAGCCAATCAAGCCGTCGCCAAAGATGGTCGCTGACGTTGGTGCTCTTTCATTGATTGTGATGAAACTTGCTGACGGTGGGAGCGTCAGTGATGTCATTGTCGCTGGGGAAACTTCGCAGTCCTTTATTGATCGGATCGCAGCATGAAATGGATACGTCGATCGTCCATCCGAGGGAGTGGAGATTGTCTGGACTGCAAAAAAAAAAAAGAAGATTCTGTGGACCCAATTCGATGTCCGAAAATGGCGAGCAACGAGGTCATCCACCTGCTACTTTGATCGCACCATGAAACTGCTCGACGAAAATAGTTGTTACCTCGCCCTAAAAACGCACGACGCGCGTTTTGATGGACGGTTTTTTATCGGGGTGACGTCGACTCGGATTTATTGCCGGCCGATCTGTACGGTCAAAATTCCGAAGCGAGAGAATTGCCGATTCTTTCCCGTAGCTGCCATGGCTGAAGCACAGGGTTTTCGGCCCTGCTTGCGCTGCCGTCCGGAATTGGCACCCGGCAATTCGGTCTTGGAAGTGTCGGAGCGACTGGCCCACATGGCGGCCGGGCTGATTGAAGACGGCTTTTTAGCAGACGACGGCATCGCCGCCTTGGCCTACCAACTCCGTGTCACCGACCGGCACCTGCGTCGGATTTTCAAAGACGAGTTGGGCGTGTCGATCATTGAATATGCTCAGACTCAACGACTGCTCGTGGCGAAGCGGCTGTTGACCGACACGGCCCTGCCAATTACCGAGGTCGCATTAGCAAGCGGGTTCTCCAGTTTGCGACGATTTAACGCTTTGTTCAAAGAACGGTATCGGCTGAAACCGACCGATCTGCGTCAGAAAGGTCCGCGTATCGATCGTGACGACGTTTTCCAATTCGATCTTGGATACCGGCCTCCGTACCACTGGTCGTCGATGATGACCTTCCTCGGGGCTCGAGCGATCACGGGAGTGGAACATGTGGAGCAGGAGAAATATTTTCGTAGCGTGGCGATCGAGGGAAAGAACACGACCCGTTATGGATGGATCGAAGTTTCGAACGTCGAGTCGAAATCGGTGTTGAGAGTGCGGGTGTCCGCGTCGCTCGCACGATCGATTCCGCTTGTGTTAACCCGGCTGAAGCGGCTGTTTGATTTGGCCTGTGATCCGACACAAATTGAGGATGTTCTGGCAAGGTCTCTCAAGATCGTCCGCGGACTTCGCGTACCTGGTGCGTTTGACGGTTTTGAAACGGCAACTCGAGCCATTCTGGGACAACAGGTGTCGGTCAAGGCTGCCAGAACGCTCGCCGGCCGCATGGCAGAACGCTTTGGTCGCGCCCTCGAAACTCCCTTTGAAAAACTGACGCATACGTTTCCCAAAGCGAACACGATTGCAAATTGTTCGGTGGACGAGCTGAGTTCCTTGGGGATGACTCGAGCGCGGGCAGCGACCTTGATCGGTTTAGCCAGTGCTGTTGAATCGGGAAATGTTCGTCTGGATGTGCGGATGGATGTTTCGGAGGCGATCCAGGCACTAACGGATCTCGCGGGTGTCGGTGAATGGACAGCGCAGTATATCGCCATGCGAGCTTTGTCGTGGCCTGATGCGTTCCCCCATACCGATTTGGGCATCAAGAAAGCCTTGGGGGAAACGAATCCGCGCAAGATTCTGGCGATGGCGGAACGTTGGAAGCCATGGCGGGCCTACGCGACGATGAATCTTTGGCATTCGCTGAACGACGAATAAGGAGCAAAAAATGGACGAGATCTTGTCCTTCGCAACTTGGGAAACGCCACTGGGGAAAATGCAGGCGATCGCTTCGGAGAGTGGTCTTTGTGCCCTTGAGTTTATGACGCCCGATCGCCAGCAACTGCTAAAGGCCCGGCTGAAGCGCTGGTTCCCGGGCGAGCATCGACAATCAGATTGCCACAGTTCGACTCTGGCCGTGGCCCGCGAATGGCTCGACGTCTATTTCGCGGGCGATTTCGCGCGGCTGCCAACGATTTCCCTCGATCCGCGAGGAACGGATTTTGAGCTGGGCGTCTGGCAGGAAATGCGCCGGCTGAAGGTCGGAACGACAATTTCCTATGCGGCGCTGGCCGCGAAAGTCGGCAACCCGAACGCCTCGCGAGCGGTGGGCAATGCGTCGCGCCGAAATCCGTTGGCACTGATCGTCCCTTGTCACCGTGTGATCGGTTCCAACGGAAATCTTACCGGTTACGGAGGGGGGCTGACGCAAAAGGAGTGGCTGATTCGGCACGAATCGACGACAACGGGTCGATCGCGGGAAAGAGAACTTGTTTTTGGATGAGCGATTGGCTTGTAAACGGGATGATTTCCTGCCATCGCCCCGTTTCGTCGATATCGTGCCCTGTTTCGCAAACGGCTCTACAGCCGCTATTCGTCGCCGGTTGGTCACCCTGCCAGCGGATCGGGCCATTTACGCCGCGGTGAATCTGGTCCTGACCGACGTTGCTTACCTGTGATGTCGACTTCGTGATGTTTCGAAGCGTCGGACAAAAGACGGGACCAGAGGGGCTATTGCGGAGGATTGCCGATGCAGAACAATTTGTCGGACGTGCGGAAATAGATGCGGCCGCGAACGATGGCCGGCGTGGCCAGGATCGTCTCGTTCAGTTCGTTGACGGCCAGCTCTTCAAATTTGTCTGATGCCTTTAAAATGTGTGTTGTTCCTGTCTCGCTGGTCGCGATCAGTTTGTCACCCGCGGTCAACATCGACATCGAGAAACGTCCCGAGAGGCGCTCTTGCCACACCAGCTCACCCGTGACCGCGTTCCGACAACTGGCGATTCCCATGTCGTTGACCATGAACAATCGCCCGTCGACATAGACGGGTGTGGGAACATGCGGACCGCCGCGTGGGACAGACCATAGCGTGTGACTGTCCGTCACGTCCCCATTTCCTCCCGGTTTGAGTGCCAGCATCGGACCGTTGCGACCCGACACGGAATAGATCCTGCCTCCGCCAATCGCCGGCATCGGAATCGATTCGCGGCTGGCTCCGGCAATCCGCCACAGCTCGGCGCCTGTATTGGGGTCGTATGCCGCGAAGAAGTTCGATCCGTTGTAGAGAAGTTCGTCGCGTTGTCCGGCGCGAACGACGAGCGGAGTTGACCAGCACATCGCCGCCGGTCGTGGCTGCCGCCAGACAACGTGCCCGTCATGCTTGTCCAAGGCGACAAAGACAGACTCACCCGAATTCTGATCCTGGATCAAGATCACCTTGTCGCCGTACAAGACCGGACTGGTCCCGGGACCGTGCATGGTGGGAAATGAACCCAGACCGGCGTGCCAGATTTCGTTGCCTGCGAAATTGTAGCAAATGATGCCGCTATTGCTGAAGAACGCGACGACTCGTTCACCGTCGGTGGCCGGCGAGCCGGAGGCATAGGAGTTTTTACTATAAAGCTTCTCAAACTGTTCGACAGGAGGCGGCGCCGGCTTCTGCCATTGCAGGTCACCAGTTTCGGTCGAGTAGCACAGCAACCAGCGCTGCGTCCCGTCTGCGGAAGCTGCTGTGACGAACAATTTCTGGCCCCACACGATCGGAGAACTGTTTCCGGGAAAGGGCAGTTCCTTCTTCCAGATCACGTTTTGATCCGCACTCCAGTGCAACGGAAAGGATTCGTCAACGACAATCCCTTGTCCGGTCGGTCCACGAAACTGCGGCCATTCACTTTCCGCACCAGGGGCGACTAAGAGTGCCCTGATTGGAACCAATTGGTCGTCCGAGACCTTGGCCTTGGTTCGATTGGCGTTCGCGCACAGTTCATCAACTTTTTGCTCGTTGAAGGACGGTTCTCGCTGATGCTTTTCGTAGGCGCTGCGTACCCGTCCAATGAATTGCAGGGCGATCTCATGACGCACTACATAAGCATCCTTCAGTGCGGGATCGGCCATGACCTGTTCTTTCCCGCCGTGCTTAGCGACGAAGGTTTGATAGTTGTCGACGGTTGCCACTCGCTGCCATTCGGCATCCAAGTCCGTACGAATCATCTTTTCCAGCAGTTGCTGGTAGGCGGGATTAACCGCATCGGCAGCCAGCAGACGTAACTCATCATCAAATGGAAAAGCGGGTGAGCGCGCCGCCCATCGGATCACTTCCGCGGAATCGCCGCCGGCAGCGCCGTCAGCCAACACCACGCGATTGCCCGACATCCCGCCGCAGAGCATCGTCAGAACGGCGCAGCATGTCAGTGGAAGATAATTCCAGCGAGCGTTGTGCAATGGCGATGAGCGAGAATTCATCATCGTGAGGTCAGCACTGGAATCCCTACGGCCGCCGCAGAGGATCGAAACGAGAAACGTTTTCAGCGTCAGTCGGAACACGATGCGATACCGTTTTCTGGGAACGTGTGAACTTAATCTTCGACACAAGCTAACAGAAACCATGGACGGTTTCCGAGCCGCCTTGTGCCGATCAAGACTTGAACCGTTTACGTCGTTTGGAAGGAAGGGAACTCAAAGGCGCCAAGCGGTGAAATTGAACGCGACCGTGCTTCTTGCTTTGCGTCATGGCGTCGCCTCGCTTTCGTGTTCACTTCTTTCCTTTTTCATTCCGAAAGATCGCGAGAGACATTTATTCGATCGAGCGGTTCACATCCTTCGTCAGAGCTTTGGGGCCCAAGAGTCCATACAGAGTGAGTACAAGGGCCACCATGATGGTCACGCCGCACAACTGAAGTGAGCCGGAAACAATCGGATTGTCGGTCCCGTGCGGTGGCGGAAATTTCTCGTTGATTGTCGGCATGAGTTTTGACGAGGCACCGATGAAGGCTGCCGCGACCCCAGCCGCACCGTTGGTCCAGGTGCCGAGTTGCAACGTCACAAACCAGATTTTCAGAGCCAATGGACTTAGACGAAGTTCCCGAACCAGGAAGCCGAACACGACCATTAAGACGCCATTCGCGGTGAATTCGATGTGGGCCATCACAACTCCGCGAAACCAGGCCACAGCGGATGGTGGGATAAACCCGATGATGCAGCCGACCGTGATCTGGAGGACACCCAAAAACAAAGTCCAACGTTTGAGATTTTCTTTCAAACGGTCGAGATCAGTGGCCACGAAATTCTCCTTGTTGAGCGGCAAAAATCCAACGTTAGCGATCCAACCTGTGAGTGACAATGATTGCTTCCGGCGCACAATCATCGAAGTCGTCGGCTACTTCAGGGCGGGTCTGCGGGATCAATTCGAAGCTTCGCATCGCGAAGTTTGTCTTTCAACTTATTTGTGTTGTTTATTGGCCGGCCTCGAATTGTCTGGTGCGGACTTGCAAGTGGTGCTGAAAGCCGGAGAATTCACGATGTGACAATGACGAGATCCTGCCTGTTCAGCCCGCCTCAACCCCGCCGTGTCAGATACAAAGCATGATGACCAGCAAACAATTTCTGATATCGATGGTGTTGTTGTTCTCACTCGTTTCTAGCGGGGGGGCGTCAGATGTGACGGTCGCCACCATGCCAGAACGGCATCGTGCCTTCTTCAAGAACTATTGTGTCGATTGCCACAATGCGGAGACGACGGAAGGCCACTTGCGGCTGGACGATGTCTCGTTTGCACTCGACTCGGTTGAGAATGCGGAACGTTGGCAAAAGATTCTCAACCAGCTGAATTCGGGCAGTATGCCGCCCAAAGAGGCAAAGCGTCCTGAGAATAAAGAAAAGACGGAGTTCCTGGACGATTTGGCGCAAACGCTGGTCAAGGCGCGGAAATCGTTAAGTGATGTAAGAGGCAAAATCACCATGCGGCGCCTGAACCGCCGCGAGTACAAGAATTCGATCCGCGAGCTGCTGGGTATCGAGCTCGACGTGAGCGATCTGCCGGACGACCGCGGTGTGGGAGGCTTCGATACAGTCGGAGCCTCGCTATTCATGTCGAGCGATCAGTTTGAGCAATACCATGCGCTGGGACGGCGAGCGTTGAACGAAGCCTTCGCTCGCAGCGCTCTCCGCGGTGGTGACAAAAATCAACAGCGACGGACCGACCGTCGTGAATCCGAAGATCTCGCCAAACGGGTCGTTCGGGGCACGTACAACGCCTACTATCTTGGTGGATACAAACAGGCGGTCGCCTGGCGGGCATCCGACCGCAGCAAACCGCCCAGTGATTTCGGTCTGACCGACGAGACCGAAGTGGACTACCGGATCCAGGCGTTCGAAAAATATGGACCCAGTTACGGGGCCTACCTCTCCAATCCCCTGTCAGACACCGGCTCGCTACTGACCAGTTACAGCGTGCCCGACGAGGTCATCGCGATTCCACCAGATAGTCCGTCCGATTGGGACAAAACGGTTCGCGAACCTGTTCCGACAGGCAATTATCGGCTGAAAATACGCATCGGAGCGATTGCACCAAAACCCCAGAAACGCATTTTCGTGGAGATGGGAACGCGCACCAGTAACGTCGAATTTGCCTTTCAGCGCAGTTTTGAAATCACCGGCACCCTGCCCAAACCTCAGATCATCGAAGTCGTGGTGTCGGTTACGGCAGACGGTCCGAGATCATTTGTGTTTCGCGAGAAGCGGCCGAACATTCCGGGCGACGAGGTTTTTCTCAACTCGATCAAGCAAATCGGCGTGATTCCCGATCCTGATTTGTGGGTCGACTGGGTTGAGTGGGATGGACCGTTACCGACGCCTGCAGAACATGATCTGTTGATTCAAATCGTCGGCGAAAATGTCAGCGAGACCACCGAGTCTGCGCGAGCGATCATTGAACGCTTCGCAGCCCGTGCGTTTCGAGGGCGGCCACCGGAAGCAGACTTTGTGGATCGCCTGCTGAGTCTCTTCGAGGCATCCCGTAAAGCCGGCGGTTCGTTCGAAGAATCACTGAAAGAATCGCTGAGCGCCGTGCTGGCATCGCCGGGATTTCTGTATCTCGCCGAAGAGAAAGGTGAGACCGAATCACGCGAGCTGACACCTATTGAACTGGCCTGTCGTCTGTCTTACTTTCTCTGGAGTGCGCCGCCGGATGAACGACTGCTGGCCTTAGCGAGCAGTGGCGAATTGTCGAAGCCCGAAGTGCTGGCTCAGCAGGTCGACCGCCTGATGGCGAGCGAAAAGTCGCGGGAATTTGTCACCGGCTTTACTCATCAGTGGCTGGGGATGGATCGGCTGGATTTTTTCCAGTTCAACGCCAAGCTCTATCCCGATTTTGACGAGAGCACCAAGGCCGCCGCCAAAGCGGAGGTGTTTCACACGGTCGAGCACTTGCTGCGAAACAAGGGCAGCCTGAGTTCGCTGCTGAAGTCCGACTTCGTAGTCATTAACGGACTGCTGGCCAATTACTATGGAATTGAAGGCGTCACGGGCGATGAATACCGCCCGGTCTCACTTCCGGCCAACTCTCCCCGGGGAGGTTTATTAGGCATGGCGGCCGTTCTGGCGATCGGCAGCAACGGCGAGACCACCAGTCCCGTCGAACGCGGTGCGTGGATCTTACGAAAGTTACTGAACGATCCACCGCCGCCCGCCCCACCCAATGTTCCGCAAATCTCGCGTCTGGAGGGCAAGTTGCTCACCGCACGTGAACGTCTGCTGGCGCATCAAGAAGAACCGCAGTGCGCATCATGCCATCGCAAGATCGACCCGATCGGATTCGGCCTGGAGAACTTCAATGCGGTCGGCGTCTGGCGGACGGAAGACCGCTATGTGAAACCAGGTGTTGGAACGAAGGAGTGGCCCATCGATCCCGCAGGTGCTTTTCACAACGGTCCCGCATTCAAAAGTTACTTTGAGCTACGCGACTTGATCGCGGCGCGTGAGGGTGATTTCGCGCGAGGTTTTTCGGAGGCGTTGATCGAATACGCATTGGGACGGCCCTACAGTTTTTCAGACGAAGATTTAGCGCTGCGACTTGTGGCCCAAGCGAAGGCGAAGAATTTTTCCCTGCAGGAATTTTTTCAGGCTTTGGTTGCCAGCCCGGAATTTCGTCGTTGATCGATCTGCCGACGAGTGGCAACGAATGACGACATCGAACGATAAGAGGAAAAGATGCCAGATCAATCCCGACGTCGATTTTTGAGTGCTGCCGGAACCATGATCGCGCTGCCCGCGTTCGAATCCTGGGGTTGGACGCGGCGATTGGCTGCAGCGGCGGACAATTCGGGTGCTCGGCCGAAACGCGTCGTGTTCCTCGGTTTTGGCTGGGGGGTGACGAACGACACGTGGTTCCCGGACGTCAAACAGGCCGGTGGCAGTTACATCTTACCGGAAGGGTTGAAACCACTTGAACGGCACAAGTCGGATTTCACCGTCATTCAGGGATTGTCGAATCAATATAATAACGAGGCTCACTGGGGCAGTACGTTCTGGCTGACAGGGGCCAACCGCTACTCGGAACCGGGACAGAGTTTTCATAACAGCATCTCGGCCGATCAGGTCGCTGCAGCGCACTTGGGAGCCGACACGCGATTTTCATCCATTCAGTTGGGAAGCGAAGACGTCAAAACGTCTGGACATGGCCCGGGACTGTCTCTCGCTTGGGATGCGCGTGGAAAACCGATTTCCGGATTGGATAATCCGGTCGGTGCGTTCCATCGGCTGTTTTCGGCCGATTCCCTGCCGCTGGAACAGCGACAAGCAAAACTGGCCCAACGTCGTAGCGTACTGGATGCCGTGCTGTCAGACGCACGACGAGTCGAACGAAAGCTGAACCGTGGCGACGCGGACAAGCTGGACGAATACTTTCAAAGTATTCGTGACATCGAAGTCCGACTCAGCAAGGAAGAGCAATGGCTCTCAATTCCGAAACCGGGTGCTCCCGTCCAAGAGCCACACGAAGGACTCGCTGGACGTGACGAGATCAGAATGATGTACGAGCTGATCGTGGCCGCCTTCAGGACGGACAGTACGCGAGTGATCACGTATCGCCAACCGGTCGGCACGTTATTGAAAAGTCTCTCAATCAAATTCGCTCCGCACGATGTCAGCCACTACCTGCCCGGCGAACGGACAGTGGCCTCACAACAACGCGATACGGCCCAATCTGAATTGCTGGCAACATTGATCGATCAGTTGAAAGCCACCAAAGAGCCCGATGGTTCAAGCCTGTTCGATCACACCATTCTGGTCTATGGCAGCAATATTCGAACCATCCACTACCTGGATAACTGTCCCACGCTGATTGCGGGTCGTGGAGCGGGCTTGAAGCTGGGCGAACACATCGTGCTAAAAGAAAAGAACACGCCGCTGTGCAACTTGTGGCTGAGCCTGTTGAACGGAGTCGGTGCGAAAGTGAAATCTCACGGGGACAGCACGGGCACGTTGAGCGAAGTGTTAGTCGGATAGTTGCTGATCGAGATCGGTTAGTTCTGAAATACGTTTGCTACGCTTGCGTCGTCGACGTTGCGTCTCGGTTCGTACCACGAAGAGTCGCACAAACTCTTTCGACGCAGAAGAATTCACCACGTCCGTATTGAAACGACGATCCCCGAGGATCAGCAAAACCGATCTCCGGGGATGCGTGTGATGGGAACGGGTTGCGTTCACAGCAGGTTGACCACTTTGTCCGCCAGACCTTTATCGCCCAGGATGATATTGAGCTTGCCGGCCGAAGCGATCTTTTCCAGCACTTCCAGTTCGCGCAATCGCATCAGCGTCGGGCTGTCCGCCAACAGTTTGGCCGTATTGGCCTGGCTGCGGATGGCCGCCGTCTCTTCGCGCCGCGCGATCAGGTTGGCCTCGGCCGCCTTGCGAGCTTCCGTGACCTTGTTCATGAGATCCTTCATCTCGCCCGGCAGGATCACATCCCGAATACCGACCGAGGCGATTTCCAGGCCCAGTTCACCGGCCCGACGTCGGACGTTGTCCTCGATTTCCTTCGCGACGGCGTCCTTGTCCGTCAGAAATTGATCGAGTTCGCGCGCTCCGACCACGCTTCGCAACACAAGCTGCGTATCACGGTACAGAGCTTGCCGCACGTCGTCCGTCTGGCTGACCGCCTTGCGAGCGTCAACGACCTTGTAGGTCACAACGGCATTCAGTCGCAAAGTGACCTTGTCGGCAGTCATGATCTCCTGACCACCAACGTCGACGATGGTTTCCCGCAGGTCAACCTCAACAAATTTGGCCTCCGCTGCGCCTTTCCAGAAGCCGTATTCACCCGGAGCCAACGAATCGACGTAGCGGCCATCAATAAACAGCACGCCCACGTGATCTCGCTGGACCGAGCAGACATCGATCAGCCGGTTGGCCAGCGGCGAACGCACAATGACCTTGAACTGTTCGTGTTCGAAGCGGACCGGCCGAATATCGATGATTTCGATCCGGACTTGCTTCTGACCCGTCCAGTAGGCGTACTGACCGGCCGGCAAGATGTGACTGAATCGATTGTCGATCCAGACCAGGGCTCGTTCGTGGTCTTTCAGATCCAGGATCACGGCGCGTTCGGCGAGCGCACCCGACTTGATCATCAGGTCGAGCTTATCGTGAGCCAACCACGGATCACGCTGCGACACGATGTCGACACGGACGTTGCCCAGCGGGTCAAAGAACCAGTGCGTTCCGGCCGTGAGCAAGCCTTGAAACTCGCCGTCACGCAACAGCAAGCCCATTTCGTAGGTCCGAACTTTGAATCGCTTGAACAGAAGCATGGCCAACCTCCTTTCTGGAGGATCAAACAACGGAAGGCCTTCGTGGCCTCGCAAAGACAGGTGCTTTGATGATGCAGAGGTAAAAGACACCCGCAGAAGGTGAAACGTTCGCGGATCACAGGGAAAAACACGGAGAAAAGTTTGAGCCGCGGTCTTACTGGGCGTCGCAGCGTGGCGAGGCGGGCTTTCGTCCTGAGGCGGACCTCAAGACTCCTCAGCCAACCCGTTCACGCACCGTTGCCAAATAAACGCCACGGCGGAATCCACTTTCTGCAGGGTGTGTTCCACTGCTGCCAGGACCACGGCGAACCACGGTCTTGGCCAATCCAACAAACGTTCACCTCCCTTGGGCGACAGGTTGAACAGGTCTTGCGACCCATTCGGGGAGTCGGTTGTGAGCCGATGTGGTACGGGAGTCGAACCCGTGACTGCCAGATTATCAGTCTGGTGCTCTTCCTCTGAGCTAACCACACTAACGACGTCCGGTCAGAACCCATGTTCGGAACAGTCGAAGCCAAACCCTTTCGAGTGACCCGACCGCCGCTGGACGGACGACATCAATGCTTTCAATCCCAAGTAACGCCGGTGGGAGTCGAACCCACTGCAAACGGTTTTGCAAACCGCCGTCATGCCGTGTGACATCAGCGTTGTCTATTCAGTGCCCTTGCCGGTAGTCGAACCCGATCTTCAACCTTCGCAGAGTCGCGTGCATCCTCCACACTCCAAGGACAAAATGGTCTTCCTCTCTCAACACGAGAATGACCTTCGATGACCAATCATTCTTCGTCGCGCGTTAAAATACCCCGCCGAGGAATCGAACCCCGCCCGACTGCTTCGAAGGCAGCCATGCATCCTCCACACCCGCAGGGCATCACAGCAATATCCCGACCTGGAATCGAACCAGGGCCTGGACCTTCGGAGAGTCCAATGCAATCCGCGACAACATCGGGACAAAACAGGGCCGACGACTGGATTCGCACCAGCATGATTCCGCTTACAAGGCGGACGCCTTTCTCAGTCGAGCCACGTCGGCAGACAGCACGAGCGTGAGGATTTGAACCCCATCCAGCAGTTTTGGAGGCTGCCCGCTCACCCAGGAGCATCACTCGTGTGTTGCCGCCGAGCCACTACGAAACAACTCGGCGGCGGTCATCATTCATCCAGTTCCACGGTCCAGTACGCCTCACTGAGGAACTTGGACCAGCTTTTAATTCGCAAGTCATGCCGGGCGTAGAGTGGTCTCCAGTTTGGGCGAACCGGCGACTTTCGCAGCGGCATGTGCGCTTCGGTCGGCGTACGGTCAGCCTTCCGCATGTTGCACTGCAGGCAAGCCAAGACACAGTTCTCCCACGTACTGGTGCCCCCACGCGATCGCGGCAACACGTGATCAATCGTCAGGTCTTCAATACTGAGGCTTGCATGGCGCGAACCGCATCCAATCTCAACTTCCCGTCGCTCCGCGCCGATAGAGCGGCTGTGCCGCCCACAGTACTGACAGGTGAACCGGTCGCGTTTGTAGATGTTCCGCCGACTGAATGTGACCGCGTTCGTGGGAACCCGGTCATACTGGGTCAGCGTAATCACTTCCGGCACGCGAATCCGAAACGTCACCGACTGGACGAACAGTTCATCCTCCTGCGGGATCAGCTTCGCCCAATCGGCCCAGGTGTACAGCTGAAAGTCGTTGGGATCGACGATCCGCGCCCGCTCGGCAGCCACCAGCGTCAGTGAACGCGCCACCGACGCTACGCCTACCGGCTGCCAGTTCCGGTTTAGTACCAGCGTTTGTCGACTCAACATCGCCACCACGATCTTCTCCTTCTTATGAAAAGGGTGTTCGAACGGGATCGAACCGTCACCTTCGGTTTCACAAACCGACATGCAGAAACCACTACACCACGAACACCATGCATTCTCGGACCAGGAATCGAACTTGCTGTCAAAAAGCGAACAGGACCCCGTTAGGACCAGGGCGTGATTTCCATTTCACCATCCGAGAGCGGAAGGAGCGGGAGTTGAACCCGCAAGGCAGTTTTAATAATGCTCGACCGGCTTCCAACCGGTTCCCGTCGCCATTCGGGTGGCCCTTCCGTATTTTCTTCAATACCTCGACCAGGACTCGAACCCAGAACACCCCGTTAGAAGCGGGGTATGATTTCCGTTTCACCACCGAGGAATCAAATGCGGAAGGCAAGGGATTCGAACCCTCACGGCCCGAAGACCGCACGGTTTAGCAAACCGGCCCGGCAAACCTTATTCGGCTACCTTCCGTTATTCAGCAGAGGTCCGACATTCACTGGCTGACGCGATTCAACTTCACCGAACAGAATGAGGTAGAGTGCTAACCCACTCCGTACGCGTTTCGTTGATCGCAATGGCAATCGTTCACGAGTGGATAGCATCGAACAAGTGAAAAAATGAAATCAAATGGTGCACGCAAATCGAGGCATTTTCGTCTTAGTGATCATCGAAACCCTTGCCATCGGATGGGTGTTGCGAGACCGCCAATCGGTCCTACCGTCGATTGCCCTGGCCCTCGTTGTCTTCTTGATTTGGTCTTGCGAAACGACGGGCCTGTATTTCATCGCAACTGGGATTCAACAAATGCATCCCAAAATAAAAAGGCACCGACTCATGATGACATACGGCGGGTTCTGGGGGATCCAGGTCGTGGGAGCACTGTTGCTTTACTCCGTAATGCAGGTGCATACGTTGCCGATTGCTTTTGAACTCGTTGTCTGCCACCTGTTTGCCAACGTGATCGTTTATTGCGTCCGGAAACTTGTCGAGCCTTTTTTAGTCCGATCGAACGCAACGAAAGTCAACGATTGCGTCTGGTGGGATTCCGCTGCTTCGGCCGCTGGTATATCACCTGTGTGTTGCCTGTTCTCAATCTTGATCTGCAAGGCCTGTTCTTTGTTTTGAATGAGCGCTAACGCGAGATTACGAAGACTTGCAGACCCCGGTAACGATCCGGGCATCCCGGCCTTATGAAAGCCAGTCGGGCACCTGCCCCGCCTGCAGATTCGTTTTTTGAGTTAATTCTCAAAATCGAATACGGTTAAGAGTGCATCCAAGCATTTTGAAAAGGAGGCAGCGTACGATGTTGGCTCAGGTAGGTCTCGACGCCGTAGTGAACTCCGCATTGAATCTGATTCTAAGTCCAATAGTCTTGATCTGGTTCGCTGCCGCCAGCTATTTGATGTTGCTGCTTTTTTTTGGTCTATTTGTCGCTTGCGTTAGAGCCTGGAACCGATACTTCGTTTCAATCAATGATCGACACCACAGTGACCAAGGGGAGAGTTGAACTCCCAAGCCCGTAAGGGCACGACGTTCTGAGCGTCGCGTGTCTACCAGTTGCACCACTTGGCCATAGTCATTGACCCGTGCGGGATTTGAACCCGCGTTGCCGGCGTGAGGGGCCAGCATCCTGAACCGCTAGAAGAACGGGCCGAAATTCGAGTGCGTCGGGCAGGAGTTGAACCTGCACTGCACGAGGCGGGTGGGTTACAGCCACTTGGGCACGCCAATGCCCAGCCGACGCATATTGTTTCAGTGACACGGGTGGGATTTGAACCCACAAAACACGAAGGTTTGAGCTTCGCCGCTTTGCCAGATTGCGTACCGTGTCATGTCAGCGTCCTCGATGGGATTTGAACCCACGTCTCCACCGTGACAGGGTGGCGAGCATTCCAGGCTGCTCCGCGAGGACCGAACCGCCGGATTATCTTGCCGGCAGGGTATTGCACCATGAACTCATCGATGACAAAATTACGGCCAACATGAAATCAATTTCCGTTTCTGCCGATACGCGTGGCCTCAAAACCACCGCGAAGCGAATCAGCGTCGCTTGTGTCGTCTGTTTGGCAATTTGCTATGTTTCGGTGTATTTAATTCTGAGGAATCGTGGAATACGCGAAATGCGCCAGTATGACTCAGTAGGACTTCTTTACGATTCGGTGGAAAACGTCGAAAGGACACACGATCTGAGTATCCATCTTTTTCGATCCTGTATATTTGCACCATTGAACTTTCTCGATCAACAGTTATTTGGATGCCCTGGTCCTGTAAAGAGTATTCTCTTCGACCTCAGTTGACGGGTTGGAACGTTACTCCAGTGGTCCTGGGTGGACTCGAACCACCGCTCTTCTTCTTGTAGGGAAGCTGCCTTCGCCGCTGGGCTACAGGACCGGATCAAATAAAAATGGACTCAACGGGAATCGCACCCACCCTGTATTTAGGAAACTTAACCGGGCTCGGTTTGCAGGACCGATGTCTTCCTGTTGGACCATGAGCCCGAATGTTCGTCGCCAGCATGCGGAAGCCGTGGGACTCGAACCCACAAGCGGGATGTTCCCGCCGCCTGTTTTCAAGACAGGTTCCTCATCCGGCCGGATGACTTCCGTAATCTGTAAATTGCGGGAGTTGGAATCGAACCGGGCACCGAGCCGAGGGCTTGGTCCCTCCGGGTTCAGAGCCCAGCATCGCTACCAGCAGCGACTTTCCCGCAATGGTTCTGCGTCAAATGACACGCTCTCGGTTGAGAAGTTCACAAATTGCGGGGGCAGGAATCGAACCTGCGCCTCCGGGGTCAAAGCCCAGCATCGCTGCCAACAGCGACTACCCCGCAATGAAAGAGGGAAGGGTGGGACTCGAACCCACGCGTGGGTGCTTAACAAGCACCTGCTCTGCCGCTGAGCTACCGACCCAATCAAGAGTGCCCTGCGGGAATCGAACCCGCCTGTCCAGCTTGGAAGGCTGGCACCTCTGCCGCTCGGCCAAGGGCACGTGTTATTTTCAAGGCGGAAGCCGTGAGACTCGAGCCCACAATCCCGATTCTTCGGGACACCTGCTTTCGAGCGGTGTTCAACTACCGCGGCTTCAGCCTTCATCCTCGCTAATCGCTCGGCGGCCTCAGTTGCTTGCCCGAGGCACGCGGCCCATTTGTGACGAACAGGGCCATGCTGTCCCACACGCTGATAATCGTTCACCGCGGATGGACAATCGTTTTCACGACGGACCGTCCACGCGAACAAAAAAGCACCCAGCGGGAGTTGAACCCGCACCTCCGCCTTGGCGAGACGGTACGCTGCCGCTACGTCATGGGTGCGTGAATTCCTGGCCGAATTGTTAAAGAACTTTCTTCAACGCGCGAACGACCATTTCTGTAAAATGGACTTCATCGCGCATTAAAAAGCACCGGGTGGGACTCGAACCCACGTTGCCGCATTACGGGTGCGGTGTCCTTGCCGCTAAACGACCAGTGCAAGTCTTCATTGGGACCAGAAGGACTTGAACCGTCACTTGCTCGGGTAAGAACCGAGTGTGCTGCCGCTAACACCTTGATCCCGTCGTTGTCGTCTTTCAGTAGGCCTGGGCGGAGTTGAACCGTCGTCTGGCCCTTATAAGGAGCCTGCTCTCACCGTTGAGCTACAGGCCCAGTGTTCAATGGGGCCGGGGGGATTCGAACCCCCGCCGGGCAGGTTAAA
>CAIQIR010000143.1 GCA_903871875.1 uncultured Schlesneria sp.
CCAGCGTCAACATTGCCGCCTACTCTTGCCCTTCGACACCTGGCCGCAACGGTCCGGTCATCAATGACGAATGCATGGAGTATTTCACATCGCACGGCGTACCTTACTGGTCAGTCGGTAGCCCACTGGATTACATGGTGATCTCCGGCGTCAACCACGGCTTCAACAACGACCTGAATCAGGCCAATGACCACGAAGCGTCACGTGACGGACTGCTGAACGACAGCGATTTCTCGCCAACTCTCGGTAAGGTCACCGACGGCTTGTCGAACACCATCCTGATCGCGGAATTCGCGGGCTTGCCAACCCTCTATGGGCCTACCAAGAACGTGCTGCAAACCGGTTCGGCGTTGTCCTCGCAGAATTCAAGCGGTTTCTACATCGCCTCCCACTACATGGGTGCCTGGACCGACTGGGTTTCTGGCGAAAACTGGCTGGGTGGATCGACGTTTGATGGTCAACCCATCAATGACGTCAACAAGAACGCCACCGTCGTTTGCACGATCAACTGTGTCAACGGCAACAATCTGAACCTTTACTCGTTCCACTCCGGAATGGTGAATGTTCTGATGGGCGACGGAACTGTGCGGTCCCTGAACCAAAACATGTCCAACGTCACCTTGGCAGATATCATCACTGCCCAAGGTGGTGTGCCGGCTGGCGATTTCTAATTTGATTTTGCGGCCTAAGTTGATTTGAATTGCTCGCGTCGGAGCTCTGAAAATGGCTTCGACGCGAGTTTTTGTTTGCCTAACACGGGGAGAAGTACGGATGGAGGGCTTTCGGATGCGGTTTCAAGCATTTGTTGTACTGGGTCTCGTATCGGTTGTCGGCTGCGGTGGTGGTAGTGGAGCAACGTCGGCCGATCTGAAGAAGATCACGGGAACCGACGTTATTAAAGTCGTTCCGGTGGCAGGTAAAGTCATTGTCGATGGTGAGCCTGCGGTCAATGCTTTCGTGACGTTACACGCCGCCGACGGCAAAAAGTTGGATGCCAAAACTGGCCACGATGGCGGCTTTACTTTCACCACTTACAAGGCCGGTGACGGAGTGCCACCAGGTGAATACAAAGTGACGATTGAAATGATTCCTGTGAAGAAAAAGAAAGCCGAATTAGTTGCCGTCGGCACTGATAAACTGAACGGAAAATATAGCGACCCCGCAAAATCAGAATTCACGCTCAGCGTTGTGGCGGGAACACCAAAGCAAGATTTGAAATACGAATTGACGTCGAAATAAATAACTGGTGCGGGTATCGCCCGTAGTTCATGAAAAACGAAGACGGTTTTGTCCGTGATAGCCCTCTCGCCCTGCGTGAGGGCTAAATTTTCGCCCCGTCAGACGCGAACGTCTTGACGAATGACAACTCGATAAGAGATCCAGCGAACGGTTCGTTTCGTCGCCTTTCGCGGTCGGTCAGTCTTCCCAAATTCTTCCATGCTGTATTTGCCGGGGTTCGTTGTGAGCAGGCGACTGATCGTCGGAGTGCTGGCGCTAGGCGTGGTTTCAGCCGTCTTCATTGGCTTCGGCTGTCAGTACTTGCAGCCCCCTGTATCTAACGTGATTCTAATCACGTTAGATACGACACGAGCGGATCACATTGGCCTATATGGCTATCAGCAAGGACTCACCTCGGCCTTGGACGAATTGGGCCGACAAGGAGTCGTTTTCGATCACGCGTATGCCACCGTTCCGCTCACGCTGCCGTCGCATACGTCGATGCTGACTGGCCTGTATCCCCCCGAGCATGGATTAAGAGTGAACGGTACCGGGCGTCTCTCAGATGAAATTCCCTCGCTTCCCGAGATCTTGAAGAAGAACGGTTACGACACAGGCGCCTTTGTCGCCGCGTTCGTACTGGATTCCAAGTTTGGATTGTCACGCGGGTTTGACACTTACGACGACGATCTCACGGAAACAAAATCAGCCGCCCATTCGACCGAGCGACGTCGCGAAGGACAGGCCGTCGTCGATTCGGCCATTGCATGGATCCAACAGCGACTTTCGCAACGCTTTTTTTGCTGGATTCATCTGTATGACGCCCACGACGAATACAATGCGCGTCCCGCCCTGTTCGGTGACAAATTTGTTCAGCATCCCTATGACGCGGGAATTGCTGTGGAATCGCAACAGATTCAACGGGTCATGACGTTTCTGAAAGAGAAAAAACTAGACGGCCGGACGATTGTTGTTATCGCCGGAGACCACGGCGAAGGATTGGGCGATCACGCAGAAACCGAACATGGCATGTTCGTCTACAACTCGACGCTGCATGTCCCGTTCGTCATTGCGGGGCCCTCTGGCTGCAAACCCGGACACCGTGTCGCCGCCCCTGTCTCAATGGTGGACCTCACCCCGACACTTTTGGACCTGCTGGGAATCCCCGCCCCCAAGCATGTCAGCGGTCGCAGCCTTCGTACCGCATTGTCGGGGGGAGAGATGTCTTCGCGATCATGCTACGCCGAAACGGAATCGCCATTCATGGACAATCGGTGGTGCCCGCAGCACACGGTCATTTCAGCTCGCTGGAAGTACATCCATACGACGCGACCGGAATTGTACGACCTGGAAAACGATCCCGGCGAAGAAAAGAATCTTGCAGATTCGGACGTCAACCAGTGCAAAGAGATGCTCAATCAACTCGAGGAACTTCAGGACAAATTCGTGTTGGCACGGGCGGGAAATCTGAAGTTGTCCGAAAAGGACTTGGCGAAAATCCGGGCGCTTGGCTATGTGGCTGGTGGGAAAATCCCGGATAGTTCCACGACCGCAAACGCGGAATCCCTGGCCGACATGAAAGAAATGCTGCCGTACTTGCAGAAAGTCACGGCCGCGCGAGTCCTGTTATATCAAGGGAAGTTCGACGAGGCAGTGCCGTTGGTCGAAGAGGTCCTGGCAGCAACGAAACAATATCCCAATGCCCAAATCCTGTTGGGCGATTTGTATCGTAAACAAGGACGGCTGGATGACGCCGCTGCCGCCTATCGTGCGGTGCTCGAAATCCAGCCGGATGCCCCGAAAGCGCACGCTCATTTGGGCACGATCTACGCTATGCAGGGCCAATATGAATTGGCCGCCGCGGAATATCGCGAGGTCATCAAGCAGGATTCCGAAGCGGCACAAACACATTACGACTTGGCGCAAACTTTGTCGCGGCTGAAACGATATGATGAAGCAATTGTCGAGTTCCGCGAAGCCATTCGTAGCGATCCGGGATATGTCGTTGCTCATTTCCATTTGGGCACACTGTTGGCGAACCTCCAGCGTCCCAAAGACGCTGCCTCCGCGTTTGAAAATGCGATTCGGTATGAACCGAATTTTGCCATGGCTTATACGAATCTAGCGAGCATGCGACTGTTGCTCGGTCAAATCGACCAAGCAACCACTGCGGCAGAAAAGGCCGTCCAACTGGATCCCAATTCCTTCGAAGGCCGATTCAATTTGGGAGTCATCCTGACATCACAGAAGCGGTATGATGATGGCATCGCGGAATTCCGAGCGGCACAAGCCCTGCGTCCTGATGACCCACGCCCGGCCGAACGCATCCGGCAATCCGAAGCCGCACGCCAACGAACCGATCAGTAACAGCGAACCGTTCGTCGAGTCATGATATGACCAGCATGTTTCTTTCATCTCCCAAACCCGCAGCCGCTTGAAGAGGGCTTTCCTTGCCGAATCTCTTATGCTGTTTGACTTGTCGTCCGTTGACGTCATCCGGTTTTGGATTGGGAATCTGAGGCATGCCGCGCCCACATTTTTCTTCGATCGTCAAACAGCCGGCAATTCTGTTCATCGCCCTGGCTCTGCTGGTAATCGGAGTCGCGGCGTCGATCTATTCGTTTCGCAGGCCCCCTCAACTGAACGTCATTCTGATCACCCTGGATACAACACGAGCCGACCATCTGGGCGCTTATGGATACCGGCAGGGATTGACGGCTGCCTTCGACGATCTGGCCCAACACGGCGTCCTGTTCGATCACGCGTATGCGCCCGCCCCCATCACGCTTCCCTCGCATGCGACGATGCTAACCGGCCTTCACCCTCCCGAGCACGGACTACGCGTGAATGGCGGCGGAAGCCTGGCCAAGGAAACTCCCCTGCTGCCAGAGATGCTCAAAAAACATGGTTACGAAACGGCGGCATTCATTGCCGCGTTTGTCTTGCATTCCAAATTCGGCCTTAGTCGCGGATTCGACGTTTATGATGACAATTTCTCGCAGGACACCATTTCGGCCCATGGAGGCGATCGCCGTCGCGACGGTCGCGAAATTGTGGATGCTGCCAGCCAGTGGTTAAAGCAAAGAACGTCTCGTCCGTTTTTTTGTTGGATTCACCTCTACGACGCGCACAGCGAATATGACAGCCGGCCCGGCCTATTCGGCGATCGGTTTGAACACAATCCCTATGACGCAGGTGTTGCAGTGGAAATCGAGCAACTCGGACGAGTGATGACCCTTCTGAAAGAGCGTAAACTCGACAAAAACACACTGATTGTCGTGGCGGGAGATCATGGCGAAGGCTTGTGTGATCACCTGGAAGTCGATCACGGAATGTACGCTTACAATTCCACTTTGCGCGTTCCTCTCGTCTTTGCCGGGTCGTCCGGCTGTCAACCCGGGCATCGTGTTCCGAATTCGGTTTCGTTGGTCGACTTAGTCCCCACGATTCTCGACCTGCTGTGTCTTCCTGTCCCCCAACACATCAGCGGCCAAACTCTGCGACCGGCGTTGATGGGAGACACGATTCCCGCCCGAACCTGTTACGCCGAATCAGAAACTCCGTATCTCGACAATTATTGGTGTCCCATTCATGTGGCGATTCGGGACGAATGGAAGTATCTGCAGACAACGCGGCCGGAACTTTACAATCTGGAACAAGATCCCGAGGAATTGACGAATCTGGCCGATTCCCACCCCGATGAGCGGAAGACGATGCAGAACATCTTGGAAACGATGCAGGCGACATTTGTTCCCGCCGTGACACAAAATCTACCGCTGACGGCCAAAGATGCGGCGATCTTGGATAGCCTTGGCTACGTGGCGGGAGGAAAAGTCGCCAGCCCGACCGATCTCGCTCAGACGGAAGCATTGCCCGATCTGAAGGACATGATGCCTCATTTTCTAAAACTTCAACGGGCCCGCAGCCTTTTTGTGGAAGGCCAATTGGACCAGGCCGCGACCCTCGCCGAAGAAGTCATCGTCGAGACGGACAAAATGCCTGTGGCCTACCTTTTTCTAGGTGATGTTCTCAACAAGCAAGGTCACTATCGGGAAGCGACGGACTCACTTCGTACTTTAGTCGAAAAACAGCCGGACAACGTGAAGGCGCGAGAACGTCTCGCGGTTTTGCTCGCGAAACAGGATCTGTTAGAGGAAGCGGTCACCGAGTTTCGCGAGATCATCCGTCAATCGCCCGAAATACCACAGACGCACTTCGAATTGGCCCAGACTTTATCGCAGCAAAAGAAGCTCGAACCGGCGATCGCCGAGTTCCGCGAAGCGATTCGACTCGAACCCGAATTGATCGCCGCTCATTTTCATTTGGGGATGCTGTTGGCCAGCCTCAAGCGTCCCAATGAAGCCGTCGTTTGCTTCGAAAACGCACTCAAAGTTCAACCGCGCTTCGCCCCGGCTTATTTGAATCTCGCGAGTGCACTGCTGCAACTGGGACAATTCCAACGAGCACTCGAAGCGGCACAAAAGGCTGTTGAGCTCGAGCCCAATTCATTTGAAGGACGGTTCAACCTGGGAATGATTCTGACAAATCAAAAGCGATTGGACGAGGCCCTGGTGCAGTTCCGCGAGGCGCAAAAACTCCGCCCCGACGATCCTCGCCCTGTTCAGCGAATTCAACAAACCGAATCGGCACTGCGACAAATCCGAAAATAAAACTCGAATCCTTCGTTGGCGAGGAATTACAACAGACTTGGCGGACCGATACGAAGACGATGGCTGTTGTCAGAGGGTGACGTTCGATCTAATCCAGCTCGGAGACGTCGAATTGAAGAACACTCCCTGGCTGTTCGGCCCCATCGGCTTCACGTCGACGTCGCGCCATTGCGATACAAGGATCTGAGCGATGCGGCCTTCATCGGTAACCCTGACCTCGAAGCTTCGCACCTCACGGCTTGCCCTATTGGCCGTCGCGGCCACGCTCGTGATCGCCGGTACGTACTTCTATTTCCGCACGCCGCCGCTCAACGTGATTCTGATTACGCTCGATACGGTGCGCGCGGATCGACTGGGTGCTTACGGATATCAACCAGGATCGACGCCCGCATTTGATGATCTGGCCAGGCGTGGCGTGATGTTTGAGCAGGCGTATTCCCCAATGCCGTTTACGCTGCCCTCACATACCACAATGCTGACGGGGTTGTATCCGCCCGAGCACGGACTACGCGGCAATGGGGCGGGACGACTCGGCAGCGAAATACCAATCTTGGCCGAACTCTTAAAGAAACATCAGTACAACACCGGCGCCTTCATCGCCTCGTTCGTGTTGAATTCTCGTTTCGGGCTCGAACGGGGATTCGATCTTTACGACGACGTCTTTTCCCTCACGCGCACTGCTGGCCAGCAAGCGCCCGTTCGCCGTGACGGACAGCACGTCGTCGATTCCGCCCTGGCCTGGTTGCGGTCACGAACGGCCAAGCCCTTCTTCTGCTGGATTCATCTGTATGATGCCCACAGCCCCTACGATCTACGGCGCGACCTCTTCGGTACGCAATTCGAACAACAGCCATACGACGCGGGAGTCGCGGTGGAAGATCAGCAAGTCGCCCGCGTCGTCGCGTTCTTGAAGGAGAAAAAACTCGACGATCGGACATTGATTGTCGTCGTCGGTGATCACGGTGAAGGTCTCGACGAACATTCCGAAAGCCAGCACGGATCACTCGTTTATAACACGACTCTGCAAGTTCCGTTGGTGATTGCGGGACCACGCAGCTGCCGGCCGGGACATCGCGTGACCGAACCCATTTCGCTGGTCGATCTCTTGCCGACGCTACTCGATCAACTGCGAATCCCTTCCCCCCCGCACCTCAGCGGTCGTAGCCTCAGTCCCGCGCTTGCGGGTGGCACAATTTCGCCGCGACCCTGCTATGCCGAATCGGAACAGCCGTTTCTGGAAAACAACTGGTGTCCGCTGCACGCGGTGATTTCCGGGCGATGGAAATTTATCCACACCACGCTTCCCGAACTTTACGATCTGGAATCCGATCGTCATGAAATGACCAATCTGGCCGAATCCGAAGTCGAACGGTCCCGGGAAATGCGAAACATGCTGGAAGTAATGCAGGAACACTTTGTCCCGGCCCGCGCCGACAACCTGAATCTCTCACAGCAGGAATTGGCAACCTTATCCAGCCTGGGGTATGTGACGGGAAAAACATTTGGTACCAAACCCGAAACGGCCGAGGCCGAGGTTTTGCCAGATATCAAGCAGATGCTGCCCTACGTGACAAAGCTTGAACAGGCCCAGCGTTTCTATGAATCGCGAAAGTTTAACGATGCCTTTGTCCTGGCCCACGAGATCGTTACCGCGACGAATCAGTTTCCCGCTGCCGAATTACTGCTGGGTGACACTCTGATGGAACTTGGCCGACTCGATGAATCGGCCGACGCCTATCGTAGTGTGATCAAAACCAAACCCCACTATCTCTTCGCTCACGCGCATTTGGGTGATGTCTATTTCAAGCAGGGGAATTTCGAAGAGGCTGCCTCAGAATACCGCGAAGTACTGAAGCTGGAGCCCGATGGAGCCCATTTCTATTTCGGACTTGCTCAAACGCTAAAGCGGCTGGGAAAAATCGACGAAGCGATTGCAGCGTTTCGCGAAGCCATTCGTAGCGATCCCGGTTTTGTCATCGCTCACTTTCAGCTGGGATTGCTGCTTACGAACCTTCAACGTCCGCTGGAAGCCGTCAAATGTTTCGAGTTGGCTGTGAAAAATGACCCACGTTTCGCCATGGGTTATACCTATCTGGCCAATACGCTATTGCAGTTGGGTGATCTCAAGCGAGCGAACGAATCGGCTCAAAAAGCGGTTGAATTGCAGCCACAGTTATTCGAAGCTCGACTCACCCTGGGACTCACTCTGGCGTCTCAACAGCGTTATGCGGAAGGAGTCGAGCAGCTTCGCATTGCTCAGAAACTCCGCCCCGATGACCCCCGGCCGACAGAACGAATCCGTCAGATCGAAGCATCCCTGCGGAAAAGTCCGCAGGTGAAGTAACCTGATCACAGGATTCGTCGCTTCCACAAGCTCCTTGATCCCCTCAAGGATTCCAAACCAGAACGACGCGCACACTCAACACTCATCGGGCGAGCTTGATCGCCGCCGGGGTTCGCCGACCCTTGTCCCATCAGAAGTATCCCTCATCGGGATCCCGCCAACATCCTTCGCACGCGAACCAGCTTCGTTCGAGCCGATTCGAGTTTGGGATTCGCTTTCAGCGCGCGTTCGAAATGTTCAGCTGCCTGGGAAAACTGGCCTCGCATGGCAGCCACAACACCGAGATTTTCCTCCGGCTCCGCCAATTCCGGGCTGATCCGCAGAGCCGCCTCAAATTGAGCCTCAGCTTCGTCCAATCGACGCTCATTGAGATACGCCAGACCAAGATTGTTGCGCACCCGGATGTCTTGCGGATTGATTTCCAATGCTCGCGTGTATTGACCGATCGCTTCCGCCGTTTTGCCAAGTACCCGATAGATGCTGCCCAGATTATTGATCGCGAACAGGTTGTCGGGATTCAACCGGATCGCCTCTTGGTAATGGTAAAGCGCCTGCGGCTGGTTTTCTTCCTGTCGGTAGAGGCAACCCAGATTGTAATGCGATTCAGAGGTTTCCCGTCCGCGATCGATCAGAAAATGTTCTTTCACCTTCAAACTGTGCAGATATTTACGCATGAAGTCGGCGTCGAGCAGTTTTCCGTCCGCAAGATTCGCCGTTTGAACCTGCAAAGTGGTCTGGGCCATTTCGTCATAAGTTTCGCGGCCGATCATCACTCGTTGCGGTGGGTTGTAAGGGTTACGTGGATTTTCGGCCGAATTATCGTAGGTGATTCGCATGCAGATGGTGGTCCCTTTCGGCAGCGAAATTGGATCGACATACGTGTATTCGCGTTGCCAGTTGAAATCCCAGTCATCCATCCGCATTAGCCAGATTTTTTCACCATTGGGCAACACGGCATAATGACGAAAATCCTTTCCAAGAAAATGAGCATGAGGAATGATGCTGAGCACCGTGACATCGACGGGAAGGACATATTGGTCTTCGTACACGTCGTCCTTCTTACCCGGCGCAATGTCGATCGTCTGACATTCCATCACAATCATGTGCAGACGTTCCTTAGGTGGAACAGGGTTGAAGTACAAGGCGATCGATGACTGGACCGTCTCTTCCTTGCCTGTGCCTTTGAGATGCAGCTCCAGTACGAGATCGGTTCCTTTCTGAATTGTCCAGGCGACATCCGCACGCTTGGGCACTGTGGAAAATCCCGGCGTCCACCCCAGAAAGAACCCGTTCGGCGCGACGTCACCCGCGATCATTGTGCCTTCAAACCCTGGCAGCGGATCCTGCAAATCCTGTGATCGAGACAAACTCGATTCGTCGACGCGTAGCCGCATGTGGTGGATCACGTTTCGATTGCCGGGATCGAATTCGAACTCCCGCACATATTTCGTTTCTTCGATCGGCACACGGATCACAAATTTTCGGAACACATCCCTGGTGTCGGCCGAGATTTTGAACGGTTCTGACATGGTGACCACGAGATCCGGTTGGCCATGAATCCACCCTTGCGGAAATTCCGGAAGCGGCGCAAGCGCCAACAGATCCCCCTCGACGGCCCCTTCTTCGACCCACTGTGCGATCATCGCGATTTGATTGGCATTCAAAGCGCCGTCCCGCTCAAACGCACAATAACCCGGAAGCGGCGCCCAAGGAGGCATAATTCGCTTTTGAATCACATCAACGATCTGTTGGGCACGTTTTTTCACGTCCTGATAGCAGACCAGTGTAAACGGCGCAATCTCTCCCTGATGGTGACAGGTGGCGCATTTGTGAAAGACAATCGGCGCAATATCCTTGGTGAAAGTCAGCGTCCCGGGAGGGTACGAAACATCCGCGACAATTGGCGGAAGATCTGGCGGCGAATCGAGCGTCACGATCGGTGCAGGCGCTTCCGGTCCCGTCTCCGCCTTCGGTTCGGCGGGTCCGCATCCACAGTAAAGCAGGCAGGACATCACCATCACCGAAAAACAGACTGGCCAGACAACGCGTTCGGCGGCTCTCATGTTTTCAATTTCCGAATCCCCCTGTCCGACAGATCAATTGCCGACGTTGCGACGTCGTATCGACACTGCATTCATCGCTCCTCGACGAACGGCTCATCACCAATTCATTGCACGATCGTTTTCGCGCACCAGTTCGTCGCAACATCGACGATACATCGGCGAACCGGCAGAAACAAAGACAACGCCTTCAGCGTAGCAGTTGGCGGCCAAAACACGATCGACTAATCGTCGGCAAGACGCATTTTGTGCCCAGTTTCTGACCTCCCATTCATCCCCGCAGCTCAGCCTTCGCACCCGGGCAGCAGTACCTTCAATACGCTCGACAACGCGGGAAAATCAGGAAATCGGTCCGGTCATGATTTCCTGGAAACTTAATCCAAAGCACCTCCAACCAGCCGGATCAGCAAAAACAAACAACTTCATTTGACGCCCTGCCGGGAAGATCAAATGAGTCCGGCGATTCGCAACAGTTCACGAACGTCTCCACGAAGACGTGCATCCCCTGTGACCGCTTTGCCATTCGTCTGGGCAGGCCAATTCGTCACGAGATCGCCAATCTTTTCAGTGCGAAGTCGCTCCCCAACCTGTCAGTCCAGCGAAGTCCTGAGAAGTTGCGAAGGGAGAGATTTCGACGTCCTGCCGCCGCTTCTCAGAACGACATTTCTCAAGCCGTTTCGCGTCTTCCCGCTGCCCCCCTGTCGAAGCTAAACAACCTGTATTTATTGGGATAAACGTCGTTTTTCGATCTTCGTCGATGTCGATTACAAATCCACAACGATTCACAAGTCAAAACCACCGCGCGAGATAAATCACGGTCACGTTTCCGCGACCTTTTGCCGGTCTGTTTCGGACGATTTAAGAATTCAGGCGGCATTAAGACAAAATATCTCACTTTTTTGAAAAATGAGATGTTTTTCACAGACTGATTGCTTGCTTTCAGCGACTCGCATTTGCTATCAAAAATGCCACAGACAAAACACAATGGGACTGTGCCCCTTTCCGACTATCTGCACTCCAAGTCTCTTAACAGTCAATCCGTCTGTACGATTGCTGTTTTTCGTTGTCCGACGTTTAAGGAGTTTCTTATGAAGAAGCGGTTGGGATTTACGCTGATTGAATTGCTGGTGGTCATCGCCATTATCGCCGTCTTGATCGCCCTGCTATTGCCCGCTGTCCAACAAGCACGTGAAGCGGCCCGACGGACTCAATGCAAAAACAATCTGAAACAAATCGGATTGGCGTTTTACAACTATGAGTCGACGTACGGGATGTTCGCACCGCCCTTCCTCTGCGCCTACAACAGCAAAAACCCCGCCGACGGTTGGGCGAGCGGTGCTGGCGACGGAATCGACGCCAATACCCCGAACGTCGCGGCCGTCAGTTCGTTCAATATGCATGCTTGGACCGAATTCCTGCTGCCTTACCTGGATCAGGGAAATGTTTACAACGGGATCAATTTC
>CAIQIR010000144.1 GCA_903871875.1 uncultured Schlesneria sp.
ACGCTGCCCACCGAAATCCCTCGCCGCTGCAGACGGCGACTGACGTGCGGCAGCGCGTCAGGTGATAACATACGAAAAAAGAGACGTCGTCCAATAGCAAAACGCGTCTTGTTTCCAAACGTTTGGAAGATTGGTCAAAAAGCGGAGATTTGCCACCGGTGACGCGGCATGGACAGCTTGTCGAGTGCGGACTTTGTCGAACGCGGTTTCCAGAAAAGTTTCCGGAACGAATGGCACCGTCGTGCTGCTGCTTTTCTGGTGCTGGCAGGGTCGAGCGATCTGTGAAGCCGGTGATAACACCCCGCCGCCGGAATTAACGCGGTGGAGACACCGTGGCCCTCTGAGGTGCATGCCATCGTTCACGGCCCGGGGACTGGCTCGATTTCCCGCAATGAAACAGTTGCCTTCGCCCTGTTCAAAATCCCTGAGTCGTTGGACAACTGGGAAACTCGTGTCTGTCCGCCTCTCTTCGCTTGAACGATGTCACCACAAGCCCATCGGAGCGCATAGAACGCTCAAACAAAATTAGTACGTCTGCTTACATAAGTCGTTTGGGCAGCTCGGTAGTTGACGAGAATGAGACTACATCGTTAGTGTCTTAATCTTATCCACAACTCAATTGCTGCATTTTGCACGGCGGGTCTGGCCGTGATCAGCGGTGATTCCGTTTTGATTTCAGAACACCTCGTTCGCCTGGAATGGTCAATCAACTTGCCGCTCGAGTCGGGCGATCTGCACGGGAAATATGCGAATGCTGCTGAATTCGTGGAGTGACTTGCTGCAAGAACTGTTCTCGCGAAAATCTCAGGCCGCCCGAAGACAGCGGGGACACCATCGATCAAAACTGCGGGTCGCATCCATTGTCGAACTGCTCGAGCAAAAGCAGCTTCTGAGCGCCACGCCGATGACCGTGGGAGCGGTGGTCAGCGGGACACTGAATCCCACCAATTCGTCCGAGCTGTATCAGTTTTCGGCTACTGCCGGCCAGTATTTGAATTTCCACAGCATCAGCTTTACCACGACTGACACTTCGCAGGAGACACGGGATCCAACCTGGACGTTGATGAGTCAATCCGGAGCGTTCGTCCAAACGGGCAGCTTGCAAGTGGATACAGATCGAATCGCAATCGCCCAAACGGGCGTCTACACGATTGCCGTGGGCGGATCGCCCGACGAAAACGGAACCGCAAACTACTCGTTTAGTCTCACTGCGTATACCGATCTCACGACGCCGTTGACGTTCAACTCATTGGTTTCCGGGACTGCGTTACCTGGTCAACAGGCGATTTACAATTTCAGTTTGACCACTCCCACGGCGATGTGGTTCAACAGTCTGACAAATTCCAATCAGATCGATTGGCAGATCACGGGACCGAGCGGTGCTTTTGCAAACGACTATCCGGAAAGTCAGGGGCAGGTACCGTTCAGTTGGGGGAATCTCAGTTTCGGTTTGCTTCCCGTCGGGGCGTACACTTTGACCGTGAATCCGGTGGACCCATATGCGTCCGGGCCGGGCGGGGCCTACGCGTTCAATTTATTGACTTCCAGCAGTGGGCCGTCCATCACACCCGGAACACCAGTGAGCGGGACGTTGAACCCCGCAGGTTCGACACAGCTGTATCAAATCTCGGGAACGCCGGGTGAAGTCCTGTATTTTGGCGGAACTTCGTATGCGGGAACCTATTCGCCCGAGTGGGGGCTGTTTGATCCCAGCGGCAATGCGGTTTTCGAAACAAGTCTTTCCACGGATGGCGGTCGAGTCGTACTGTCGAGTTCCGGCATCTACACCCTTATGGTGAGTGGGTTTGTCAGTGACTCGGGCGTGACCAACTATACTTTTAATGTCACCTCCACGACCGACCAGACCACGGCGTTGAGTTTGGATTCGACGATTTCGGGAAGCATCTCCAGTCCTGGACAGCACCAGATTTACACGTTCGCCTTGGCCGCACCAACCAGTCTGTGGTTTAACAGCCTGACCAGCGACGCCAATCTGAATTGGCAGATCACGACACCCGAAGGAACAACGCCCCCACTCTCAAATGGACCATTTTCCGGATCGTTCGCAACGGATCAGAATGTCGGCCTGTTGACCGCGGGGACATACACGCTGACGGTCAGTGGAACGAACGCTTCCACGGGAGCGTTTGGATTCAAGTTGCTGAATCTGGCGAACGCCGCCCCCTTCGTACCAGGGACGAGCGCGGGTGGCACGCTGACGTCCGCGAATCCGACGCAACTTTATCAATTCTCGGGAACGACTGGCCAGGTGCTGTACTTTGATAGTCTGAGTGATTCAGCCACTGGTTCAGGTGCCAGTGCGACGTGGGCACTTTACGATCAGTACGGCAATCTGAGTTTCAGTACCGGTTTGCAGACAGATGGAGGCCGTGTCACGCTGGCCAACTCGGGAACTTACTACGTCGCAGTCGTGGGCACGATTCCCTCGACGGCGACGATCAGCTACTCGTTCCAGGCATTGTCCGTGTCCGACGGGACGACGGTGCTGTCGCCGAACACGGCGGTCACTGGCAGCATTTTGACTCCCGGACAACATCAGTCCTACACCGTGACATTGGCCACACCGACGCGACTGTGGTTCGACAGTCAGACCAACGATGGCAGTCTGACGTGGCAGCTGGCCTCGCCGGATAGCCCCGTGTCGACGCCGTCATCCGGTCAAAATCCGACCCCATTCAATGCCGATGATCAGAATCTGGGGCTTTTGGCGGCGGGTACCTACACGCTCACGATCGCGGGAACCGGTAACCACTTAGGCACCTACGCATTCAATCTCCTCAGTCTCGGCGGAGCGGCGGCCATCACCGCGGGAACATCGGCTGTGCCCACCGGGGCCACGGTCTCGGGATCACTTAATCCGGCGAATGGAACAACGCTTTATGCATTCACCGCGAACGCGGGCGACCAATACTTGTTCCACAACGTTTCGATCTCGGCCAATTCGACCGCCACCTGGCAATTGCTTGACCCCAACGGAACGACGATCTTCACCAGTTCACTCGGAAGCGACCAAACCGCGGTAGCTCTGAATTTCACCGGCACTTACACGTTGGCAGTGAAGAATGTGGTGAGTGCCACAGCCAGCACGAATTACAGCTTCCAGGTGAACTTCCAATCGCATACGAACCCTGTCGGAAATAATGGAACTTCGATCACACTGAATTCCGTTGTCACCGGAACGGCTCCCACCAACTACGTATTTACGCTGGCGGCACCCACCCGACTTTGGTTTAGCAGTCAGACACTACGGAGCTTCGCGAACTGGAGTTTGAGAGGCCCCACCGGGGCCGTCGTGTCGACACCTCCTACCGGACTGACGACGACGCCGTTTTCCACCGGTGATCAGAATCTCGGCCTGCTGCCAGCCGGTACTTATACTCTGGCAGTTAGCGGATCAAGTGGCTTCGCATTCGAGCTGATGAACTACGCGACTGCGACACCGATCACGCCCGGGACACAAGTGTCCGGTGAGGCGACCGGCACCAGCACAACGCAACTTTATCAGTTTTCGGCGACGGCAGGCGAAGTCGCCTATTTTTACGGGGACGGTTATTTTTCGTCCGGTTCCTTCTACAACCCTCCCGCTGGTAAATGGAGCGTGTACGACGAGTATGGTCGTCAGATCTTCAGCCAGTTTCTTTCTAGCGTTGTCGGTCAAATCACGTTCCCGAACGCGGGGACGTATACGATGGCGGTGCAGCTTGGTTCTACCGGATCCTATGGGTTCAATCTTGTTCCTGCGACAAGCACTGTCATCCCCTTGGCATTGAACTCGCCTGTCACCGGATCATTCACCACGCCGGGGCAGCAAAATAATTACACCTTCACGCTGGCCGCGCCCACGCAGCTTTGGCTTGATAGCCAGACCTACTCCTTCGTCGGTTTCGGGAATCAAGGTCCGGTAGGCCCCCGCTGGCAAATCACAGGGCCATCCGGCTTTGTATCGAATACTTTGAATCAAGTGAGCGGAGAGGTTTTCAATTTCGGCGACGCGAACCTGGGTCTGTTCCCGGCAGGCACCTACACGCTGTCGCTGTCGTCTGAATTTGCGAGCTTAAATTCGAACTATACCTTCCAATTGCTCAGTTTTTCGAATGCGACACCGATCACCATGGGAGCAGTGGTCACTACCACATTAAATCCGGCGAATTCGACCCAGTTGTATCAATTCCAAGGGACGGAGGGACAAGTCGTCGACCTGGCGCACATCAACTATTCGACGACCGATCAGTCGGGTAACAGCGTCCAGGACCAATGGACTCTTTACGACCCCTATGGCCAGCAGGTGATGCAAGGTTCACTGCAAGTCGATGGACGACCGTTTGGGCTAGACGGCACGGGGACTTACACTCTGGTTGTGGAAGGAAATATTCACGACGATGGAGTCACGAATTTTTCGTTCCAGCTGCAGACGTTTACCGCCGTGACTTCTGCTGTCGCATTGAATACTCCCGTCTCGGGAAGCATCGCGAGTCCCGGACAGCAACACCGCTACACCTTCAACTTGACCGAAATGGATACCGTCTGGATTGAGAGTCTCACGAACAATGCCAATTTTGTCTGGTCGCTGACGGGGCCGTCCGGTCAGGTCGCCAGCAACGGACTCGACGCAGAGAATTGGCGGTTCGCAAATCTGCCCGCGGGAAAGTACACCTTCAGTCTCTATGAACTCAACGCGCTGACCGATGCTTACGCGTTCGAGTTGTTGGACTCGGCCGGCGCGACGACGCTTCCGCTGGGAACAAACGTGAGTGGCACGCTCAACCAAAATAACTCGGTCGAGCTGTACCAGTTCACGGGTGTTGCCGGGCAGTCATTGTATCTCCAGAGCATCAGCAATTCACCGGCGAGTACCAATGTCGTAGACCTGTGGTCGTTGTACGATTCCTCCGGCAATTTGGTGATCAATTCTGATTTGGCCTACGATCTGGGACGAATCACGTTGAGTAACACGGGGACCTACACTCTGGTCTTCAATTGGATTGTCGTGAGCGGTACGGCTCCCAGCACGTCATCCAGTTACACATTCAATGTCTGGTCAGTCAATGACGCGACGTCGGCGATCGGACTTGATTCGTCCATTTCCGGAAGCATTGCCGTTCCCGGGCAGCTGCAGCATTATACCTTCACGTTGACGTCCGCCACGCGACTGGTGTTCGATAGCGGAACCGGCGACGCCAACCTGACCTGGCAACTGACAGGGCCAACCGGCGTTATCCCCACAGGCGTGGAATCAGTTCCCGGTCTGATCCCGTCACCCCTACCGTTCAGTATCGGTGAACAGAACTTCGGTCTCTTGCCGGCGGGAACGTATACACTCGGCATTTCCGGCGCGAATGGATACACAGGCGCTTACGCCTTCAGATTCGTGAATTTGAGTAAGGCGCCTGCGATCACGATCGGAACACCGGTCACCGCCAATTTGAGTCCCGCCAGTTCGGCCCAAGCCTATCAATTCTCCGCGAATGCAGGTCAGGTGATCTGCCTCAATCAAACCAGCTTTTCCACCACCGGTACATCCGCCTCGGCGGGCGCAGGACTGTGGACCCTATTCGATCAGTACGGCAATCAGGTGGGGACTGGCAGCCTGGGGATTGGTGGCAGCCGAATCACACTGACCAATGGCGGTCTTTACCGGTTGATCCTCGGAGGGCTGGCCTCTGGCCAGGGAACAAGCGTCACATTCACGATCTTGCCGGTGACCGACGTCACGTCCTCGCTCACATTGGGATCACCCGTTTCCGGCAACATTGGCAGCCCTGGACAAGAGGTGAATTACGCCTTCTCTCTGGCGGTGGCCAGCAGCCTGTGGTTTGACAGTCGGACCAACGATGCCCAATTAAATTGGCTGGTGACCGGTCCTGCAGGAAATGTCGCGACGTCCGCATCGGCCCAACCGTTCAGCGCGGATGATCTGAACGTGGGTCGGTTGCCGGCTGGGTTCTACACACTGACAATCGCCGGCAGCAGTGCGTACACGGGCTCTTATGCCTTCAATCTCTTGAGTCTGGCCAACGCGACAGCGATCACGGTGGGAACGGCGGTTTCGCCCACCGGCGCAACGATCTCGGGGACGTTGGCCCCTGCCAACGAAGCGGTCCTCTACAGTTTCTCTGGCAACAACGGGGATCAATTCAATTTCCACGATGTTTCGATCACCTCCGGCGCAAACGTGACCTGGCAGTTGCTGGATCCGAACGGAGCAGTGGTTTTCTCCGGCGCCCTCGGGACCGATCAGAATTCCGTGTCACTTTCATCGAGTGGAACTTACACGCTGGTCGTCGCCGGCGCCGTTAATCAAACAACCGCAGCGAACTTTAGTTTTCAAGTGAACTTTGTGTCGCATACGAATCCCGTGCAAGGAACCGTTGTCCCGCTCACGCTGGGGACAGGTTACTCCAACTATGTTAATCCGTTCGGAGCGTCGGGACAGGTCGTCTATCAATTTACGCTGGCCGCGCCCACACGACTGTGGTTCGACAACCTGGTTTACGAAGAATACACGACTGCGACCTGGCGTTTGACAGGACCAATGGGAATTGCTTACGAACCCTCTACTGGGGTCAGCGTGACAAGTTTCGACGCTCCAGGTCCGCTACTCGGGTTGTTGCCTGCTGGCACCTACTCATTGGCTGTCTTTGGAACCGGCAATGAGGCAGCTTATGCGTTCCGACTGCTAAACCTTCCGACGCCAACAAGTATCACCGTCGGCGAATTGGTCACCGACGTATTGGCCACTGCGAATTCAACGAATTTCTATCAGTTCGCGGGAACTGCGGGTCAGAATCTCATCTTCAATCTGACCTCGCCAGCTCCGTCATACGGCGGTTTTGACGGGGTGAGTCTCTACGATCAGTATGGCACGCTGGTGTTCAATCGTGGCCCGGGTCAGACAGATTTTGGTCAACTGACTCTGCCAGATACGGGCCAATACACCTTATTGGTCAGGGGAGCTGATTTTGCCAGCCCGGTCAGTTTTCAGTTCCTACCGATCACGAATCCCACTGTGCCGCTCACGTTGAATTCGGTCGTCAATGGCAATATTGCTCAACCCGGTCAACGAAACACCTTCACCTTTACACTCAATTCTCAGACGGCGCTCTGGTTTAACAGCCAGACGGACAATCAGAGTTTCAGCTGGTTGCTCACCGGGCCCAATGGACCGGTAACGCCGACGGTCCTTTTGGGTGCCTATTTCCCCTATACCCAACTGTTGTCGACTCCCTTGTACTTTGGCAGTCAGAACCTTGGGCTATTGCCCCCCGGCACCTATTCGCTGACCGTTTTCGGAACGGGCATCTCGACGGGCGGATTTGCGTTCCAGATGCAGACGATTCCGTATCCGCCGGCCATCACGGTGAGCGATCCGGGGGGCACCTATAGCGGTCATCCATTCCCGGCTTTGTCCGCGGTGATCGGCACGAACGGGGCGACCGTCGGTGGAACCACGACCTTGACCTACTATGTCGGCAGCGGGACCAACGGTCTCAGTTCGACAACGCCTCCCACCAATGCGGGAACCTACACGGTCGTAGCGACCTTCGCGAGTTCTGATCCCAACTACGCGAATGTTACCAGCCTGCCGATCACGTTCAGCATTGCCCCCGCCACGCCGGTCGTGACGGTGACTGATCCTGGCGGCACCTACAATGGCAATCCGTTCCCCGCCACGTCCTTGGCGACGGGTGTGGGTGGTGTCACGGTCAATGGAACATTCGCCTTGCTGTATTACACGGGCAAGAGCGTCAATGGAACCGGTTCGTCGACACCGCCGACCAGCGTCGGAACCTATACCGTGGTGGCCTCGTTCACCAGTTCCGATCCGAATTACAGCGGTGCCACCAGTAAACCGGTGACGTTCACGATCAGTTCCGGTCCGGCGGCGAAATTGGTGATCCAATCGGTCGGTGGAGGCAATGCCAGCGGCTATCTGTCGGCCGTAAAAGTTGCGGTGGAAGATGCCTACGGCAATCTGGTGACCGGCAATACCTCGACGGTCACGATCGCCGTGGCCAGTGGTCCGGGTGGCTTCGCGACGGGCAGCACGACCGGCGTCGCGGCCGTCAACGGGATCGCGACGTTCTCGTCGCTGATTCTACGGACCGCGGGTACCTACACGCTGAGTGTCAGCGATGGCACGTTGACCGGAAGCACCTCCGGATCGGTGGTGGTGACTTCTGGCCCGGCGACCAAGATCGTGATCGGCAACCCGCCGCTGGCGGCGACGACCACGGTCACCGCCGGAACGGTATTC